>JAKVBY010000001.1:0-14760 GCA_022446825.1 Pirellulaceae bacterium
TCCCGGTCTTCCAGGTGAATCGGGATGACTCGTCTGGCAGGGATGGCATCAACGAACTGGCTCAGTTCGTCCACCGTCGCATGACCGGACGTATGGATATGCGTGCGTTCGATTCCAAGTGCTTCCATTTGTTTGAGTTCTTTGTGACTGCGTTTGACGTAACCATACCAGACTGAGCTGATCAAACTTGCCCCGTTCAGGCATTGCGCCCGCTCAAGGTCTTTCAGCATACTGGGACGGAAGATCATGACCGAAGTAGACGCTGCTTCAGCCAGGGCTTCTGGGTAAATGCGATGTGGATAGTGCCGGTTCGAAATGTGGAATGCCTTTTCCCGTTTGATTTTCTGCTTTTGACCGTAGGGCAGAAAGACCGTGACGCCTTCCTTGCCCGGCTTTGGCAGTGCATCGTCGTCGGCAGCACGCACGATCTCCGCCGTGTACAGATCAAGAATTAGTTGTCGGCCTGATCGCCGACACGCATCCCAGACGGAAACGAGCCGGTCGATGTTCTGACCGGAACACCACACCAGGGGCATGCCTTGCGTCTTCTTGTAGACCTTGACCATCTCATCCGCTACCGACTGCTCATCCGGGTAGGCGAAATCTGGGTCACGACCGATCTGGGTTCCTTCGCAGATGAAATCGTCGATGTCCTGCGGTGGGTTGCGAATGAGATCATCAAAGAGGTGAGCGTTGCGTCCGTGCCCTCGAACGTCGCCCGAGTAGAACAGACGCTTGCCGTCAGCCTCAACCCGCAGGCAATAGCTGTCGTAAGCCGAGTGATCGATGCGGTGAGGCGTGACAGTGAATGGGCCGAGGTGAATGGGCTGCCTGTCCGTCAGGATCTGCGTCTCCGTCTTCCCCAACGACGGCAAAGGGGTGAAGAAGCCGCTGACATCGATGATGCGGCGGGATGCTTCTCCCATGTAAACGGGAACGGGCTGAGTGATCCTGTCCAACAGGCCGTAATGGTCTGGGTGCGGGTGCGAGACGAAGATGCCCAGCAAATGATCGTCGTGCGTAGTCAGGCCACGGATGTCGGGAACGGAGACGTCCTGTTCATCTTTCAGCGGCAACCCGATATCCAGGACAATCCGCTTTCCCTGCGACTCGACTTCGACGCAGTTTCCGCCGATCTCATGACAACCCCGGTGAATTTGACAACGCACTCAATCACCTATCCTTTCGCGTCTAGATCGGATGCCAGGAAGGTAGGAACATGCCCTGTGGATGATACCACATCTTCTGCAATGTTGGTCATCTGGTGGCCCCTCGAATTCTACATCTCCCGCATGGTACCCCGAAACGGTTGGCGCTTGCTCAGAGCGCAAAAAAACCCCCGAGCAAGTGCCCGGGGGTCTGGGTCGAATTCATTGTAATCATCTCGACGGTTAGTCGAGGAAACCAACCAGTTCCTGACTGCGGCTGGGTTGCTGTAATTTTCGCACCGCTTTGGCTTCGATTTGACGGATTCGTTCGCGGGTCACTTTAAAAATGTGTCCCACCTCTTCTAGTGTGTAACTATAACCGTCACCTAAGCCGTAACGCAGTTTGATAATTTCGCGTTCACGATAGCTCAAAGTTTTCAACACTTTGTTGATACGTCCGCGGAGCATTTCTTGCGAAGCACCAATCGCTGGACTTTCCGCCGTCCCGTCGGGAAGCAAGTCACCAAACTGACTGTCTTCGCTATTGCCGACAGGCCTATCCAAGCTGATGGGATAGCGGCTCATGGCTAATACTCGCCGCGCTTCATCAATGGTCGTACGTGCACGACGAGCAGTTTCTTCGATGGTTGGCTCACGTCCTAATTCTTGTAACAACTGGCGAGAAACGTTGCGCACGCGCGACATGGTCTCGACCATATGTACCGGAATCCGAATCGTACGGCTTTGATCAGCTACAGCGCGCGTGATCGCTTGACGAATCCACCAAGTGGCATAAGTGCAGAACTTGAAACCGCGACGATACTCAAACTTGTCGACGGCGCGCATCAAGCCCGCATTTCCTTCCTGAATCAAATCCAGAAAGCTTAATCCACGATTGCGATATTTCTTCGCGATCGAAACCACCAGTCGTAAATTACCTTCTGACAGTTCTCGCTTGGCCTGTTGATAATCGGAATAAACACGTTTTAAGTAGAGTACTCGATGATGCAAACTATGCGGTGTTTCTTGTGTGGCAATAAGAATATTGCGACACTCACGCACCCAGCCTTCTCGCTCTTGAGCGGGACCGCGAGCTTTCTTGTGTGCTGCAATTTGTCGTTGCAGTTCAGTAACTCGGCGATCGAAGTCTTCTAAGGCCCCAATCATCGATTCGATACGCTGAGTTCGCAGACCCAATTCTTCGACGAGGCGAACAGCGCGACGACGACGACGGGCCAACCTTTGCCATGCATTGCGTCTTTGGGCTTTGGTCGGTGATTTACTCAGCGCAATCTGATAATCACGACGATTGCGTTTCAGAAGGATTTCAATGGTATGAATATTATGCGGTAGCCTACCGAGAATTTGCTCTTTCTCAAGACGATCAGTCACCGATACTTGAACCGTTCGGTCGAAGGGGAGTTCCCCATGGTGCACACGACTGAGAACTTTGTAGGCGTTTCGAATTACGTAGTCGCATTCCAACAATTTGGTGCGAAAACGTCGTCGAGTAATCTCGATTCTTTTAGCTAGACGGATTTCTTCCTGACGCGTCAGCAGCGGAATCTCACCCATCTGCGTCAGATACATACGGACGGGATCGTCGGACCACGACTCGTTATCGTCAATGGCCGTCAGCAGCTCTTCTTCTTCTGCTTTGGCATTCTTTACTTCAATTGCAGTAGAATCTGCTGCAGTAGGATCTGCGACATCTTCCAGCCCATCTTCCGTTTCTGTAGTTTCTACCGATTCATCAATCGGTAGCTTGGAAAAATTCTCCTCATCATCAGAAGGTCGGGTTGAGTCGTTTTCAAAATCGTCAATTAGTACGTCGTACAAAGCCGTACTCCTACACTCAAGCAACCTTGCTACCCTACAGGGCAGCGAAACCGGAAATAATCACGCGCCGTGACGCGGATTTACAAATCTCATAACTTTGAGCAATTCATCGCCGTAAGGCTCAATCGAAGAGCCACTAACGCGCGGTTGTCTGCAAAGTCAGCTTACGAACTTACAATACTAAAAACATCCGACCGCAAGTTGGAAGACTTCCAATTCTACCACTCTTCTCGCGGCTTTTCTGCTCGACTAGCAAATTGGTAAAAGATTGCGATCAGATAAAAAATAAGCCTGATCCATTCTTTAGCGCAGCTTCACTAAACGATTCATTCCAATAGAAAACCAAGTGGAGGTTTATACCTTTAGCCCAACCCTTGGTACCTTCATGGTGGGAACGACAGATTCAAGTGCCACAGTTCCAAAGACCGGAATGTTTGGCGGAGCGAAGCTTTCTCGACCCGCGGTGGGCACGAGCTATAAAACTCGTGTCACCCCATCTTTGATCCCCCACCGTTGCTCTTACTTTTTCTTTTTGACGCGTAGGGGATACGTACTGGCAGGACTTAACTATCGTTGTAATTCTAATGGGCACCCTAATTTTACCTAGGCGATCACCAGAGTCCAGGGTTTACCGACAAAAATAAATGGAGCGATTAGGGAAGTTTTACCACCATCATCGTCAGATCGAGTGCGAGACACTATTGTGCCTCATATTGTTTTTGACCTTCCTGGGGGGGTAGCCTCGTGGAGTGGTTGATTTGTCGTTAGCATATTTGTGGCAGCGATTCGCTCTGGTCAGGTTGGACAGAAAATCGACCGGTTGACCAGGAGCCACATACCCATTTCGCAGCAGCGGCACCATTTTCTCGGGGAAAAGTGATGAACGACGATAGATTTAAGGGGCTTGGAGTGGTTGTCACCGGGGCCAGTATGGGGATTGGTCGTGCGACCGCGCTCGCTCTGGGAGAAGCTGGTGCGAACGTAGTGGTCAATTTCCGATCCCATGCCGAACAGGCTGAGGAAGTGGTGGAACGCATTCGAGAATTTGGATCGGAGGCCATTGCTGTCCAAGCGGACGTTGCGAGCCTGGAGTCCGTGGAAGCAACCATTGACACCTGTGTGAAAGAATTTGGGCAACTCGATATCGCTGTCAGCAATGCCGCTTACAGTGATCGAGAGTTATTTCACGAGGCCGACGTAGAGGGATTTCGGCGTACTGTCGACGTCACGATGTGGGGGGCTTTTCATCTGTTGAGATCGGCTGCCCGTCAGATGATTTCTCAGGGTAAGGGAGGCGCGATTACTTTGGTGAGTTCACCACATGCAGTGATCCCTGTACCGCGTTCGATGGCCTACAACATGTCCAAGGCGGCGTTAGAGCATATGGGTAAGACGGCGGCAATCGAACTTGCGGAACACCATATACGCGTCAATATGATTCAACCTGGATGGATTGACACGCCGGGTGAAAGAAAATTTGCCACGGAAGAAACACTGCAAAAGGCGAGCGCCAATATTCCGTTTGGTCGTCTCGGTCAGCCACAAGAGATTGGGGATGCGATTTTGTATCTTTGTGATCCGCGCAACGAATATATGACAGGCGCGAATCTCTTGGTTGATGGGGGAATCAGTTTGCCATGGTGGGCAAATCGAGGATCAGCCGCTCCTGAGTGATCCGAGCAATTCTGATTTTTCGAGTTGGCTGGCCTCAGTCCATTTCGAAAATAATTTTCCACCCGTTGCGACAAAACGTACTTCCATCGTTTCTCGATGGACAACGATCAATAATCGTTTCCAGAAAGATTTGGCAACACAAATGTAAACGTTTGTTGTTTCCACTAGTTTCCAACCGCCCCAGCGATCTAAACGAGGATATTCACCTAGTATGCGTGCCATGCGTGGGTCATCACGGCTAACCGACCGCAAATTACGGCACGCGTGGCACGTACCATCGGTTAAAATCTCTGGGCTAACCATTTCGTGACAGGTTTGGCAGTTCGCCATGGCAGATTTCAGAATCACCTGCTCAGAAATCGGGCAGGTCAAAAAATAGGTCTTCATGGCCTGAACTTTTGTAATTGCGCAGGTCCTCAAGTCCATAGTGAGAACGCGCCGGTTTGTCTTGGAACAGGTACCAATTGCGTCTGCAACAGTGATCCGGCCGTCATCTATTGCAGCCACGTGGTAGGAGGACTTTTCGGTTTCTGGACAGGTGAACATGGGTGGCTGCGAAGTTCCGTCGACCAGCATTCTTGCCCAGCCTTCAAACGGCAATTCAGCTGCTGCCGAGCCGATCGAAAAGGAGAGCTTACCAGCAGCGTAGGTACACCAAATGATTGTTGTGGCGATTAATTCAGCGGTTTGCGTGTCGTTTGACAATTCGGTCAAAGACGCCCCCAGTTGTCTCCAGTTGGCCACATCCGTGCCTCTGAGGTTAGGCGATTTTCCAGGAAAGGGAGCGAGTCGCCGGCTGTGGAGTATCTTTGCCTGATCGTTGTCGATCCTCTTGCCGTCTGGAGTGATCGTTACATGAATGACATCAGCGTTTGCATTCCCATGTTTTGGATGAATCAGATACGTCAATTCTAAGAAGGGCTTGTTCTCAAGCGTGCAACCGAGAAGATGAACCTTGCCACCGTCGATTTGATAGCACTTAAAAAGACGCTCAGAAAATTCGGAGAGACTAGCTGGGTTATCCTCCGGAGTGCAATGAGCAACCAAGTTTTTCCCTTTCAATTGGCTCAGGAGCCAATTGAACATGCGACTTCCGGGTCGCATTATTTCAATCCCTGCTGGAGTAACATCGGGGGCAGAAAAGTTGTCAAAGGTGAAACGAATCATCGTCGCACCATTCAATGTCTCACGCGTTTCTTCAGGAGCGTGGGCCTTAAAAATATGGTGGTCATCGGTTTGCAACCGAAACCCTAGGCCTTCCAAGGCAGTCAATACGAATCGTTCCGTTGATCGACGTGAAGACTCATTGCTAGGCCAATCCGAAGTCTTAGTTATGTCAGTTGATGTCATTTTGTGAATTGTCAAAAAATGATTCTGAAGGAAAGCACTACGGAATGAGGAGGCCCATTAATCATTGACCTTACGTAGTACAAAGACGACATCTTCTGTGCGACGATCTAAGGAAATCTCCTTTTCAATGTCATAGGAGAAATCGTAAAGTCCGACAAGCTCGAAGTCCGGAACAAGGTCAAGAAGTTCGAGGATTTGGTGAACTTGGTAGGTACGGAGGCGGACTTCGCTTTGCAAACAAAAAGTCTTCTGAGGAGATGTTACCTGACATTCTACAGAAAAGATTTCGTAACGCTGATGGAGATTCCGCTGGAGACAACGCATGCTGGCGTCGATCGATAGGTGCCCTCGGCGGACCGACCAATGTTCTTCGTCGGTCGGATCCGCTTCTGTGGGAGATAGCAACATTCCCAGCACATAAATCCCGCCCAGTTGGAGTGATTTGGAGACACAGTTGAAATGGGCGAGGGAGGCATCTTGTGTGGCAAGGTGTTGGAAACTACTGATCATATTAAATGCTGCATCTGCGGGATCGTTCAACTGAAAAGCGCTCATGTCTCCCACACTCACCGATTGGTTCAGCCCCAGACGATCTAAGCGCGCATTGCAGTAGGTAACCATTTTTGGGTTTAGATCGTTCCCGCATACTTGGTAGCCCACACGACCGAAACGATGGAGAAGTCGCCCTGTACCACAGGCCGGTTCAAAAAGGCTACGTACGGTGACATCTGCGTACTTGGCGAAGCAATCCAAGAGAAAGTCGTATTCCGGTTTCCAGTCGGTTCCGAAAGCCAATTCATAATACTGAGGGTAGTCGTAGAGGTTACCAGTGATATTTTGCAAGGCGTTCGACACTTCTGATTATGGGTTCAATTCAGCTCTGGGTAACTTTGGTGAGGCAGCGGAATGGTTATACTTGATTTTTGTACGACAGGTGAGGACTATACTTTTCCGGGCCAGTAGATCTAGGGGACAAACGACCGTGATTCGTTGTGTAGCATTTCTAACGATCCAGCTTTTGGCACTCTACTGCTCCCCTACCACGTTTGCTCAATCGTGGACTCGTTTCCGCGGTTTCAATGGTGCGGGTATCAGCACGGCGACAACCATTCCCACCGATTGGGCGGCAGAAGATTTTCGTTGGAAGGTTGCCTTGCCTGGAATAGGACATTCGTCACCGGTCGTTTGGGGCAATCGTCTCATTGTAACGAGTGGTGATGAGTCAACTGGAAGGCGCGTGGTTCTAGCCGTTGATGTACGTGATGGAGAGATTTTGTGGCAAAGATCATTTGCTGCCGAGCCTGGGCGAAAACACGCACTCAACAGTTATGCTTCGGGAACGCCCGTGATCGACGAACATCACATTTATGTTGTTTGGGGAACGGCTGAGGAGACAATTATTCTGGCACTGGATCATGAAGGCAAAACTCATTGGGAATATCAATCCCCAGGTTTTTCTGCAAGTCATGGTTTTGCCGCATCGCCGGTCTTGTACCGGGATCGTTTAATTTTGGCGATCGAGGATGGCCAAACCAGCCGTTGGGTGGCTCTGAATGCAAAAACGGGCAAAGTTATTTGGCAACACGACCAGACGACGCAATTGCATTATGCGACCCCTTGCGTCTTCCGTTCCACAACGAGAACCGAAGAACTCATCTTCACGAATTATGAATATGGAATATGTGGGGTTAATCCGGAGGATGGAAAGATTCGCTGGCAGGCCAAAGTGTTCGACAGTTCACATGTCGAAGCATCGATTGCGTCACCTGTGATTGCTGGAGATCTTGTCATCGGGACATGTGGCTACTTAGGTCACGGTAATGAGGTCATCGCCTTGCGCCCCCAGCAGGACCAAGTTCTCTCGCCTGTCTGGCGGATTGATCGTGGCGCTCCCCTCTGTCCGACGCCCGTGGTGAAAAACAAACTGATTTTTCTTTGGTCCGACAAGGGGATTGTGACCTGTGCTGATGTGGCAACGGGCAAAAAGCATTGGCAACAGCGAATTGGTAGTACGTTTTATTCATCGCCGATTTGCGTCGGGAATTTTCTCTACAATACTTCGGTTGATGGAGAAATGGTTGTACTTGATGCAAAAACCACCTACCGTCTCGTGGCCCGCAATGATTTGGGGGAAGGTAGTCATTCTACAGCAGCGGTTGCCAACGGTGTGATGTATGTCCGCACGTTTTCCCATTTAATGGCGGTTGGTGGTGCTGTTCCGCCTTCGCCAGTTCGCTAGGGCGTTGCAAGTTGATGACTTGCAGTCCATGATGTTGGCATGACCGTTCAGATTCGCAAGATCCGGTGTATCCTGACAGCGCCAGCGGATATTCGCTTGGTGATTGTTAAGGTGGAAACGAGTGAACCAGGCCTCTATGGTTTGGGATGCGCAACGTTTACGCAAAGGCCCTTGGCGGTTGTCACCGCGGTTGAAAAATACCTTGATCCATTTCTGTGTGGCCGCAACGTCGATGAGATCGAAGATATTTTTCAAGCGTCGTACACGAGTTCCTACTGGCGCAATGGACCGGTACTGAACAACGCCATGTCTGGTGTCGACATGGCATTGTGGGACATCAAAGGTAAACGCGCGAATATGCCGGTACACGATTTACTAGGTGGAAAATGTCGTATGGCAGCGCCCGTCTATGTTCACGCCAGCGGTGCTGAATGCGAAGAGGTTATCGACCAGGCGCGTGGTCTTAGCGAGCAGGGATTCAACCACATTCGGCTGCAAGTGGAAGTCCCCGGGCAAGCGACCTATGGGACCGCAAGTGATTTACAGGTAAACGGTCCCGTGGATGGACCCAATGCGCCGAGAAATGTTTTTGAGCCAAGCGATTATGTGCGCCGCGCACGACAATTATTTGAACACGCGCGTCAGGAGCTTGGCCCAGAAATTGAACTTTTACACGATGTCCATGAACGGGTTCCACCGCCGTTGGCAATTCAGCTTGCCAAGGACTTAGAACCTTACCGCTTATTTTTCTATGAAGATCCGCTACCCCCAGAGCAGCTTGACCATTTTCGGTTGTTGCGTCACCATTCGGCAATTCCTATTGCGATGGGCGAATTGTTCAACAACCCGAACGAAATTGTGCCTCTTGTGAAAGAGCGCCTGATTGATTTCATTCGCGTGCACTTGTCTCAAATTGGTGGCCTGTCACCCGGCCTAAAGCTGGCCCATTTGTGCGACTTTTTTGGTGTGCGGACCGCTTGGCACGGACCGGGCGATACTTCCCCTGTTGGGCATGCTGCGAATTTGGCATTGGACCTTTGTTGTCATAACTTTGGTATCCAGGAACTCTCCTTCTTTACGGGCCCGACCCAAGAAGTCTTTCCTGGTTGCCCCGAAGTTCGCCAGGGAGCTTTGTGGTCTAATGATTTGCCCGGTTTAGGGATCGACATCGATGAAAAGCTGGCGGCTAAATTTCCTTTTCCTGAGCACCCCTGGAACGGCGCGTGGCCCGCAATTCGTCGAGGCGATGGCAGCGTCGTGCGCCCCTAACGCAAGGCCATCAGCAGCGGACCTCAGCCAGTTGCGGCAGAGATCTCTTGGCATAGTGTACTAACAGGCAGAAATCCGCTTCTCAGTCTGCCGACGGTTTTAACCCACTTAAAAAGGTCGTTAAATCGGCCACCTGCTGCGCTGTCATATCGCGGAGTAACAGTTCGGGCATCATGGATTGAGGTTGCGGTACCAATTCTTCAATTTCATCAACAGGCAATTGGATTAATTTTCCTTTGGCATCCTTTAAAACAATTTCACGATCATCTTTTTTTACAACCAAACCTGAATGGATACGACCGTCGTCTGTTTGCACAAGATAGACGCGGTACTTGGGGTCAATTTCTTTCGATGGATTGAGAATGGTATCAAGGAGCCGCGAAGGGTCGTTATATTTTTTCCCAATCTCACTCAAATCCGGCCCCAGGTCGTTACCTTTATCTTGAATTTTGTGACAGTTCCGGCATTGAACGTCCGTCGCCTCAAAAAACAGCTTTCTGCCAGCGTCGAAATCACCTTTCAAAGAAAGAATGTCACTGGGACGAATCGTGTTGCCGAGCCGCTTCACGCGCTGGTCTAAGGAGACAAAACGTTCGAACAAATCGCGAACATGTGGCGGCATTTGGACAGCTTGTTCGATGGCGATTTGCCTGACTTGTTGCGACAAATCATTTTGTCCGACCGCATGCGCCAATTCGATCGCTCCACCGGTTGAATGGAAGAGCTCTTCTAAGCGAGACCGATTAGTTGGCGACGGTTGTTTGACCGTTACCAAGCTTTTTAAGGTATTTTCGATTTGTTTGTTCGTGTCGATCACATTCCTTGGTGCTGCCAGTACATCATGGGGAAGTTGCTGAATCCACTGATGGATTAAGGCTAATCCATTGCTGTCGACCTCATTCGATCCTAACCGTGGCATCCGACCCGCCCCCAGCTTTGCCAGTCGATAAAACAAAATACTTCGTTGGGGCTCTCCCGGTTGAATGATGCGCGCGTCGGATATCAAGAAGCTGCCGTGCTTGGGTTTTTCTTCGTGGATGCCCATGTCTTCTAGGGCTAAATGTGAATGCAATCGGAAGTCCCCATTTCCGCCACCCCATTTACGGTGGCAGTGGCCGCAATTGGTGTGCAAATAGGCTTGTGCGCGTGCGTTCAGACTCGCTGAGTCATCGGTGGGATCCACAATTGCAGGAAGTTCTTGTGGAGGATCTGGTAACGGTTTGCTGAAAAGTCCTAACTTTTCGAAAGCCGTAAGTTGATTGGTAGTTTCGGCTCCATAATCAAAATCTCGATTTAGTTGGAAGGTGTTCAAGCCGATTGCATACTTGGCAGAAACGGTGTGACAAACAGCGCATTCCGTCCGGGCTGGAACGTGCCACATTTGTTGTCTCTCCGTTCCTGCAGCAGCTGCGTCACGGATATTCAATGCAATGTCGTGACCGTGTTTGTTTTCCATCAAGTCGGCCTCGGTTTGTTCTTCGTTCCATAGGTATGTGTAACCGTGCCACAACTGATCCCCCATTTCTTCGACCCCACGAACACGTTCGTGATGGAGTATGCGTGTTTCGAGGCGACGGCGACTAGCTGGATTTCCTTCTTCGAGTTCTATCGAAATGGTTTGTACAATGACCGTTCCATCTGGAAACTTCCAACCGTGGGGAGTATCAGGAGCAGGTTGTGGATAAATGGTGCCGTCAAATTCGATTTGCGATTTTCCTGGCAATGCCAAGAATCGTTCGCTGGTCGCTCCATCCATCCAGGGTTCCGCATTGATTTCGTAGGGAATGACTCCGTCCGCCGGTTGGTGATCTGGTACGGATGCGAACAATCCGGTCTCGCTTAACTGGCGCGGAAAATCCGTGGTCGAGCCGAAATCGGGATTTGGTTCGAGGTGACTTACCTGCCCACTGAGGTGATCAAGCAAATAGAGTTCGCCGTTAGGGGCTTCCACCCAATCGATCAAACGCAGTGCCGAATCGACCAATTCGCCATGATCGCTGACCGTTTTCGTCTCCCGGTCAAATCGAAATGACCAGATCTTGCCTGTGTCATAGTCGCCGTAAAGATAAGCCCCCGTCAATTCACTTAACCGCGTTCCGTGATAAACAAAGCCACCGGTGATCGAACGAAACTCGGTATGGTTGTGTTCCACAGTTGGCATCAAAATCGGTGACGGCCCGTGCGCGCGCTCTGGATGGAACGGGTTGCTTCCCTCCATGACACTCCAGCCATAATTTCCACCGGGTTCAATCAAATAAATCTGTTCCCACAAATCTTGACCGATATTTCCCAACCACAGATCACCGGTTTTTTTGTCGAACGAGAAACGCCAAGGTTGACGGAGTCCATAAGCCCAAATTTCTTCTCGAGCATTCTCTATGCCAACCAGTGGGTTATCAGCCGGGACACGATAAGCCTTGCCATTGCCTTCATGGTCCACATCGATACGGATTAATTTCCCCAGAACGGTACTGACATCCTGGCCCGTCAATTTTTGATCATTGATGCCGCTTCCGTCCCCAGTCCCAAGATATAAATAACCGTCCGGCCCAAACTTTAAGCCCCCGCCGTTGTGGCCGCCCGAGGGCCAGTAAAAGATTACTTTTTCGCTCGCGGGATCGATGGTTGGTGGATTGGTGTCTGAAACGGTGAAGCGTGCAATGCGCGAGCCCTGGGGGTCTTCCAGGTTGTCAGTCCCGACGACCGATAGATAGAGGAAACGGTTCTCTTCAAATTGCGGATGTGTAGCAATGCCATAGAGAGCACATTCAGGCAATTCGAGTAAGACATCCGCTTTGGCTACTTCGGGGTCGTTCGTAAACGAGAGAACCTTGCCAAAACGTTCAGCCACAAAAAAACGGTTGGTGCCCGTCGCGGAGGCGATCGCCAACGGTTCATCCATTTTGATGTTTGGGAAGGCCACCGCAGTTTGATAGCGAGACGGTGGATCCGGCCTACCCTGAATTCGCGAGGTGGTCCACGGAATACGATTTTCAAGGGAAAAGGATTCGGCGGCGACACCAGAAAAAGGCGCATTGGACAACCAAGCTAATGCCAGCAGGATCAAAACAAAACGTCGCGATTGAGAGAATGCTGTCAGGGTCATTGGGGAATGCTCGAAATAGACAATAGGAGAGACTTGGTTGGGAAAATCCACAGGTCCGACACGTACCACAGTTTCGCGTTCTCAGGCCGCCGAGTCAAATTTTGTGGACGCGAACGTACTCCTTGTCGACCGATTGTCGGCCGGCCTCTGGCAGTAGTCGGAGGCAGGTAGGTTTCTCGCCTGGAGAAATGGTGTTTAGNCCAATCCGTAGAGCCTGACAGCGTTGTCGTGGAGTAATTTCCGGCAATCCTGGATACTTCGCTCACGAATGATTTCNTGCAATGCTTTTACCCAACCTGCATACGAAGAGCCCAATAAGCAAACAGGCCAATCACCACCGAAAATAACACGATCTGGCCCAAATTGGTCTAAGCAAAAGTTAACAATGGGTGCGATATCATCGGACGTCCAACCTGAGGGTGCTCGCGCAACGATGCCGGATATTTTACAGATCACATTGGGGCAGTCAGCCAGTTGATCAATCGATTGTTTCCAGGCATCCACTTCGTGCCAAGGCATTTCTTTACTGGTCGGTAACCATGCCATGGGATCGGCATTGCCACAATGATCAAGAATAAAGCGTGTGTGAGGACATTCTTTGGCGAGTTTCCAACCGTCGTCTAATTCGCTCGGGCGCATGCACAAATCGAAACTTTTACCGAACTCTCCGAGCAAATGCATCGACTGGACGAATGGCGCTTCTAGACACAAACCACGGGCTGCAGAATCGACATGCAAGACCTGGCGGACTCCTTTAATGTAGCGGCTGTTCTTGTATTGCGTGATGTAATCTCTGAAGCCGCTCGAATTGGGTCGTCCCGAGATTACCGCGGCCGCCGTCGGGTGATCTTTACTCTTGCTTAAAGCAATGACATGTTCGGCTTCTTGTTGTTGTTGATCAGGGTGCACATCTACTTCCATGTAAACCGCTTTGGCTAACTGGACATCCTGAGTCGCCTCCAAATAATCTCGCGTCACATAACTCCGAGCCAAGACCTCGGGGGCTTCACCCAGCCAGGGTGGTTTGAATTTGCTGAGATCCCAGAGGTGTTGGTGGGTATCGATGATGGGTAAATCTTCAACGTTGCTCTCAGCGAAGAGCCGTGGTGCGAGTGCCGTCGTTGTGGCTAAAGAAGCTGAGGTCTGGATGAAACTACGTCTGGTTAGATTCACGTAATCTTCCTTAAGCAGTACAGTTGATTAGAGTAAAAGCTCGGATCTCGAGAGCAGTGTAATCTGCCATCATGGCGAAATCTACAAGTAACCCGGCGGAGGAAACGACCGGAGCCACTTCCGGGTTGATAAGCGAGTTCGCTGGAACTCTGAATTCAGCCTGTTCTGTCAGGTGGTTGGGTTTAATTCAGACGATCGTTTTCCATCCCAGAGCTTGATTTTTTTGGGTACAAAGAGTCTCTCTTACCACTTGACGTTTTTCTGCTGCATGGATGTTGGTGACTTGAGGAGAGTCAGACAATTAAAGCAGCAGCCCAAAGAAAGTCCAAAGCTCGCCGCTTTTTCGTGGCCTTCACCTTGCGACCTTGCGCCAAAGCTAGGTCTAAGAGTTCCTCCTGCCACCGCAGGGTTTAAAGACAGCTCCTTGGTGGTGATCAATAAGGAGCAAAAGGGGGATTCGGCCGGAACAGGCTTGCTAGGCGAGAGTGGTAAGCGTTGCAACGCACCCAGCAGCCGAGGGAAGCCATCCTCGTTTTGCTTTCGCTTACCGCACTAACAATCCTGATCCGTGACCGAACAGAATCCCTTGTCATCGTTATCATTGGATTCCCACATCCCATCGATAAACTCATGACATTCCGCGGATTGAATAGTCTTCCTAACTTCGCTCCGCATGGTAGTTATCGCAAAACCCCACCTCGGATCTTATCGGGAAATCCTACTGAACCGAAAACTCCTACGAATCCGGCATAGATTAAAACAACTGTAACGATTGTGTGGGATGTCCGTGGCGAAATCCAGGCTGGACAGAGAGAAGCCACGCTGGCAATGGGTGCGAAGAAGTCGGAAATGACAGATCTTGTTGTGCGTTTCAGGTAGGCGTAGCTGCACTTGTTGGTGCTGGTGGAGGTTTGGTGGCAAGTTCGTTGGTGGCGCTGGTGAGGCTTGGCACTGCGTCTTTT
>JAKVBY010000001.1:14860-57296 GCA_022446825.1 Pirellulaceae bacterium
AATGACAGGCAGAAACAATCATGGACCGTAAAAACCACCAACGAACCAGCCTTGCTCTTTTTGTTACCCTGCTGATGACGGTGTTCTCACTGCACTCGCTGGCATCCGCTGAAGTACCACTTGTGCGAGATGTCGAAGCCCAACCTTTAGCGGCAAACGTTGTCCGTTTACTCGATGCGCTGAAGGTTTTAGGATCGCCACTACCAGAAGAAACCCACGTGGCTCTGCTACGGGCGGCCCGCGCCAGAGACATTAAGCACCTGCAGGAGTTGCTTGATCCCGAGGTTTTATTTGTGGTCTCTTTGAATCCCGAGATTCGCGTCAAAGTTCAGCGTGGTCCTGGTAAAGCGGCATTGCAGCAAGGGGGATTTGTGCCGTTGCTTGTCAAGGTGATCAATCAGAGCACCGTGGCACGTAAGTTAGAGATCACGAGCCCGCAGGCGGGACCTGTATATGCCGGTGCGGCGCTAGGTATTTTGAGGCGTCAGGCGCAAACAGAATTGAACGACAACGAAAATATTGAGCGGGACCCGAACCGCTTTCTTTCGGTCGAAATGTTTTCGAGTCCGCCGATGACTGCACGATTAAGTGGTCTGGAAGTCGAATATGCGATCGCGTTGGTTTATTGCCACGATCCAGGCAAGCGGGAGGCGACGATCGGTTTCAGTGTTGGTTCCGGTACCCAAGATCTTGGCTTTCGTGGTGAGGTCCCCGTCTTATTTGAAGCCCGCCCGGCGGTTCCTGTGAAACTGTCGATTCTCGATTCGGACGGTCAACCGACAACCGCAAGGCTGACCTTTCGCGATCAGTTTGGCAAGGTATATCCTCCCCAAGCAAAACGCCTCGCCCCGGATTTCTTCTTTCAGCCGCAAGTCTATCGGCACGATGGAGAAGTGGTCTTGTTGCCACCGGGTGAATTCACGATGGAATACTGCCGTGGGCCAGAGTATCGCAGCTTGAATCGCCAAATCACCATTCCTCAAAAAGAAGCCGCGCTGCTGGACGTACCACTACAGCGCTGGGTTGACCCGATGCAGTTTGGGTTTTATTGCGGTGATCACCACATCCATGGCGCGGGTTGTTCTCACTATAGTAGTCCGACAGAGGGAGTTACGCCGCAAGATATGTTTGCCCAGGTAAAAGGAGAAGGCCTGAACGTTGGCTGCGTTTTAACCTGGGGCCCATGTTACGATTTTCAACGCCGTTTTTTTTCGCCGGCAGCCGACATCATCAGCGAACCAGATACGATACTGAAGTACGATCTGGAGATCAGCGGTTTTGGTTCTGCTGCGTTGGGCCACGTTTGTCTGTTGAATCTCAAAGATCAAACTTATCCTGGATCGGAGGGGACTAAAACGAAAGGGTGGCCTACGTGGACAGTGCCTGTTTTAAAGTGGTGTAAGGAGCAAGGAGGGGTGACGGGTTATCCCCACTCGGCCCTTTACATTAACGCAGATTTGTCGGCAACTTGGATGTTTCAACAGCTTGACCAAGACGCCGACGACGAATTGAGCGCGACGGAAGCGGCGGTTGGTTTGTTACCAGAATCGTTTGATCGCATTGACGAGGATGGTAATGGCAAGTTGATTAAAAACGAACTTAGCCGCAGCATTGATCGGGCTGCCGATCGGCTGCCGAATCTCGCGATTCCGGGAATGGATGGTGCGGGTGCCATGGAGATCTGTGTTAGCACAGCTGAGGGTGTGTGCGATTTCATCAGTGCGATGGATACGGCAAGGATCCCCGAATGGAATACCTGGTACCACATCATGAACAGCGGATTTCCACTGAAGCTGAGTGGCGAAACGGATTTTCCCTGCATGAGCAGTCGCCGCGTGGGACAAGGCCGTGTCTATGTCCAGTTGGGAAACGTTGCCCAAGTTGACTTTGCTGCTTGGTGCCGTGGTTTGGCAGAGGGAAAGTCTTATGTCTCCGACGGTTTTGCCCACGCCCTGGAATTTACGGTCGCGGAGAAGGCACCTGGTTTTGGGGATGTCCGACTTGCCCAAGCAGGCCAAGTCAAAGTGCGTGCCAAAGTTGCTTTTGCTCCGGAGATTCCGAAAGCGGTTGCCTATGGACAAGAGGTGCCCGCCGCTGGATTGCGAAAAGTTGGTGACACGGTGACGCTCCATGCGCCGCGCACCACAGAAATGGTTCGAGGAGGTCAACGCCTGGTGGAAATTGTCGTCGGTGGAAAAGTCGTGGCGGAACAGCAAGTACCGGCTGACGGAAATTCGCATGACCTGGAATTTGATCTAAACATAGAGCACAGCAACTGGGTGGCGTTACGACATTTTCCCCAGCTCCATACCAATCCAGTTGCTGTGATCGTGGCAGAGAAGCCAATTCGCTGTTCGCAAAGTAGTGCACGTTGGTGCGCCGAATCGATCAAACATCTCTGGAACAACCGCCATCATTTGATCGCAGAAGCAGAACGAGATGCCGCCCAGGCTGCTTATCAACGGGCAATCGAAACCTATCTTCAACGGGCCAAAGAGGCCCCCGAGGGGACCTAGCATACGAACGGGCTCATTGCTGGATTGCAAAGAGAATTACGTTCACACCTAGACGCATGGCGTCTTCCCGCAGATAACCTTTGCATTCTAAGGATGCCGATTGTTCGAGCGCACAGCTCATGTCGTACGGTGAAAAGATGACGGCGATGCGGTCGTTGATTTCGAGGGCTTCGAAAAAGGGAGTCGTCGATTCGATTTTGGCATCGAGCCGGTCTTCTTTTCCGCGCATTTGCGGATCACGTAATTGAACATTGCCAATTTTGTAGCCGCGAAAATCACCAGAGAACATAGGGTGCTTGGCAGAGATGCGGCGCAATGGATGGGCAGGGAAAATCGCTTCCATTTCACGACGAAACGATTGAGTAAACTGAGGGCTAGCACAAATCGAATCAGCGAATAAAAACCCGCCGCGTTTCACAAATATCTCCAGTGCTTTTCTTTCCTGAGCAGAAAAGCGGAATGAGCGACGGCCATGCATGAAGGCGATTGGATAGTCGAGAAGCTGTTTGTCGGTTGCTGGGAGTAACGGGTGTGTGGTACTTAGCCTGACTTTAGTTTGGCTACGCACCTCGCGCAGCAAATGAGATAAGGAGTGGGGCGCGTCGTCACTTCCTCCGGTATGCAAGATTTTTGGCACAACGAGCATTCCGCGTGTCGAACCCGCGTCTTCCTCCTCGGCGATTCTCAAAGGCCGCGCATCGAGCTTTGCTTTCAGCTGTCGATTTGTCGCATAGGCTACGACATTTTCTCCGATTTGCAGACAAGCTTTGATTTCTTCTTGTACGGTTTGTGGAAAAGTCGATGTTCGACTTCCTTGGCTAAGTTCCCAGTAACAGCTCAAATCTTCTGGGCAATAGACGACGCTCGTACGGCAACAGGCATTGATGCCCAGTAAGGGGCGGACAAAGCGAGGATTGACTTTGCCTTCTGCGTACCAGATCGGATGATCAGTCGGTAAGAGGGTTAAACTATTTCGAGGGAACAAGTCACTCATCAGTGCTCGAAACTGGCGATCAAAGTTTTTGCCACCGCACGTTGCCTCGGCAAAGATAAAGCCCCCTTGCTCGATATACTGGCGAAGTAATGTTTTTTGATCTTCAGAGAACTCTAGCTGATCCCGACCACTGATGAACAACACCGGCGTTTGTACCAGACTTTCGAGCGTGGCTGCTGCCAAGTCGATCGTTTGCCAGGTTAAATCTCGTTGCCATGTACCTTCGATTCGGCGAGTGAGATTTTGGACTGCGGCCCGGTGTCGGTTCCAATCGTTGTCTTTACCATGTTTGAGTTTTGAGAGAACGATCGGGCGTCTCCCCTTAGACAAAAAAAGGAGGGCAAAAGAAGTTGCCACTAAGGGGTTATTTTCCGCGTGCCCCACACCTTGCCAGAGTCCTTGAAAATCTTCTTGGCTGGCAACAAGCATCTCCGCTCCCTCACGATACCAATCGTGATCACCGATAAAACGTTGTCCTGTAAGTCGACCAATACGTTCGACACCGTACAGGTAATACAACAAAAATCCCCGCCGGGCAGCAGATTTTGTATTGGCGGTTGAACTCGGATTCCAATTCACTGTAAATTTTTGGCTTAACCAGTCAAAGGCTCGTTCGATTGTCTGGAGATCTTCCTGTTCGGAACAGCACTTTACGTTGTTACCGATGACCCGCGCATCGCCTTTGCTTGTTTTTCCGGAGGCAATCACAACCGATGCTAAACCGGCACAGGTCATGCTGCCAGACGAAGGTTGACCTTGGAGATAGGCCCAAGACCCATCGAGTTGCTGTGTCCGTGTCCAATAATCAAGCGCGAGTTCCCAAGTTTGTTCCTGGACTTCAATTCCAATGCGTTCGGCCTCGTGTAAAGCTAGCAGCGCAAATTGAGCATTGGAGTTGTCACCGCGGCCCTGAGTACCGGAATAGCCCCACGACCCCTGCCGTTCGCTGTCCCGAATTTGAATCGACTCAAGCCATTCGACGTTCCGGCGGATTTGCAGCCGATCGACCTCGGGTTCTGCCAGACATAAAACCATCGTTCGCAAAGCCGTCGAATAGACCATTTTAGGTTGATCAAAGGATCGCAAATAATTCAGAGCTTGTTGTATTTCCGAAGTGTCAACTTCAACCCCCGAATTTAACAGGGCGAGCGTGCAGAGTGCGCTCAAGCCACCAGGATAACCAGAATGTTCCACCCAAGCGCCAGACGTTTTGTTTTGTTGGCTCAGTAGGAAAGTGACACCTCGCTCAATCGATTGCCGCACCGCTTGATCGGTTAACTCAGACCGTACAGGTTGCGCAATCGTGATAATCCCCAGGCAAATGACTAGAGCGAAGCATATTTTCCAATTCATGGGCCGTCCTTTCATGATTAAATGCCAAAGGCCCGTCACAATACAATTATCTTAGGATCCAAATTGTAAACCGGCAACGTAATTTGGCAGGTGTCGCCTCACAGGGGAGTTCGCCTTGGTGAGGGGCGTAGCCGCCAGTACAAGGCCTAAAAATCTTCTTGACCGCAAAGTGATTATGACACCGTGACATGTTGATGGTTCGGATTGCTGACTTCTAGGGTGACCGATAGAATCGACGCTGTTTCATTTACGAGACAGAAAGTTCTTCGCTAACTGATATCGGAAAATCTGTGGCGACAAAACAACGCAACTTGGGCGACGTTCTGCAAGAATTTGCACATCATCGGCAAATCATGCAGAAGGAATTACAGAAGGTCATCATCGGCCAAGATTTGGTCATCGAACAAATGTTTGCGGCGATTTTCACGCGCGGACATTGTTTGTTGGAAGGTGTGCCTGGCTTAGCCAAGACGCTGATGGTGAGCACTTTAGCCAGAATTCTTGACGTTGGTTTCAATCGAATTCAGTTTACGCCCGATTTGATGCCGACCGATATTACGGGCACCAATGTTCTGGACGAAGATGATAGCGGCCGTCGCGAGTTTCGTTTTGTCGAAGGCCCTATTTTTACGAATATCCTCCTGGCGGATGAAATCAATCGGACGCCGCCTAAAACGCAGGCTGCTTTATTACAAGCGATGCAGGAACGGGAAGTCACCGTGGGTCGTACAACCTATGACTTACCGGAGCCTTTCTTTACGATTGCGACTCAAAACCCCATTGAGCAAGAGGGAACTTATCCTCTACCAGAAGCACAGCTCGATCGTTTTATGTTCAACATCAAGGTCGACTATCCGAGTGCGGATGAAGAAGAAAAAATTCTTTCAGCGACCACTCGGCAGGAAAAGGTCGAGGTCCATAAAATCTTGTCTGCACGCGCGATCATCAATTTGCAGAAGCTTGTCGGTTCTGTAGCGGTAAGCGAACACATCGTTAAGTACGTCGCTCGGCTAGTTCGGGCCACCAGACCAAAAGACGATTCAGCACCAGAATTTGTACGCGAGTTGGTCGATTGGGGTGCGGGTCCACGTGCAGGGCAGTTTTTAATCAATGGTGGCAAGGCGCTCGCGGCGATGGACGGACGTTTCTCTGTCGCTATTGACGATGTCAAAAAGATCGCAATTCCAGTGCTACGGCACCGTATTAGCACGAACTTCCAAGCGCAAGCTGAGGGTATGGGAACGGACGATGTAATCGTGCGGCTTGTGGAGGAAATCTTGGAACCGGAGATTAAAAAATTCACCAAACCGGTACCTTCTCAAAATTCATAATCGACATTGCTGCGCTTTGTCCCTCAGAAAATGCCCACGGTCGAAAAATATCTCAAGCCAGAAGTCATTAATCAAATTAAACGGCTGGATTTGCGCGCGCAGTTTGTCGTGCGCGGATTTTTGCAGGGATTGCATGCCAGTCCGTTCCAAGGGTTCTCCGTAGAATTCAGCGAGCATCGACGGTATGCCGTGGGAGATGATCCGAAAGATATCGATTGGCTGGTCTATGCGAAGACCGACAAGTACTACGTCAAAAAATTCGAAGCGGAAACCAATATCACGGGTTATCTGGCGATGGATCTTAGCCAGTCGATGGGTTACACGTATCGACAAGAGCTGAGCAAATTTGATTATGCCATCTGTTTAGCAGCGGCGCTCTGCTATCTGATGATCCATCAGCAAGATCCCGTAGGATTGGTAACGTTTGATGAGCGCATGCGGGAGAGCATCTCGCCCAAATCGAAACGGGCACAACTTGGCCATGTCCTGGCCCATCTGGCTCGACTGAAGCCAACCGGTAAGACCGACATTGCCAATAGCTTGTCGCAAATAGCTGCCATGTTACGCCATAAAAGCTTGGTTATGGTGTTTTCAGATTTCCTTGTGGATTCAGGCCCTGTGTTTCAAGCCCTGCGGCAACTTCGCCACGGTGGCCACGATGTCATTCTGTTTCATATTTTAGATGAGGCGGAAGTTACCTTTCCGTTTAATGGAAAAGTACAACTGGAAGAGCCGGAAACGGAAGAAAAAATTGAGGTGGATGCAAATCACTTTCGGCAGGATTATGTTGCGGAAGTGGAGTCTTTTCGAGACGAGTATCGACGCGAGTGTTACCAAACAGGTGTCGATTACGTCGAACTGGACACAAGCATGCAGTTCGATAAAGCGTTGCTAGAGTATCTGTTGAGTCGCCGAGCACGGGGATGACGAACGTCTGTCCAACCTAGTGATTGATGCATCATCAAACGTGAATAGCCGATGAGCCATGACATTTGTCAATCTATCCATGACTTTAGGCGGACTGTTGATCGGGATTCCGATTGTGTTGCATTTGTTCATGCGACAAAAGCCAAAACAGTTTATCTTTCCGGCCATTCGGTTTGTGCAACAGCGTCAGAAGACCAACGAGCGGCGCTTGCAACTACGGCATTGGTTACTCTTGTTGTTACGTTGTTTGGCGGTTGCCTTTGCGGCCGCCGCTTTGTCGAGGCCACACGTTGATTCGACAACGCTTGGAAATTGGCTGATCATTTGTGTTTTGGGCTTGTTGTTTGTGTTGGTGGCCCTGATTTGGGTGGGGTCCATCCTGCAGAAACGCGATCGAACAATGGTGGTATCCACCGGTCTCGTCGGGCTATTTCTCTTAGGCGGCATGAGCGCCTTGGTGTTGATGACATTACGACATGGAGGCGAAGTGGCAATTACCAGTCGCGCAGACCCGATCGCGGCCGTCCTTGTCTTCGATACGTCCTCTCGCATGGATTACATTCATGAAAACAAAACGCGGTTAGAGGAATCGAAAACAACCGGGTCGTGGTTGCTGAATCAATTTCCAGCTGATAGCGACATTGCCATCATTGAGTCTCGCGCGGGATTGTTCGAGGAGAGGGACAATACTGAGCAATCGACCCGAGCAACGGCGGGCTTTGTGCGAGATCGAGGTGCCGCTGAAGAAACCATCCGACGTTTACAAACCACCGCTGTGGGCCGACCGATGAGAGAATTGCTTCAGAAGGCCGCCGCGCAGGCTGCAGCGAGTCGATGTGAACGTAAAGAAATATTTGTGTTTACGGATCTCACCCAAGCTGCGTGGAAAACAGATTTAGCCGAACTCTCAACGGCTACACTGGAGTCTCTCGAAGATTGCGAGCTTTACATTATTGACGTGGGTGCTGAAGACCCGCAGAACCTTTCGATTCGAAATCTCCATTTGTCGGCGGAAGTTCTGTCTAGGAATGACTTGTTCACGATCGAAGCAGAAATTTCACGCTTGGGTTCGTATGAGAATTGTCTCGTCGATCTGCAACTTGAGGAAGCGAATCTTGATTTGCCTGTGCTGCAAGATGGCAAACTTCTGGTACCCACGGTTCAGAGACGTGGACGCGAAGTCTGCAATTTCAAAGGCAGTGGTTCCCAACAGGTGCGATTTGTAGTGCGCGGAATCCCTCATGGAGTACACCACGGTTCGGTAAAGATTATTGGGGAAGATGGTTTATCTGTGGATGACGTCCGCCATTTTTCGATCAAGGTTCAAGAGGCATGGCCTGTTCTTGTGGTGGCACCAAATCGCGTGAATACATTTTTACTTACCGAGGCGCTTGCCTCATTTGAAGAGCGATCGGCAGAACAAGGAAGTTTTGTTTGCGAGGAGCCGATTTCTCAGGTTGAACTAGTGAATCACAGTCTGGAAAATTACTCGATCGTTTGTTTACTCGATCCTCGTCCTCTTACTCCGGATGATTGGACACAGCTACTTGAGTATGTAGAAGGCGGTGGTAGTTTAGCCGTTTTCCTTGGCCACAATGCCAATCCCACAGGTTCCTTCAATGATCCGATTGCGCAACAACTTTTACCGGGAAAATTAGCCCGCCAAACTCGAAACATTGACCGCAGTCTATTCTTGGCACCAGGACGCTTGGATCACCCGGCGTTGCAATCTTTTCGATCACTTCCCCCAGCCAGTGTTCCGTGGAGTCGGTTCCCGATCTTGCGACATTGGGACATCGATCCAGTTGGTGAAGAAAGCCAAGTGATTCTGCGTTACGGTAACGACAAGCCAGCGATTCTTAGTCGGCATGTTGGTCGAGGTCAGGTGGTTCTTATGACGACTCCGATTACGGAAGTCCATCTGCCGCCGGGTTGGCGGCCCTGGAATGAGTTGGCAGGTGAGAATGATTGGCCACGATTTGTGTTGGTGAACGATCTGTTTCGATTTCTGGCAGAACAAAGTGGCCAGTCGCGTTTAAATTATTTGGCTGGCGAACGTGTCTGGCTACCGAACAGTCCGCTTGAACAACCCATTCGATATCAATTGTTTGCACCACAATCACAGCCTTATGAAGTCACTGCATTTTCCAACCGACTTTCGATTCAATCGACCGCCGTGATTGGTGCCTATCGGCTCAAAGGAGATCGTGACGGACCGGTTGTGCGAGGATTTTGTATGAACCTTCCTGAAGATGCGGGCGACTTGTTGCGAACGGATCAAAAAAATCTTGACGATTGGTTTGGGTTGGAAGGATATCAATATGTTCGCAGCCGCGAAGAAATTGAATTTGGGGTGCGTGAATCGCGACAGGGACAAGAATTGTATCCATTTTTAATTGTCCTGTTGGCATTAATGCTCGGACTCGAACAAACCTTGTCAAATCGATTCTATAAAACGCCAGCAATCCAGTAATTGGTGCATTTTCCGTATCATGAATTCTAGTTGGTCCACACAACCAATCTTCGACAGCGCTCCGTTGGTCATTGCGCTGGTGGTATTGATGGGAGCGTTTTTACTGGTCAGGCCATCGTTGCAGACAACCAATCACCGGCGCCGCCTTACTTTAGTTGGCTTGCGCGGCGTCGTTATTTTCCTGCTTCTGATCGCCATGTTGCGACCGACGCATATCAGTACGACGGCCGAGCCACAGTCCGCAGTGCTCGTTTTGTTATTTGACCAAAGTCGAAGTATGCAGTTACCCAGTGGCATCGAAAATAAATCGCGCTGGGAAGTGCAATCGGAAAGCCTGCAACGTGTCCATTCGCTCTTAAAAGAACTCTCCAAAGATATCGAAATCCGTCTCTACGCTTATGATCAAGGGCTCGTGGAAATCCCGTTCGATGGAGCGACGATCGTTTTCCCCGAGCTGCCGACAGGGGAACAAACCGACATTGGTTCCGCATTGCATGAAGCACTTCGTAGAGAACTGGGCAATCGGATAGCAGGGGTGATTTTACTTGGAGATGGTGCACAAACAGCGTTTGAACCTACTGTGGAAATACTTGAAGCGGGACGAGAGTTAGGACGGTTGGATTATCCTCTTTACACGATTGCTTTTGGCCTCCCCGGAGATCTGAACGATTCACGCGACGTGTCTGTCGAAAATTTGCCGGAACAATATTCTGTATTCGCTAAAAATAAATTAGCCATCCAGGCTCACCTTCGGAGTCGTGGATTTGCCAACAAAGAAATTCCCGTTGAGTTGCTGATTGAAGACAGTTCGGGGCAGCAGCAAAGCTTGGCAACCAGTCGCATCAAAATTCCGACGGACCAGAAACTAGTGCCGATCACTTTGAGCCATATTCCAACCATACCGGGAAAATATCGACTGATCGTGCGTGCTGCAGAGCAACCGGGTGAACTTGTTACCAAAAACAATCAATTGACTTCATTTCTGACAGTTCTCGAAGGTGGGGTGAAGATTCTGTATATGGATTCGTGGCCACCTCGGATTGAAACCCGCTTTGTCCGTAATGCGATCGGCCAATCGCCCGATATGGAACTGCACGAATTTCTGGTCGATGCAGAGTCACCAGCATCTCTACCGAGAGTCGAAGAATTGATGGATGATGAACTCGATGCGCTGATTCTTGGAGATGTTGATGCAACGGTGCTGGGCCGAGATTTACAGCAGGCAATCGAAGCGGCCGTGGGCAACGGTACGGGGTTCCTCATGACAGGGGGTTTTCATAGCTTTGGGCCAGGCGGTTATCGCGGCACTGCCCTCGAAGATGTGCTGCCGATCGAAATCAACCAATTTGAGCGACAAGACCTGGAGGCCCCAATTCGCTGGGATCTTCACTTGGAAGGATTGTTAAAGGTAACTCCGACCACGAATCATTCGATTACTTTGCTCGACACGGTAGCTCGCAACGCCGCCATCTGGGATACCCTGCCGCCACTCAATGGAGCTAATCGTTTTCATCAAATTAAGGAAACACCCGGTGTGCGCGTGTTGGCGACCTCGCAGCATGGTGACCCACTACTGGTTTCCGGAGCCTACGGCCGCGGTCGAGTTTTAGCGTTTGCAGGAGATTCCACCTATTTGTGGTCGCGACATGGGTTTGAACTTCAGCATCGACGTTTTTGGCGGCAAGTCGTTTTGTGGCTCGTTCGCAGAGAAGATCAAGAACAAAGTAACGTCTGGATTCAGATGCCCCAGCGACGGTTCAATCCGGGAAGTAATTTTCGCTTTGACGCTGGAGCCAAATCCCCAGCTGGCGACACGATTGCCGACGCAAAGTTTTCCGCCACGCTTTCCTTGCCAGATGGATCCACCGCTACAGTTCGTCTCTCCTCTCATGGTGCCATTGTCCAAGGAGTCGTCAATCGCTTAAGGCTTCCTGGCGACTACATGGTTCATTTGACCGCGCAGCGAGAGGGGCAGGCGATTGGATCGACACGCGCCGATTTCCAGGTCTTTGATCAAGATGTCGAATTAGGAAACCCGGCGGCCGATCCGGACCAGTTGACACAGCTTGCCGACCTTACGGAGTCGGCTGGAGGCAAGGCGGTGGCTGCAGAAGAATTGCCCCAACTCTTAGAAATGATTCAGCGGGCCCCGCCAGAACTGGTCATCGATGTTGAAACAAAATGGCAATTTGCCGACACGGCCTGGGAAGCCTGGATATTTTTTCTTGGTCTGGTCAGCGTTCTAACTGCTGAATGGGGCCTGCGAAAAAAGTGGGGCCTGGTGTGAAGCCTCGTTGCCTCGCTATCTCTAAAAGCGCTCATTCCATGCACGTTGTGAGTATCGCTCTTGGACCAATTGTTTAGTTTGTGCGGGTAAACAACCATCATAGAGTTCGTTGGCTTGCCATGTGTTTCTCAGGGTAGTGCGCAAATGTTGCGAACTTGTCGGAAGGTTTGTCACGAAATCGCAATGATTGCGTCCTTGCCGGTAATCCGGTTGACGCGGTGGCCAGCGGAGACAGTGGGTGATCAAGTCCAGATCAAAGCGGTACAGCATGGTTCCGTGATACAGGAGATGATCCCGCTTGCAACGTAGGCTATTGCCAGAACATTTGCGATTATTCAAGGTGAGATCGCAGGTACCGTCACATTGAACGTCAATTCCGAGCGCACGAATTGCCGTCTGATTGGTTTGCATAACAAAATGATGGGCAACGTCGAGTGCACGAAGTTGTGGGTGTGATTGATAGTCCAAAACAACAGCATACATCAAACAGCCAACACCCGTGACCACCGCAGCGCCACCACTGCAGCGGCGGAGAATAGGAATCTCCCGTTCGCGACAAAAATCGATGTTGACTTCCTCAGCTACTCGCGATGATCGACCGATGACGACCACGGGACGACTGGGCTCCCAGATGCGCAAGATATTGTTGGGAATATTACCAGCGTCGGCATTTTCCAAGAGGGCTTCGTCAACGGCGAGATTTTCTTGAGCCGTCTGCAACGTTAGGTCAAGGAACTTCATGGAGTAAAACCAACACCTTGGCAAGCGGGAGATCGCAACCCCCCTGGGGAAGAAAGGCGATCAGAAAAACAGGAATCTTGTCATCCAGGCTAAGATTATGTAACCGCCTTCTGAGCCGGAAAATAGTGGCTTGGCGTGATGATCCAGGCCCCCCACAGAGAGCAAAAATTCTCAGTAAACAATCTTGCATTGGCTGTCTATTCAGGTGTAAACCGCAAATTGACCGCACCCCTCGTGTGCTTTCCAGCAATGGTGGACTTTAACGTCAGGATTGGGGGTGTGCGACTTGACGACCATCTTGCCACATCTACACTAAATTCAGCCAGTCCAGGTCAAACCTAAAATCCTAAAATAGCCGAAAGATTCCCCATGTCGACGAGGTCCGACGATTCGTCCCAAGAGCCCAACCTGGATGCGAATCGGCCGCTTGACGAAGTCCTGCCCCCAGTGCAGCCACCAGATGCCGGATTCATCCTGCAACTGTTTTTGATTCCCATGATCATTGTGTCGATCATCGTGACGATTTGGTTGGCCTTTAGTTGGTTGGCTCATATGGGCAACAACCCCCGTGATCTGGTTGCAGAACTTCGCTCTGCAGATGATTATAGCTGGCAAGTCGCTCATACATTAACGGAAATCTTGCGACGTCCAGGTAATGAGCAGCTGAAAAAAGATGACGATTTAGCGCAGGATCTGGCGACGATTTTAGAGGCTCAAATCGACACTGGCGCGATGGACGAAAAAAGTGTTCGGATGAGAGTGTTTCTCTGCCGAGCCATTGGGGAGTTTCAGGTGTCGAATGTTCTGCCAGCACTTTTGCGGGCTGCGACGACGCAAAGGGATGATGTTGAATATGACGTTCGAGACGCATCGATTCAGGCACTCGCGATCCATTCCAAAAATATGACCGATTTGCACGGCTCAGAATCGGTTCGTTCAAATCAGGCCTTAGTGGACGTGCTTATGGAAGCAGCGAATGAACGATCGGACGCAGTGGACGATGCGAATAAAAGTGCCGAAATTCGTAGTGCTGCAGCGTTTGCATTGGGTGTGATTGGTGGGGATATGGCCACCGTGAAACTTGGTTTAATGTTAAATGATCCATATCCGAACACACGTTACAATGCGGCAACGGGTTTAGCTCGGCACGGTGATGAACGGGCCTTGCGGGTTTTAGTTGAAATGCTGGACCCTGACAACGAGCAGGTCGTGCGAGATGAAGTGAACGCGTCAGCAGAATTAGCCAAACGCACCCAAGTCATGACTAGCGCCTTTCGAGCGATCGACAAAATGGTCGAGACAAACTCATCTGTCGACCTACGTGAATTGAAAATATCACTAAAAAAAATTACTGCTTCCGATCTACCGCGGGCTGTCGTCATGTATGCAGAGAATCTACTAGACAAGATGGAATAGATTCACAGAAGCACTATTTTTAGAGACGCGCGGGTGTTCAGAATCATCGTGGGCACCCCAGAAGGTTTTCAGGACAGGAGTATTTTTTGGCGCCTTTTCAGCGTTGTTGCCTGCAGTTGCTAGAGCCAACATGGTTGTCTCCGTTGCCATCTCAGAAAACTTCCACAGCCAGGAAAATAGTCAGCTAGGGAACAGGGATGCAGCTGGCTCCAGAACAAAGGCTTTTCTGAAAAAGAAAATCGGGGGCGGAAAAAAATATCGAGCGGAGTGTTTGGTGCGGGTGGGAATTGTTGTGTTGCTTGGCGCGCCAGTTAGGTCGAGATGTCCACCCGTTTGCGTACGGCGAGCCCATCGCTCAGGAATTTTTCAAGCACGGCTCCAGCGGTTGCTGGAGTACGATATTACGCCATCACAGATAAGGTGTAGCGAAAAGGTAAATTGGATGGGGCTAATTTTATCTATCAGACGAACGAAGGTGAATGGGCAAGTTAAATGTGTCAGCAATCGAGCCAAAGAACTTCAAATTATTTTTAACATCGTAACTCGTTACGGCATCGGTTGTTGGTGAATTCTGTCGCGGCCATGCCGCGGATTTGCGTTTGCCAGAAAAGCCCTTCTCTAGCAAACTCGAAGTATCCGCGATGCGTTAGAAATGCATGGCTGCCGGACCTCGGATTGATGTCTGCTGCGAGCAAGAGGCTCACCACCTTCCAATAGTGAAGGTCTTTTTGCGTTCCCCCCCTGTTTCGACGAGTAAGGTGAGCAACCGATGAATGTACTGTTTCGATGTGTGACAACCTGTCTGTTTGTGATGACTTGGGCATCCGTGACCCAGGCTCAGACTTATCGCTATGAATATCA
The DNA here is from genome assembly GCA_022446825.1 of Pirellulaceae bacterium. GTDB lineage: Bacteria > Planctomycetota > Planctomycetia > Pirellulales > Pirellulaceae > JAKVBY01. Next base: position 29,760 of record JAKVBY010000001.1, read on the forward strand.
GACGATTCAGGAACGGGAAAATGTCACAGCGTATCGTTTGCAGTATGAAACAGTACTCGAAGAACGAGAAATTCGTACACAGCGCCCTGTTTGGGAAACGCAGATGCGTGAGCGCCGGTATCATGTCGCCAAGCCTGTCGTGGAAACAAGTTCTCGGGAAGAGCGTTACCTTGTTCGTAAGCCGGTTTGGAACACGGAGTATCGAGAGTCAAGTTATGATCGCGTTCGTTGGGTCGAGGAAACGGAGATGCGGCAGCAGAGGCAGGTTGTTCAGAAGCCTGTTGTGGAGACACAGGAACGTGTGGAAAAATATGTGGTTCGCAAGCCGGTAACGGAAACTGTCATGCAGACCCAAAATGTTGTGGTGAATGAGCAAGTAACCACCATGCGAACCGAGTATATCGATCAGGGCGGATTCGTGGATCAGACGGTTTTGCGGCCGGGAGTCGTGCGCAATCGTTTACGTTGGTTGCCAGCCGGAACGCATGTCGACCCACAGACGGGTCTTGCGGTCGCCAACCGCCGTGGGTTGCATTGGTCACTTCAACAGGGACCAAGCATCGTCACAAAGCAACGTGTGTACGTTCCTAATGTAGTGGCACGGCAAGTGCCACAGACCCAACTTGTTCAAAAAGTTGTTGCTCAGCAAACACCGGTCGAAGTGACGCGCTATCAAGAAGAAGTGGTCACCAGGAAAGTGCCGGTACAAGTCCAGCGTTTTGAGCAAGTTGAGCAGATTACAGAAGTTCCTGTAAAAGTTCGTAGACCGATCACAGAACGCATTTCAACTCGGACACCGGTGCGAACTTTGCACTGGGTGGAACAAGAAGTGGTCCGTAAAGTCCCGGTGACGCGCCATCGCGTTGAGTACCAAGAACGCGTTGAGCAGTATCCCGTCAAAGTGCTGCGGTTACATACCGAGGTAAAAAAGGTCCGAGTTCCGCACACCGTCAGCAAGTGGTTGCCCTACACCCAGACGCGTTTGCGACCGCGTACAGTGCTCATGAAAGTGCCCGTGGACGCTTGTGGCAAGCCGATGGTTTCCGGTACAGGAGTGACCTCACGAAAAATCCAAACCGTCGAGAATCCCGCCTCATCTGAAGTTCCGGCCAACGCACCGAGTGACGAGGATCTGCTTGAGCAGCCTTCGCTTCCTCAGGAAACCGACAACGGATTGGAAGGTCCTCGTCCAGTGGAGCCGACGACGCTGCCCTCTTCCTAATCTGGCTCTCCTGTCGAACAGCTGGAGTGTCGACTTTTCAATATCGCTGTTGCTGGTCGAGAATGCCTTTCAGGCCAAGTTCAATTGTCACTCTGAGGGATCAAGCCAGCCCTCGTCCGACCAGCCACGTAGTTGGTTGTAGACTTTCACTGCAGTGGCGAACTCTTCTGGTGAAATCCGCGCCTTCTCATCGTCATTTAAGGCATTCTGCATCATCCGTGCGGGGAGACGATCTTCTTCCGGTCTCCATCCACAATGGATGTTAAATTCTTTCCGCGCGGTGACAATCCGCTGCGCAGTAGCCTGTAATTCAGCTGCTGTGGTATTCCAGCCAGTAATCAGGTTCAGCATTTCCGCAGATTCAGCATAGAAATTGTCAAAGACACCGCGGAGAAATTTACAGATGATCAGCGAGTCCATCAGGGCCGCTTTATCTTCGGTTTCGATCGCTTTCGTGGCAGAAAGCGCGGAGATATTGTGCCGATCGACTTGCTCGGAGAAGTCGGCCTCGTAGGCTCCGCTACGATTGTGGTCGGCACCACGCGATCCGACGGCAAACCCGAGTGCCATGGTTTGGAGTGCACGCGGTTCGTATCCCGGGAGTTCGAGTCCTTTGACTTGGGGAGCAAAATCAATCGCGTTGTTTCCCAGTTGCTTGGCCAAGCGGCGACTGCCTAAGGCCAGCTGTCGCCCGATTCCCTCGAGTGCAGCCGTATCCCGAATGGCCCGTAAAAGTGCTTGGCCATCACCAAAGCGTAACCAAGGTGCGTCCAGTAAACCTCGTTCCACACATTCCATGGCAAAGGCAATTGTTCCACCAATGCTGATTGTGTCTAAGCCTTGCTCGTCACAAAGTTTAGATGCGGTCAGCACCGTGTGGCTATCTTTTATCCCGCAGAGCGGACCTAGAGCAAACAAATTTTCGTATTCAATACGGGTGCTGCTGGAAGGCCCTTCTGAGTCCTGCGGAGCGATCGAATAAAGATGTTCACAGCCAATCGTGCAGGCCGCGCAGTAGGATCTTGTTCGCGCGCGCGTTTGGGCGAGCGTCTCTGGTGCCAATTGTTCGATGCCCTCAAAACTTCCCTCCTGAAAATTGCGCGTAGGCAGGCTTCGCAACCGATTGAAGAGCAACAAATTGGTGGCAGTACCTAGTTCTCGATACTTTGCCGTTGCTGGCCCAAACGACTTTTTCGAGAGTGTTTTGGCGAATTGGTTTAACCCAGCGGGATCGGCCCAGGCGCAGAGCTGCGAACCTCGGACAGCAATTGCTTTGATATTCTTTGCACCAAGGACTGCACCACTGCCACCTCGTCCCGCATGTCGACCGTCGTGTGAAATCGTAGCGAAAGGTACCAGCCGCTCGCCTCCCGGTCCGATCACGGCGCATTGGAAATCAGCACCCAGCCGTTTGCTGAGTTGATCTTCAGCAACGCTACATTCCATCCCCCAAAGTTTTCCGGCCGGTTCGATCCGCATGTGGCCGTCATCAATGATCAAGATTGACGGCTCGCGGGCTTTTCCAGTGATCACAATCCCATCGCAGCCAGAGCGTTTACCGGCGATGGCGAAACCGCTACTGGCAAGTGAATCGTTGATGCGATCGGTCAGCGGACTTTTGCTCACGACGGCAAACTTGGCCGATGTGGTCAGGGGGCTACCGACGAGTGGACTAAACGCGAAGGCAATGTAAGCCTCTCTGGAAAGTGGAGCGAAGTCGGCCGCCGATTCACGTAGCAGCAGATGGACGCCCAATCCACTGCCACCAAGAAAGTTGCGTAGCACGCCATTTTCCAACGGTATCCACTCGCTGGTATGTTGTGTCAAATCGATTCTCAAATACCGACCATGGTAGCCTCCAGCCGGTTTGGGACAGGTGTTTTTTTGCATCAATGCTTACGAAGTGTTGGGTGCTGGCGTTGTCGTCTTGTTCGAGGGTTGTCATTTGTCGCAGGCGGCCACAAGCCACTTACCCCGAGGATCCGACGGGAAACCCAGAGATGTAAAGTTGTTGGCTTATCCACCTGCATCCGCGGACATGACAAGAAGCGTTTGTCTTATGTTAATCCACGCATCGATGTCAGTCACAAAATGATCTCCATCGAGGCTGAGTTTGACGTTTGGCGAGATGAGACCTTGGGAAAAACAATCTGGCTGTAATGAGGGAAAACGCTGAGTCAACTGTTCGATCAATTCGGACAGCTGAATTTCCTGCTGATTCACCGGCAAGTGATAGCCAGGACTGCCGACCCGTTGTCTGGGAATTCCATAGAATTCGATGCGAATTTTGTTTTGCCGGGCGCTCATGGATGTATCGTACGTGGTGGTACCGTCTGCCGAAATGCCAAACCTTTCCTGCTCGTCAACCACTATCCCGAAAGAGAAGAGAAAAAGCAGCGAGAAAATAAGTGATCACCGCAGCCACAAAGGCATTTTTGGCCATCCGGTGTTGCAAGGGAAAGAACCAGAAAAGCAGCATTGCGAAAACACTGGCAAAGCCGCCAATGCCAACGAACCATTGTGGATAGACCCAGCGGGAACTGGCGAGTCCAAGCGATGCGAAGGTGAAGAAGATCACCAGCTCCAATAAGGAGAATTGCGTCTCCTGGCGCCGAGTCTGCAATTCCTCTTTCCGCTGCCGGCTTTGGGAGGCTTTGGCAGCCCGCAGGAAATTGTGAGCCTCGGTTTTAGGATCGAGTGTGTTAATAGGCGTGGGTCGCGCTACCGGTGGCAGATCGTCTCCCGACTCACCGTACGTCGACGACCGAAGCGCCTTGAGCTTGTGCCAAGAACTTTCTCGCTCCTCGCGAGACGTTGCATCGGTTGAATCGCTCACTTTTCCACAACCCAGATGTTGCGATAACGAACCGGGTTGCCGTGGTTCTGTAAATGCACGGGACCCGGCTCGGGGCCCGCCTGTAAAGGTCCGGCGGGTGTGTTGCGGTCGCCCGGCAACTCCAGGTCTTCGTGAATGACCACGCCATTGAGTCGTACGGTCATCTTGGGATTGGCAATCAGTTTGCCACTGTCATATTTGGCGGCGGTAAAATCGATATCGTAGGTTTGCCAAGAAAGCGGTGGGAAGCACATATTGATAGGACAATCAGCAACGGAATAAACACCGCCACATTCATTCATCTTGCCTTCGAGTCCGAACGAGTCGAGCATCTGGGCTTCATAGCGACCTTGCAAATAGCAGCCGCTATTTCCGCGGCCTTGACCGCGATCCTCGGGCATAAAGGGAATTCTGAATTCGACATGCAAGTGATGGTCACCAAAGCGTTGTTTGCTATTCACGCCCGGCATTAAGTAGCCTTCTTCATCGACTTGGCCATTTTGCCAATTGTCGGTTCCCTCGGTCGAACCATTGAACAGTACAGCCGCTCCCGCAGGTGGTTTCTTGCCCAGAGTAGGGCTTTTGCGGAGCACCTTTTTGAGCGTTCCGTCGGTAGATCCGTCTTTGCCAAGGTCGACGACCAACTGGCCATTCTGGAGAAGAGCGACGCCATGGCTGTCTTCGAGTTTGATCGAGCCATCTGCTGCCCTCGCAAATTCCCCCTCCACACGGACAGGGTCTTCACCATTCCAACCGTCTCCGGGAAGTCCACCGTGATAGCCGACGACGCGAAACTTCCCCTTGCCTTGCGCGATGATTTGGATCCCAAACTTTTCAGCATCGTCCCCACTGCCGAGATCGCCGGAGTATTCCCCTTGGAGTTGGAAATCGATACCTGCTTTTTCAGTGTCGGTAAAGGCAGGTCCTGCTTGGAGGCTTGCGGTAGTCAAAGCGGTTAATAGGGAGAAGCTGGTGAGACAGGAGAGCACTCGTCGCATAGCAAAAATCCTCTTTGATGGGAAACATCGGGGTTGGTTCAGGGGCAAACAAATGGATGTGGTCAGGTAAGCCGCTCATTGTTGATTCCGTTGGAGTGATTTGCAAGAAGTGCATATGGGGTGACTGGGCAGAAATCTGCCAGTAGCAGAGGTTTCCCCCCTATTGGTGAAGGGTATCGGACTGCGGACTCACTCTGATTCCAGGGGCTGGCTACTGACAGGCTGGAGTCGTGCTAGCAGTAAACTTTGTCGATTAGGGTGGGTTTGTCGACCGTAACTAATGCACTGCGGAAATCGATTACAGGCGTCGAAGCTATTTTACGTGTTAGTTCGTTTATTTTCCTGCGCAACGACGGAGTTTCGTATGCGATTTACCGCTGGATTCAACCGGTTACGGCTGTTTTGTAGCGTTTTCGTAGCACTAGGGTTGTGGGCAAATGGGTTGCTTCAGGCCAATGACTGTGCGGATTGTCCCCGACCTCATTACGAGTATGAACCGGGACGGAATCTTTACTGGCACGACCCGAATTGCAGCTGGGTCGATCGCTGTCAGTCGGACGATCTGCCCGTCGCCCAAGCGCCCGCGATCTACAGCGAAGTGGCATTGATGCCCCTTTTCCGCGATCAGCAGTATGCCACGGCGGCGACTGGCGAAACCGAGTTTGATGCCGGCATCCGGGCCACCGTCGGTGCCGCTTTGGGCGATTGGTATAAAGTGGAAGCTTCCTATCTGGGAGATTATTCTTGGAGTGACACGGTCGGTTCAGACCCTTTTACACATGACTTTCGCAGTCTCGAACTGAATTTGCGTCGCCGTGTCCAATTAGGGCGTCAACGTTACTGCCGCGGGGAGGTATCGTTCCTACTAGGAGCGCGCTACCTGAAAATTGAGGAGACGTTAGGAACCGATTTTACTTCTAATGAAATGATTGGCGGCCAAATTGGTTTGCAAGCGCAGTTCCTGATGCAGCCACGTGCTTGGATCGATTTTCAGCTCAAAGGTGTGATTGCCCAAAACGGAATCTCTCTATCGGCTGGAAGTGAAGACGTGACCGCGTTCGTTGGTGATCTGTCGCTCGTCTACAATTACCAGTTCGCACCGGCGTGGACGTTCCAGGCAGGCTACAACGCCATCTGGGTCACTGGCCTCGCTTTGGCTTCAGAGAACAGCGGTGGTTCTGCTCCGTTCGATCACACAGGACGGTCAGTCTATCACGGACCGAGCTTGAGTCTTGTCTGGGCTCACTAACCTTGCCTGGGTTCACTGACGACGTATTTGGGATTACGAATCGATGCTGCCACCGGCGAAGCCTGCTTGTGGTCTGGCTGTGACCAAGGATTTTTCCAGACTTGCTGGTCCCGCACGGAGGACCGTGTGACGATGGGCTCAAGGGCCCAGTAACCAAGATCCCAGTAACCTGTTGCTACGATCAGATGTAATACATGTTTTCGGTTTGCCCGCGGACCCGTTCGAGGAGCTCTGCCAAGTTCAGGTTCTGGAGCATTCGTTGTTGCGTGTCGGCGACTTCCTGCCAGGCGTCGATGAGGGCGCGGGTAGTGGGGGTTTCCAACTCGGCGTTCGAGGTGACACGATCGCGAGCTCCGTCAATCACAGACATGACGTCGGCCAGGGTGATCTGCTCGGGAGCTTGTGCCAACTGGTAACCACCTGCGGCTCCACGAGTACTGCCGACCAATCCGGCCCCCTTTAATTGCAAGAGAATCTGCACCAGGAAACGGGAAGGCACACCGTGTTTGGAGGCGATCTCCCGAATACGCACTGGTTCACCTCGCTCATACTGCGCGGCCAATTCAAGCATAGCGACGCAAGCGTATTCGGTTTTTGCGGAAATATTCACTGTCAATTGATCGATGACAAGGTACGGAGCGGGCAAAAGGTACGGAGCAGGCAAAACGCGTTTGTTGGCCAACGTACCGAATGGCCAACGTAGCGGAGGATCATGGGGAGTTTGCTGGCCAGCTGCCGAAACCTTTTGAAAGAGTTTGCTGGAAAATGTTGGGTTCGGGGGCCTGGTTTTTCCAATGTGGCGTGCACTTTGCTCAAGGCCGTAGTCTTCACCGGCACCGATTGCCGGTTTGCAATTTTCCGACCTTCCATTTCAGACTTCAATTTCAACGAATGGTTACTTTTCAATCTTCGTTATCCAGCGAATGCAAACCACATTCAGTTTTCTGTGTGCCGCTCCAGCGGCCTGCCCGTTCGTCCTCGCCAAACAACACTGCGCGAGTGCACGGTGCACATCCGATACTCGTGTAGCCTTGGTCGTGTAAGGGGTTATAGGGAATGTCCTGGTCACTGATTAGTTTCCAGACATCGCTCTTGCTCCAGTTGGCCAAGGGGCTGATCTTGACCAATTGAAACTTTTTGTCCCACCCCACAATGGGAGTTTTTGCCCGGTCTGGGCTTTGGTCGCGGCGAATCGCGCTGGCCCAAGCGTGCATTCCGCAGGCCGCTTTTTGCAGAACTTTGATCTTTCGATCGAAGCAACAACGATTGCTGTCCGAGTTGTACAGCGGACCTCCATGAGTAGCTTCGTAAGCTGCCACTGTTTGTTCAGGATATTTGAATTGGACTTCGATGCCGTAACGCTGTTTTACCCGCTCGCGCAATTCCAACGTTTCTTTAAATTGATAGCCGGTTTCCAGATTGAAAATCGGTGTTTCCGGGGCCACTTCCGCCAGCATGTGTATGATGGTCATGCCTTCTGGACCAAATGCTGTGGCCATCGTAAAACGCGGGGCATACTCTTCGACCGCCCATTGCAAGATTTCCTGCGGTGTGGCCCCATCTAACCTTTCGTCATGGCACCGTAATTCGGCCAAAAAGGACTCGGTGGGTTGCAGCGGAGGATCTGCTGCCAAAGCACCGGGCAGCGGTTCCTGGGGCGAATCAGGTCGAAGGACGCTTAATTGAGGGGTTGTAGTCTCAATGGCCATGGGCCCGGATAGTTTCTTCAGAGCGGCGGACATATTGAGTATGGTTTGCGGGGAACACCATCAGCGGTGGCGACCACAAACTAATCCTATTAATGTTAATCAACGAAGTGAACATTAGCAACGGTCTAATGGATATATCGGCTGTGAAATAGCGTTTTCTTCAATCTGTACCGGTTTTGCCGCCTTCGGAGGCAGAATCCTGCTCCTAACTGGTTGACGGCGCGATTTTGGATGGTCAGGATCTTGGATCGTCGACTTACGGTTTCTCTCGTTCTTTCGGTTTACTGAAGATTTAAGCAAGTCCCTATGTCCACATGGAATTCAAGTGTCGCCTTAGCGATCGATTTGGGTGCCTCGAGTGGCCGTTTAGTCGCGGGCTTGTTCGATGGTCAGCGAATTGTTCTGGAGGAGGTTCACCGTTTCGGGAATCGCGGTGTTCAGGTGGGACCCCGGATGTACTGGGACATTTTGCGGCTTTGGACCGAAGTCCAAGACGGTTTGCGCAAGGCTCAGGATCGCTATGGCAGCCGCGTGGCGACTCTAGGGGTCGACACGTGGGGAGTTGATTTTGCGTTACTCGATCGAGATGACGAACTGCTCAGTAATCCGCTGCACTATCGCGATCGTCAAAAAGCGGGAATCCTGGAACGATCTTTTCAGACTGTGAGTCGCCAAGAGATCTTTGCCACTACTGGACTGCAATTCATGGAGTTCAATTCGTTATTTCAATTAATTTCCATGCGTGAAACCGATTCGCCGGTGCTCGAAGCGGCCGCCTCGATGTTGATGATTCCTGACCTGTTTCATTGGCTTTTGACAGGTGAAAAAGCCAATGAATTCACGAATGCCACGACGACTCAGTTTTACAACCCGGCTCAAGGTTGTTGGGCGAAGTCATTATTAGAGCGATTTGACCTACCAACAGGAATCCTCGGTGAAATTGTACACCCGGGTTCCGTATTGGGACCTCTTCGCAGTGATGTTGCGGACGAAGTTGGGTTGTCGGCTGTCAAAGTTGTCTTACCCGGAACACATGATACGGCGAGTGCTGTGATGGCAGTGCCGACTACCGATCCGCCCTGTGAGCAACCTGATTGGTGTTATATCAGTAGCGGTACTTGGTCTTTGATGGGGGTGGAAGTTCCGCGACCGTTGATAAACGAGACTTGCTTGCAGCTGAATTTCACCAACGAAGGCGGAGTTGGCGAAACGATTCGTGTCTTGAAGAATATTGCCGGGTTGTGGCTCATTCAAGAATGTCGCCGAGTGTGGCAGCAGGCGGGCAATGCTTATGATTGGGAAGATTTGGTCGAACTTGCAGCCGCTTCGCCTCCTTTGGTTTCGTTAATTTCGCCCGATGACCAAGCTTTTGTCTCGCCCCGGAGTATGCCCGAAACAGTTTGCGAATATTGTCGAAGTTCAGGCCAAGACATCCCAGCGTCTGAAGGTGCCGTCATTCGTTGCATCTTGGAAAGTCTCGCTTTACGTTATCGCTTGGTACTCGGTTGGTTGGAAGAGTTAACCGGCGGCACCATTAGTACGGTTCACATTGTCGGTGGCGGAACCCAGAATAAGCTGCTCTGTCAGATGGCTGCAGATGCTTGTAATCGACGGGTTGTGGCAGGCCCTGTCGAAGCGACCGCGATTGGAAATTTGATGATGCAGTTGGTTGCGGCCGGCGAAATTGGTTCTATCCGTGAAGCCCGCAGCATTGTCAGCTCAAGCTTTCCGGTCGATACATACGAACCTCAAGATCCTGGTCCATGGAATGCAGCGTTTGAGCGTTTCCAATTGCTAATTAACAAAGAATGGCCAACCTAGGAGTGTGATTATGATCAATGTGGGAATTGTTGGCGTCGGATTTATGGGTTGGATCCATTGGTTGGCGTATCAAAACGTTCGTGGTATGCGAGTGACCGCGATTCATACGCGAGACAAGAAGAAGTTGTCCGGAGACTGGCGAGGCATTCAAGGAAACTTTGGTCCTCCTGGCGAAAAGGTCGATGTTTCAAAACTTGCTTGTCATAAAACCTTCGCAGATTTGTTAGCGGACCCGAAAATCGAGCTCGTCGATCTCTGTCTACCTCCACACCTCCATGTGGAGGCGACGATCGAGGCGTTGCGCGCAGGGAAACATGTGTTGGTCGAAAAGCCGATGGCTTTGACGCCTGCCGATTGCAGTCGTATGGTACGCACGGCAGAGAAAGTCAGTCGACAAGTCTTTGTGGGCCATGTCCTGCCCTTTTTTCCGGAATACGCTCACGCGCGGAAATTAATTGAGAGTGGCAAATATGGCAAGTTGTTGGGAGGTAATTTCAAACGTGTCATTTCGGACCCGCTTTGGTTGAAGGATTTTTATGATCCGGAGCGAGTCGGTGGTCCCTTGGTCGATCTGCACGTTCACGATGCCCATCTCATCCGCATGCTCTTCGGTATGCCGCGATCTGTGACAAGCCAAGGAAGAATGCGCGGCGAGGTTGTCGAACACTGCAACACGCTATTTGCTTTTGAAGATCCATCCATCGGAGTTTGCGCGACAAGCGGTGTGGTCAACCAGCAAGGTCGTTCCTTTACCCATGGATTTGAAATTCATTTGGAAAAAGCAACCATGCAATATGAATTTGCAGGATTTTCCGATACCGGAGAACTGATGCCTTTAAAGATTCTCACCGAGAAAGGTAAGGTCCTCAGGCCCAGTTTAGGTGACGGAGATCCCACGACCGCTTTTGTAGGTGAGTTGAAGGAAATTGCCAACGCGATCGGAAAAAGTCAACCATCGGCAATTTTGTCGGGTGATTTGGCCCGTGACGCGATCGTCCTTTGCCACAAGCAAACGGAATCGGTTAGAAAAGGTAAAACGATCCGCGTGTGATGTCTTGGCTAATCTTCCAGACCAAGATATTCCGCCGGCACATCACGAAGAATCTCTTCGGTACTCGTAATTCCTTGGGCAACTTTGAGCAGTGCTCCGCGGCGGAACGTGACCATGCCGTTTTGTTCCGCCGCCTCTTCGAGCTCGTGTGCGGAACCACCCGTGGCAATCAATCGTCGGATCTCCCCATTCAGAGTCATTAACTCGAACAAACCGGTCCGTGCTGAATAACCGGCTTGGAAACACGCATCACAACCGGTCGGACCATAGATGGCTTTTCCTTCATCCTTTTCTAGCAAATCTTGAATGTCCGCGAATGTTTCAGGTGACCCACTGATGTCGTAGGAAACACAGCACTTGTCACACAAGGTACGCACCAGGCGTTGTGCAATAATGCCTAGCAAACAGCTCGACAAGAAATGTGGCTGTGAGCCCAGGGCCAACATGCTTTGTACTGCCCCGACTGCGTAAGGTGCGTGCAATGTTGCTAGGACAAGATGCCCACTGTTGGCAGCCCGGATCGCCGTATCTGCCGTGTCTTCGTCCCGGATTTCACCGACCATGATGATATCGGGTGCTTGGCGCAGCACGTTGCGGAGCAATTCCGAAAATCCCAGGCCGATTTTTGACATTACCTGGGATTGTCGCACCCCATCTAAGGAGAATTCGACGGGATCCTCGAGAGTGTTGATTTTCCGGTCACCGTTTTGCAGATGCTGCAAACAGGCGTAGAGCGTGGTTGTTTTGCCGGTGCCGGTCGGTCCTGTAACTAGAATCAAACCACTGGGTCTGGTCAGCATGGACTTTAACATCGACATTTCGCGGTTGGTGAGCCCAACTTCTTCAAGCGGCATGAGGCCTGCTTTACGGTCCCAAATCCGCAACGAGATATCTTCACCAAACAAACTGGCAATCATGTTGACACGAATATCGAATCGTTGATCATCTAGTTCCAGCAGCCAACGTCCGTCCATGGGACGGCGATGTTCAGAAATGTCCATGCCGGCATTGGCTTTGATAAAGCTAATCATGTGCCGTCCCTGAATCAGCGGGACTACAGCGATTCGTTCGACTATGCCCAGGCGTCTCACCGACAAGCAGACCGAACGCTGGTCAGTCAGCAAAAACAAATCGCTGGCACTTAAGTCGACTGCTTGGCGAATTAAGGTATGAACGGCTTCTTCCGCCTCCATATCGACTAAGTCAGCTGGGTTGAATTGAACAGGCTCAACTTCAACGTCGTCTGATGATTCTGGAGTAGAATCGCTCATGAAGCATCTCCTTCGAACATTCGACGAGCATCATTTTCCGTTTCGGCAAGGTTCAGAACTTTTTGCATGTTCAGAACCTTCAGGACATTCGACACTGTAGGCGAAAACGAGTGTAGCACCAGCTTGCCACCTTTTTCATGGAACCGCTTGTGGCACACCAATAACCAACCGACACCACTAGAATCGAGCATGTCAACTTGTTGGAGATTTAACATGACGGGCTTCTCATACCCACCTTCACCCAGTGCATCTCCAAGTGGCTCAACGAATGGTGAAACGTGCCGTTGGGTGATGTCACCGGCCACCCTGACGGCGACAGGGCTTTGCCCTTCTTGGTCTATGGAAAGTTTCATAACAGACCTTTACTCCATTATTTCCACGAAGCTGAGCACCATGGTAAAGGTCTGGAAGACGCTTCGCAAGGAACTAACGCTTCCTGGTACTTCGACTTTGCAGAAAATGTTCCGTCTGTGTCAAGAAGGTAAGATGTAATGATTCCGTAGAGTAACTTAATACACTTCCTGATCGTCTGCCATGATCAAAACGATGTTTGGGCGTGAGGATTGATCGGCGTTAACTGGTTGCGTATAAATTACTTGTGCAACGAGTACCACAACGGCCGAAATGGCCAGTGTAGTTATTCTGTGTAGCAAATGACGCGGGAATGACCGGCGGCAACCGGCCTGCGTTATGGCAAGGAATTGAAACATGATGAATCCTCTATTTCTCATCGCGCGTGCGCTGCGCTCGATTCTCGCTCGCTTACCACCGCGCTATCGGTGCGTAAAAAGACCAAGGGGCCACGGGCGGCAACCCGTATGGCGGCCCCTTGGCGGCAAGGAACCGAAACCGGTTCCGCCTTCATTGTCTTCCCCACGATTTCCACGGTCAATTCCCAGCGGCAACTGGGTCAGCAACGAAAGGAAAAATGATCAATGGCAAGGAATCGAAAACAACGTCGCCAGCAGCATGGATCTGCCTGGCATTGGAAGCAAACGGACGCATGGTATTACACCGAACCGGGCACGAAGAAGCGGGTGCCGCTGTTCGATGAGAAGGGCGAGCGGATTCGCGGCAAGGAGAATAAGGAGGCGGCTTGCACGGCCCTGGCTCGAATCAAGGTGGCTGATGAATTAAGTACACCAAAGGCCCGGCTCCGCCATGTTCTCTTCAGTGATGGCGTTCCGCGCATCCAGGCCGGGGATGGTGAACAAGTCAAGATTCGGTTTCGACCAGCGAATTCCATCGCGACTTTCGAGGTAGCAGAAGAATTCATGACCGTCAGGATTGTTGCCGGGACGGACGGTGCGATGATACATCCGGTACAGGTCCCCGTCCTTCAGCACGGACAGATAACGGAATTCGCCAGATCCTTGCATGACAACCTCACGCGGCACAGGCGTCTTTTGGTCCAGCCTCGCTCCGTCGATCGAATCAATCCATCGCGGATCGACGGTAAGTTCCAGACTCAATCCCACGTCAAGCGGAGTATCGACGGCCTTATTTTCACCGCACGCGGCCTGCCGGCCAACAATCGCGGAAATCACGACCAGCATCGTGACTGTCAGGCGTGTATGTCGTGTTGAGAGGGGAACAGTCATCATAACATTTCCAATTTATCCAGCGGACGGCTTCGCACCCAACGCCGACGGCAGGTAAGAACTCATCTGCCGCAAGCCTTATGTGGAATCCGTCGTCATTCGATCGGTAACCAGACGGGATGGTCGGCGCCCTGGTCCTTTAAGCCTCGGGTCATGAGCCTCGCGTTCCTTCCGTCCGCATCCATCAACCAGAGCTGACGACCTCGGACGCCGGTTTTGACAAAGGCGAGCTGTCGGCCACCGGGGGACCACGCGAGTCGGCAGTGCCAGTCGCCGTCGACCGGTTCCGTCAGCTCAGTCACTTCAGCGGTAAACGGATTGAGCAGGCAGATTTGTGTGCCGCCTTTTCCCGACGAGGTCGAACCGGGCAGCAGTCGGCAGTAAGTGATGGTCCTGCCGTCGGGAGACCAGCCAGTCAGGTTGGAACCGTAGCCTGTGCCGAACCAGTGTCGACGACCGTTCGTCACGACTTGATGTTCCGAACCGTCGAGACGAACGATGCACAGATCCGCTGAAAAGTGCCTGGGATCAATGTCCGCATGGCAGTCGAGAAATGCCAGCCATTTGCCGTCGGGAGACCACCCTGGACCGAAGTAGAGGTGTCTCTTCGCTCCGCTGACCAGCGACCGCTTGCGTGTCGCCAGATCGATGACGTTGATCGAGTAGTGCCCGGGGTTGAACGGGCTCTCGCTGCCGCCCGTCACGTGCAGCGCAACCCGTTTCCCGTCGGGACTGAGCGAGACGCCATAGCAGAATCCTTCGCCCGGCTTCGTCAGCGCAACCGGCTTTCCGCCATCCAGGTCCATTTCGTAAAGCCGCTGCTCGCCGTCGAGAAACACCAGCGCCAGCAAACGCCGCCCACCAGGCAGCACAGTTTGAACGTAGATATTCTTCGAGAGTGAAACACTCTCAAGCAGCTTCGTCATCTTCCCGGATGCAGGACTGTAAAGCCACGAATGGCTGACAACCTTACCCGCGCGAATCTCAGCCACATCGGCCGCTTCAAGACTGGTCAGAATCACGCGGCCATCCGGCAGACGCGCCCCCCATTGCCAGCTCTTCTGTTTCGGTCGCTTGAAGTCCAGGAACTTTTGACGCGATCCATCCGGGGCGATCATACCCAGCACGCCAACCGGCCAGGGGTTCTCAGCTCGAAAGGCAATCGCGAACTGGCTGCGGTCATCGTCGGCACGAAGTGACACAACGAAGAGCGCTGTTGTCACAAGAACGCTGACAGGGAGTGGGTGGACGCAAAGAGTCATTTCGCGCGTTCCTTTGATTACTCGTCTTTGAGTGCCACTTCCCTATCCGAAGTCGCCCCTTCGTATAGAGAAAAGACGAAATCGTTGGGAACCTGCAGGCGGCGTCAAAACGCCGCAAATGTTTCCCAGGCCGAAAGTGCGACCTCAACATGGCGATGAGCGTCAAAACGAAAAAGCGAATTCGCAGTTAAGTCTCGCCCAACTGCCTGAGCGTCGGCTTAGCAAGTGTAGCAAAGTGTAGCTAATTGCCTCGAAACCAACTGAATTTGGCGTAATCGCCGGGGATTTGCAGGCGGCGTCAAGACACGACAAATCCCTGCTTTTCCTGCGGGTTTCGGGCCTCAACACGGCCTGGCGTCACACTTATCGTCTGCCATGTGTAAATCTGCCAAGTCTCGGTAAGACAGTCCGTCCATTGCCAGAAAGAAACTGCTCACTTCCAGTAGTACGGAGAGAAACGACGCGGTTTGACTCTCGACTTAGACGCGCCTACGATTGGCCTGTAGTCACAAGGAAAAGGTGAATCATACGATCTCAGGCACCAAGCAAAGGCTGGGATTGGGTTACCGCTCACTAGCCCAAGACGGATCTTCCCTCTGATCGTAACCCCCAGGGTTGGATCTTGCGGACGATGCAGATTACCCGTCCAAAAAACAGAGATGTTTTTTTGACGAGCTGCGATTTGTGACCTACGTTTGATTGGTCGAACTTTGGTCCGAGATTTGTTCGGCCATCAATCCGCGCAGAAGTAGTATGACCGTCGGAATGATTTTTGATTTGATCCGACGAAAAAACCACTTTTCAGCCGGACGTGATTTAGCATCCTGATTCGACGCTGGCCATTGCAGCTGTGGGGATATCGTGACGCCTCCGCCGCATGCGTACTGCATCCTTGCTGCGGTGGTCCCGCGTCGACCTCCGTATTCGTCCATTGTCGGGAAGATTCTATGCGAACAAAGCTTGGTTTAGCGCGCTTTTGCGCCGTTACCTACGCACTTTTTTTGACGTGGTATGTTGCCGCTGTTGGAGTCTCTCAGGTTCCATCCTTGCCGTCGACACGAATCACGGAGCTCGAAAGTGTCTTTCGGCGTGGTGTACAGCTCGAACGAGAGTGTCGTTGGGGCGAAGCCGTTGCTCATTATGAAGAAGCAATACTCGAACATCCCGAGCAATTGGATTTGAGCCAACGTGCGGCGTCTGCTCGGGTTCATTTCGATATCAGCCGTCGCTATGCAGATTCAAGTTATCTGGAAGCACTAGCAGCAACCGATGCTCAGAGTGCTTTGAACCTCTACGCTGAGGTGCTCAATAAGATTGAAACACATTATGTGACTTCTCCGAATTGGCACGGATTGACCGAACGGGGTGTTATCAATCTAGAAGTTGCGGTTTCGGATGCGATGTTTTCGAAACGGCATCTTACAGGTGTTTCTGAGGATAAAATTACTGACGCCCGTGCGGAACTGCACAGCTCCCTTAACCGAGACGCGATTGCCAGTCGTCGCGCGGCAATAAACTTTGTCAGTTGGGCAGCAAATTACATGAATCGCCATCTCCAGGTTGCGCCCGAAGCGACAATCTTTGAGTTCACTTGCGCTGCGGTAAGTTCCTTGGACAATTATTCAGCGTATCTTACGAGTGATCAATTGGGAGACGTCTTTTCGCAGATCGAAGGGAATTTTGTAGGGCTTGGAGTTGAATTAAAATCGTCTGAAAATTCTCTGCTCATTGTTCATTCTATTCGTGGTGGTCCAGCGCACACGGCGGGGATTCGGAAGGGCGATCGTATTATTTCGGTCGATGGAAAAACCATGCAGGACGTGACCACAGATCGAGCAGCGGATCTTCTCAAGGGCGCTGAAGGAATGCCGGTTTATGTCCGTGTTCTGGCTCCCGACCAAACCGTCCGTGACCTGAAACTGATCCGACGTCGAGTCGAAGTTCCCAGTGTTGAAGATGTCAAAATGTTGCATCCCGGCGTTGGTTATCTGAACCTGACAAGTTTTCAAAAGACCAGTGCACGTGAGGTCGATACGGCACTTTGGGAACTTCATCGGCAGGGGATGCGCTCACTCGTACTGGATTTGCGTGGTAATCCTGGGGGTCTCTTGCCAGCAGCTGTCGACATTGCTGACAAATTTGTGTCCTCAGGCACGATCGTTACAACTCGGGGACGCAGTGTACAGGAGAATGCACAGTATCGTGCTCATACCGTCGGAACTTGGCGGGTTCCACTGATCGTGCTTATCGACCGCGATTCTGCCAGCGCCAGCGAGATATTGGCCGCGGCCATTTGTGATCATCAACGTGGGACTGTGGTCGGTGAAAAGAGTTATGGAAAGGGAAGTGTACAAGCGATTTTTCGCTTGAATGCATTGGATGCTGGAGTTCGCTTCACGACAGCAAAGTTTTATTCACCTAAAGGCACGGCGATTAGCAAACGCGGAGTTGTCCCCGATATTGCTGTGCGTCGTGCGGCCAAGCCAGCCTTCGATGCTGCCGGCATCCCAGCTGAAAGTAGTGATCACGATCCAATTTTGAAGGCGGCTGTGCAGGTAGCGCACCAACAATTGAGCCAGCGCTAATCCCGCCACTGGGCCAAGTGTCGGTTTGCCGTGTTGCAATGGGAAACTTCGACATGGAACAAGTGGTTTCTTAGATGCAGTGTGATGCACATCTATTTGGCTTGAGAATCACAAAGCCTTGTCTAATTGGGCGGCACGGAAACTGCTGCCCGAGGTTTGAGATGATGCCGGTGCTTTTGCGGATCTGTGAGGCTGACAGAATCCTTGCGGCTCAAGCGTTTGGAAATCAGCGTTCGAAACCATTGGAGAGAAGGGTGTCTCCTGGCGGCTGATGTTGGTCAGTCGTCAAGTTGTCTGATGTGAAAGTCATGGCACGCTTTGCATGAATCCTTGCTGTTTTCAGATTGGCATGCGCTTGTTGCTCGTAGACGCGTCAGAGTGGATTGCTAGAATGATCGGTGAAGAGATCATCGAACCCCTGCTTACGGCCGTAACAATTTAAGATCCAGTTTGAGAGATATCTGTGTTGCCACTGAACGTTGGAGTCCAACTTAAGTCTTTGCGCCAACCCTTTAAGAAAGCGTTGCAAACGGCGGCTAAAATGGGCGCCTCAGCAGTAGAAATCGACATTCGTTCCGATGTTCGTCCGCAGGAACTGTCGGAAACTGGTGTGCGGCATTTGCGTAAAATGTTGGAGGATTTGGAGCTGAAAGTTTGTGCTGTAAATTTTCCTACTCGTCGCGGTTATGACGTGGCTGAGGATCTCGACCGTCGGATTGATGCGACAAAACGTGCGATGCAATTTGCCTTTACGATGGGTGCATCGGTTGTGGTGAATCAGGTCGGCAAAATTCCTGAGGAACCAGGTACTGGTGAATGGGATTTATTGGTGCAAAGTTTGAGTGACTTAGGGCGATACGGACAACACGTCGGAGCGCTGCTTGCCGCCCGCACGGGTACCGAAGAGGGAGGAGTGATGTCCCGTTTGCTCGCGGCGTTACCCGAGGGGATGGTGGGTGTCGATTTAGATCCGGGAGGTTTGATCATCAATGGGTTTTCCGCGCGTGAAGCGACAGAAGTGCTGGCGGACCGAATTCTGCATGTGCACGCTAGAGATGGAGTTCGTGATTTAGCGCGTGGGCGAGGCGTTGAAGTACCCTTGGGGATGGGAACGGCGGAATTGCCCGATCTTCTCGGGATTCTCGCAGAGCGTCGGTATCGAGGGTTTTTTACGATTGAACGGGAGCAAGCGGTGAACCCAGCCGCAGAAATCGGTGATGCGGTTGCCTATTTGAAGGCCCTGTGATTTAAACACCTAGATTTAAATAACCTGGGGTTGGCGGTCGCAGATAGACGAATTCGGCTTCAAACTTCGTTGTACAAGCTTCTTTAGTTTGCGATAATCCCAGGCAATCGATCACGCTTAACAGGTCGCTCATTGGTAAATGTGAAATTGAGGTAGCTCCTTATGCGATACTACAGACTTGGCTTTCTTGTCGGAATCATGTTGTTTCTGTCTTCCGTTTCCAGAGCGGATGAAACTGCGCAGGCTGATTTGAAAGAGGCCGCTGACTCGAAAGAAAAAGCGGAGTTATACGCAAAGTTCAGCGCGGCCATGTCCGGCGTGCAGCTGGTTGGCAATTTCACCATCATCGGTGAAGACAACAGCAATTTGCGTGAAGAAGCATATACCATTTTGAGTGCGAAGAAACTGTCTGAAGGAGACAAATGGTTGCTCCATGCTCGGATCAAATATGGCCAGGCAGATTTGACCGTTCCACTCAAGCTCGACGTTGTTTGGGCTGGGGATACACC
This sequence comes from Pirellulaceae bacterium, assembly GCA_022446825.1. GTDB lineage: Bacteria > Planctomycetota > Planctomycetia > Pirellulales > Pirellulaceae > JAKVBY01. Next base: position 49,120 of record JAKVBY010000001.1, read on the forward strand.
GGTCATCACGCTTACCAAGTTCACCATTCCCGGCCTGGGAACCTTTAGTTCGCGTGTCGTGGTGTACAACGGCAAATACGCGGGAACTTGGACACATGATCAAGTAGGTGGCCACTTGTTTGGTGTGGTCAAAGCAATCGAACCGCCTGCGAAAGTTGATGATGAAAAGGATTCGAAAGATGAATCTTAGTCGTGGGGATTTAAGATAGCTGCCAAGGCAGCTGTGATGGCAGCAGTTTCTGTCCGTAAGATGCGATTTCCAAGTGTCACCCTTTGCCAACCGTGCTGTTCTGCTGACTGCACCTCTTGCTCGGTGAATCCACCTTCGGGCCCAATGGCAAAAATGACGGGCTGATCGGACGCTTGTCGCGGAAGGATGTCACCGGAGGGATGCGTGTCGTGTGACGGATGGGCGAAAAGACGCTGGTTCTCCGCGGTGGTCATTTTAAACAACGCGCTGATTTCTTGGGCCGGGCTGATTTCCATCAACCGATTGCGACCACACTGCTTGGCAGCTTCAATCACAAAACGCTGCAGCCGTTGAATCGAACTGTGATTTGGTTCCGCCACGCTGCGCGCAGTTTTTAGAGGAATTAATCGGTGGACTCCAATTTCAGTACATTTTTCCACTAACCAACGTTGTCGATCTCCTTTAGGTAAGGCGACTGCAATGGTGACCTTGATCGGGGCCTCTCGATTGACTTCCTGGCCTGAAATTACCTCAAGTTTGACCGTCGTGCGCTGGATGCTGTCGATCTTCGCAGCGTATTCGAAACCGCTGTTGTCAAATAAGATAACCTCTTCGCCAACTTTGGCGCGCATCACGTGCAGTAAATGATGAGCTTCGACACCGTCGAGAGTTATGAAATCGTTTCTGACGAAGCTCTGGCAAAAAAATCTAAGGCTCACAGTAATTCCGGGCGTCGTGTTGGTCGGGTATTCTAGGCGTCTGGGCAATGGGGTGCGAAAGCCGACTCAGGAGCTGCGGTTTGTGGTGAAAGAACCATTGTGACATTCCAACCAGCATCGTTGTCCTTGTTGTCACCTTAGTCTTTATAATGACGAAACTGCCTGAACGTACAAGTTGGACGATCAGCAAAGCCAGTATTTTGTCTCCCAGAGTTCTGTTTTTTTTGTTTTATAGTAGGACCTCATTCGGAGGCGCCAGTTCGTATGGTAAATCTCACACAACTTTTCGGTACACCGCACCCTGTGGCGTTGGTCACCGGTAGTGGCGCCCCACGGATCGGAAATTGCGTTGCCCGCGCACTCGCACAACGAGGTTACCGATTGGCAATCCATGCCCATACAAGTCTAGCTGATGCACAAACGACTGGCGATGAATTGGGCGCTGGTAGTGGCGACGCGATCGTGCTGTCGGCGGACTTGCGCAACGAAGTTGAGACGCGCCAGCTTGTCGATCGCGTACAGCATCATTTTGGCCGTCTTGACGTGCTGGTCAATTGCGCTGCAATTTGGGAAGCGAAGGCGTTTGAAGAGATTGCCGCTGGCGACGTGCGCGCGCATTGGGAGGTCAATACCTTGGCCACCTTTGTTTGTTGTCAGCAGGCAGGACTGTTGATGGTAAAGCAGGCGACCGGTGGTGCGATTGTAAATATCGGTGATTGGGCGGTTGTGAGGCCTTACCGGGATCATGCGGCCTACTTTCCGTCAAAGGGCGCCATTCCGACTTTGACACGAAATTTTGCCGTAGAACTTGCAGCTCGCAATCCTCAGGTACGCGTCAACGCCGTTCTGCCGGGTCCGGTCACGTTACCTCATGATTTGTCGGAAGACCAACGTCAGGCCGCCATTAACTCCACCTTGGTCAAACGAGCGGGGAGTCCACAAAATGTCGCAGATGCGGTTGTATTTTTGTTGGAAAATGATTTTGTGACGGGAGTTAACTTGCCGGTTGACGGCGGTCGGACTATCTACTCGCCGGAGATCGAACCAACATCTGGTCTCAACTTGTAAATGAATACTGAGATCTGGCGGGATTGGGTGCCTCATCTGAGACGGGGAGCGAGATCATTTGCAGGGAGCATGGATTGGATGTCATTTCGGGGATGCTTGAGGACGCCACTTGGCCTAGAATGATAACGTTCCGGGAAGGTTTGGAGACGATTTCCGGAGCACCGTATTTGCTTCGATTTTCTATGAGGAAAACTCCATGCACCAGCGCCGTTACTTTTTCGATTCTGTTTGTGGAATCGGCATGTCATTATCTGGGCTTCTTTTGTTTTGCGGATGTGGTGGTTCGGAGAATGAGGACCAGCCACTCTCAGCAAACAAACAGCGTTTTCAAGTAGAACAAGATGCGGGCGGACCCGGCATGTCAGGGGATAACATGGTACCGGCCGTTCCTGCGGGTCCCCCGGTCAGCCCGCCGAGCAACGACAATAACAGCAATGTGTTGCCCCAGAATCCGTCGCAACCTGCTGCGAACCCTGGTCAAAGGCCGCCGAGATCAACTCCGCCAGGTGTTCGTCCTAGTTCTCCTGCGACGCAGCCTCCACCTTCGGTACCAGCTGCCGATCTGAATAAAACCGTGGTGCCAGAGGGAGATCATCGACAACTGTTGGCATTCATCCGTCGGCTGCGCGATGAAATCAACGATCTGGAAAATCAGCCGATGTCGGCGGAAGCGATGATGTCTGCCGCCCAGCCAAAATACGATACGCTGTTGGAAGCCGCTGAAAAACTTCTGGACATGGAGATCGACGACGAAACACAAGAACGGGCGGTTGATGCCAAGTTGGGTGCGTTGATCGGTTTTGTGATGTTTCAGACACCCGGCGCCGCAGATCGTGTGCGACGATTTGCTGGTGAGCTTTACGCTGATGAAAACTCGCGCATTAAGGCCAAAGGCTTGAATGTCTTGGTTGGGATTCGCTCTGCTGAAATTGCGACAGGCAACGATACCGACTTCGAAGCCTATGTGGCTCAAGTCAAAGAACTGATTGCCAGTGACCAAGCTGCGATCGATGTCTTTGGAACCGCCCGGCAGGCGGCAAACGCTCTAAGGGACGCCCAACAAGATGACGCTTATGTAGAGTTGATCCGACTGCTTGGTGAAACCTTCATTAATGACGAAGAGGAACTTGTCGCTGGTGCAGCAAAAGCTAATTTAGAGATCGTCAAGCTGATTGATTTGGAATTCAATGCGAAAACAACTGCGATTGCCAATGGAGATTTCAGTGAAGTCGATGCTGTCATGGAAGTTGCTCGGACGCTACTGACAGAACCACCGGTCGGATTGCAAGTATTCAACGAAATGGGTGGTTTGGCGCAGACGCTTGAAGAGCAATCTCTAAATCGAAATGCAGCAGAAATCTATGGATTGATGGTGGAAGCACCGAAGGAACATTTGGACGAGCAGCTGGCAGAATATGTGCAGACGCGGTCCCAAATGGGTGCTAAAAAGAATGGGTTGGTTGGTCGACCCTTTCAAATCGAGGCGAACCATTTGGACGGTACTCCTTTTGACGGAGAGGCACGTCTGGGGAAAGTTGTCCTAGTGAGCTTGTGGGCGACGCAAGACCTTGCCAGCCGTGAAGAAATAACGCAACTGCGAGAGCTCTACGAGAAGTTCAATTCACAAGGATTGGATATCGTGGGGTACAGTCTGGATCAGGACCTTGAAACACTCGAGCAATTTCTGGCCGATCAAGAATTGCCCTGGACGACGGTAGTTGCCGAAAATCCAGGAGCGCAAACGGCCCCAAAAATGTTCGAAAAATGCGGTTACCCGGTTATCCCATTTCTCGTTTTAGTCAATCAGCAAGGTATTGCTGAAGGACTTAATCTACGAGGTGATTTGTTAGAGAAGAAAATTACCGAGTTGTTGACTGGCGAATTGACAGGTGACGCCAACCAGGGCGATTCTGCTGAAGAGGAAGAGGAAGAGGAAGAGGAAGAGGAAGAGGAGGTTCCAGAGTCGAGTGAGGCATTGGAGGGATCAGCAGGTAGTGACGAAGTTTCGAGCACCTCCAAGAATGAAGCTGGCAAGAATCCTTATCTAGCCCCTCCCTTTTTTTCTCTGACAGAACTGGTCGATTTTTTACTTGATATGAAGGACAAGTCAAAGAGTATCCAAGCACGGAAGGGATATTCTGCGGCAGTAGTCAATGCTGCGGATCGCGTTTTGAGCCATCAACCCGGTGCCAAATATGAGCAGATTGCCATTCTAGAAAAACTGCGTGTCTTGCATGATCGGGCAGCGTGGGGCGACACGACTGCCGACGAGCAATTGTGGACGTTTGTCACGACCATCAAAGATGATCCGCGTGAAAAGATTGCAGAGCAGGTTAGGTTTTTTCAGTTAGAGCGTCGGGTTGCTGAGGCCGACGATTTATCGATCGAGGCGATCCCCACTCTTTTGGCGGAATTGAAAGATTTTTTTGCTGGGTTGAATTTACACAAGCGACATCTTCGTATGGCTTCGCTTGCGGTCGCAGCAATTAATCGCCTCGAAGACGCAGCAGTTCGAGAAAAGTACTTTACCGAATTCGGAGGTCTGTTCGCGGAGAGCGAGAGCCGGGAGTTGGCGAGATATGGACGAACTTTAGCAAAACGTCCGACGGCTTCAGGTGGTTCCGACTGGATTGGAAAGCCTCTTGAATTAACAGGTGCGACAACGCTGGGTGTCGAATTTGATTGGGCTCGTTATCGGGGAAAAATCGTACTTGTCGATTTTTGGGCGACTTGGTGTGGACCCTGCCGGGCCGCAATGCCTCATGTGAAAATGTTACACCAGCAATTTTCGCAACAGAGCTTTGATGTTGTGGGTGTGAGCCTCGACCAGGATCTAGAAGTTTTGTCCCGCTATCTCGACCAAAACCAAATTGGTTGGGCGAATCTTGCCGGTCCTGAGGCACAGGATTTGGCGGCGAAATATGGAATTCGAGGGATACCGACCATGCTGTTGATCGATAAAGAAGGAACGATTGTGGCGGTCAGCCATCACCTCGCTGACCTAGAGAAACGATTGAAAAGTCTCCTGAGCGACTAAATTCTAGATCATCTCTTCATGGCCACTGACGCGCAGGGGGTGGGCCTTTGGCAACAGGTTCTTGCTTCATCTCGAGACTAGTAGCGATTGTGTTTGGCCATCTTGCAGCGCAGAATAGCATTGTTGTCAGCTTGTTTTAGTTTTTTGTTTTAGGATTGAGATCCTCATGCCGATCGCTTTTGCTTGTTCGTGCGGTCAAAAGTACACGGTCAAGGACAGTATGGTCGGCCGGGCTGTGAAGTGCCCGAAGTGTGGCCAGACTCTCCAGGTGCCGGCGCAACCACAGGCGTTGATCCCAAATCCTCAAGCGTCAGGGCAACCACAGGTTCCTGGTCAGTCCCAGCAAGGCCTGACGCAAGCGCCGGCAGCACCAACTTCCCCAGGATCTCAACCAGCCACAACACCGGCTGTGAGGCAGCAACTACCAGTGCAGTCCGGACCGATGGATGACTTACTTGAAGAGGTCGGCTTGGGCACCTCTGGCGAGAGCGGTGCACCTTGTCCGTCCTGCCATACCCCTTTAAAACCGAACGGGGTTGTTTGTCTTAATTGTGGGTACAACTTGCAGTCCGGTGAGCGCCCAGCGATGGTGCGAGAGGATACGAAAAACCAAGGCCCTAAGGACTATGATGCAGTTGAGGTTGAAAAGTTCGGTAATGACGAACTTGACAAGGCCGCAATTAATATGGCCCGTTCTGCTGCTGAATCGGCGCGGGTCGAGAACGTCACGGCGTGGTGGGTGTATGCTTTGGGATTAGCATTTCTACTCGGCGTCATGGTGATCATTTATCACACGCGACCGCCGACAGATCTGGAAGAAGGTGAAGTAGCAACGCCGGGGACCGTTTTGGGTTATGGTCAAGGCCAAGCCGTGGCGTTGTGGATTATGTTATGTGGGGTGACGCTTTCTCTCATCGCAGCCCTTCAGGCCGCCATTGCTGGGTTCCGGGATGAAGTGATCCATGGGGTACTTTGTCTTGTGCTTTTCTTTATCTATCCGCTGATTTACACGGGAATTCGCTGGAAATGGCAGTCCCGGACGGCCGTTGCTGCTATTGTTGGATTGAGCCTTGCTGTGTTTGGGGTAATTCTAGAAGGCGAATTGCGGCCCGATTTCGATTTCTCCTGGATCCGCTTTTTGCTGCTTGTGCTGACGGTATTTGGAACCTATTTCACCCTTGTCGGATGGGCCCAGATCGCTTCGCATGCCTATCAGAACGAAGCAAGTATTTCGCCTTGTGCGCTCTGCTGTGTGACCTCCTTGTTACCGTTGTTGAACATTTACACGCTCATCTATGGATTCAGGCGGTGGGCAGACCTTGCCCAAGCGGTTCTTTTGAACCTGTTGGGGACGCTTGTGCTGTATACGACCTGGATTATGTATATCGTGTTGCTGTCGGGCGCCGAGGCAGCTTGAAAAAGAGTGTAGAGAAGAACATCGTTGTGTGGCTTGGTGTGCTCCTCGACACGGTTAAGAAAGCCGTTTTGTAATTTCCTCCACATCGTAAACACACCCGCCCCAGGTCCCCCCACCAACGCTCTGGAGTGCTGCCCAGAGTTTGGTGTCCGGAGGTAAGTCATCATCTGGTCGCAGGTCATCTCGGCTGGGTCGTTTTGCGAGAATGTCCGTCCCTTCCTCAGCGGTAAATTCTCGGGTGCCGTCACCGATAAGATTCACGCTGCCAACAAGTTGGTTGCGGTCGACGACGATTTCAATCAGGTCCCCGTCGCGTAGTTTGCCAATTGGTCCACCCGCCAACGCTTCAGGTCCAACGTGGCCAATACAAGCACCGGTACTGACGCCTGAAAAGCGCGCGTCGGTGACGACAGCGACCTCTTTACCCCAGGGAATAAATTTAAGCGCCGCCGTAATTTGATAGGTTTCTTCCATTCCCGAGCCCAGCGGGCCACGGCTGACAAGCACAAGAATATCTCCTGGTTTGATGGGACGGTCGGATTGTCCTTTTACCGCAGTGATGGCGTCCCGCTCTTGAGTGAAAACACGCGCCGGCCCTTTCTTGCGATAGATACCCTGAGAGTCGACGACACTTGGGTCAATCGAGGTGGCCTTGATGACGGATCCTTCGGGACAGAGATTACCCATGGGAAAACAAACCGTACTTGTCATACCCCGTTGGCGGGCTTCACTGGGGGGGATGATGACTTCCTCAGGTTCGATACCATCTTGGTCGCGCAAGCGTTGCTTTAACTCTTTTCGTCGTTGACTTGATTTCCACCCATCGAGGACTTCGTTGAGGGGCCGGCCCGTGGCGGTTAAGACGTCGACATCCAGAAGATCTAAATCCCTCAGGTGTAACATGACTTCGGGTACGCCGCCGGCGAGAAAGACTTGAATTGTGGGATGGTTCTGCGGTCCGTTGGGCAGCACATCGACAAAACGGGGAACACTTCGATTCACGGCGCTCCAGTCGTCTACTGTCGGTCGGCGCCGACCAGCGGCAAAGGCGACCGCCGTCAGGTGAAGCAATAAATTGGTGGACCCCCCGAAAGCTGCGTGGACCACCATGGCGTTGCGAACCGCTGCATCGGTGATGATATCACGGGTGCGGATACCCTGTTCGACCATCCCACGCAGGGCGGCGGCGCTGCGTGTGGCCGTGTCGCGCCAAATGGCTTGTCCGCTTGGTGCCAGAGCCGCATGTGGTAACGAAAGCCCTAATGCTTCGGCTACGACCTGAGAGGTTGCCGCAGTACCCAAAAATTGACAACCGCCACCAGGGGTGGCACAGGCAACACAGCCAGCAACTGAAGCATCTTCGAGAGAAATTTCTCCGTGGGCATAGCGCGCGCCGATCGATTGCACTTTGCCAGCATCCTCTCCTTCGATCGGAGGCAAAGTGACTCCACCAGGAACCAGCACACAGGGTAGATCGGGTGAACCTGCCAGCGCCATCATCATGGCGGGTAGTCCCTTGTCGCATGTTGCAACTCCCAGGACGCCCTCACGCATGGGGAGCGAACGAATTAATCTGCGAAAGACGATCGCCGCATCATTGCGGTAGGGCAAGCTATCGAACATCCCAGCTGTTCCTTGTGTGCGACCGTCACAGGGGTCACTGCAAAAAGCAGCAAAGGGTACGCCGCCGGACGCTTTAATCTCAGCTGCTGCTGCCTCAACTAACAAACCGACTTCCCAATGGCC
>JAKVBY010000001.1:57396-86406 GCA_022446825.1 Pirellulaceae bacterium
TGGATGGTTTCATGGAATTCAAGATCAATCCATAAAAAAGGTGAAATTCAAATGTAAATGAAGTGTGTTCGTTGTACGAATCATCTTTTGGTTACCTCGTTTTGGCAACCCTCAACAAGGGTTCCTCAATGCTCGTTTGGGGAGGTATTGACTGGGGGGAACCAGCGCCGCGCCAGTGTGGCTAACAGTACGGGAACTGCAATCGATATGCCAACCGCCATCGGTAGCCAACCGTGGGCTTCGGAAAACTTTCCAAAGGCAGCATAGATGACGGAGAGAACTAAGTTCGTCAACAAGACGGGCAGCAAGAATCTTGGCCAAGATAGTCGATGCATGCCTACAAACAACACGCTTGCTTCAGCAAGTAATGGTACGCCCCGCGTCAACACTAAAAAAACCGGTCCCAACCGATCATTCAAGATATGCATTCGTTCTAAATCCGCATCTTTCGAGAACCACTTGGCAAAAGTCTGTCCCCAACGACGAGCCAATTCGAAACCAATCATGGTGCCCAGATTCATACCGATCCATGAAGCGAGCGTTGCTTTCCAGATGCCCAATTGCCAGCCGCCAAGCGTGCTGACCAAGCTGGAGGGAATTGGCAAGAAGATGTCTGTCGACAAAAGACCTACCATGAGTACCGCGGTGTAAGCCGGATGAGGTGGATTGTTACTCAAGTCCTCAAGCCACATTTCGATTTCGGTCCCAAACGCTAAGAATGGCAAGAGAGGAATCGCCAAAACAACCGCAACGGACAGGATAGCAGGGAGGAGTTCGCGCACGAAAGGAACCATAAGGATGAATGTCAGTACCATTTATCAACGCTCAGATTACCTATCTGAGCCGATTGCTTAAAGTCGTCTCAAGATGCGTGAATTCCTAGCAGTGGCGAATACGGGCCATTTTGTAGGAGGGCCTGAGTATGCTTTGATGCATCGTTGTGTTGAACTGAGGACTATGAAAACCGCTTCCGTGTGTATTGAACGGCGGGTTCCCATTTTTGACTGACCAACATATGCATTGGTTTGCAGCTGATTTTGTTGAGGGTGAAGCAGATTGCCGTTTGGCGTTTCTTGTAGTTTTGCCGCCGTTGTCCCCCAGTTCTGCAGCAAGAACCACTTTTTCAAGAGGTGTTTCCCCGTGCCCGATTTTCACGTAGCGGATGGAAAGTTCTTAATGATCTGCAGTGTAAATTTGATTTAGTCTAAGTTCAGAAAAATGTCGCAGAAAAGATTCAATCATCGCTGATCTCGGTTTACGATGTGGATTCGTGACCGTCATGCTTGAAAGGAAAGAACGGAAAAGCTTTTTACCCGTTGGGCGTTTCGAGTTTGACAAAACATTTGTATGACAGGGGGTCCTATGAGTCGGTTGCTGTTTTTCGTGTTGTTTTTCATCTTATTCATGAGTGGTGTCGCGGCGAAGGATCCGCCCGCTTCACCATTTCCGGGTTTTGACACAGCGGCTACAGGTGAGTGGTGGAAAAAGAAATTCCAAGGATTTAAAGATCTGCAAGTTCCTCGAGATGCTGTCATTGCGTTTGGAATTTATACGACACAACACGAAACGCTCAAATTAACAGCGCAGCTTTATCCCTTGTTGCCCGGCGAATCACGCCGCGTTGTACTAGAAACCAAACAGGCTGGAGTGTGGCGACCTCTCGCCGACCTTGCAGTGAACGAAATTGGATGGTCCGCGACTTTTCGAATAGAGCATTGGGATACTAACCGAAATGTGAAGTACCGCCTCAAGCATGAGAGCGGGTCGGTATTCGAAGGAATGATTCGCCGTGATCCGAGGCACAAAGAAGAAATCGTGCTTGCTGGTTTATCTTGCAATTCAAACCGGGATCGTGGGGATCGTGACCAGATAGTCGCAAACTTGCGCGCCCATGACCCGGATCTTCTGTTCTTTGCTGGGGACCAAAGCTACGACCACAAAGAACATACGGCCGCCTGGTTGGCCTGGGGAAAACAATTTCGTGATGTGATTCGAGATCGTCCTACGATTACGATTCCCGATGATCATGACATTGGGCAAGGAAATCTTTGGGGGGAGGGAGGCAAAAAAGCAAAACGTGTTCAAGGAGATGATGGCGGTTACTTTCATCCCGCAGAATACATAAAAATGGTTGAACGTTGCCAATGTAGTCATTTACCTGATCCCTACGATGATCGGCCGATCAAGCAAGGTATCGGGGTCTATTACACATCATTAAATGTTGGCGGCATTGATTTTGCGATTCTGGAGGACCGAAAATGGAAGACCGGACCACAGGGCAAGATTCCACAGCAAGGTCCACGTCCCGATCATATTCTTAACCCGGCGTACGATCCGAAATCAATCGATCTACCGGGCTTGCAACTATTGGGTGAGCGCCAGCTTGGCTTTCTCCGCAACTGGGGAAGTCGTTGGGACGGTGTTGAAATGAAATGTGCTCTGTCGCAAACCATCTTTTGTGGGGCAGCTCATTTGCATGGACGCAAGCAGAACCGGCTGCATGCCGATCTGGACAGCAACGGTTGGCCACAGGCCGGTCGCAACAGGGCCGTGCGGGAACTGCGACGTTGTTTTGCTTTACATATCGGTGGTGATCAGCATTTATCGACGGTTCTTCAGCATGGTATTGATGATTGGAACGATAGCAATTGGTCGTTTTGCGTGCCTGCGATTGTCAATAATTACTATAGCCGCTGGTGGGTTCCGACAGAGGGTGCGGGAAAGAATCGTTCTCCGGACCACCCGCTCCCGTTCACAGGAGAATACTTGGACGGATTTCATAATAAAATCACCATGCATGCCTATGCCAACCCGGAAGCAAATTCTTTTGGATCGGGCTACGGTTTGGTGCGCTTTAGAAAAAAAACAAGGCAGATCGTGATGGAATGTTGGCCCCGTTTCTGCGATGTTCTCGAGGATCAAGCAAAACCATTTCCCGGTTGGCCGATTGTCATCGATCAACAAGACAATTATGGTCGCAAACCAGTGGGGTATTTGCCCGAATTGCATTTCGAAGAGATGCAAAATCCCGTTGTGCAGATTGTTGCAGAAGATTCTGGCGAAGTGGTCTACACCTTGCGCGTACTTGGGAATCGTTTTCGCCCTCACGTGTTTCATTTAGGAGACTATACGATTCGATTTGGGAAACACGAGTTAGCGGGGCCTGGGCTGACGGGCATTCGAGCCACGAAAGATCGTCACAGCGGAGTACTCCAAGTCCAAGGTCCTTAGGCGGCTGTCCAGGCCCGCCTCAATCGCTGCTGAGGAGAAGATCTCCGGGATCGCTGTGCCTGCGTCGAGAATTGGCCTGGGGCGACCTTGATAGTCGGTTACGAATGAGGAGTAATCAATTCCGAGCCTGCGATAAATCGTGGCCGCAACGTCGGCCGGAGTATATCGGCCGGAGTACAACCGTGTGTGGTCACGTCCGCAGCATGTTTATCCGTGGCACCAATGACCTGGCCAGCAGGTGTTCCCGCACCGGCGAAAAAGATCGATCCCGCCCGCCCCCAGTGATCGAACCCGCAGGTCGAATCTTGTAACTCCGAAGTAGCCNANCGGTTATGGAACATGCTTCAGGACGTGGGAGTATCCTGGGAGTATCCCGNTGACACCAATCGGCACCCGGTGGCACTCGAGCAGGCAGAACTGGCTGAGGTGATGACTGCCTGGCCGCTGCTNTCGNCGGANCTCAGGGTGGCCATCCTGGCAATTGTTCGCTCGGTNGCGGTGGCCGGAGGAAGTTGTTGNAANANCCCNCTAGAGGATTCCAGGCGGCTCGGCAGGAGCCTCGCCCTCCCAACGNCTTAGTCATTGTNCTGGAAAGATAGCAGCTGCAGNTGCTCATCGAANNCTGGCNGNCGCTNAGCANGGCCGTCNAGCAGCAGATCATGCTACTGGTCGGTNAGTGGACGATCTTGCAGTTCGGCAAGGCCTTTTGCAGTTCATCAATCTATGCCTTGGTGAGATCGGGGTTGTCTTTGAGATTCAGCGACATTAACTGCGTGAGCTTCTCCAGACCCTTCGGAAGCTTCTCCCCCTCCCGTCCACAGGTAGTTTCCCGATTTTGCTTTGACGTTGCCTGTTGCTGCAGTCACGATCCGACTTGGACCGCCGTGGCCGCCAGGCTCAGAGAGTCCACGTGCAACAGATCCCGCCGCTGCCAAAGTTGGTGAAACGGTGGCTCTGATTCGGCAATGAAGGCGTTGTTTTTTGTTCGTTCATCGAATCCCAAGCTTTGCGGGCCCAAGATGATACACCACATTTTCCTTCCGTGAGCAATACTGAAAAATGCTGTGGAAAATTGGTGAACTTGTTGGCCCTCCTATCGATCATCCGCATCTGAAAACATAGCGGGTTATCGACTTAGTTTGACCAGCCATCGGGCAGGATCGCGTTCTTGACCACCACAGAAATACCATCGCGCACAATACAACTGCCTGTTTCCTGCGAATCGGCAGCATCTGATTGGGAAGTGATTTGCACATTTTTCCCGATGCGGCAATTCTTGTCTACAATGGCGCCCTCGATGGTGGATCCAGCTCCAATTCCCATGGGAGGGCAATGCGCTGGAATGTCACTTTCGTAATAATCCGCACCCATCAGGATCGAATTACGAATAGTGACGCCCTCGCCGATTTGGCAACGTAGGCCTACGATGCTGTTTTCAATCACAGAATTCTTGCCGATGCGACAACCGTCAGCGATGGCACTTGTTTGAATCGAAGCCCCTTCCAAAATCGTGGAGGGAAGGAAGCGCGGGCGAGTGTAAACCGGCGCGGTTGGAGAGGTCATGCTGAACGGGGGACAATCGCCAACCAAGGCTAAATTGGCATCAAAGAATGCGCGGATCGTTCCAATGTCTTCCCAGTAGTCGTCGAATAGATGCATTTGAACATGACGCGCGCGAAAGGCAGCAGGGAAGACTTCTTTGCCGAAATCCTGATAGTTTGTTTTTGTCAACACATCGACTAGAAAATCACGATTGAAAAGATAGATACCCATACTGGCTAAGCACTCACGGCCTTGACTATCGATGCCTTGCGCGTCGAGCCAGGCGGGATCGGTGCGCACCATATCGATCTCTTGGTCGGTTTGGGGCTTCTCCAGAAAACCGGACACTTTTCCAGCAGTGTCAACGCGCATTACCCCGAGTGATTTTGCCTCCTGACGACTGACCGGTAGGCCTGCAATCGTGACATCGGCATTTGCTTGGCGATGTGTTTGAAGCATCTCGCGGTAGTCCATGCGGTAGAGTTGATCACCCGAGAGGATCAAAACAAAGTCGATCCCTTCTTGTTCGATATAGCGAAGCGTTTTGCGCACGGCATCGGCCGTCCCCTGATACCAATCTGTACCAGCTTGGTCGGTTTGTTGTGCTGCAAGCACCTCGACAAATCCTCCACTGAACGAATCAAAGCGATAGGTTTGGCGAATATGTCGATGCAAACTAACCGAGAGGAATTGTGTCAACACATAGATGTGATTCAGACCGCTATTGATGCAATTTGAGAGCGGAATATCGATCAAACGATATTTTCCTGCGAGTGGAACCGCTGGTTTGGCTCGAAATTTTGTCAGCGGATGCAGGCGTGTGCCGCGGCCACCACCGAGCACGAGAGAGACGACGTTGTTTTTCATGGGCGGTGATTGTCCTCAAGAAAGCGAGAGCCCTAGGCTAATCCCTGACGACAATACCAGTCACCGCTCAGAGACGATAGGGGCATCTGCAGGACGTTGTTATCATTTTTGCGCAATCCCTCAGCCTGTTTCTTGGGATGTTTATCGAGAGTTGCTCTGCGGGAAGCTGCACGGGTGCGCTGCCTCGAAAATACCAAAGGATGAAACAGCTCAGGTGTTTTCGTATGGAAAACTAGACAAAGTGAAGCAGGACATGCTGATGTTGTGGAGCGACCTTGAAGTTATCTCCACTCTCTCGGATGATTGAGAGCAAATTGAAGCTGGCCTCTTGATTTGCAGTAAGTTTTCCAACCCTCGAGTCGATCTTTACACTAGAGATGACGCTGGTAGAAGAAACGAAGCGAACAAAAGCTAAAGTGGTGTTGAATCGAAAGTATTCAAATTTTACTAAAAAATCATTGTTTCGGTTCAAAAAATGAATGGATACAATAGACCGCATGAGGCATTCAATAAAATCGGACTATTGTGACGGTGTTTCACGTCGCAGCCTGATCCAGGCAGGGCTGGCTGGGTCATTTGGTCTCTCCATGGCGGATCTTCAGCGGCTCCAGGCAGCGCATGGGTTGAGCAAGGATCATGGCGAGCATGCGGTGATTTATGTTTTCATGGGTGGTGGTCCCACACAACACGAGACCTACGATCCAAAGCCAGCAGCTCCTGCCGAATACCGTGGGCCCTTTGGAGTGGTACGTACGACCCATGCCGGAATTTATTTTAGCGAGTACATGGCGCGCCAAGCACAAGTAACCGACCGAGTTTCGGTGATTCGCTCCATCCAGCACAATTCGGGAAGTCATACTTCGGGAACCCACTATGCTCAGACCGGCTACTACCTACGGGAACCGAATACCAAGTTAAACGAAATGCCGAATATTGGGTCTGTGATTTCCCGAGTTCGAGGTGCGAATCATCCTGCGATGCCGCCCTACGTTTCCTTGGAAGGTCGTTTACGGTATGGAGATGCAGCATGGTTGGGAGGAGCCCACAATGCCTTCACGATTGATGCGGACGTGTCTCAGCCCACATTTAAGATACCCAGCGTTGATTTATTGGAGGGCATTTCCTTAGACCGACTTGCCGATCGCCGAAAATTGCTGGAGGGTGTTGATGCGAAGCGACGGTTTTATGACCGCAGGGGAACCGCAGACGCACTCGACAAGTTTTCTCGTCAGGCGTTTGAGACGGTGAGTTCGGGACGCGTACGAACCGCCTTCAATTTGTCGAAAGAAGACAACAAGACTCGGGATCTTTATGGCATGAGCCGTTTTGGTCAGGGTTTATTGTTGGCTCGCCGACTTGCCGAAAGAGGCGTCCCCTTTATATCTATTAATTCTGGTGGTTGGGATAATCATGGCGCCGAAGTTTGTGGTTTTACCCTCGAAGACAGCATCAAGAAACGAGGTCCTCACTTTGATCAGGGGATTGCAGGGTTAGTCACTGATCTCTACCAGCGCGGGCTAGATCAAAAAATTCTGGTTGTCTGCATGGGTGAATTTGGACGGACGCCGAAGATCAATCAGGAAGCCGGCCGAGATCACTGGGGAGCCTTGATGAGCATTCTCGTCTCGGGTGGCGGACTGAAGGTGGGCCAAGTCATCGGAGCCTCCGATTCCAAGGGCGGGTATCCGATCGAAAGTCCTTATCGACCGGAGAATGTTCTTGCCATGATGTATCGACATCTCGGCATCGATCCCGCCATGACGCTGCAGGATGCAAATGGGCGACCGCGATATCTCCTCGAAGAACGTGCGTTCATCAAAGAATTAATTTAGCTGATTTCGCCCGTATAGAACGCTGGAATCGGTGACACTCGCAGTAAGCTGAGGAGACGCTCGATGTTGTGGATGTTGCGTCAACAGTAGCAAAGCCAACAATACCAGAGACGTCGAATTCATGTTTCCGTGTCATCGCGCCGCCGCCTCGACCTTGTTAGTTTTGCGCGGCCTTAGTGACGGCTACAATCTTGTCCTCATCGGCAAGAGGCTCCGTTTGTCTCAGATCGTGAGCCGTAGTGTTCCCCTCCAAGTCGCTCACTCTCCAGGTTGCCCAAGCAAAATAATTATTCACGGGCGTCGACATCCCGACGCGCTGTGTACTTTCGTAAACCTTGCTTGATACGACGACGACTGTTGCTGATTGTTCTCCTGGTAAATTGCCTCGGTTACTTTTTATCTCTGGTGTGCAAGCGGGGATCTGCGAGATCCAGACGATACATGATTTGGTTGTAATCGTAGCGTGGTGTTTTGCGTGTTGCTTTCGAAAAGGTCGTCGTGTACGTCCCTTCAAAATAGATCAACCGACCACCCTGTTGATCGAACATCGGCTGTTGTTTTGGGTTATAGAAGCTGTAATGATCGTGAGAAACGATTTTGGTTGCCCACTTCCAGGGCCCGACTAATTGGGGAGATTCAGCGAACCAGATTTCACCGAGCACCGAGGTGCCACCGTATTGACAGCCAATCATAATCCAGCGTTGGCGGTAGGCGTTCCAATAAACCGAACCCCGTTGTAACGTGAGTGGCGCGCCGGTGTCTGAGTCAGCGGTTTGAAAAAGCCCTTCTTCACGAGAGATTTGTCCTGTTCGAATGAGCTCTTCCTGCAGGGAGTGTGTTAGGGGAAGCGTATCTTTTTTCCAGGCGTACTGGATTTCCCCATTTTGGTTGCGGGTAATGGAGTAGTGATCCGCACGGGCTCCCTGCTCAAAGCAGGTATAAGATTCGTATTGCTTGGCCTGTTTAAGAGCATCCAAATCCATCCTTACACGTACGTAGGGGTAAGGATCAGCAAAGTAGATATAGTTCGTTGTACCTGTTGCGTGAATGAATGGATGGCCTTTGGGATACAGCGGGTCTGTGAGATTAAAGGTAGTGATTTTGTTGAATTGTTGCAGTTCGTCATCCCACTGGACCAGTCCGCGTTCGTAGATGGTTAAAGGCGCCTTGACTTTGGCATAAGCCCCAAACAGCTGTTCGGTACCAGCGGCGTTTTCTAACACCACGAGACCATCGAGCCAGGTTGGTCCTGTCCCCGGCATTTCACATGTCTTCTTGGCGAAACCGGCGTTATCGACAAAATAACTCAGGTTAATGCCGCTTGATGGATCGGTACTCTGTGGGGACATGAGCGGAGAGGTTGCCCCTGGAACGTGGAAGTTACCTAAGGGATAGGATGCTCGATTGGTATCTCCCCAGAACCAATAAACTTGATTGCGATAGACTGCGTTGACGGTGCTGTCCGATCCAAACACTTGGGCATTTAATACTGGTTGTTTCAGAGGTGGCTGGAGACCCAACAACACGGTATCACGGTAAATGCCTTCTCCGGTAATACGATAAAGTCGTTCGGCAATATTCAGCCGTTTGAGTTTGACCGTGGTGATTTTCCCGGGTGCGGGAATCGTACGAAATCCGCGATATCCAAAGCCATCCTTTTCGTGGCGGTATCCATGGCTAGAGACGTGGAAATAGAGTTGCTGTTGCATCAATCCTGGTTCAAAAAAAGCCACATAGCCTTTGGAATCCGTGTAATAAGAAACGTTTCCAACCGTACGGAGTTCCACCAGGGGAACGCCGCGACCTGTCTGTTGGTCAACCACATGAAAGGTGTGATATCGCTGGCTTGGCACACCCCTCGTTTCCCGGGTCGACAGCAAGGAAAGGCAGAAAATGACGAGCAGAAGAAGGATACGCCGAATCATAAAATCCAAGAGGTGAAAGGAAAATGTGTTGTGAACACCGAGGTTCAATCCCATCGAAAGATGACACCCAGCATGGATTTGTTTCGCTGAAAAGCCATCTCATAAGCCTGTTTAATGTCCGTATAATGGAAACGATGGGTGACAAGCCGCTTTGGTTCTACCCGTCCATCTTCCATCAGTTGTAGCACATGGGCGACACTTCGGTTCCTATCAAAACGCACGTCCTGGCCCTTGTAAATTTCACCAGATTGGCCAGCGACGGCAATTAAGGAGATTCCTTTGTGATAGAACCATTTCATGTCGAGAGGATTGAAGTCTAAGGGCGGTTCGCCTCGACCGGGTAAAGCGACGATGGAAACTCTACCGCCAGGGCGAACAATTTCTACAGCTGTTTGGTAGGCGGGCCAAGGATTAGCAGTTTGGATGACGAGATCGACTCCACATTCCTGGGTGACTGCCGCAAGCTGTGCTTTTAGGTTGGGATCGTTGTAGAGAAAAGTGTGTCGAGCTCCCATGCGTTGGGCCATTTCGAGACGCAGCGTGCTGTTTCCAATACCAATCACGTTGGCTCCGTAGGCCCGGCCTAGCGCCGTGGCTCCCATACCGAGGACGCCCAAGCCAAGCACGGCAACATTCTCGCCCACTTGATAGTGCGCCTTGCGAAAACAGAGCGCACTCAAAGCGTATAAAAATCCGTACACGGCATCTTCATCTGCGACTCCTGCTGGGACGGCAACCACCGGACCGTCTTCAGAAGCAATGTATTCCGATTGGTGTGGTAGGCATGCGACAACGCGATCACCCACTCTGAAACGCCTGACATTACGTCCGATCTTGCGGACGATGCCGAGGTTACTGTCACCAACCCAACGTGGAAAAATAGGAGCTCCGGGCACATCTTCCGCACCCTCGTAGTTGCCGCGGTCAGTGCCAATTTTCATCGCCGTAATTCTGGTTTCAACCCAGATGTCCTGCGGCTTAAGTTGACTCGTGTCGAGTGGTTGTTCTTCGATCCGCAGGTCCTGCGGTCCGTGCAGGATGGCAATTTTCATGGTCAAGACCCGTCCGCCGTGCCAGCGTTTGTTTAGTAAAAGAGTTCATGGAGAACATGACCGCGGTCCACCAAGGATATAGGGCGCCCCTGTCGGTTTAATAAGGGGGCGTGCGGATTGATTCCGAGGCAATCGAAGATGGTTGCGTGGAGATCTTCGGGTGAAACTGGTTTTTCCAGTGGGTAGGCAGCGTGACGATCCGATTGACCGTAGGCCAGACCAGGCTTACTACCGGCACCGGCCAGCACGGCGGGAAAGCAATAGCTCCAATGGTCTCGGCCGTCCTCATTACCGCGATTCAAAAAATTGGGCGTTCGTCCCATTTCACCACAGGCCAGGACCAGAGTTTCATCTAGCATTCCACGATCCTTCATGTCGTCGAGTAATGCCGAAAGCCCTCGATCCAATCCCGGTAGCAAATTATTTTTTAGCAAGCTGGTAAGATCGGAGTGCAGGTCCCAGCCGTTGTCATCAACCATGTCCCAGATGACGGTGACAAACCGAGCACCCGCTTCGATCATGCGTCGGCCAACCAGCAGCGATTGACCAAACAGATTGCGACCGTAACGATCTCGTACGAGATGAGATTCTGCTTGCAGGTCGAGGGCCGTACGAAGTTTTTCAGACATTACCATGTCGAGTGCTGTACGACGGAACTCTGTAAAGCGCTCAATGTTTCCAGATCGGGTTAGCTGCCTGCGCGCATCGTCGAATTGGTCTAATAAGCTTTTACGTCGATTGAGTCGATCAACGGTTAAGCCTTCATTCAATTCCAGCCCAGGAAAACGAAATTGTAATTCGTCATCGGTACAATCCCGGTAGTAAGGGTTGTCTCCCTTTTTGTTCTTGCGAATCCGAGTTGAGAGGGCGTTGTATTCGGGGCCCAGCCAGCCTGCGTACTGGCCGAGCCGATCGTATTGACCACCCAGTTGGATTTCTCCATGACGGTTGGGGAGAAAAACATAACTGGGAAAGGCGCGATTGGGTGTTTGCTGAAGGCCACGGTCAAGATATTCCACCACGGAACCGGTTGCCGGCCAGTCATTAGGTGCCGCATTCACTCGGGCGGGTCCACGTTCCGCAGGAGGCATAGGATGACCAGTTTGAATGTAATGCGATGCATTGTGATCGTTTTGAGAGTGATTTAGCGTACGAATCAGTGTGAAATCATTGCTTCGCTCTGCCAGCATCGGGAGGTGTTCACACATGCGGACGTCGAGATTTCGCGACGGTGTGGTTTTGAACGGGCCGACAATATGACTGGGCGCGTCAGGTTTTGCGTCGAACGATTCCAATTGGCTTGGACCACCAAAGAGGTAGATAAATAAGACAGATTTTGCTCTGCCAGGCTTGGCATTCTCACTGGCCTCGGCTTCGAGAAGACCGGGTAGACTGGTGCCGAAGAGGCCTGTTCCACCGGCTTGGATCATCTGCCGTCGGGTCATTCCGTTGCAAACTTGCCGTGTATTACCAAGAATGTTTAGCATGCGTGGTTGGAAAGGCGTGTAGAAATTCGATTGTCGGCAATTCGTAGATATCATACGAAATCGCCGACCCAAAATCCCAGACTGGTTTACTTGAAGGATCTCATTAACTTAGGGTTTGACTAAGACACTGGAAAGAATAAAACCGATTTTTTCAGTTTTGTTTTATGAGATTGCTGAGGTCTGGGGCAGGTTCTCGAGCCCGCCTTCCCAGGGAAATTCAGCACTCAGCGCCGCTATCTCGCGCGACAGAGAAGACTGCATGCATTTCCCTTACATGGGTGAATGGGACGGAAAAATATCTCTGCTGCTTAAGGCTTGATGACAAAATTGACCATGCGCCCCGGTACAACGATTGTTTTGACGATTTCTTTACCAGCCAGCAAGGCGCCGATTTTTTCATCTGCTTGAGCCGCCTTTTCTAATTGGTCTTTCGATAGATCGCTGGCCACCCGGATCTTGGCTTTTAACTTGCCGTTGATTTGAATCGGGATCTCAACCGAGTCTTCACGCGTGAACGCCTCATCAAATTCGGGCCACGGTTCGTAAGCTAAAGTGTCTTGGTGACCCAGCAGTTGCCAGAGTTCTTCACAAATGTGTGGTGCGTAGGGAGAAAGCAAGAGGACAAATTGTTTGAGTATGGATTTGGGACGCTGTGCTTCTTTCGTAAAGAAATTGGTGAATTCCATCATCCGCGCAATTGCTGTATTGAACTCCATCTTGGATACATCGTTCGTAACCGCTTGAATGGTCTTATGCAGCATGCGTTTCTGGACATCGGTGGGCTCTGTGTCCACCACAGACGGATTTAAGCACAAGGTCTCAGCACGTTCATCCACAATGATGCGCCAAACGCGGTCGAGAAATTTTTTCACACCATCGACACCGCTCATACTCCACGGTTTGGTCGCTTCTAAGGGGCCCATGAACATTTCGTACAACCGCAAAGAATCGGCACCATAATCACGCACAATGTCGTCGGGGTTGACTACATTACCACGACTTTTTGACATCTTGAACGCGCGACTCTCGACACGTATGTGATCGTGATCGACCAACACAAAGCCCTCATCCTTCTTAGTGACTTGGGTCTCCTGTAAAGCCACACTTTTGACTGGTTGTCCATGATCTTTGGAGACTAACTCACGGTCGACATTTTTCGTAACATTGCTTGCCGAAATCCATGTGCCGTCAGGCAATTTAAATCCAGAGTACTCCATTTCGCCGAGAATCATGCCTTGGTTGACAAGACGTTGGAACGGTTCTCTGGTGGTTACATAACCACGGTCAAAAAGCACTTTGTGCCAAAAACGTGCATAGAGCAAATGCAACACGGCGTGTTCGGCTCCACCGACGTAAAGATCGACGGGCATCCACGATTGTTCTTTCTCGGCATCGACGAAGGCAGTTTGGTTTTTGGGATCAATAAAACGCAAATAATACCAGCAGGAACCAGCCCATTGCGGCATGGTGTTTGTTTCGCGTCGATAGCGTTGTCCATCCAACATGGGATAATGCCAACCGTCGTCTGCTTTGGCGAGTGGTGGTTCTGGACGCCCGTGAGGCTTGTAATCTTCTAAGAAAGGCAACTCGACCGGCAAATCGCTTTCTGGTACTGCGCGGATGACACCGTTAGGTTGCCCCTGTTCATCAACTTCGTGCAAGATGGGAAATGGTTCACCCCAAAAACGTTGGCGACTGAACAACCAATCACGTAATTTGTAGTTGACTTTACTTTGACCGAGCCCCCTGTCGGCAAGCCATGCGATCGTTTTGGCCTTGGCCTCTGCCACACCCAGGCCGTCAAGAAAGTCGCTATTCATTGCCGGGCCATCTCCTGTGTAGGCTTGGCCCTCAAAATCTTTGGGTGGCTGCACAGTACGGATGATCGGCAATCCGAAAACTTCTGCAAATTCCCAATCACGATTATCTTGACCTGGTACCGCCATGATGGCGCCGGTCCCATAACTGATCAGTACATAGTCGCTAATCCAGATAGGAATCGACGTGCGATTAATCGGGTTCACCGCATAAGATCCCGTGAATACACCGGTCTTTTCGCGATCTTCCTGACGTTCACGATCACTTTTGGCTGCTGCCAGTTGACGGTATTCTTCGACGGCGTGCTTTTGGTCAGCCGTTGTCAGTTGGTCCACCAATGGATGTTCCGGAGCAATGACCATGTACGTGGCGCCGAAAAGTGTATCGGGACGCGTCGTATAAATCCGCAATACGGTGTCGTTTGCTTTCCGCGAGAAGCCCTTTTGCAGCCGATCGGCTTCCCATGAATCGAGGGATTCTTGCTGGCCGACGAAGAAGTCGACCTCGGCACCGGTACTGCGTCCAATCCACTCACGTTGCATCGTTTTGATGCTTTCCGACCAGTCGAGATTGACAAGATCGTTTTCCAACCGATCACCGTAGGCAGTAATCCGCAACATCCACTGTTTCAGCGGAATTCGTTCCACGGGATGGTCGCCACGTTCGCTCCTGCCGTCAATGACTTCTTCGTTTGCCAATACTGTGCCAAGATTTGGACACCAATTGACCAGCGCGTTGGCTTGGTAGGCTAGGCGATGCTCGTCTTGGTATTGTTGTACGGCGCGATTGCCTTGTTGTGCGACATCAACCGGGATTGGCAAGTCTCGGATGGGTCGTCCTTTTTGTTGAGCGTCATCGAACCAGGTGTCAAAAAGGACAAGAAAGATCCATTGTGTCCAACGAAAATAATCGACATCCGTTGTGGCAATTTCGCGATCCCAGTCATAACTGAAGCCCAACATTTTGAGCTGCCGTCGAAAGGTGGCGATATTTTTTTCTGTTGATTCGCGGGGCGGTGTGTTGGTTTTGATAGCGAATTCTTCAGCTGGCAAGCCGAAGGCATCGAAACCCATGGGGTGCAAAACCGATTTACCGCGCATGCGCTCGAATCGGCAAACAATGTCGGTAGCCGTATAGCCCTCGGGGTGGCCTACGTGAAGACCGTCGCCACTGGGGTAAGGAAACATGTCGAGGACATAGAGTTTGTCACCCTGAGGGAACTCGGGTGCGCGAAACGTTTTATTTTCATCCCAGAAAATTTGCCATTTTGGCTCGATCTCGGTGGGGTTGTAGCGTGGCATCTTCTACCTTGTCGGGGGTTTTGCATCCCCGTTAGTGGAATACGGTAAGTACAGAAATTAAAACGACTTCGGATCCAAGAACCAATCCAGCGTCAAACCACGAATTCTAATGACTGGATTGCTGTCCAGTAAACCGCAGACTCCGCTAGTTAAAGTTTTCGGTCAAAGATGGAGCGAACCCAACCGTCTCGCAGAGATGCCTATTGGTGAGCAAGGTGAAAAACAATCCCGCGGCGTCTAGCGGGCCCTCTACTAATTCCAAAACAGGCGAAGATTGTGTCTGGTTGAATCGTTCGACGCCCCGGAGAAAAATTAGCTGGAAGTATTCAGCTTTGCGGACACCTGTTAAACTCAGTACTCTTGAAGAAAATCAGATTTTTAGCCAAATCCAATGATGTTGCAGCAAAAACTCAAGCTCTTACTAAATGAAAACGGTCGCAGTGCGATGCGGCGAGCCGGAAAATTTAATGCTGAATTGATGGATGTTATAAGGCCTCACGTCCAAGCGGGCGTTTCGACCAACCAGCTGGACAAGCTGGCTCACGAATATACATCGGATCACGGCCACATTCCCGCTCCATTGAATTACCAAGGTTTTCCGAAGAGTTGCTGTACCAGCGTAAATGAAGTTATCTGTCATGGCATTCCTGGAGCGTACGTACTTCAAGAAGGCGACATTGTTAACCTCGATCTGACAACCATTGTTGATGGATGGCATGGAGATTCGTCCGAGACGTTCCTGATCGGTGAAGTTTCAGAGGAAGCGAAAGCGCTGATTCAATGTTCTTTTGATTCGTTAAATGCTGCGATCCAAATACTGAAACCTGATTGTCCAGTTTCAGATATTGGCGAAGCCGTCACCAGCCGCGCGCGGGATGCGGGTTTTTCCGTGGTGCGAGAATACGTCGGACATGGACTTGGGCGCGAGTTTCATCAGGAGCCCTCGGTGCCTCATTTTCCGAATCGAGAATCCCAACGCACCCTCTTGCCGCCGGGCATTTGTTTCACGATTGAACCCATGATCAACGCCGGTAAACGTTTGACTCAATTGGATCCAACCGATGGATGGACAGTTCGCACCAAAGATCTTAAGCTCTCAGCGCAATTTGAGCATTCCATACTCATGACAGAAACGGGACCAGAGATTCTCACCAAGACTCAAAATGGTCCTCAGCCAGGTCACGTGTTTTGAACAACCAAACGACGTTGACTGAGAAGAGACGTTGACGGGGATGATTGCGGAGAGACCAGATTGCTTTGAAGGAAACCCGCTCCCGAAACAATTGTTTTCCTAAACGCGTGCATCATGCCAAGTATGGTTTCTGGTGAATTTGGTCGCTGAACTTGGTTCTGAAATCTGGTTGTATCTAATTGTGGTCTGCATGCCCAAGATCTTTGTCTGGAGCAATCTGATCACGGACAAGCTGCTTTAAGATTTTGATTTCTGGAAAGCCGCCCTGCTCTTTGCGCGACCAGACAACGAAGTTGGCGACGCGAACTTCAAAAATCCCCCCGGAACCCGGCAGCAAAGCTACTTCTCCGAGCTCATCTTCAAATGTGGTCAGCAGTTCCTGGGCCATCCAGCTGGCTCGTAGTAACCAGCGACATCCGATGCAGTATTCAATTTCGATGCGAGGGAGGTTGGGCATGGAATGGTGAATAAGAGAAATCTTGTGAGTGAACAGAACCTTGAGACGACACCGAGGTTGCGCGTCAGCAACTCCACATAAAAGAGGTTTAGCTTTAACCGCAAACACGCATCAGACACCTCCTTGGGAGAGAGGATACGAGATCCCCAAGCTGAACTCAACACGCACACGTTACACCGAGAGGTTAGGTGGGCTTTAGAGTTCTGAAGATGCGGTCAGTGAGGTTTCACAGCGAGTGTTACAACAACCACCGTTTTGTCGAGATCAACTAAAAACTTCTTGCACGGTTTCGCCACCGTCGACAATTTTGATGGGACGCCCTATGCCACTCATGTTTTCGTGGTCCGGATCGATGTTTAACCCATGAAAAATAGTGCGAAAGAGATCGGTAACCTGGACATTTCGAGCAGTGACCGACTCCCCCGCAGCATCCGTTTCTCCAATGACCTGTCCGCCGCGCACGCCACCGCCCGCTAAGGCCACATTGAATGCGCGTGGAAAATGATCACGACCACCGCGTGGGTTGATCCTTGGTGTACGGCCGAATTCGCCCATCCACACCACGAGTGTTTTGTCTAACATACCACGGTCTTTGAGATCTTGAATCAACCCAGCATAGCCCCGATCAAGCTGCTCACATAATTGGGCACTCCGCTCAAAGTTATCCTGGTGCGTGTCCCAATTGCCCAGGGCAACTTCGACGAAGGTGACACCGGTTTCGACCAACCGTCGGGCGAGCAGACAACCTTGACCAAAGGATGTTTGCCCATACATTTCGCGCACTTCAATCGGTTCTTGATTAATGTCAAAAGAGTTCATGTTGGGACTGAGTACTAAACGGGATGCTTTCTGATACAACTCGTGATGTTCTCGAACTTCTGCTTGCCCCTCTTTGGTGCGGTATGAGGTTTCCAGTCGGTCCATTAGATGGACACGTCTTTCATGACGGTCCTCGGTTGTGGTCAGCGTGGTATTTTCTGGCATGCGACCAGCTTGCGCCATTACAAAGGGATCATAACCGACTCCCAGGAAACCGCCGTTGGACCCACCACGTGCCCTGCCGATGCGCACGAAACTTGGTAATTCGGCATCCACATCCCCAATCTGGTGCGCAACATGCGAGCCGATTGACGGGTATTTGACACTGGCGGTAGGTAGATATCCCGTGTGCATGAGGTAGGACGCACGCGGATGACTACCTTCACGGCTGTTCATGGATCGAATCAAACAAAGATCGTCCATCTTCGTGGCAATCTCGGGTAGATTCTCCGCGATGTGAATACCGGAAACCGACGTCGGGATGGCCCGCGTTTCGCCACCATTTTCATGGTTGGGTTTGGGTGAAAAGGTTTCGAATTGACTGGGCCCACCCTGCATCCATAAAAGAATGCATGCCGTTCCTTGTTGCCGCAGGTCTTCGGCGCCGACCGTCATGGCATCTGACCAGTTCAGTGTTCCTGCGGCGAGGCCGGCAAGTGGAATGGCTCGGAGAAAGTCACGACGAACGACTCGGCCCTGCCGATTGACGGTGACGTTGGACTGACGGTGTAGTGAGGCGTTCATAGGTTCATCTCCGGTGTAAAAATTCCGTCGAATTAATCAGGGACCAAAGTACATCTTCAAAGGCCTCTTGCCGCTTGTCGACTTGAGCTACGTGCTGCAAGCAGACCTGCAACTCATCTTCGGTGGGTGTGCGGGCTAAGATCTTCAAATAAAGTTCAACGGCGATCTCTTCATCCTTTTCCATGGTGTTGAGCATGCGACCCAGCGCCGTCCGACGCCCACCAGTAATCGCCTGATTTACGATCGGCGAATTCATCATCGCCAGAGCCTGAGGCACGGATCCTTTAATCTCCTCACGCAGGTTGCTGGGATCGTAGCCAAACAAATTCTGAAAAACCGCTCGTGGACCACCGCGACGTGGGCCACGATTTTCCTGCTCTGGCAACTCTAAAGCACTCCACAACACGCGATAGAGTTGATCGGCACGCAAACGCTGAGCCGTATTCGCGAGAAATGGTGTTTGGTCAGGATTCCTGCGGGTACGACTTTCTCTCTGGTAAGCTTCCGTGGCCATGATCGTGCGGAAGAGCCATTTCATATCGTGGTTGTTTTTCACGAAGGATTCGCTCAGATAGGCTAAGGTTTCTGGAGCAGTTGCTTGCCGATCCGGACCCAGGTCGTCGATGGGCTCATAAAAACCTTCTCCAACTAACTCAGACCACATTCGATTGACGTAAGCGACGCCGAACCAAGGGTTATTTTTGGCAGTGATCCAATGGGCCAACTGCTCGCGACGTTCCTCGTCGCGGGTGCCGGTTTCCATCGATTGGCCGGTGACAAAGAAAACCGGCTGCATCACCTTTCCGGGTGCACTTGGGTTTTCCAAATCCGGCATGCGATGCTCGGGCGATCCGCGACCTGGCCGATTGTTTGGGGGTGGGATCTTCTGCAACTCTTCTTTGCTTAATGCTTGATCTTTGTCTTGATCGACGCGCGAAAGAAAGCGATCAAACTGGTTAGAAACTTGACGCGATTCTTTGACTTCATCTTTGGTGAGCTTTCCATCCTTGTTGGCATCATAACGTCGGAAAAGAAACTCGACATTGATCGGACCGCCACGGCGGCGCGGTGATTGGTTTACGGAAATCACTTCGAAAGAGCGTTGTCCATCCATGTTTTTAGGACGCAATCCGGTCCTTGGAAAGAAGGCTGCCAGTTCGTGAAACTGTTCTCGCTGCCAACGATCTGTGGGATGATCGTGACACTGTGCGCATTGAATTTGAATTCCGGTGAAGATGCGGGCGACTTCGGACACGGTATCCTCCGGCTCGCCGGCTTGAGCCATGATGAGACCTGTTGCGCCATTTTCGCGCACGTCACCACTTGCCGTAATGAACGACCGCGCCGTTTCGTCCCAAGGGATATTCTGGTTGAATTGCAGAGCGAGGTAATCCGCGAGAGGTTGTGCTGCAAACAGGGCACGGTCTTCCGTCCGGCGATACATGATCACGTCGCGCCAATAATGTCCCCAGTTTTGACCGAATGCCTCGTCTTCCAAAAGTTTCTCGATCACAGACTCCCGTTTTTTAGGGTCCGTGTCTAAAGCAAAAGCGATGACATCGTCGGGTGAAGGAAGCTGACCAATCAAATCTAGGAACACACGGCGCAAAAAAATCTGATCGTCAACCTGTGGCGCGAGTTGGTTTAAATCTTCCGCATGAAACAATTCATCGGATAGCCGCTGGTCGATTTGACGCGCCGCTTCTCTAGGGCTCAAACCTTCCGCAGCTTGCAGAGTCAAATTAAAAGTCACGGCCGCACCGAGGCCACCTAGGGAGATTACCCATTGCCACATGACAGATCCTCGCATCGAGTTGCAAAATCTCATCCCGGCGGTTCACGACCGCTGGGTGGTGAAGAACCTAAGAAAACCCACTCGGATTGTACTTGGGATTGTACTTGATCGAGTGACGTTTCCCATGCTGTATTTAACCCCACCCTGCGCACGAAGTTTCGCCGAAAAGTTAATTTTTAAGAATCCGCTCGCAGTTCTGTTTGGGTCCCCAGAGAAACCCTTTCTAGATTGACAGATTCTGGGTTAGATTACCGTCAACGGGCAGAGCTTGGGGACAGAGAAACCCTTTCTAGATTGACGGGTTCTCGGTTGGTGGGGAGTGCTTATTTGGCAACGAGAGGGATTTTCTGCAGGAATCAAGTCGGAAAAGTCATCCTAAATCGATGATTTTCCCAGGGTCCAAGACGTTCGGCGCGGCACGGAAAATTTGACTTTGGACTCGGTGATCGAGAGACCAAATCCAGCTTGTTGAGGCTCGAAAGCACATTAACTGGGACAAAAGAATTCTTGAAATCAGGCAAAAAAACAAGCCGATTTGTTGCGTTTCGTGAGGATGTCGCAAAAATGAACAGTAACGCTGTTTCTCGCGAGTGGGGGCTATGCGCTAGCGCTGCCCATGGCTGCTGGTCTTCTGGTGGGGGAACATCGTGCTCGTGCGAGATTACTTTAGCCCGTAGATATGACCCGTTATGATTTTTGGTTTGAAACCCCGACTCCGCCATGTTCATTGCGGTTTGCGACGCTTGCGTTTTGAATCCTTAGAGAATCGCCGCTTACTTGCTGCCGATACGACCCACCTGATTACGGGTACGGACGCAGACATCCGTACTGGTGGAAATGAAGCTGCAATCATTGTCTTTCCGCCGGTAGTGGATGCGACGGGACAACCGCTTGATTCAGAGCACTTGGTATTCACCCTTGGCGATGCGGCAGAGTCCGGTACGGTTTCGTTAGTTGAGGATGGCAAAGTCATCTATCAACCGAACTCTAATTTTTTTGGAACGGATGCTTTTAGTTTTTTCTTCGAGGACGGCTTGGGGTTACAGCAGGGTAGTGAGTTCACGATCGATGTTGAGGTATTTTCGCGTTGGCAGAATCCTCACAACGCAAACGATGTCAACGATGACGGATTTACTTCGCCCATCGATCTTTTGCTTGTCATCAACGAGTTGAACTTGTACGGCCCACATATTTTGACACATCCCACCACTGCAGAAGATGCGCCTCCACCCTATCTCGATCGTAACGGGGATGGCCATATTTCCTTGCAGGACGCAATCCTCATTATCGAATGTATGAATTCTTCAAATGGCGCGGTGGATGTTGACAGCTGTACAGTGTTCCCTGCGTCCAACGCAGAAGGCGAATCCCAGCTATTTGGGGAGGGAGAAGGAGGCCGTTTGCTGGTGACTGCCGACAACTTCTCGGCTGAGTCGTTTGGCGATAGGGTGGAAACTCCCAAGCGGGCCTTGTTACAGGCTCCTACAAAGCCTTTTGCAGAGTCGACTCGTTGGCAGGCGCAGCCGACCGATGAAGTGCCGTCTTCTTTTGCTGCTGAAGAGACGAGTGTGAATCCTGCTCTGTTGGCTTCCACGCCTGTTCGCTCTGCAAGGCCTAGCGTTGGTTTACGATCTGAGGTAGATGCTCGCGCTGCAGAGCGTTTAAGAGCCATTGATTTGGTTATGGAAGATTTACGGTCATTTCTCGAGCACGATCCAGTGCTCGCAATTACTATGAGTTTGGGTGACAAGAATATATTAGGGTAGCTTGTCTTTTCCACACAAATTAGCCGCGCCGTGATGCTGTTCTCTCAGGGCCACCGGGACGTTCGATTCAGGCGATTGTTTACGAGGTGTCCGAACATTTTCGGAAGCAGCGATCGCAGCTAGAACCCGCGCTCTGCCGGCCTGGGCTCGGCCATGTTTTGGTAACCACTGACCTTGCTTGGGGTACCGTTGGCAGGGAGCTTTTTGAGCCTTGAAATTCACACGATGTTTCTGGGATTTTGTCCTGATTCTACGTCCTATCCGGTTCGCGGCTTGTTTTGCGTCTGGACGGAAAATGCTCAGAAAGCCTGGGGATGTGACAGCCAGTTCCAACTTAGAGATGCAACATCAGGGACACCACACAGAGAGAGCCCACGTACCAGAAGCAGTTCGGCCAGAAGCTGGAGAAACCGGCAACCGATTAAACTTTTACAAAGGGGCTAACTTAAGTACAGAGAATGAGTTATGCCTACCTGCGCGCTACTGTAGGGAAGCGAAAAACGACAAACTGCCACCTTTCTAGGTTTTTTGGGAACTTTTCCCAGACAAAGTGTGTCAAAGAACTAATTGTTTGTTCTGATCAACCCGCCTGTGAGGAGGCACTCTTATGGCAACGGTTCCTTTCAATGTTGCACATTCGGCTTCCGTTCCGTCGGTTTCGCCGTCTGAAGTTGGTAAACCGCTCCACCGCATTCACAACGTTCGTTTGAGACAGGGTGTATCGCTGCGTAGTGCTGCCCGTTCTAGTGGAACAGATATCCGTCAACTTCGCCTGCAAGAACAGGAATCGACAGATTTGCGCATCACGGATTTGAAGAAATGGCAAAAGGCGCTCGGCGTCCCGCTGCAGGAATTGCTGGTAGAATCCGATGACCCCCTTTCGCGACCTGTGATGGAACGAGCTCGGATGGTCAAGCTGATGAAGACGGCTACAGCAATCAAAGAGCGCACCGAGTCACAGGGTATCGAACGCTTAGCTCAAATGCTGGCTGACCAACTGGTCGAAATCATGCCGGAGTTGAAAGAGGTCAGCCCGTGGCACAACTTTGGCCAACGCCGCAGTCTGGAAGAGTACGGTGCCATTGTGGACCGTCAAATTTCTGAAGACACGCTTTATGACTCCTGTCGTTGGGATTGATCTTCACCGAGATCGCTACCAAAACAAAACAGGATGGTGTGCGAATCCACGGTGTGCGAATTTACACAGTGTTTTTCTGCGAGCTGAGGTTGTTGACAAAACGTGACACAGTCGATCAGACAAGTAACTGCCCGCCGAGTTTTTTCTGACAAGCGGTTACGACAACCTCACGGACCTGGTCTGCTTCTTCGTGGGTAAGCGTACGCTCGCTTGACCGCAGAGTGATGGAGAATAAAAAGCGCTTTTTGTTGTTTCCATCTTTCTTTGTATCGCGATAGATATCTTCATAGGCGAGCGTTTCTAGAAGAGGACCCGCCGATTGTTCGACCGTGGAAGCTAATTCCTCCCATTGAATTGACTCGTCAACGATCAAGTTGATGTCACGACTCATGGCGGGAAAATTACTTTGATTGTGATGTTGCGGAATGAGGCGAGCGATTGCGGCAAGCGTGCCAAAATCAATTTCTGCAATCGTGCACGCAGTCCGTAAGCCAGCTTCTTTAGTTCCCTTTTCGCTCACTTCACCTAGGAATCCAAGGCGTCGATCGCCGACAAAAAGCTCGCTGGACTTATCTGGCTCTAACAGAGAGGACTTTAGTGGTTTCACACGAATTTGAACTTCGGGGTTCAAAATACGTAGGATGGTTTCGATCACTCCCTTGACATGAAAAAAATCACCGCCACTGGCCAAGGCTACCAGTAATGGTTCTGTGGGCAGTTTGTCTTCCGTCGGCAAGTAAACCTTAGCTGTTTCGAACAATTCAACGACTGGATTGGCGAGTGATTCGTTGACCCGCCGTACTTCTAGTAAGCTTGGTACGAGACTACGGCGTAATCGATCTGCACCTTTCAACATGGGGGTCGTCGATTGTATGGGGTCGTTCTTCGTCCAGGGACTAAATCGACTGCTCCACGACTGGGGCACGACACTAGCCGTCATCGACTCATCGAAGCCGGTAGAGGTAAGTACCATGCGGACTTTGGCCAGCACGCGATCGGTGTCGGTACGGTGGGACGGGGCCATCGGTACTCCGACATCTTCGGGGATTTTGTCGTACCCATGAACCCGAGCGATTTCTTCGACCAGGTCGATCTCTCGCGTCAAGTCGCGCCGCCAACTAGGGGGAATGGTTTCGATTTGTTGCTTGGTTGTTTTTTCTTCAACACACCCGAGTGCTGTGAGGATTCGCTGAACTTCGGAGGCATCGAGCTCGATACCCAAAATGCGTTTCAGCTGAGAAAGTCGCAATACGAGGGGGGTGCGCGATGGAATTCCCTGGCCCACATCGACAACGCCAGCGGCGAGTTCACCACCGGCAAGGTCAAGAATCATTTCGCAACATCGCCGACTAGCCCAATCAATGGCAAGCGGATCAACACCGCGTTCAAAGCGATAGGACGACGGACTGTGAAGTTTTAGTTTGCGTGCTGTCGTACGAACCGACAGGGGCGCAAACTCGGCAGCTTCAATTAACACTTCTGTTGTATCGGCATTAACTTCTGAATCAGACCCACCCATAACACCCGCCAGCGCCAGGGGAGCTTTTGCATCGGCAACCACGCACATGCCTGCATCGAGTTGGTAAGTCCGATGATCGATCGCTGCGAATGTTTCCCCAGCCGCCGCCTTGCGAAGAATAATCTCGCCTCCATTGGTACGGCCCCAATCAAACGCGTGCAATGGTTGTCCACATTCCATCAAAACATAATTCGTAATGTCAACGACGTTATTGATCGGCTGATATTCATCCACCTGACCATCCTTGCGTTGCTTACGAAACACGGTTTGCAAGCGTTTGACCAGCCAATCAGGACTGGGGCCAATCTTCAGATTGCGGATGATCCGCGCCGTATATCGCTGACAAAGCTCGGGACAGTCAATGCGTACTTGCACCGCACTTTCCACAGGACTTCCTGTGGAAATCGGTTCCGGTGTGGCGATCTTTAAGTTAGAATTCCACAATACGGCAACTTCGCGGGCGACTCCGATATGCCCCAAACAGTCCGGCCGGTTGCTGGTTACTTCCAGATCAATCGAGAGGTCGTCGCCGACGTTTTCGGTTCCCTCGTGGTTTAAGCCAGACATGGCCAAACGGGTTTCCAGCTCCGCTTGCGACATGTTTAGATCTACGTAATCTTTAAGCCAATTCCAGGAGACAAGCATAGGTTTAACGAGTTTCGGAGTAAGGGAAGTAGATCTTTGATTGTTTTGTCCGGCCTTGAAATGTGCCGTTCACCTAAAACTGATGCAGGAAGCGGACATCGTTTTTGTATAACTCGCGAATGTCCGTGATTGAATGGCGGCGCATACAAAGCCGTTCTACGCCAAGACCAAAGGCAAATCCGGTGACTTCTTCGGGATCGTACCCGACCGCCTGTAGAACATTTGGGTCGACCATGCCAGCGCCTCCAAACTCAATCCAATTGTCATTCCACCAGTAGTCTGCTTCGACACTTGGTTCTGTGAAGGGGAAGAATGAGGGACGAAATCGAATATGCACGTCGGAACCAAGATAACTTGTAGCGAATAGCCGCAAAACGCTTTTGAGGTCAGCCATGGTCACATGCGAATCAATCAACAGCCCTTCCATTTGATGAAACATGGGGTAATGCGTAGCGTCCGCCGTATCAGGTCGATAGACACGACCTAAAGAAATCATCCGCACCGGCGGTGGAGTCTTCTCCATGACGCGAATCTGTACCGTACTCGTTTGGCTGCGCAAAAGTAACATTTCGTCGTGGTTACTTGTCTGAGCGGTCGCCAGATAAAAGTTGTCCAACGGGTCCCGTGCCGGATGTTCTAGCGGAATGTTCAAAGCTTCAAAATTGTGCCAGTTGTCTTCGATCTCCGGACCCTCAACGACCGAAAAACCGAGCCGACCCATAATGTCCTTTAACTCTTCGATCGTTTGCGTGATTGGATGCAGGCGACCAACCCGAAATGTCGCGCCGGGAAGGGTTGCGTCAAAATTCCCTTGTGGCTTATCTACAGGACTAGCGGCGGACGATGAAAGTCGTTGCTGTGCTTCCTTAAAAGCGGCGTCAATTTTTTGTTTTGTCTCGTTGAATTGCTTGCCTGCGACGGGGCGGTCTTCTTTGGAAACACCACCGAGTTGCTTTTGCGTCGTCTTCAGACGACCACTTTTGGCACCAAGGAATTCAATCCGAGCTGCCTCTAATGCGGCGGCGTCACCGGCTGAGCTAAACATCGCCATAGCGGCGGTTGACAACTCGTCAAGATTTTGGAGGAAGTCGGTCAATGCCATGGGGTTCTATGTCCGCTCGACGTTGTGCGAATTGGAATTCGGCAGGCCGTAAAAACAAACAGGAGAGACAGGTGCGCGAATACGACCTAGCTCTCCCGAGAAGACGTTTAAACAATCGTTATGTCAGGCTGCCAGAGCGTCTTTTGCTTTGTCAAAGACAGCATCAAACGCAGCAGGATCCTTAACGGCCATTTCTGCCAATGTCTTACGGTCCAATTCTAAGCCAGCTTTATTGAGACCATGAATGAATTCACTGTATCGTAGACCACGTTCGCTGACGGCGGCGTTGATACGGATGATCCACAAACGACGGAATTCGCGGCGACGGACTCGACGGTCACGATACGCGTAAACGCCTGCGCGTGTCAGTGTTTCTTTGACGGTTCGCGTTAAATTGTTGCGTCCACCGCGATAACCTTTGGCTCGCTTGCGCAAGCGACGCTTGGCTTGTGTGCGAGCGGATCCTTTAACTGTTCTCATCGTTCGTTTCCAATCATTTTGACGCGGTAAGGCCCTCCCGTTTTTCGGAAGTGTTAGGTACCCAACGCGTTGCTACTCCTCTTCGTGGACGTTCTCGCAGGCCACGACTTGATGATTCCCGAAACTTGCGTTCGTTCAGGAAAACGTTAGTAACTGTTTCCCCGCAATGCTTCGCGAATCGATTTCTCCATGCACGTGTCGACGGTTGTTGTTCCGCGCAGATTTCGTTTGCGCTTTTGCGACATGCGCGATTGCAAGTGGCTCGTGCCAGAAGCCCGATGCTTCGCTTTGCCAGTTGCTGTCAGCCGAAACCGTTTCTTGGTACCCTTGTGGGTTTTCTGTTTTGGCATAGAAGGATGCCCTTAGTCGTCAGACTTGTGATGCTGTGTTGAAACTTCCAATTTTAGGGAGAAAGAGGGGGTGCGGGAAGGGGGAATCGGCGTTATTTCGTCCTTGCTGGGCGGACCCTTCTGACGCCGCTCTCGGCATGTCCCCAAACTGCCGATTTTCGCGACAGTCGGTCCCCGTGTGGTAAGGATAACACGATGGAATTCGCGGAATTTAGCACGATTTGGTCGATTCGCGGGGCTGTCGCTTGTTATTTCATAGCGCTCGGCATGTTGCTGTGGTCACAGCAACGAGGGAAAAAGTGCGCTACCCGAGCACGGAGATTCTGGACCATGGGTTGCGCTCTGTGCATCCTGCATGTCCTGTGCGCATTCCATTTTTTTCACCACTGGAGTCATGCAGCCGCCTGGCAGCACACGGCTGAACAGACACGGCTAGTCGTCGGTTGGGAATGGGGGAATGGACTTTTCTTTAATTATGCCTTTGTTTTGTTTTGGGTCGTGGACGTGGTTTACTGGTGGTTTCGACCCCGAGAACACGGCCGGCGGAATGGGTTGCTGAAATGGGTCACCCACGGATTTATGCTATTCATTATCATCAATGCAACGATTGTTTTCGAATCGGGGGCGATTCGGTGGATAGCGACGGCATTGTTTAGTGGACTTCTTGGTGTCTGGTTGATTTGTGAATTTCGCCTGGTCAATTCTCCAAGGCCAACGAAAGACCGGGACTTATAATCATGATGACTACAATGGGTGGCTGAATTGTGTGCCGGGTTGAGTTTCCGCCGCGGGGTTCTGTGGTATGAAAGAAGTGGCATGAAAGAAAATAGAACAGAACGAAGGGCCTTTCTAGCCGATTGGTATTGAGGATGTCGAACAGCCAGTTGACCGTTGCCTACCTGACTTCCGGGGCTGGTGGCATGTACTGCGGCAGTTGTCTCCACGACAACACGTTAGCTCGGGCGCTCTGTCAATTGGGAGTCGATGCACAGCTCATTCCCACTTACACCCCGATCCGCACCGACGAAGATGATATCAGTGTCGATCAGGTTTTCTTTGGCGGCGCGAACGTGTTCTTACAGCAAAAGATTCCTTTCTTTCGCTTTCTCCCAGGTTTCTTCGATCGGATACTCGACCATCCGAAAATTCTTCGCTGGCTCACGTCACGCGGTATGCAAACGAGTGCGAAACAGCTTGGCGCGCTGGCCGTTTCTATGTTGCGGGGGGTCGAAGGTAATCAACGCAAAGAAGTGCGCCGATTATGTTCGTGGTTAAAATCTACGGTGAAACCAGATTTGATTGTGACGAGCAGCGTGTTAATTGCAGGTTGTGCTGCGACGCTCAAGCAGCAATTGAAGGTGCCCATTCTGGTCACCCTGCAAGGAGACGACATTTTCTTGGAGGGTTTGATTGAGCCCTATAAGTCACAGGCATTGGACCAGATCGAAAACCTTGTGAAACATGTTGATGGATTTTTGGTGAACAGTGAATACTACCGCGACTTCATGTCCGATTATCTGAAGATCGACAAAGAGAAGTTTCGTGTGGTGCCGCTTGGATTGGATGTCTCCGATTTTGCGGACCATGCTGCCCAACCAATTGAACGAAAAGAACCGCGGCCGCCAACGGTTGGTTTTCTAGCCAGGCTGGCGGAAGAAAAAGGACTCCATATACTCGTCGAGGCATTTCTTTTATTACGGCGGTTGCCAGGCACGGAGTCCACACGTCTACACATTGCTGGTTGGTTGGGAAGTCCCAATGAGGCGTATGCGAACGAACAATTTGCCAAGCTTGAAGCTGCCGGGCTAAGCGATGCTTTCTGGTACGCTGGCACCGTCAGCCGGCGTGAAAAGATCGAATTTTTACACGGTCTTGATGTGCTGTCTGTCCCCACGACCTATCGTGAACCGAAGGGATTATTTGTCCTCGAAGCCATTGCAGCAGGTGT
>JAKVBY010000001.1:86506-118252 GCA_022446825.1 Pirellulaceae bacterium
AATTGAGTGCGATTGCATTATGGCTCAAATCAATTCCCACTATTTGAAATTAAAAGCAGGCTACCTTTTTCCGGAAATCACGCGGCGCGTGAACGCCTTTTGTGCAGCGAATCCTGAAGCGGATGTCATCCGCTTGGGAATTGGAGATGTGACAGAGCCGCTTCCAGCGGTCTGCATCAATGCGATGAAACAAGCGGTCGATGAGATGGGTGTTCGGGAAACCTTTCGTGGCTATATGGACGATAGTCAGGGGCTCGCTACGCTGCGGGAAAAGATTGTCGAATACGATTTTAAATCGCGTGGTTGTGAGATCGATCCTGCGGATGTTTTTGTCTCGGATGGTAGTAAGTGCGACACGGGGAATATTTTGGATGTCCTCGCCGGTGGAGATGCCAACACGATTGCTGTTGCCGATCCGGTTTATCCAGTTTATGTCGATACGAATGTCATGGCTGGGAACACGGGCGATGCAAGCGAGCAGAACGAATATGACGGCTTGATTTATCTTCGTGCCAATGAAGAAAACGGTTTCTGCCCCCCCGTACCCACTGAAAAGATCGATGTGATTTACCTTTGCTCGCCGAATAATCCAACGGGTACGGTTGCCACAAAAGAGTACTTAAAATCGTGGGTTGATTTTGCCCAGGAGCATCGCTCCCTGATTCTCTTTGACGCAGCTTATGAGGCTTTTATCACGGAATCGCATCTACCGCACTCAATCTATGAAATTGATGGAGCGAAAGAAGTTGCGATTGAATATCGTAGTTTTTCGAAGAATGCTGGATTTACGGGCACACGCTGTGCATATTGTGTTGTACCGAGTGAACTTATGGGACAAGATTCAGCAGGGAACAATGTCTCCATTCGGGACTTGTGGACCCGTCGGCACAACACAAAGTTCAACGGTGTTTCCTACATCATCCAGCGTGGCGCCGAAGCTGTTTACAGCACCACAGGCCAACAACAAGTGCGAGATTTAGTCAGTTTTTATTTGGAAAACGCGCAGCGGATTAGCCAAGGACTTCAGCAGGTCGGGGTAAAAGTTTACGGTGCGGTAAATTCCCCTTATGTCTGGTTAAAAACACCTGCCAGCCAAACCAGCTGGGA
Organism: Pirellulaceae bacterium; assembly: GCA_022446825.1. Classification (GTDB taxonomy): domain Bacteria; phylum Planctomycetota; class Planctomycetia; order Pirellulales; family Pirellulaceae; genus JAKVBY01. Next base: position 87,614 of record JAKVBY010000001.1, read on the forward strand.
ATTTTTTGACTATTTGCTCGATCAAGTACACCTTGTCGGAACACCAGGAAGCGGTTTTGGTGCCAGTGGAGAGGGCTTTTTCCGTCTTAGTGCCTTCAACAGTCGCGAGAATATTGAGGCCGCAGTACAACGGCTGCAGAAACTTGTTTCTTGATCCTTCAGGGTAGGCTCGTTATCGATCCAGACAGGTTCTGTTTTCCGGGGAATTGCGCACCGATTTCCGGGGAATTGCGCACCGAGATCGTCGGTCTGACAGAATTTCCACTGGTCACCTGCACGTGACGGGATAAAATGCCGGAGCGCCGGGAACTCATCAATCTTTTTCCTGGTGGAGGCCTATTTGGATTTGTGCAGGCGCAATTCGGCGGATAAAATACCGAGTTTTCCCGGAAGCTGTGTCGTTTCAAAACGAATATTTGGTGTTTTGATAGGGAAAGGTAGGTCGTGATGCAAGTTAACATTTCAGCTAGACACGGCCATTTGGCGCCAAAAACACAGGAACGCATTACGGAAAAAGTGGAGCGTTTGGCGAGGTTTTTTGACCGCATTACGGGTATTCAGGTCGTCGTTGATTTGGAACATCGTGAGACCCCCGTTGTAGAGCTTTGCGCGTCGGTTGAGCATGCCGAGAATTTTATAGCGACAGATACAGGTGAGTTGGTATCGACTTTGGATCGAGTGATCCACAAGATTGAAGAACAACTTCGCCGCCACAAGAAAAAAATCACCGGACATCGGGCAACTTCTCACAAGCATCTCGAAGTTCCGGATGAGCCGCAAGCCGAGTCCGAATAACGTTAGTTTTGGCTTTGTTAACCTCAGTGCCTCTGAGTTACGGCCAGTGACCAATCGTTGTTCCTGAAGGGAACCATTCATGAATTTCTCTGATTTTGTTCAACCGCAAGCCATCAAGGTAGAATTGGCCGCCTTTGATAAGGATGGTGTGATCCAGGAGTTAGTAGATTCACTTGTGCAAACAGGTGTTGTGAGTGAAGACGACAAGGAGGGGATTATCGGAGCGATCATGAAGCGTGAGGAACTGGGTAGCACCGGAATCGGGCGCGGCATCGCAGTACCGCACACGAAGCATCCAAGTGTTGACAAGTTGGTGGGAACGGTTGGCGTGAGCACCGAGGGTGTCGACTTCAATAGCCTGGATGGCGAGAAAGTATCATTGTTCTTTTTGCTGATTTCTCCGCCGGATCGCCCCGGTGACCATCTGCGAGCATTGGAGAATATTTCGCGTCAACTCCGCAATGACACGTTTTGTCGCTTTTTGAAGCAGGCTAATTCGGCCGATGATGTCAAGCAGTTGCTCGACGAAGCAGACAATAATCAATTCGCCAGTTGATTGGCCTACTGAAGAAAAGAGGTTAATCGTGCGAACTTGTTGGGATGCGATGACGGATTGTCCGCAATCAATAACCGCGACCCTAATCAGAATGGTCGGCTGACCACTGGTTTCGAGAAGAAACGCCCTGGCTATCTAAAGACAGGTTGTACTTGGTGCTAGTCATGTCCAATGAGACTCAAAAACGCGAAGTCAAAGTATTAAACAAGCGGGGTTTTCATTTGCGTCCGGCAGAGGTGTTTATGCGGACAGCTAGTCAGTTTGAGTCAAAGGTTGAGTTGATCAAAGATGCAGTTCGAGTCGACGGTAAAAGTATGCTTTCGCTGATGATGCTCAATGCTTCTGCTGGTGAACTCATCACGATTGAAGCCACCGGCCCTGACGCAGAACAAGTGGTGGGCGTGCTCGAGAAACTCTTCGAAACTCGGTTTGATGAGTCGGAATAGTACACCAGAGAAGCCCCGAGTTCTATTCCCTGGATACAACGTCTTCGAATGATATAAGTAATTTATATAAAACAGGTTATGTCGAATTTTCAAAATTAATGAAAGGCTCCGGTAAGCAGTTGTTCGATCTGGTGTCAATCGGGCTCGAATTATGATTATCCGGCCGTCATAATTCAGGCATGCAAGTTCTACAAGGAATTGCCGTTTCACCAGGTGTGACGATTGGTGAGGCACTGATCATTGATCAAGAGGGGTTTCGAATTCCCCGACGGTTTGTCTTGCGCGATGCGGTGGATGAAGAAATCGATCGATTGCGGAGTGCCATCGAAACGGTGGCCGAACGGATTGACCGAAATCGAGCTTCCATTACCGCACAACTGGGTGAGAAATACGGCGCAATTTTTTCAGCCCATCTACAAATGCTGCGAGATGATCGCCTTAATCAAGAATTCGAACATCTTATCCGTGCAGAACACTACACTCCGGAATATGCAGTGAGTCGCACGCTTCGCCGTTACGCGAAGGTTTTTCAAGATCTTGACGATACCTATCACAAGGAGCGCGCACACGACATTTTCGACATTGAGAAGAATTTACTGCATCACCTTTTAGGCCGTCGGCGCGAGGAATTGTCGAATTTGACGTCTCCCGTTGTTGTCTTGGCNCACAATTTGACGCCGAGCGAGACGGCGAACTTAAACCGAGACTTTGTGTTGGCGTTTGCGACCGAAATNGGCGGGGCGGGTGGCCATACGGCGATTGTTGCCGAAGGCCTTGAAATTCCCGCAGTGGTCGGNATCGGTGAGTTTTTGACCGATGTNTCGGGCGGNGACTTGGTCGTGATTGATGGGGACAAAGGGAAGGTGATNCTTCAGCCGGATGAAGAAACNATTGCGCGATACCGNCACGAAGAAGAAGAGCACCGGTCGATTGCCGCCAAATTAGAGGGGCTNCGCGGATTTCCTGCCGAGACGGCGGATGGCATTCGAATTCAGCTNACGGCGAATATCGAGTTTCCCTCGGAAGTAAANGTGTGTGTCAATCGAGGGGCTGATGGAATTGGGCTTTACCGGACCGAGTTCCTTTACTTGGGTGCTGAGTCAGAGCCATCTGAAGAAGAACACCACAAAGCCTATTCGGAAGTAGTGCAAGCAATGGGTGGCAAGCCGGTCGTGATTCGGACTTTGGACCTGGGTGCTGACAAAATGGGGCATTTGCCGCTAGGAGAAGAAGAACAGAATCCTGTATTGGGTCTGCGTAGCATTCGTCTTTCGTTAAGAAACCAATCACTTTTTCGAATTCAGCTGAGGGCAATTTTGAGGGCATCGTCACTCGGTGATGTCCGCTTGATGTTCCCATTGATCACAACCATTAAAGAGTTACGGCAAGCAAAAACGATCTTGAATGATATAATGGAAGACTTAGAAGACGAGGGCGTCCCATTCAATCGTGACATCCAAGTAGGTATTATGATTGAAGTTCCCTCGGCCGTGATCATGATTGATCGATTTTTGAAAGAGGTGGACTTTGTCAGCGTGGGGACGAATGATTTAGCTCAGTATACGCTCGCAGTGGATCGTGGCAGTCGTGAAGTTGCTGCTTTGTATCAGGCAGTCGATCCGGCGGTTTTGAGGTTGATATATACGACGATCCAGGCAACTCAGGCATCGGCGATCCCGGCAAATGTTTGTGGGCAAATGAGTAGTAATCCGGCCTATGCGATGTTATTAATCGGAATGGGGGTGCGGGGCATGAGTGTGCCACCAATCGCGATTCCGGAAATCAAGAAAATCTGCCGTAGTGTCACTGTTTTGCATTGCCAAACCATTATGGAACGTGTGATGGATATGGAAAATGCTCAAGAAATCGATGTATTTTTACAGGATGAGCTACGAAAAACTGTGCCAGAACTGGTAACTTAGTATTGATATCAACATGGAACTGATGAAACAGAATGCGTAACCGCGTGGAAATCCGATTTCGGAAGCACGGTGATCTTCGTATGATCAGCCACCGGGATTTGGTGCGCGCGTTTGAACGACTATTTCGCCGAGCTGAATTGGAACTGAGTATGAGTGAGGGATTTCACCCTAAGCCTCGACTTTCATTTCCATCAGCCCTGGCGTTGGGTGTTGAAGCTTTGGACGAGGTCATGCTCGTTGAGCTGTCTCAACCGATCGACACCGAAGATATTGTCCGACGACTGCGGTCGTCGGCACCTCATGGACTCACTATTAATGACGTTTGTGAGCGGCCCCTCGAAGATGGTAAGCCGCGCATCGAACGGCTCGTGTACCGTTTTCCAATTCCTGAACAACGGCGCGAAGAAGTCAAAGCTGCGATCGATCATTTGATGTCCCAAAAAAGCTACCCCATCGACCGAGAGGGCCGCCAAGAACCTATTGATGTTCGTGCTGGCCTCGACGAACTGACATTGGTCGAAAGCGAGGTAGAAATTGCAGTGTGCGCTGGTCGCGATCATCAAGTTCGCCCACGTGAAGTACTCGATATTTTGGGATTAGCGAATCTGGAAAGCGCGGGATCTTATCTCACGCGCACCGCAGTGGAGTTTGCGCCATGATTCCACAACCACAAAACAGAAGAAGCGCAACGCATGAAAAAGGAAATGCTGATCAATGTTTCGCAACCGGAAGAATGCCGGATTGCCATTATCGAAGACAATATCCTGGAAGAGCTCTATACAGAACGAGCTAGCCAAGACAACTATGTCGGTAATATCTACAAAGGCAAGGTGGTCAATCTCGAACCGAGCATTCAGGCCGCATTTGTAGATTTTGGAGTTGGTCGGAATGGGTTTCTTCACATTAGCGATGTGGAACCTCAATATTTCCGCCAGGGTGGTTACGATCCCAATGAGGTAATCGAATCGAGTGGGCGATCTGCAGAGGTTGATTCTGCCGATGGTGAGAAGGGGAACGAAAGTGGACGTGGTCGCGGTGGACCGCGCCGTGGGCGGCGTCTGAGAACCGGGGCGCGCCCTCGAGTCAAACCACCCATTCAGGAGATCCTGAAGCGTGGTGACGAAGTTTTGGTGCAGGTCATCAAAGAAGGGATTGGCACTAAAGGGCCTACACTTTCGACCTATATAAGCATCCCTGGACGATATCTTGTCTTAATGCCAGCTCTGGGACGCGCTGGTGTTTCTCGCAAGATTGAAGATGAAGAGGAGCGTCGACGGCTTCGCGACATCTTGCTTGAACTCAATCCTCCCAAAGGTCTTGGGTTCATCGTTCGTACTGCTGGCGCCGGACGCACGCGCAAAGAGCTTTCCCGTGACATGGCCTATTTGTTGCGATTATGGAAAGTCATCGTGCGCAGATTAAAGAAGCATCAGGCACCGGACGGGATCTATGAAGAAAGTGACTTAATGATCCGCACGATTCGGGATATTTTTACTGCTGATGTCGATGCGATCTATGTAGACCAGCAAGAGGCGTTTGACCGAGCAAAAGAATTTTTGCAGCTTGTGATGCCGCGTCACGTGAGTCGGCTGCAATTTTACGACGGCAAAGAGCCCTTGTTTCACAAGCATCAATTGGAAGCTGAAATAGCCCGCATTCACAAGCGTGAGGTACCCTTGAGAGCGGGTGGGTCGATCGTCATCGATCCAACCGAAGCACTCGTCGCGATTGACGTGAACAGCGGTAATTTTCGTTTAGACGATTCAGCCGAAGAAACGGCCTACCAATTGAATTTGTCGGCGGCTCGCGAGATAGCGCGGCAATTGCGTCTACGAGATCTCGGTGGAGTGATTGTCAACGATTTCATTGATATGCGGATGGAAAAGCACCGCCGTGGTTTGGAGCGATCGTTGCGCGAGGCAATGAACCGGGACCGGGCTCGCACCAAGATTCTCCGCACAAGTCCGTTTGGCTTGATTGAAATGACACGACAACGCATTCGGCCTGGTCTCAAACGTAGTGTCTACTCCGATTGCCCTTGTTGCAGTGGTCGTGGGGTTGTGAAGACAGCGGAAAGCGTTTCGATCGAAGTTGTGCGAATGTTGATGCTGGCAGGCCAGCAGCCCAAAGTATCCCACGTGAAAGTAAAGGTGAATGACGAAGTAGCCTCCTATCTCAACAATAAGAAGCGAAAAGAGATTACGGCGTTGGAGGAGGAAGGTGGCATGTCCGTTCAGATTCTGGGGAGCGAAGCTGTCTATCCCGAATTTTTGGAGTTGGATTTGCGAGACGCAGAGGGTGGACAGATCAAATTGCCCTGATCGGAGGGTCTTGGTCATCGTCAGACTCGCTCAATTTTACGGAATTTTACGCTAATTTGGGGCGGAACGACCCTCGACGAGATGGCTCTAGCAGCGTAAATTGAAGAGCTAGGTTGTTGTCTCGCATGACAATGATTGGTGAATTTGCTTCAAAAACCGGTGGAAAAACGATGTACGCGATCATTGCGGACGGTGGACGTCAATACAAAGTAGAGGAAGGTCACGAGTTGGACATCGATTTCCGAAAAGACCTTAACCGAGGCGATGAGCTGGTGTTTGAGCGAGTTTTAGCGGTCTCAACGAGCGAGGGGGTTGAATTAGGGGCCCCGACGGTGGAAGGTGCCAGTGTGACCGCGGAAGTCCTGAGCGCCAATTTAGGCGAGAAGATTCACGTACAGAAGTTTCGGCGGCGTAAGAATTCGCGTAGTCGTACGGGTCACCGCCAAACTTTCACCAAGATTCGCGTGAGTAAGATCACGTCCTCTTAGAGCCAATTTGGAGTGCTCAGAGATCGCTACCCGGTGGGGTTCGCCGTTGCTTGCGCACCGCGTGTGGAAATAGTTTTCCCAGTTCCGGGGAAGTTTTGACTGTACCAAACTTTTTTCTGAAAAGTTGTTTCTTCCGTAAGGAAATGCCCGCGTCTTTACAAAACGCCCAAGTTAAGTTTACGTAAAGATTTAGGTCATTACATGGTTCAGAAAACGATTTTCCTTGGAGGAGGTTCTGTGGTCGTAACCACTTGCAAGGCAATTGGTTGTGGTTTTTTTGTTTCGCTTATTGACGATCGATGCTGAATCCGTAAACTTTTGCCTCACGCCAAATATTGTGGAGCGTTATTCCGAGAATACAATATATGGTGGTTCTGGGTCTATCTTTAATACATCGCGTTTGTCTAGCTTTCGTGTGAAGGATCGCCGAAAATGCCCCCCAGAGGCAATTGTTTGCGGACCGATTTCTTACAAGAAAGTTGGCGCTTGAGCAGGATTTGACTTGAGCTAACTCACGGATGAGACTGATAAATCCAGTGTACGAATGTATACTATCTCTTTAGGGTCCGAGCAGAACGCAAGGTAGCGTTGTCTCAGCAGAAGGAGCTGGATCAATGGCGAGTGTGGAACTTGAACGTAACGAAGGCTCGGCCGTCAGTGTCGATTCCGATAAAAACAGTTCGGCCAACTTTATCAATGGCTTGCGCATCGATCCCACATTTTGTCCGACGTCCGCGGAAGATCCATTTGAGACGGTGCAGTGGGAGCGACGTAGTGCCGCGATCAAAGATGAAAACGGCGATGTCTTGTTTGAGCAGCAGGAATGCGAGATACCTGCCGATTGGAGCCAACTAGCCACCAACGTCGTCGTCAGCAAGTACTTTTACGGTGAGACCGGGAGCAGCGAGCGTGAGAACAGTGTGCGCCAACTGATTCATCGTGTGACCCGTACCATTAGCGATTGGGGCTTTGAAGACGGCTATTTTGCCACGAAAGAGGACGGTGAGACGTTCTATCGTGATTTGACTTGGCTTTGTTTGCATCAGCATGGTGCGTTTAATTCACCTGTCTGGTTCAATGTGGGCCTTTTCCACCAATATGGGGTGACCGGTGCCAAGTGTAACTGGCGCTGGAATACCGAAGCACGTCGTGTCGAGCAACCTGAAAATCCTTATGAGTTTCCACAAAGCTCAGCATGTTTTATCCAAAGTGTGAATGACAACATGGAAGATATCATGCGTTTGGCCACCAGTGAGGCCATGTTGTTTAAATTCGGCTCGGGCACAGGTACTGATCTCTCCACGGTGCGGTCCAGTCGTGAAAAACTTTCTGGTGGTGGAAAGCCTTCAGGCCCGCTCTCCTTCATGCGAGTCTACGATCAGATTGCTGCCGTCGTAAAATCAGGAGGAAAGACGCGGCGCGCAGCCAAGATGCAGTCACTCAAAGTTTGGCATCCTGATGTCTTAGAGTTCATTGAATGCAAGTGGAAAGAAGAGCAAAAGGCCCATACGCTGATTGCAAGCGGTAAATATGAGTCCAATTTCAATGGCGAGGCTTACAGTTCTATCTTGTTTCAAAACGCCAATTTGTCGGTGCGTCTCACGGACGAGTTTATGGAGACGTTCGAGAAAGACGGAAAATGGGTAACGCGTTTTGTCACCAATGGGGAAGATGGACCAGAATATGACTCTCACTGGCTCCTCGATCGGATGGCGGATTGTGCTTGGCACTGTGGGGATCCAGGGGTGCAATATGATACGACGGTCAATCGTTGGCACACTTGTCCTAACTCAGGTCGTATTAATGCCAGCAACCCATGTTCGGAATATATGTTCTTAGATAATACGGCGTGTAATCTTGCCAGCATCAACTTGATGAAATTCCGCCAAGCGGACGGCCAATTTGATGTGCAGCGATTTAAGGCGGCTTGTCGGATTTTCTTTGTGGCCCAGGAAATCCTCGTTGATCATGCGAGTTATCCCACCGATCAGATTGCCGAAAATAGTCACATCTATCGCCCTTTGGGACTTGGTTATTCGAATCTTGGTAGTTTGATTATGACGAGCGGGTTGCCGTATGACAGTGATGCTGCTTATGGAATGTGTGGTAGTATCACAGCCCTGTTGCATGCAGCGGCCAACAATACGAGTGCGGAATTGGCACGGGCTGTAGGGCCCTTCGAAGGCTATGCGGCAAATCGTGAACCGTTCAATCGGGTCATGCAAATGCATCGTGATGCTGTTGAGAAAATTCACAGCGATGGTCCGGCATATATGAAGGATGCTGCTCGCGAATCTTGGGACGAAGTGCTATTGAGCGGCCAGCGTTACGGCTTCCGCAATGCTCAAGCCACGGTGCTGGCGCCGACCGGGACGATCAGTTTTATGATGGATTGTGACACGACCGGCATTGAGCCAGATATTGCGCTGGTGAAATACAAACAATTGGCAGGTGGCGGAATGTTGAAAATCATCAACCAGTCACTGTCCGAAGGGTTACAAGTTCTTGGTTATGATGATCCTGAGATCAAAGCGATCAGTGAGCACGTTGAGGAGAAAGACACCATCGAGGGATCACCCAACCTGAAAGATGAGCACTTGCCGGTATTCGATTGTGCATTTAAGCCAGCGAATGGGGTGCGCAGTATTTCGTGGCGTTCGCACATTAAGATGATGGCCGCAGCCCAACCATTTCTGTCTGGAGCGATTTCCAAGACGGTCAATATGCCGGAGGAAATTACGCCGGCGGAAATTACGAATGCCTACCATTGGGGATGGCAGATGGGGTTAAAGGCGCTGGCGATTTATCGAGATGGATCGAAGCTTAGCCAGCCATTGAATACTCAATCTGACGCTGATAAAGAAAAACAAGACGAAACGAAGTCAGCCCGTCCTCGACGTGAACGCCTCCCCGATACGCGACAGTCGCTAACGCACAAATTCAGTGTCAACGGTCACGAAGGTTATATTACTGCTGGGTTGTATGACGACGGACGACCGGGTGAAGTGTTTATTACGATGGCCAAAGAAGGAAGTACGGTGGGCGGTTTAATGGATTGCTTTGGCACGGCCATTTCGATGAGTCTCCAATATGGCGTCCCGTTGGAGGTACTCGTTAATAAATTCTCCCATACTCGATTTGAGCCTATGGGCCATACAAAGAATCCAGATGTCCGCATTGCCAAGAGTGTTGTCGATTATATCTTCCGATGGATGGATATTTCTTTTAGGAAAGACGAGGCTGAAGGGAACGCCGCGGAGCTTGCGCTGGCAACTGAGGGCAAGCCGGATGCGAATACGAGTGAGCCAAGTTCTCCGTCCAACGCCGTGGCAGAATTAGCTGGGGTGTCTCCCGAAGAAAAGATAGCTGAGGGCTTGCCTGGATTTGCTACTGAACGGTTCGATCCAGACGCTGACGAGATGCTGCGAGCGGCACTTGGCGAAGGCGAGACATTTGGCGATCGGGCAGAACAATTTGCGAGATTTCAAAGTGACGCACCGAGTTGTGATAATTGTGGATCCATCACGGTACGGAACGGCAATTGTTATCTGTGCCATAACTGCGGCAACAGCATGGGCTGTTCCTAAGTGAGATTGGTCGCGTCCGCCCAGTTTGGAAAATCATCCCTTGATGGAAAGGATGACTGTGCGCGAGCGGCAAGTGCTCGTGGCTGGTGGGGTTTCAGAACGGTAGGGTCAGGGTGGCCTCCGATGCGTTGAACCCTCAATGGCGGCCGGCGTGGCTGAAATAGGAGAGAGGGATTTTAGACTGTGGGAGAAGAGGGCATGCTTCGGATTGATGGTGAGGTCGAGTTACCCCAAACGTTTTCTTTTGGCGATTTAGCGGAAATAGACGCATCTTTTCAGATTGCCGATATGAGCGCGATTGACGCGACACGCAAAGGAGGGGCGGTCCAACTGGAAGGCTTACTGCAACGTGTATCTGTTCTTACCACAGCAACTTATATCGGGCTGCACGCATCTACGGATGATTTTCATGCCAGCATCCCCCTCGCAGCGATTCGGGAAAAATCTTTTTTGATTTATGAATTAGATGGTAAACCACTGGAACTATCCGCCGGTGGTCCAGCACGTTTTTACATTGTGGACCATGCTGCTTGTCACACTGAGGAAATCGACGAATGTGCCAACGTCAAATTTGTCGATCATATTGAGTTGACCGCCGGCAAAGGTTTTGACAATCGACCAGAGGATGATGAAGAGCACGCACAACTACATCGTGACGAAAAAATCGAGTAGGCGTCGTGGCTCACTGTCTCGTGCGGGTAGATGGATGATTTACCACCATTGAAACTTGCTTCCCAAGCGGGTGCCGAGAATAATGAGACCGACAAGGCTGGCGCCGATTGCGGATAATAAAACCGCTGCGCTGGCGATGTTCAATCCTTTTTCAATGTGGGAATTGAACTCTGCGTCAACGGCTTTACTTAACTCTTCCAGAGCACTATTGAGCATTTCTGTACTGAGCACTCCAGCGATACAAAGCAATAGAATACACCAATCGGTGGAATCGAGTTCGAGGTAGCAAGCGCTGGCAACGACGAGGGCGCTAACCATGAAATGTATTTGGAAACTACTTTGCCCACGAATACCATCTCGGCAGCCACGGAAGGAATCACGAAACTTCCGCGTCCAGGAACGGCGCTCTGGTTCAAAGAAATTGTCCATCCTCTATTTCCCTGATTATTCCAGGCCACGTGAACCTGCTGGAGGGATTTGCACGCCACCAACTCGACCTAAGCGACTGGACGGCAAAAATCTTGGTTCAATTGAAAAGGCCGCGCCAACGCTGCCTCGACTGATGTCCGCATTGAATCCAGCTCGTACCAAAAACGACTCCCCGATTCGAGTAAAACCTATCGATTGGCCAATATTGCCTGTGGGGCCCAAGTCGAATGATCCAACGGCGGTCAGCAGCCACTTTTCGCTCATCCGATAATTGATCGATCCTGTGATGACATTGCTGGTGATAGGACCTTCGATGCTGCGGAAGCCCAGATATGTACTTCCCAGCTCAGGCCGACTGATCATGCCTCCAGCCGTGAATTTTCGCAAGCCTTCAGAAAAGAGATCTACGAAGCCATCGGACAAAAGCGTCAAGCGATCACCGATGTGCCAACGATAATCGTATTCCAAAAGTCCAAGATGTTCTCCAAAGTTATCCCGATTTGCAGAGGGGAAAAACGAACCTTGTACGTCTAAAACCATCCAATCGATAATCCGTTCATTTCCCAGCAATCCGCGTTTTGTCTGTAGTCGCTGCCGAATGCCGGTCTTAAAAACCAGCAGGTCGTCTGCAATTTCTGTGGGGCCTCCGACGTTGCTTTGTAGGCCGCGTCGTAGCGCGTAAAAGCGTTCATCGAACATCAAAGGAAGTGTCCCGCCGAAGGTATCAAAGATGAACATGCGCTGAAATTGTTCAATGGAATCGTCGTTCAATTGGTCGTACATAGCTAGGCTCGCCAGATCTTCACTCGCATCGGCCCAAAATATGTCGCTGTCAAAAGAAACCTTGTGAGTGAGTCCATTCAAGTTGAACAGCTTGTTTTGAACACTCGGATTCGAAGCCCACATGGGCAAACTGGTCCGTAGGCCAACTTGTCCATAAAAACGTTGTAAATCTGCTGCCGTTCGATCCTCTTGCCAATAGGCAGCTTCGCCTAGCACGTAGGGAATGACTTTTGTTGGGCCGAGATTGAAAGGTAGATCTAACTCCTGTCGTGTCGCTGCGCGCAAACCTTCACGTCCCAGAAAGCGAGTCGCTGCCAGCGGATCAATTTCCCACGGTAGAGCGGCTTGTGCGGGCATGCTTGCGGCTGTTGCGCCGGTAGGAAAAGACCCTGTTTGTAACCGAGCGTAGCCTACGTGCGAGTGTTCATACCAAGTCAAACGATCAAAGAACGTTCCACGTCCTGGTGTAAAATGGTCCAGACGTGGCAACCATTCGGTCTGTGTGTAGAAATCGTTTAAGCGCGCGTCCGCAGTAAGGCTCCAGGTACCCAGGGAATCGTATCTTTTGAGCTCAACCCCCGTCTTTTGGTCCTGAAGTTGGTCGTACTCACTCTCGAAGTACTGCTCAAGAAAATTGCGGTCACTTTGCAAACCTACCTGGGCCGAGAATTCGATGTCATTAGGGAGTTGTTGCCGATGTTGTAGAAACAAGCGACCACGATAGCTGCTATCGGGAACAACGGTTCGTCGATCTGCGCCGAGATTGTCGAGTCCTTGATCGCGGATGCCCCAGGCGTCGAATCGCCCTTGAATAGCGCCAGGAGATCCAAACGCATCCTCTCTGCCATACTGAAATTGTGTCCCGTGTCCGAAACCTCGATCACTCAGATAATCTGTGGAAATGGTCCAGTCTGTTCCGGAAGGTTTACCTTGGATACTAAAGAGTTGGTAGGCATCAAAATCAAACATCAATTGGGTACCAAAGACGTTGTCGCTATTGATCCGCAGATTGTCGACAAAGTAGGAAGGTTTTGTGACATCCGTCGAGAGCACCGGCCAGTAGAGGAGGGGAACTCCTCCGAAGTAAACGAAATTATTACGGCTGGTCGTTCGTAATTCATGATTGACAATTGGTTGCAACGTGCGCGGATCTGTTTTGATTTCGCCTGTCAGCGGGTCGACGGCCGGCTGCTGAATGTCTTGAATTGCGATGTTTTCAGATTGCAACCAATAACGCGGCACTCCCATGCGGCTTGACGTTACCGCTCCCCCGTAAGCCTGAAAGTTATTTGCGTCGAGTTGCTGGAGGACTTCCGCTTTCACTCTCAAGAGCCCTTCGTAGTCGGGCGCCGGCGTAAGAATTTCGGCATTAAGAACGACCCCATATTTTCGGGCCACATCGTAATACATGCGATCAGCGTAAATAACACGATCGCCTTCGCGAAAAATAATATTGCCTTCTAAATAGAGTTCTAAAGGTAAATTTTCAGTCTCAATGGACTCACGAGATTCCCGTAATTTCCGGATGTTGGGTCCCCAAATCACCATGCGATCGGTTTCCACAATAATCGTGCCGACATCTTCCAAGTCGCCAAGATTCATACCCTCGATCACGGCCCGCACGCCGCGCGTGACAATCACATAGGATTCGTTAGTAGTTGGATCCGTTCGCATTTCGTATTGCGGACGGATACTACTGCGCCCGTTCAGACGAATGCGTCGTCGACCTCCCTCCAGACGTTCCCCCCTGGGGGAGGTAACTTCTTCTTGGACAAATTGAGTTTTTTGGATGTTGGCCCGTTGCTCTGATTGACGCGCTTCGGTGGCTCGTTGAACGGCTAACGATTGTGATTCTGTGGAGGCACCAGTGAGAGGTGCGCGTACATGAAGATCTGCCACCGTCGCAAAACGACCTAACCATGTCTTGCCCACAGAAGAATTACTAGCAGGTAGTTTGAGGGAAGAAGGCTCTAGAGATTGAGTGTAGTGAATCGTTACCGACTGCCGACCATCTCCTTCCAGGTAAACGATCACTTTGTTCCCGCGCCTGGATGGTGTGGGGTCGCGGTCGATCCAAAATACACCCTCTTGTGCTAGGGCGGTCATCTNTCCTTGGCGTATCTGTACGTTGCCTTGCAAGTGCCACACTTCGTAGTGACCTTGTTGCCAGCGGCTGGCGCGATCGCCGTCGATCGTAATTGGTTGTTCCCGGTCGACGGGGGGCATAAAAATATCGCCGCGCGAAGGGATCGACCAAATCAGTGGTAAGTGGAGGACAAAGCAGAAAAGGAAGACACGAATCACCCCTTTCGAGCGCGCGCCGGTAGCCGGCCACGTTGACCACAGCAACGTGTTTTTCGAACGCAGTCGATTCTTGTGTAAAAACCTACTCAGTGGATCGGCATCCTTGCCTGTCGAAAAGCCGTCACTTACAGCGCACTGTTTTCATCCAGAACGTCAGAAGAGACGACGAGAAAAGCATCCAAAATGGTGCGGGATTATAGAAGGTGGCGGGGACACCAACAAGCCAAATTCGCCTTGCGCGAAGACTTTCTAAGGCTTATCTTTGACACGACTTGCGTCGATTTACTAAGTGACAGCAAAACACCGCTCCCTGCGCTGCCAGAAGACAAAGAAAGGGCATCAACGGTGCTCGCATGCGCATGTTGCTCCAAAAAAACGAGTGGATCAGGCTAAAACTTCCACATGCCAACACCCCCCACAACCAAGGGGATCTCCATAGTTGTGTCTGCAGCTTCATGCTAGCGAGAATCGCTAGCATGAAAAGAATGCCATACCAAGCGCCGATGATGTAGCGTGTCAGCCGCTCTAACCCAGACTCATTTTTTGTTGTGGCGTGCGGCCAAGGTCGCCACAAACGTCCGAGTTTTACCAGACTTGACCAAACAAACATTGTTGGTTGCGAGCGTATTGTTGCGAGGGCTTGCTTGTACTGTTGTTGGTCGGTGCTTAATTCGTGATGTTGGACGATTGACTGCCCCGGTCGTGGTGGGCGTTCCCGCTGCCACTGCTGAAAGTCCCAGACGGAATCCCAGGAATCCTGACGGATGTGTTCGTAGAAACTGTTGTTGTTCCCTAGCCACAAGGTATAACCGCCATGGGTCGTTGCAATGATCGGATAGCCTATCTGCTGAGCGTTGCGCGCGATCCAAGGGGTGAGACAGGCCAGGGCAAACAAAGTGAAGCTGAGCAGATTGTGAAATCTTTTCTTCCATTCTTGCTCGAGCAATCCCACGGCAGGTGCTGCTAGGACAAGCCAGACTAGAAAGGTGGGTCGACAGAGTGCCGCGGTGGCCATACTTGCACCACACAATCCAGCACGCCACCAGCACGGATGGCGTGCCAGTCGGGTGAAACAAAGCAGGGCGACGATCGCTAACAGAGTGGCCATTGTTTCCGTCATGACGAGCGTTGATTGGTGGAGCAAAATGGGATCGCAGGCTACGAGCGCAGCCGCGAAAAAAGACCAGTTGCCCAGCCGCCACAAAGTAGCGATCCAAAAGGTAAGGCCAATGGTGAGCACACCTAGGAGTAAATGAAACACCGCTACCGTTGAATTTGCGACGCCCGTTTTGCCAGTTGAAGCCAAAGCCAGCATCAGGGGGTACAGGGGGGGGCGATAAGCGGTCGGTTGGGGCGCCACATTCTCAGGAGAAATACTGTACGTGTGCCGCAGCAATAGATTGTTGGCGATCAATCGATAGGCATCCGGGTCGTGCTCGAGTTCCTCTTGCCGGGCCCATAGAATGGCACCTCGCAAAAGGATTGCGCCGAGAAACATCAGTATCACAGCATATCGATGCCGGCGCGACTTGAAATTCATATCCATGTTAGCTTGCTTTCCGACCTGGGGTGGCAACATTGTAGCATTCCTGGTTACGCTGTAGTTTTTCACTTTTGGCCTGGCGATGTTGCTTTCCGATAGATCATTAAGCGGTCGATTTGCCGCAATATGTGTCTCCTGGCGCTGGCCGCTGTTTGCCTTATCCTTGGTCCTCGCTGGCATCGCGTACCCGGTCTCGACTCGCATCGCTTTTGATCATTCGATAGAAAATATCTTTACGGCGGAAGATCCGGTTTTACCACCTTATCAACGACTCAAAGCACGCTTTGGTGGCAACGAAATCGTGATTGCCGTGTATCGCGATCGAAATCTGATGCACCCTGATGGAGCGGGTATCCAGAGAATCGGAAGGATTGGCGCAGCCATCGAAAAACTTCCCGGTGTTCGATCGGTTATGAGCCTGGCCAAGATCGACCAACTTCTAACTCGACTTGAAAACCCTCTTGGGTTTGGCCGGTCCGCAGAAAATCAGGAAACCGATGGCACGACGATTATTGACCAAGAGAATGCTTCAGCCGTCGCTTTTCTAGAACTTTTTGAGGGCTATACGCATTCGGCGGATCGAGAAATTGCGGCCATCGTTTGCCTGCTGGAAACCGATCCGTTAGGTACGGTTTCACCTCGTCAAACGGTGACTGAAATGCGCGCGATTTTAGCGGCTTTGCCTGAAGAACTAGAATTGGCCGCGCTCGTTGGTGAACCGGTGATGGTGGCGGACGGATTTCGTCTTGTGCGACAGGATGGCACCCGACTGAGTACCATCTCCACGGGTCTGCTTGGCATCACCATCTGGATATGTTTTCGAAGCCTGCGTTGGGTGATCATTCCCTTAGTGGTGGTCCGTTTGGCAATTTGGTTAACTCAGGCTGTGCTCGTCTGGTCCGGGTTACAACTAAGTATGGTCAGTTCGATGCTCAGTGCGATCATTACGGTCATTGGTGTCGCGACCGTGATGCATATCTTAGTGCGCTTTCAAACGGCACTGCGTGATGGGCTGAGTCCGTTGGCAGCGATGACGCGCACCTTGACGTTGCTGGCGGCGCCTATTTTTTGGACCTGTGCGACCGATGCGATTGGATTTGCAGCGCTTCTCTATGCCGATGTCAGGCCGGTACGTGACTTTGGACTGATGATGGCGATTGGGTCGCTCAGCGTCTTGGTCAGTGTGGTCATGGCGGTTCCTGCTTTGTCCTTAGGTGCCTCACACATCGACCCGCTGCCCGCTCGGCCATGGGGAGAACGAAGTTTCGATTTATGGTTGAGTCAACTTATTCGAAGTATCGAAAGGCGACCGCGCGGGGCAGCTTTGCTGGGCTTGCTGGGCTTGTTCACGGCCTTCGCAGGGTTGACGAAGCTGGACGTCGAAACCAATTTTATGACCAATTTTAGGGCTCAGAGTCCAATTTCGCGTTCGTATCAGCTCGTCGAAGAACGGCTTGGTGGTGCTGGAGTTTGGGATATTGTCGTGCCCGCACCCAAGGTTCTCGACCAAGCCTTTGTTGACCAGATTTTGGCTTTCGAACAGCGCCTGAAATTAATCTCTCAGGCGGATCTGGGAGGAACCGATGAACGGCCGGCGTTGCGAAAAGTTTTGAGCTTTGCCGACATCCTCAAGACCGCCGAAGCGAATCGACTGATTTCGATCATGCCGATCGAATTCCGCGCGCAGGCTTTGGACAAGATGTTACCAACTTTTGTGCAGGCACTTCATGCCCGCGATCCAGACGGCGATGGACAAAACTATTTTCGCATTATGTTGCGCGCCAGTGAGCGGCAACCTGCAGACCAAAAAATGCGCCTGATTCGCGCGGTTGAAAACGAGTGTTTCAAGTGGTTTCCTCCCCAATCAAAATCACCGGCGATTGAAATCAGCGGTTTTTTCTTACTCTTGACCAACTTGATCAAGAGCCTACTGCAGGATCAATGGCTCTGTTTTTCTGCGGCCAGCGTCGGTATTGGCCTTGCCATGCTGCTCGCATTTCGGAACGTCCTACTGGTGGTGCTGGCGATGGTACCCAATGTGCTCCCCATTGTCTGTGTTCTGGGCGCGATGGGTTGGATCGGTTTGAAAATCAATATGGGTGTGGCCATCATTGTCACGGTTTCGATCGGACTCTCGGTCGATAGTGCGATCCATTACATCATTTCGTTTCGTCGAAGTCTGGCCCTCGGCAAGGATGTGCCAACGGCCGTTTATCAGGTCCAGCAAACCGTCGGTCGAGCGGCCA
This sequence comes from Pirellulaceae bacterium, assembly GCA_022446825.1. Taxonomy (GTDB): domain Bacteria; phylum Planctomycetota; class Planctomycetia; order Pirellulales; family Pirellulaceae; genus JAKVBY01. The sequence continues at coordinate 105,706 of JAKVBY010000001.1, forward strand.
TGTTTTCTACGTTGGCTTTGACGGTTGGTTTCACCGTTCTGTGTACCAGCGATTTTGTGCCGACGATTTATTTTGGCGCACTGGCGAGTCTCTCCATGCTGGGTGGTTTGGTCGGAAATTTGGTCATCCTCCCGCTTTTTCTCAAAGGACTTTATGGCCGGCGGGGGCCAGCAGTTGAGCACCGCAACGCTGTACTCTGACGGACGCTGTGCTCGAACCGTGTGCCCGCAGAGATCACGAGGCAGGTGGGGCGACTTGAAATTCGACCGGGAGCACCTGGGGAGCATGAATTCTCAGCGTTTTGTCTCGACTTGTATCCCCACTTACCAGAGAGACGCTCCCAGGTGAAACGGAAAAGTGTTTGGCTATAAACTTCGTCAGAGAGCGATTGGCTTTACCATCGACGGGTGGTGCCTTGAGAAAAACTTTGAGGCGATTTCCCATCAGTTCACCGACGCGATCTCGCGCTGATTTTGGTGAGACGCGCACGTGGATGAGAAGGTCGCCTGCGCGCCAACAAAAGTGAGTCAGGGACGGCTGCATGTCCAGGCGCCTTGGCGGAGGAAAGACAGATGGCGATCGATGTTTGAGGGGCGTGCCTGGTACCAGCCAACAGACAGCCGTGACAAGGTGTCGTTTGGTTGGCTCCTCACTGGTAGAAAAGGACCACTACTAAGTGATCCTCTGGTCCTCTCCGATCTGTTGAATCAACATCAACTGCGACCAAGCCGAGACCCACTTTCAGATGTGTGGGCCGCAGCGGTCTTTAAAACACAATTATGGTGAAATCTTGTTCGCGTCTTTGTCGACCGAGCGCGGCTTGGGGGGTTTGCCACGTTCCATTGCGGGATTTTTTGTTAACGGCAGGGTGTAGAGAAAGATAGAACGCATTTCCTGTTGGTCGTCTTCGAGTTCAAGAACTTCATCGGGCTCCACGCCTTCAATCCAAAAATCGTGGGAGACGATGCGCGACCCGGCTTTCATCGCATCAAATTGTGGTATCAGGTCTTCCAACATCCATTTCAGCAGGTAGACCAGAATGACGTCTGCGTCGCGGAGATCGACTTTGAACACATCCTGCTCTTCGATTCGCACGAGGTCCTCCACTCCGTGTGCCATGACGTTTTGGCGGGCGACCACAACGATTTCTGGTTCAATCTCATAGCCGACACCGTGACAGGCGGTTTGCATGGCCGCCGTGATCACATAGCGACCGTCACCGCACCCCAGATCGTAGACGAGGTCGTCTTTGCTGATGTTTGCCAATTGAACCATTTTGTCGACAATATTATTAGGAGTTTTGATAAACGGAGCATTGGGTTTGGTGCGTTGGATCAAGTCTTCTGCGGGTTCCGACCAGAAGGCACCCTGATAGAGGGCTGCACGCAGGACAAATCCAACCAACAAACAAACGAACCCGATCAGTAAGATCCCCACGAGCCGGCGCTGGCGGAGAGCCTTCTCGGTACTGGTGTTGGTTACAGGCGATTCCATGGGATGGCTTACTTTTTCCAATCCGACTTTTTCCCATAGTGACGCTGCCATGGGCAGCAAGGACTCAGGACCGGTCGCTGACGTTGATTTTCAGAGATAGGGTTTCCGGTTCAAGTGCCGGAGCATTTATCTTGACATAGATTCGCATGCGGAACGAGTCAGCGACGGCTAAGATTATGCAGTTTTCGAACTCATCCCCGTAGAGCAGGTTTTCACCAGAGGGAGGAACCGTATGGGTACGGTGCGGGGGGTGTTGTCCGCGGCCAGGTGCCGTGCGGGAGGGTGCCGTGCGCTGCCCTGCCAACCGCAGCGGCCCTTCAGGCCGCTGATTTCAAAACTTCGCTACCGAGCGATCTTGATCGCAGGGGCGCTAGCCGGCCGAGAGGACGGTCATCCGACCTACCAACCCGGGAGGATCTCCTCCTCCTCGCGATCGTCCGGTTTCTCGATGCGGGCCGCATCTGGAGAGCTGCTACCGCCGTTGACCGTGGCGGAATCCGGCAGCGCGGGTCTGCGCGTGGGGGCCGCTTGCCCCGGCTACTCCAAGTCGATTTGACGAAAGATGGGTAAGTGACGGTAATAAACTTCGAGATTACAAGCAGCAAACGAGGTGACATAGACGCGACCACCCGAGCCGGCATGGCCCCCCTGTGGTGTCCAGCTACCCGCGTTGGCCCCCGACTTTTCCTGTGTCTGCACCAGGATATCGCGCATTTCTAGGTTCCAGCGGTTCCAGAGTGACCCCCCATAATGATGAAATGCCTGGGTGGCATAATACCAGTAATAAAAATTCGTTTGCGCTCGACGCGGTGGATGGTTTTCGGCCAACCAGCGGATGCCCGTTTTCAATCCAGGATCGTTCAGCGTCCATCCCATGTACATGCGACAAAGGAGAGCTTCGGCGGTCATCACATGGGTCGGTCGATTGCCGCGCGCATACGCATACTGAGAGCCATGTTCGTAAGACACCCCGTCCAAATAATGACTGGCGCGTTCGAATGTTGCAGTGGGAACTTGCAGCCCGGCGGCACGGGCACTTTGTAAGGCCATGAGCTGCCAACCCATCACGCTCGTATCTCCGCGCCGCGCACCACCATCACGATTGGGGGTATATTTCCAACCGCCGTCGGGATACTGCGCGTCGACAATGAAGTCGATTGCTTTTTGCGCCGGCAGGCGCAGCGATTCGTCGCCACTCAGCATAAACGCTTCACACAACACAATCGCACTTTGTCCGTGGGCGTACATGCCGGTGTTGCCCGCCGAATTATGCCGCAAGTCTCCATCCTCTTTTTGAATCCGAACGAGAAACCCCAAGCCGCCAGAGACTGTTTGCCGATAGCGTCCTACGAGATGGGACTGGCCGGCACCGAGAAAGGGTAAGAGGGCTAGCGACGTGGCCGCGGTGTCGCTGCGGTTGCCGGCATTTAATTGCCAATGGCCTGGGGACTCTTGTTGTCGGGCCAGCCAGCGTAGGGCCCGCGCGACGGCCGCCTCTGTTAAGGTTGTACCACCTTCTTTTTTAACCATTTCAACACGTACTCGCGGATCCCGTGCTGCATAGGTTCGACTTGCACCTTCGACGGACTGGATTTGCTGCCGGACAACATCGATATCAGGCAAGTTAAATTCTGCCGTGTTCACTTCCTGCAAAATTTTCGCTTCTTTGGCGGCGCTTTTGAGTTCCTCCATTTCTTGTGGATTGTCCAGGTCCACATCCCGAGGGATCGGCAAATCAAATTTCACGTCCTCGGTTGGCTCGACGACGATTTGTCCGCCGGGGGTGACTTCTTTCTGCACGGTGGTGGCAAGGGTGATGAACAAATCCTCTTGCGTGGCAGGAAATGTTAGTAGACCCAAGAGTGTCAGCAGAACCATATGAAATACCATGCTGACCAACCAGGCGGGGAGATTACCAAACGTTTCACAGAACCAGGCCACCACACTGGGTGACTCGGCGCGACGTCGAATTTCACGTTCAGCGCGGCTGCGTGCCGCAGCCGTGGCCTGACGACGTGGTGTTGGTAGTGGGGGAGGTAGGTGAGATTTCTTCTCCTGCGGTGATTCTCGGTGTTGGGAGCCGGCGGGGCGTTGAGAGGCGGCTGGGGGTTGGGAGCGGGAAGGCAGCGCTTTTGCCGGCGGGTCGGGTGTCCCGGTGTCCGGGGAAACGCCCGGCCCGGCAGCCGTTTGTTTTTCACGCTCGCGACGATCGAGCAGTTTTTGTACTGCTCGTTCTTGTTCTTCGGACAATTCGATGCTGGTTCCGCATTGCCAGCAATCGGCAATCATTAACCAGAGCCGAATCGACATCGGAGCCCCGCAATCCGGACAGCCACACATCAAAACATCGCCGTCCAGCCAAACCTGATCGACCAGGTCGGTTGGCTTGTGCGGCATTTGAATTGAAGTGGATTGGGCTACCCCACTGCGGTGCGCTGGCGCTGGTGGCGGTGCGGGCGATGCGGGCGGGAAATTGACGATTTCTGGCAAGGGGGTTTCCGATGCCAGATCGAAGAGGGGTAGCGACGCGGGGAAGGTTGTCTGCAGAGGAACGTCGCTTTCCAGCGGATCGTTGCTAACACGATCCAAGGCGATCAACCGCAGACGTGCTGTGGGATCTGAAAAAGCCTTTGCTGCCATTACTGTTGTGTCCCTTTTGACCTCTCCCCCCGGGCCACGACGAATTCTTTTTCCGGCGTGGACCTTTTGCGCCCCAGACCGAGCAAGCTTTCGCTTGCGCCTGTGCAGAGCCGATCTCCCGATTGTCTCTGGAGCCAAGTCATTTTACCACCTGGCCAGGGCGGTTCCTAATTTGCGGGTCAAATTGGAGCGGTTCTTTTTGTGGCGGTGGCTGGCCTCTCCAGGGGCATTTCTCAAACCGGGTTTCCAGGGGGCCGCTTCCTGCCTAGGATGGGCAGCCGTGCTGTTTCTGTTGAAGCTAGCAGCATTGTTGACAATCCCCTCTATTTTGGTCCGCAGGTAGCATGAAGATAGGCATTGTTGGTTACCAGGGAGCTGGAAAAAGCACCCTCTTTGAATGGCTCACCGGAGAAACGGCCGACCCTGCGCAAGCGCATCGAGCGCAAAATGCGATGGCGACCGTGCCCGAGCAGCGCGTCGAGCCCTTGTGCCAAATCTATCAGCCGAAAAAGATCACCCTGGCCTCTTTGGAATTGGTCGACACACCGGGCCTGAGCCGTTCGCATGAGGGGAGTGCCGCCCGCTTGGCCACGATTCGCGAGTCGGGCTGCCTGGTCATGGTGGTAGCGGCCTTCGCTGGAAATGATGCCGCCGCCGACTTCCAGAACTTCGCTGACGATCTGCTGATTGCCGATTTGGACATTGTCTCCGGCCGGATTGAACGCCTCCGTGAGCAGGTGAAAAAACCACGTCCCGATCGGGATGAATTGCAGGCGGAATTGGCCGCCATCGAGCCCCTTCATGAGGCGATGGAAGAAGGCCGCTCGCTGCGCGAGATGGAGCTCACTCCGGATCAACAAAAGGCGATTCGGTCTTTCCAGCTCTTCTCAGAAAAGCCCCGTTTGCTGGTGGTGAACACGCCCGATGACGAGGAGGATCTCGCCCAGTATCAAGCGCTGGCTGGGGATGGCATCCCCGTCTTTGCCCTTTCGCTGGGGATGCAGCTGGAGTTGACCCGGATGGAGGAATCGGAACGGCATGACTTTTGTGCCGAGATGGGAGTAACCTCTGTCTCCCCGCATGATTTGGTCCGAGCGATCACCGACACCTCCGGTCAAATGCTCTTTTTCACCTGCGGTGAAAAAGAAGTCCGCACTTGGATGATCCGCCAAGGGGGTACCGCCGTCGAAGCGGCCGGCAACATTCACACCGACTTGGCCAAAGGCTTCATTCGTGCGGAGTGCATGAACGCCGACGATGTGATTCGTCTGGGGAGCGAACGGGAAGTCAAAGCGCAAAGTCTCTGGCGCCAAGAGCCGAAGGACTATGTGATTCAAGATGGAGACGTGTTGTTAATCCGCCATAATTGAGTGGACATCCTGACGCGGGTTTCCAGCGCGGGACATCCTGTAAGCCCTTGGATATCTGAGAGCTCAGAGATTAGCGATCAGAGTCCTTGGATCTCACTGCGCAAAAGATCTCACTGCGCAAAAAACTGCGCCCAGAAAACCTGTACGGAAGCCCTCTACAGAAACCCTGTGTGGAAGCTGTACACAGGACGGAAACCCTTAGCAGAAGCCCTGTTTGGAAACCCTGTGTAGCAGCCCTGTGTAGCAGCTGTGCCGGGGTTGAGCCGGGCTACTCAATCAAGCGCCGCAACACAATCGCGCGGTCCACATTGTGGTTCTCACCCGGCTCAAAAGCGACCGGGATCGAACGGTCGATCACGTAGAAGGCCCGATGCCGCTGCACCTCTCCTGTGTCGAGACCGACTTCTTTTCCTAGCGCATAACCGTCTGGGTGGGTGGGATTCACCCCCCAAGGACTCGGTTCGACTTCAAAATATCCCAAGGTAATCCAGACCGCATAGACGTTGGAGTGTGTCGTGACTAGGTTCTCCAACCGCTGCAAACCTTTGTAACGAAGTTCGGAATTGCGGTTTGTGTTGTCGTGCTGTTGCCCCGAAGGTTTTGTGTAAAAGAGTGGTGTGGTGGCCGGCATGGGGCCCGCTCCACGCATCAAGGTTGCTTGGAGCGGGTACTCTGTCCTGGTTTGGCCGCTGAGATCCCCTTTCCGCATTTGCTGAATTGGTGGAAAACCGGGAGGCGTGGGTGGCAAATTAGGCATCAAATGGGCGGTTGTTTCGGAACGAAATGGATTGGAAAAGAAACTGGGGTAGGGGACGCCGACACTGCCGCGGCGACTCTCCAGCAGGTTCCTCCACGTTTGTTCATCCTGCATGTTGGGAAATCCATTGGTGATTCCCGACCAGACCAGGGGATTACTGATGGTGTTGATGTTGATGCGACCCGGTTCACGGAATTGGGGAATGCTGTTGAACGGCGGCCGCAGGATGTGCGTGGGCAGTTCGGTTCCCCCGGCGTAACCGGTCCACAGATCGTCCGATCCGGGCCAGCCCGCTTCGCTGGCGTTGTCGGTGGTGCCGTCCAGGTCATCATCGACGCCGGAACGTCCCCAGTTGCCGTCTCCGCCCTGGTTCAGTCCGCCGGCGAATTTACTGGGGTCAAACCAATCTTCGCTTCCCACGAAGGGGGAGGGTGTATGGACAAAGTCAAACAACCGCGAAACTAAACCGTTGGCCGCCCGTGCCGTCCCCGCATCTGCTTGATTAAATAGATCGAATAAGTGTCCAAAGTTGCGGCCGCTGGCATTATAGTTCTCCTCCGTTGGCTTTAAGGGATCGGCCGTGGAGAAATCGTAGGTCAGCGACTCGGGAGAACTGATGGGAACCTGCAAGAGTTCGCGCGCGTTGACAAAGGGCCGATTGTTCCAGTTCAACCAGGGAAATGCTCCTTTGAGAGGACGCACTATGTTACCGACGGCATTTGAATCGTAGAGCGGATTGATCGTGTCGGGTGCCCCTATGTACAGGCCGCTGCCAGTCGGTTCGGAGGGGACGTAGGTGGTGGTTCCCACGGAGTTCGTGGCCACGGTAAAGTAGGGATGAAAGACTTCGTTTAGATAGCCGAACGTTTGCTGCAGGGGAAAATCAAACAAGTGCGGGAACATGACTGCGGGGTCTTCGCGTTGGCCTGTTGGCAGACTATTGGGGGCATGCCGCGGTTCATGGGTCCAAAGATTCCGTTCGGGATTGGCACCCCCACTGGTTTGTTTGCCACGTTCATGCGATGCCGAATGGTATTCCGTCGCCCCACCGGCTGGGGGTGTCGGCTCCAGTCCATGAAAGGAGAGCATGTCGATCGACATGATGTCGAGCGTCATGTAGGGATTGGTCGTCGCCTCCCAGGGTCGCAATGGATTGGCCAGTCGCTGCAGGTAGACCGTACGATATTGTTCGGTCGTGCCGTCCTGTCGGAGGGCCGGATCGGTGTCGACAGGGTTGTTCAAGGCGATCGGGTAGGCCCCCTCGCCACCGGCTAGGGTGAGATCGAAGGGGAGCCCCATGCCATTGACCGGCGGATAGCCGCCAGTCGGTTCGGAAATGCTAAGCGACCTGGGTTGATTGATGGCAAATCCCGAGACAGGCAGAATGTCGCCCGGCACGACAAAATCGGTCGGTTCGTTCGGCATGGTTGTCGGGGAAGTCGCTGTGGGAGTTGTGAGCGAATCCGATTGATTGCTGGAGACGCGGAATTGATGTGGTTGGTCAAAGTCGAAGACAAAGCGGCGCGTATCTGTAAACAGGTTCGCCGGGGTCGCTTCGATAACTGGCCAAGGGACCGCCCCAAAGTCTCGCCGACCGAGCGTGGTCGCCAACTCATTGTTGCCGTCCGTGTCGTCGTCCAACTCGCGTCCGGACGAGCCGACCACGGCGTAGTGACCGGGATGAATCGGTTGGAAGTTGGACCCCAGATTGGTGGAATATTGAAAGCCATCATCTCCCGGACTAAACGGGTTCGCCACCAAATCGACAAAGTAGACGCTGCGCAAATTGTTTTTCGGTGTGGGTGCCGGCCGGGGCTGATCGGGGGTGCCCCGGTCATCATTGATCAGCATCCGCCACACCGGAGAGCCAGTTAGCGCCGGACCGTTCGGCCCGATTCGCTTGGTGAGGTCGACGCCTCCCTGGGCGGGCAGCGCGGGAGCCGCCGGGTTGCTGTAGAGTTCCACCGGCGGCCAGACACTACCCGAACGGGCCGACCACCAAGGATTGTAGAGCTCAATAAAGACGCCACTTTTTGGTCGCAGGCGCTGGTCTTGATTCAGATCGCCATTGGCGATGTCGTTGGCACCCGCATCGTCGGTGGGTAGGTCCTCGGTGCGACGTTCGTGGAATGCAAACGTTTCGGTGAGGAGCAATTCAGGTCGTTCACAGCCCCAGACAACCCCCCGTTGCGGCTCGCCGCTGGTCGCGATGTTTCCGTCCACTTGCCAACCATCGAGCGGATTATTGTCGTATTCAAAGGGAGTCATGATCGCGTCGGGATCGCGGAAGTCGGCCATGTTAATGGCCCACTGCGCCAGGCCTTGGGCCGTTTCGACGCCCGTCGGGTCGTTGCCTGGAATGCCGTCAAAGTCGATCTCTCCCCCATTGGTGCCGTCTTTGAGAAACATCATCAAACAATAGAGATGCCGAGCAAACAATTGCCTCCCTTGCCAGGGTGTGGCAGCGGTCGAAGCGCCGGGCACATTTCCTGTCGGGTGAATGACCGCGTCGAAAACGGTCCCGCTGCTGCCGGCAAGGCGGATTTGTTCCACGTTCCCATTGGTCAGTTCGTCCAATTCATCGAGGCTGCCGTCGCCGTCGTCGTCCGCCCCATTTGGTTGAAATTCGTCGAGTTCGTCGATACTTCCATCGCCGTCGTTGTCGATGCCGTCTCCCTCATACGGTTCGTCCACCGTGCCATTGCCGTTATCATCCAATCCGTTGCCCCAGACCCGATTGAGGTTCATCAGGCCCCCGGCGGCAATTTCGGGAGGCAGCATCCGCCGCAGTTCTGCCAACAGCAGCATCTCTTTCTGGACGTCGTTGAGTCCGGCAGGGAACGCTCGCTTGAGCTTGGCGGCAAACAGGTCGAGCGGCATCGTCGGCACCATCACGTCATCGGAGAAGCGCGCCCCGGCCTCGGAACGGTCGTCGATGGTACTGTTCAAATCATCATCCACGCCCGCTTTCCCCCAGCGGCCGTCGGGACCGGGTCGCCAGCCACCCAGGCTCGAGCCGGCGACGGCCGGATCGGTGGAGGGATAGAGGTTCGGGTCAAGCATGTCTTGGGGAATGTGGACATTCGGTACCGGCAGGTGCCAACTATCGGTGGTGATGATCTCCCGCGCTTGCCGTGCTTCGTCGCTTTCGCCGGCGAAGGTGAAGTTGGCAGTAAGTTTGAGCCGATCGGCTAATTCCGGGGCATCCCCATCATAATGACGTAGTAATGATTCCAGTTCGGCCAGCGTGTAGGGCGCGTCGGTCCCCTGCGGTCCCCGATGTCCTTTGGCCGACAAGTCCATTTCATAATGCTCGTCAACGATCTCGTCGTTCAGTTTGCCCAGATAGAAGGAAATCGGTTGCCCGTAGTAATCGATAAGGGTGGCCCCCATGCCTTCGCTATCGGGCGGACTGTTGTAGAGGAAGGGCGCGGTCCTAAAGTCGAGTGGCGTTCCGAAGGTTTTCACGCGGCTGAACAGGTCATCGGAACCCGGCATGCCTGGGCGACGGTTGAGCAGACTGGGCGTGTTGTCGAAACCATAACGTCCAAACAGGAGCCTCTCGTACTCTTGGTTGGCAATGGTGGTATTTCCGGCCATGACATGCCCGACAAAGATTTCTGCGGGACCACGTCCCAGGCCGCGCGGGATGTCCTGGTATTGCGTTGGCAGGGCGCCGGCAAAGTGTCCGTTGGTCGCCAGCGGCACCACCTCCAGCGTGCCGGAATCAACCGACGCCATGAATTCGGGTTGTCGCTGCCAGCGGTTGCCGGCGGTATTGATGTTCAGACGGTTGTCGAGATCTTTGATGAGAATGGCCACTAACGGTTTGTAGAGTTTGCCGCCAGGTCCGGTGCGGGCAGGAAAACCGGGATCGATCCAAATGCTGTCCGCCGTGCCATTGCCGTCGTTGTCGACATCCCAGTCCACAACACCATCCCGATTCAAATCGGCGTCCGGCACCAAATCGGCATCCACATCCAGGCCGACCGTCATGTCGGCGATCGCGTTGACCAGTACCGGATCGCTTTCCAAATAGTCGTCCGAGCCTTGCCATCCCAGTTCACCCGCATCGTCAATACCGTTCACTCCGTTGTCATCGACGCCGGCAATTCCCGGCGCCCCGTCAAGACCCACCTCCCACAATTCGGGATCGGTGTCCTCGTTACGAGGAGTGAGATTCACATTGGAGCCGGTAAAGTTGGGGTGATCCCAAGGCATGGGGCGCAGCGTCAGCAGCCGACGAAAATAGCGATAGTCGCGATGACTTGCCGAGAAGGGTCCCCCACTTTTGGCGGCCCAATAGCGGATCAGCGCCGGGCGGTGAAAGGAGGGGATGATGTCGTCCGGCATCGCCGCTTCGGGGATGCTCAGCGGTGCGGGAAAACCGGGAACTGTATAGGAAGAGCCGGTTTTGATCACCCCAGGAGCGATGGCCGGCACATGCGCCAGGAACATATTTTGAAAGTCGACCGCGTCCCAACTTTCATCCGCACCCCCTTCGTTGACCGGACGGGGGGTGGGGTTCGGAGCGGCATAGGCGGCGAAGTGCGGTAACAGGGCCACATCGAGCGGGGCATCATCGGAACTCGGCCAGCCCGCTTCACCCACATCATCGATGCCATTGATCCCATCATCGTCTGTCCCGGCCACACCCCAGCCGGCATCCACACCGGGCAGGTAGGTTTTGGCGTTCATCACTTGTGCGCCATCTGCGGTGGCGCGGGCGCTGAACGAATTGTCAAAACCAAAACCGGTGCCATTGAAGGGCCGGCCGTTGATCATGAAACGCTGACCAACAAAATCACCTTGCACCAGGTTGGCGGGCAGATTCCGCTGCATCGGGCGGATCCAAATTCGGACCAGATCGTCGGTTCCGCCGAAGGCGCCGTTGTTCCAGCCCGCATCGGAGAGATCGTCGACTTCGTCGGCTTCGTCGATTAAACCATCGTGGTCATCGTCGATGCCGGGACCGTTGTCATCGGTTCCCGCCACCGCGCCCCACATGCCATCCGGTCCCCGATTAAAGAAATAATCGACGACCCGCGCGCTATGACCGGCGGCCCGCCCTTCCAGCATGGTCAACACACAGCCGTTGTAGGCATCGTCGCGAGGGATCCAGGTTTGTCCAAAGGGTTGCTCGGCTAAGGGTATGGCCGCTGCCGAAAAAGTGAATTCGATGAGGTTGTTGCCGCCCCGTGGTTGTACGTCGTTCGCAAATGACGAGACCCGGCCCACGATGCCATCGTTTCCATAGAGGTCGCGCAGCAAGCTGTGACCATGGAGGCTGGAACGCTGTTTGGTGTCGCGGAGCACTTGATAAAGGACTGAGTCAAGCTGTTCCTCGGCGTCGGCGACCGCGTGATGCGCCTTACGGGCGGTTTGCTCGGATGATCTCCGATATTGTCCTGAAATGGCAGCGAAGGTTACCAGCAATAAGACAAACAGGACTAACAGGCTGATAACCATCAGCAGCGCGACGCCACGAGTTGGTTTGTTTCGTGTGGGCATGGGTGCCTCCGCGTGTGAACGCTTGTTGCTCTCTCGGTCGGTTCCAAACTCAAACATCCCCGTCGGCAGACGCCTGCCGCGAGGATCAATTCCTCCACAAGGAGGACGATTCCAGGCGAATGGTTCTTTCAAAGACTCCGATGACTCCCGAAACCAGGACGGCATGGGTCGGGTTAGTCGTTGTGCTGAGATAAGAATTCTGTCGTTGCTGAAAGGCGGGCAACCAGCCCGGACCGTCGATGGTCGTATGGCGAAACCATTGACCGTTGGCGGTGTCGAAGCTTGCCTCGGAGTCCGTGGCGGTCACGCGATACCATTGGAAGGCGGGCAGGAACCGCTCTGCTGGCGTTGGATAGGGAACGGTCGGGCTCTGGGTACCGGCATAACTACAGAGCATGATCCAGTCACCGGTTTGCAGTTCCAGATCGGACTCGGGTCGTGACTGGGGTGTTAAGCTGGTCGCACTCCACCCTGGAGGATAGATAGTCCGCAATTGAATATCGAAGTTGTTGCCGTAGGGAAACACGACCTGAGCCAGGCGTTCCTGAAAGATGTCTAAGGGAAGGTTGGCTGCCCTTTGGTTGAAAACGACAATCGACAAGGTGTAGAGGTCGTGAAACTCCAAGTTGCCATCGAGTTTGGGAGCAATCGTTGCGATCCAGGAAAAGTTTCCCTGCGCACTGCGCCGACCGACATCGTCCGAACCGGGGAAACCCAATTCACCCGGATCGTCAACGCCGTTCAGCCCGTCGTCGTCGCTACCGGCCACGCCCGG
>JAKVBY010000001.1:118352-136936 GCA_022446825.1 Pirellulaceae bacterium
GGAAAGTAGGCTAACCACATCGCTGGCGACGTGTAGCCCCGCACTTGTATCGTGTTCAGCGCATTTTCGCCGAGGCGGGCCATGCGATCCATTGTGACGCCGCGGCTGACATTGCTGGCGGCCAGCGGTAACAGCGCCACCACACCGAGCAATCCAATGATGGCAATGCCGATGGCAAACATCACTTCGATGATCGAGATTCCAGCCCGACAAGGTTGGAGGTGACTGCGCTTCACGTTAGAGCCCTCCCGTGGATTGTGCGGCCTGGGCGAACTGACGTGCTTGAAAAAAGGACTCCAGGAAGGAGCGCGGAGTTGTCCCGGAATCGACGCTGGGCCAGGTGTTCTCGGCGGTCGTAATCTTCCCCGTGCGATGTCCAATCGAGACCCAATAATTTGCTTGATCGGTGAGGTTTTGGTTGGGCAGCGCGGGAACAGGGGTTACCAGAGGATTGGGGGGTGCAAAGGTCATGGAGGCAAAGTCTGTGGCAGTCGGAAATGGCCAGAGTTGCTCGCTGCGGCCGATCAACAAATGGATCGTTCCGATAGGCCGTGTCCCGGCCACCGACGCTGCCGAATAAAATCGGTCGATCCCCCCCTGGGGATGAAACATCACGATGACCGGCTGGGGAGAAGGGGCCAGAGTTGAATCGCGGGCGTCGACGATACTGAATTCGCGACCTCGGTTAAAGTCGCCGGGGGTTGTATAGGAAAGGGGGAGCGTGCCGTCGTCGGCACTAATGCCGATCCCCGAATTTGTGAAATCGACAACCACGCCAACAGGGAGCGTCAGGGGTGCGACGATCGAACGGCTTGGCCGCCGGAAAATCTGAAACGAGACGGAAACCGGATGATCGATCTGCGAGGTAGCCGGTGGGACATCGAAAAAGTCGCCGTCGTTGTTTCCGTCCAGGCCCGGACGCAGACGAATGGGAGAGGCTAACAAGTAGTCGTCACTGCCAGCCCAACCAGCTTCCCCGGCATCGTCGACACCATTGAAGCCGTCATCATCGACACCATTGGTCCCCCAGCCACCGTCGCCGCCTGGATGCCATAACCATTCTGCATGTTGAAAGGTGACGCGGACGGAGGTAAAGCTGGGTGCTGGTCCTTGGGCGATGATCGATTGGATGCGGTAGTGTGGACCCTTGTGGTCGAAACGAATCAGATCTCCACGATGGATCAAGGCGCGATTGACGTTGTAGAAGGGATGGTTTTGGGCCGAAACCAATAAGGAACCGCACTGCTGCGCGGCAAAGATTGCCGTCTCGGCCACCCCGTCACGGGATCCTCCTGCGGCGACGGCAGGAACAAAGTCTCCCAACTGGGCGCGGGCACCGACAAAATCGCCAGCATAGGGCCGCGGCACTTCCGCCATGAAGAGCTGGGAGCTTCCCCGAGGATTGAGTTCGTCTCGGTCCATCCAGACGCCCACCGGGCGGCCGAGCGCTTCGGCGCGCGTTCGTGCCGAGGCAAAGAAACCATTGACTTGTCGTGCTGCTTCACGAATTTTGCGATTTACTAGGGCAGGTCGCAGCATCGGCAAGGCGACCGATGCTAACAAGAGCGCGATGCCGACCACGACCATCAGTTCGACTAACGTCAAACCGTGGCGAATCGGAGGGCGGCGGTAGCGCAGGGAGATGCTCACGTTAACGTACTTCAACTCGATGATTGGAGATGTTGTCGCCGTACGGACCTTCGGGTTTGTACGGATAGGTTGGATCGGAGTCGGTTACCGTTAGATATTTTCCAAGTTGCCAGTTTTGTGCTGTACCGAAATAATCCGCCGGGAACCACAGGAATGGGTCGTTTCCCTTGTTGAGGGGCTGATTCATGGGGTGGACGGGTGGATTGACTGGATCGATCACATCATTCACGGTCATTGCGGGATTATCGGTGTCGGGGGAGAGGCAGGTCCAGTTCGAGCCGTTACGAACCGCATCGGTGACCAAGTCATAAATCTGGTCTGGGCCAGCCGAAAAGATGAGCGGGGTGAGGGCGAACGTATGGACGCGGTCGTCGCTGCCGGGCCAGCCACGTTCCATGGCGTCGTCGACACCATTGAAACCGTCATCGTCTGTGCCGCTGATTCCCCAACCACCGTCGGCCCCAGCATCGATGGCATCGGTCCTCAGTAAGTCAAAGGGATCGGGAGATCGTTCGGGATTGCGATCCTGCAAATCTGAAAGTCCCGTCAAGTCGTCCGACAAAGGCCAGCCAGCCTCGGAGGCGTCGTCCACGACGCCGTTGCTGTCATCGTCAAAAGCGGCCACTCCCCACTGCCCATCGGCACCCGGTTGTTGCGAAAATCCGGGGGCCCAGCGGAGGAACTCGATCGGATTGCCCCAACCATCGAGAATCTCTGCCATCCCATCACCATCGACGTCGCCGATTTCATTTTCCTGGAAGAAGTCGAGACCGTTTGAGCCGCCTTCGCGAATCTCGGCCAGGATCAAATAGAGGCATTCCGCACCCTGGTGTTGGGCGGTCCAGAAGGTGGGGCCATCATCGGAGCCGGGCCAACCCATTTCACGAAGATCCTCTGCCTGACCATTGCCGTCGTCATCACCTGAGGATCCGGGAACGCCATCGGCGCCCGTGTTGGAGATTTTCATGACCCGTCTGCGATAAGCGTTCCAGCGGGCGGGGGCCGAGGTTAAACCCGAAAACGGGCCGCGATAAACATCGTTGCGACGGTCCGGCAATTCCATCCGCATGATTTCACGCAGCCCGGCGAGTTTTTCCCAGGTCGGCCCGTGATAGGACGAACTGGGGCGGGGAACGAGCGGCACGGGCCGCGTTTGATAACTCTCGTAAATCGGTGCCAATAATTCATGGATCCGTGTAATCTGCGAGCGCGTGCGGTGTCCTTTAGCGTCTTCCATTACACCACTCAACGCCATCAGCACAGCCGAAGAGAGGATGGCAATGATCGACATCACCACCAGTAATTCTACCAGTGTGAACGAAGGGCGACACCATGTGGCGAGAGGTCGCCGCGGCTGACCAACCGATGATTGCATCATGGTAAACCATTCTCCAAAATGCCATCACTAAAGTTGGTAATGTTGTCACGACGCGTTTCATGAATCAGGCGATCTTTGGTTGCTGAAGGGGTGGTCCAGGGAAGAGCCACTTCATGGAACGGTAAACCGGACGGGTAACGCCAGAGGACAGCGCTTCCAAAACCTGAGGCAGAGCTAACGAGAAGTTCGTCGTGACCATAGTGATCATCGAGGCCAGCGCAGATGATCTGAAAGGTGTCGCGATTGGCGTAATAAAATGCCCTGGGGTCAAAATTGGCGACCGCCGCATCGTTATAATAATCAGCATTTGCTTGATCCGTTTTCATCGGCCGTGCCACCCCCATTGCTTCTGTGGCAAAGGATTTGTTCGGGTCGTAGGAACCGTCAATGGCACCGTTGTCAAGAATATCATCGGTCAAGCCAAGACTAAAAATATTTTCATATTCACCGTTTGTGCCGTAGTCGTAGGTGCGCGAATCAAAGTAAACGTAGGGGACCTCTTGTCCTTCGGGCACATAGTGCGGGAACGGGTCGTTGGTGAAGGCCGCTGCGGCGAAGCCGTGAAAGTCGCGTTCGTCCAACGACATCGGTTGACCATTTAAATTGCTCGTATTGGGCGCGGCCGGATCAACCAAACCGAGATTTAAACGTGTCTCTTCAAAATCAAACAGGGGGGATTCTCGATCCTGGTTGTAGACAGCGTATTGGTTGCTTCCTACCGTGACGATTTTCACGGGGCCGCCCTGACCGGTGAACGGTCTGGTGGCATCCTTACTCAAACCGCCTAACCAGAAGACCAAGGCCTCGGCCGCATCAATGTGCGCTGCGTCGTAACCAGCGGCTCCTGAGGCGGCGGCCGGATTAACCCAAAAAATATTGGTAACGGTGGTTGCTTCTTGGGCCGAGATATTGGGAAAGGCCTTGGCCAAATGCTGAATCACCACATTGCGGCTAGAAAAATCGGGCGGATAATCACCATAGGTTTGCTTATACGTTTCCAGCGCTGAGGCAAGCTGGTTGATGTCGAGGACAATTCGTGCATTTTTGGCGTTTCTTAGCGCCGTGCCAATGGTCGGTATCAACAGCGACACAAGGACACCGATGATAGCGATGACAACGAGCATCTCGACGAGCGTGAATCCCGCAGCGGTGGCTTTGCGGACCTTGAACATGGCAACGATCTCCCAAACGACGTGCTTTCTCGGGCTCTCCAGTGGTTGCTATCTGCGCGAAACTGGTAGCCTTTTTGAATTAGAATGGCAGCACGCATTTTTAGTTGACGACTCTCACCCATGTAGCCGCCCACTCGTCAATTTGCGACGTGCTGCTCCCCCGTTATCTCCTCTTTCTCTTAGCCAGACAATTGCGTAATCATGTCAACCAGCGGCATGAACAGAGACACGACGATAAAACCGACGGCACCTCCCAGAAACACGATCATGATCGGTTCCAATAAGGCCATCAGTCCGTCCGTCATGACGCGGACTTCTTCATCGTAGTTATCTGCCACTTTGTACAGCATTGTATCAAGTTCACCCGTTTCTTCACCGACATCGACCATATTGACCACCAAATCGTCGACCACACGAGTCTGAATTTTCATCAGGGACCACATCACGGCAATCAGCGCCAGTACCCCCCCAATCATGCCTCCCATTTGCAACATTCCAGGAAGGAACAAGATCGGCAACGCTGGACTGGCCCCCGCAGCCGCCCACACGACGATTGCCATGGGATGAAAACCAAGCCGAGAGTTTTCCTTCATGGGCTTGGCGATTGTTTCGCCTTCGCGAATCGATTCTGTGACCTTTCCGTACATGCGTTCAAAGACGCCGTTGCCGGCAGTTTCTTTGGTGATATTGAGCCCTTCCAGGATGGGTACACCACTGGCCACCAAAGTACCCAAGGTCCGCGTCGTCCGAGCCATGATATTCTTTTCCACCAACGGCCCGACCACGGGAATACGGATAATGAACATGTCCCACCCCATCCGGCCATGGCGAAATTTGCGTAATAATTTGACCCCTAAAAGGATCGCCAGGGGAAACGCTGGAATGAGATACCAGTATTGCACCACGTTGTCCGAAATCGCAATGAGCAATTCTGTGACAGCCGGCAAGACGAGTTCAAATTCCGTAAACATTTCCCGGAATACTGGCACAATGCTGATCATGATAAAAGTCAAGATCGATACGGCAACGCAAATGATCACACAGGGATAGATCATCGCACCTTTGACTTTGCGTTTGATGGACTGCGACCGCTCCATAAAATCAGCCAGACGTTGCAGGATCAGTTCTAAGGCACCGCCTGCTTCACCAGCTTTGATCATGTTGACATAGAGGCGGTTAAACATTTTAGGTGATTTGGACATCGCTTCCGACAAGGTGGAACCGGCCTCAATTTCATCGCAAACATCCATCAACGAGTTTTTGAGCTTGCCCGGCTTGGACTGTTCTTCCAGAATCTTCAGACTTCTCAAGATGGGCAGGCCCGCGTCTTGCAGAATAGAAAGCTGACGTGTAAACGTTGTCAGTGCTTTGCTACCACCGCCTCCAATGGCAAAGGGCCGTTTTCTCTTTCCGGAAACTGCCGATGCGGTGCTGCCAGCTCCCTTTTTGACCGCGATTTTGGTGACAAAGTAACCCATTTGTCGAATCGTTGTTTGGGCTTCTTCCTCGGTCGCGGCATCGATGACATCTTTAATCTCCTCACCAGTCGCGTCCATCGCCTCGAATTGGTAAGTCGGCATTGCTTTATTCCCGTGTTGGCAGTGTTAAGATTTTGTACGGTTGGTT
Organism: Pirellulaceae bacterium; assembly: GCA_022446825.1. GTDB lineage: Bacteria > Planctomycetota > Planctomycetia > Pirellulales > Pirellulaceae > JAKVBY01. The sequence continues at coordinate 124,179 of JAKVBY010000001.1, forward strand.
TTGGAATGGAAATCAGTGCAACAAGATGATTAAGCTTCCAGAATGGTTTCTCGAACAACCTCCTCGGCAGTGGTTGTCCCGTCGAAGGCAAAGTTCATTCCCGCTTCCCGCAGGGTGACCATGCCATAACTCTGCGCAGTTCGACGTAATTCATCGTCCGAACAATTATTCATGACCATATCGCGCATCTCGTCATTCATGATGAGCAATTCAAACAACCCGACTCGGCCTTTGTACCCGGTATTGCTACACACATCACAGCCACGTCCTCGATGAAAAGTGCGGTCTGCTAATTCTTCGCGAGTCATTTTTAATTGGGAAAGTAAATCGTCACTTGTCTCGACCGCTTCACGACACCGCGTGCAAGTTCGCCGCACCAACCGTTGTGCCAGAATGGCCTCTACCGTAGCCGTGATTAGGAACGTTGGAATTCCCATGTCTTTCATGCGCGTCACCGTACTTGGCGCGTCATTAGTATGTAGTGTGCTGAAGACAACGTGTCCCGTCAGCGACGCCTGCACTGCAATTTCTGCAGTTTCCAAGTCTCGAATTTCTCCCACAAGAATCTTGTCGGGATCTTGGCGAAGAATTGCTCGTAGACAGGCAGCAAAGGTTACTCCTGTATCGGAGTCAATGGGAATCTGAATGATCCCATCGATGTCGTATTCAACCGGATCCTCTGTCGTGATCAACTTTTCTTCAATCACATTTAATTCCGACAACGCTGAATATAACGTGGTTGTCTTTCCCGAACCAGTCGGACCTGTAACCAAAACGATGCCATTGGGAACGTTGATGATGGTCTCAAATTTGTCCTGAGTGGGTTCATCCATACCCACCTTTTTGAGGTCGAGCGACACGACGCTGCGATCCAGAACCCGCATGACGACACTCTCCCCAAACATCGTCGGGAGAACACTGACACGCAAATCGACTGGGTGACCACCGACGGACAATTCAATGCGACCATCTTGGGGTAATCGTCTTTCCGCGATATCCAAGTTTGCCATCACTTTAATTCGGGTGGTAATGGCAAATGCGAGGTGACGGGGAGGTGGCACCATCTCGTATAAGACGCCGTCCGCTTTGATGCGAATTCGAAACTCGTCTTCGAAGGGCTCAAAATGGATATCACTAGCGTGGTCCTTAATAGCCAACAGCAAAACCATGTTTAATAACTTCCGGACGGGCGCACTGTCCGCCAAAGCTTCAGCGCTCGTCAAGTCAATCGGGCCATCGGTCGCGAGCGCCGCCGCCTGTTCCATCAACTCAGTGTCTTCTTCTAGAGAACTGATGAGGCTCTCTACGCTTTCACCGGCGGCAGCATAATAGCGATTCAAGCATTCTTGAACTTCTCGTTCGGTCGCAATGACCATTTCGATTTCGTGACCTAAGAAAGTCCGCAACTCATCTTGGACGGCTAGATTTTCTGGATCGCACGTAGCCAAGGTGAGACGATTGGTGTCCTCAACATAGGTCAAGGGAACGACGCGATACATCTCCGCCATGGTTTCTGTAATCTTTTCCAAGGCTTCGCGTGGCAGCGGCGTATCGCCGATGTTTACCACGCTCATGTTTAATTGTTCTGCTAACGCCTGACAGAGCTGTTCATCAGTGACGAGCCCCATCTCTTCGGCAATTTTTCCGATCTTTTCACCTGGCTGAGCCTGCTGTTCTTCGAGTAACAACTCGAGTTGTTCATCCGTGATAAAACCCAAGTCAACGAAGATTTGACCGATGCGTCTAATTGCCATAAGTATCGTTACCTAAATGTTTCACAGAACCTTGTTAATTCAGCTTGCTTTACGGCCTTAGCCTGCTTGCATTTCTTCTTCTCGAGAACTCTCATCTTCTAAGCCACGTTTTGCTGTGACGATTCGTTGCGCCAGATCGTCAGGTCGTTGAGCTTTCGCAAGTATGTCTTCGACCGTACACTTTTCTGCTTTCCAGAGATCGAACAGCGCATCGTCCATCAACTGCATGCCGAACTTCTGCCCGGTTTGGATTGCTGAGTTAATGCGAAAGGTCTTGTTTTCTCGAATCAGATTGGCAATGCCGGGCGTTGTGATCATGGATTCATAAGCAGCGACCCGGCCACCACCAATCCTTGGTAATAAGGTCTGAGCCAAAACACCGATCAACGTTGTGGAAAGTTGTGCCCGCACTTGTTCTTGGAGATTTCCGGGAAACGCATCGATAATGCGGTTGATCGTTCCTTGTGCGCTATTGGTGTGGAGGGTTCCAAAAACAACGTGCCCTGTTTCCGCAGCCGAGATTGCCGCTCCGATGGTCTCTAAGTCACGCAATTCGCCGACGAGAATGACATCGGGATCTTGACGCAACGCACGGCGAATCGCCTCCGCAAAGCTCGGCACATCAACACCTACTTCGCGTTGGTTTACCGTTGACTTTTTATGGTAGTGGTAAAACTCAATCGGATCTTCGATGGTAATGATGTGATGATCGCACACCTCGTTGATGTGGTTCACCAGGCTCGCCAGCGTGGTACTCTTTCCAGAACCTGTAGGACCGGTGACGAGGAGTAAGCCACGAGGCCGAAACACCAGCTTGACAACCGCGTCGGAAAGCCCCAGTTGCTCTGGCGCGAGCATGTCGTTGGGAATTTGACGCAGCACCATGGCAATGTTGGCCCGCTGTTTGAACACAGAAACTCGAAAACGTGCCTGATCGCCAAAAGCAAAACCAAAATCGGTACTGCCCGATTCTTGCAACTCACGCTGGCAACGCTCCGGGGTGATACTTTTCATCAAACCGACGGTGTCATCGGGCTCCAGCGTTTTGGTTTCCAGCCGCCGCATCCGCCCGTGCAGCCGAAACACGGGTGGCTGGCCGACGGTAATGTGGATATCGCTGGCACCTTGTTTGATGCAAGCAGCCAAAAGTTTGTCAACGAGAATAGTCGCCATGGGACGCCTTTCATGAGGAGAGCGGCGAATCTTGATCCGCTAAAGTGAAATCGTTTTCCGTCGAAGGTGGCTGAGGCGCCCATGTGACCGCCGGGAGGGACGGTGCGTAGGGGCAAGGGATCGATGAAATTATTCGTTTGGTCATCCTTCCGTACAACTGTGACTCCACTTTTAACCTGTCATTCGCTTGGGCGAGAATTTCCACAGGATGGACCTGCCATGGACTGTGGTGGGTTCCTACCTTTGGATGTATCCGCCGCTCGAACCCAGTTTTGCTCCTGCTATCTTTCCGAATTTATCCAATATATCTTTTGCTGGATCGCTTAAACATAAGTTTAAGCGGCCACCACATCCTGTTCTGTCCGCTTCGCGACCCGAAATACTTCCTCTATGGTGGTAATCCCCTCCGTTGCCTTAAGGAGGCCATCTTGATAGAGCGTTGACATTCCTTCTGCCATGGCGACTTCGCGAATATCTGTGGACGATCGGGCGTCAAAGATGAGCTCCCGAACGCGTGCTGAAACGTCCATCAATTCATAAATACCTAACCTTCCGCGGTACCCTTTTTTCTGACAATAACCACATCCTTTTCCGCGCGAAAAATTGCTTTCCTGCAACATTTCAGGTGTCACGCCCGCTTCGCGAAGTTCGGTTTCTGACGGTTTGTAAGGAACTTTGCAGCGGTTGCAGATGACGCGCACCAAGCGTTGTGCCATAACCGCAATCACACTACTTGCCACGAGATAACCAGGAACCCCCATATCGGTCATTCGTGTTACAGCACTGGGCGCATCGTTCGTGTGTAGTGTACTGAATACTAAGTGTCCCGTTAGTGAGGCTTGAATTCCCATTGATGCAGTCTCTGAATCACGCATTTCTCCGACCAGAATAACATTCGGAGCCTGTCGCAACATGGCGCGAATAATCCGTGAGAAGTCCAAACCAATTTGGTGCCGCACTTCCACCTGATTAATTCCCGGTAAGTAATATTCAACGGGGTCTTCGGCCGTAATGATTTTCCGGTCTGGGCGATTCAGGGCGTTGAGTGCGGCATATAAGGTCGTGGTCTTGCCGGAACCTGTGGGGCCGGTGACGAGCACGATGCCGTTTGGTCGCTTAATCAGCCCATTGAAGCGTTGAAAATTGTTTTCAGAAAAGCCAAGTTGGCGGATGCCAATTTTGATGTTGTCTTTATCTAAAATCCGCATCACGACCGATTGGCCGTGATTTGTCGGGATGACACTCACTCGCAGATCAATATCTTTGCCACCGGCAGTAATTTTGATGCGGCCATCTTGGGGCTTGCGGCGCTCCGCAATATCCATTTTTCCAAGAATTTTGATGCGTGAAATGATGGCACCCAGGAGTCGACGTGGTGGGCTATCACGTTCGATGAGTACACCGTCAATGCGATAACGAATTCGTACGCGGTCCTCAAAGGGTTCCACGTGAATGTCGGAAGCCCGCAATTGAACGGCTTCACCGATCATCAATTGGACAAGGCGAACGATCGGAGCGCTGTTTTCATCGACAGCCTCCTCCGATTCCAGCATGGTGGCGTCATCGGTTTCCGTAAAGTCGATCGCTGTGTCGGTAAACTCCTGTAGCATGGAGTCAGCTGATTCCCCCTCGACTTGGCCGTAATAGCGGTTGATCGCTTCGAGGATGAACTCACGAGGCGAAAGAGCCGTTTCGACACGACGGTTGAGAATAAACCGCAATTTTTCAACGGTTTCGATGTCGTAGGGATCACTGACAATCACACGGAGGGCATCATCCTTGTCTGCTAGAGGAAGAATGATATTTTCGCGCGCGACAGACTCGGGAACCAATTCAATGATCTGTTCAGGTATGGTCACCTCTGTGAGGTCGATGTAGTCCATGTTGTGGAATTGGGCCATGGCCCTCATCACATCTTCACCCGCTGCATACCCCAGTTTCACAAAAGCATCGGCTAACGGAAAACCCGATTCCCGCGACATCTGATCAGCTTCTGCGAGTTGATCAGGACTGACGATTCCGCGTCGAACGAGGATTTCCGTCCAGTCATTTCCACTTTGCGCCATGTCTTCTATTTCCTTTTTGTGTTTTCCCGCTACCTAACCATCCTCCGAGTCAACGTCCAAGCGTTTTGGGATAGTAGGAAATTCTCAGCATTTCACACGCAGTTATCTTAGCACGCTTTAGATACATCCACCGATTTGCACAAGTAAGATTTCCACCGGGAACAGCCCGCGTGCTCCACGACGTAGACGGACCCACGACAGAAATTGTCGATGCGCGAAAATGCAGCTAGAGAACCCGTCTAGCATAACCCAATTCCCTATTTTGTGCCGACAGAGCATCTACGTCAAATAAAATAACCCTTATGAGGGGTGCGATTGGGTCGGTGGTGCGGTCCGCATTTCCAACCTGGATGTGGGTCGGAAGAGACCCATTTTACTCCAGGTCACCGACTCGAATCACAAGAAGATTGCTCGTGTTTCAAACGAACAAAGCTCTTCTCTAGGTCGCGCGGCCACCTGCTGTTGTTCGCCAATCATCCCAGCTCAGCTCGGGTTCGATTTGCGTCAGCGAAGAGAATGAGACCGGCCGAGATTTGATCGTCTGGTTGAATTGAGAGATTGAAGAGGACGCGACCACCATGTTGGTCTGAAAGCAGGGAGGCTCCGCAGAGAGGCTTTACTAGAAAGTAGGCACCGCGCCGCGGGCAGAGAACTTACGCGAGTCTTTGTTGTCGATTCGTGTTCTTTGCCTCCATGAGTGGCGGGCGCATGGCTGCTCAGTGCACCAGTTTCAACGGTCTGTCGTTGGCAATGGCGCGAAATACATCCAGAAGCTCTTCTGAGTACTGAGCAATCGTCGTCCCTCCTGGAATGTTGAAGTGTGTGCCCTCAGTCGTTTCGGCAACTTCCTGCATCAGCCCGGTATCGGCATTGGCGCCGAGGCTAATCGTAATGATGGGGATCTTTGCCTCCTGGCAAAGAGAGGCTTCGTCGAGTACGTAGTTTTGTGCGGCGGTTGGATGATATCTTCCGTCGCACCAATTCGCCTGGCCATCGGTCATTAAAACGATCATTTTATAAGTACCAACGCGAGCGTTATGCACAAGTTCTTCGCGGGCCACGGTCATTCCAGCACCAATATTTGTCCAGCCATTGTAGTGGCCTGCTTGTCGCATTCTGGAGATTTCTGCAACCCCATCGAGATCGTCCGTGAGCGGACTTTCCAGCAGCCCCTCGCCGTTAGGCGAACAATAAATTGCGAGACCGACTTGATCGGCAACGTCGACTTCACGGACATATTCCATGAACAGATCAACGGCATTTTTTACCGCTGTAACGGGTTGGGCGCTGACTTGGCAAAGGCTTGGCGTCTGGCTGTGTTGTGGTTTGTTGCGATTCCAAAAGTTGATCAGGGTGAGGCCACCGAACTTGTGCAGATGTCCCGCTGCCTCGACATCTGGATCATACCAAGACATGGAAGACTTATGACTGCTGGCATATGCGATGTAATCATCCCAACTCCCCTCAGATGGATATGGAACACTATCCAGTTCGAGGCCGCGCCGGATGTGGCTACCGTCAAAGAAAGATATGGTTTCCCATTGATTGTTGATCTTTAGTTTGCACTTGTGAATCAGTTTTCCATTGTAAGAGAACGTTCCCCCAGTGCCGACGTTCTTGAATTGTTTGTAGGAGCTGGATGATTTGTAGAGACGTAGACGGGAAATGTTTTCTGTGGCAGCGATCTCCACTTCGGTTCCGCGCCAAGTAACTTCTGCGGGTAGATTGACGTAGGGAATCGTCACCCAATCGGGTTCAAACTCCAAGTTTCCATAGGTTGGTTCCTCGAGATCAAGCCACATCTGATAGATAGAATCTTCCACCACGGCTTGCCCCAGGTGGTCGATAGACTTGAGCTCGCTGTCGTCGTTCATGGACGCCGAGAAGTCCAGCACCAACATGATGTCGCGCGGTTGATACGTTGCCACTGCGGACGACTCGATCGCAAAGCTTTCGCGTCCAAAGACTTTCCCAAAAAATGTCGGCAAGTGAGGGTAGGCCATCGAAACCTCGACTGCCGAAGGCAGACTGCTGGTGTTTTCCAACTGCTTTGAATTGGTGTTCCAATGTCCTAGTGTGATTTCGAGTTCATCTTCGTGTTCTTCCAGAAACATGGCTTTTAAGCTTGCCAAGTCGGTTTCTTCGGAGATCACGAGGTTGCCACCGACCGGATTGCGAACGAGGTATTCGACCACCTGATCATTGGCAAAGGCTTGACCGTCCAGCAGGCTACCAGCGCCTGCGAGCGCGGCGGCATCGACAGATCGAGTCAATTGCGTTCGCATGGTGTACATGTAACCAACATCGATTGCAAAGGCTAACATGGCGATCACGGCAGAGAGAAAGAACGCTGTTAGGAGCAAAATGTTGCCACTTCGATCAGAGTGTTTCCGCGACGACGGTGTCGAAAAATGGCCTAGCGGGCCATGACCGGCCGCGAGGATTCTCTGCTTGGCGACTGTTGCCAAATCCAAACAGGATGTGATCCATTGGGCGACGCGAAATTTTTCGCTACCGAAGATTTTTCCGGCTTCATCAGAAGTTGGGGAGACTTTCATCAGGTGGAACCTTGCATGATGAGGGCCAGTGAAACTCTACCAAGCGAGCGACGTGGAAAGGCGAAGAAGATGAAGTTCACGCGTTCTGAAGTAAACAGTTTCTGCACACGAAATAGAGTTTGTTACGTTCTTGCCAACTTGAGGATCTCCTGTCCCGTGTTAACGAGACCGTTTGCGGGGCTAATTTTAGGCGAGAAATTCTTGGTTTTGCGATAATGATGTTACCCACCGACTGGACAGAAATGGCCTTTCCACTCGATGCAATGTCTCTTTCGAGAGGAGATGCGGTTCTTTGCTCGGTCTCACCAGCGAGCCGATGGGTGTGGGGTTGATCGAATTGTCAGAGGTCTTGGATTATCAAGTTCCATAGAAAACGTAGGTCACATACTGGCTGCGAGCAAATATATTTCCAGAGGAAATGGTTTGGCAGACGACAAGAACGGGAGGTGTACAATCGGGATAGCAGTGAGAGCCGTTAAAAGCCATTGTTGAAAGCCATGTTCCTTGAAATTTGAGAGGCACCCCATATTACGAAACCTACACCAGAACTGCTTTGAGTCGTCTGAAAGCGATGCTCTGCCAGGAGAAAATAGGTTATGGTTTGCGGATATTTGTAATATTGAGGTCAGCTGGTTCGGATCGCGAAAAGTGTTTGGTCCGTATCCAAAAGGGGCAATCGAACCAGAATTTCGTTGCCCGCCTGTGGCCAGAACTTGAAAAGGGACTCAACACAGCTGCAGAGGAGGTCGTTGCAGGGTGGGTGGCAAGGGTGACTCCCTGGCGCCATCGAAAGGGTCGATCGACAAAGAGCCTTTTTGGACAGCTCGCATTTGATGGTTCACGGAGCTGATTGCCCTTATTTGACAGTGAGGTTGCTGTTTGCCACGAGGCGAATTTGCCAACAATATTGTTAGAATCTGCCATGGCAGGTCCGTTTTCTGGCTGAAAATACGACGTCGCCGCAGTTTTTTTTAAAATGGCTGCGGGAAGCTGTTGACTAGCATGCTGCTTGCTGTAAGATTGACGACCTTGCAAATCAGCGGCCCAAATTTAATCGTTTGGGCCGTTGGTAATTTGTTCTTTGACAATTTGGTAGTGAACCTCTTCAAAAAAGAATCATTCGTGATTCGGCCAGCTTGAGGCTGTACTTTTAAATTACAGGCTAGATGCTTCTGACCGGAAGCATCGACGATGGTTCATTCCATCGATTGACTTTGCTAACTTTTCGAAGGCCGACTTTAGTCGTCTTTCGGATAAGCATATTTCAATTGAAGGGTTTGATCCTGGCTCAGAATGAACGTTGGCGGCGTGGATTAGGCATGCAAGTCGTGCGGTTAAAGCCCCTTCGGGGGTGTATAAAGCGGCGTAAGGGAGAGTAACGCGTAGATACGTACCCTTCGGTGCGGAATAGCCTCGGGAAACCGGGGGTAATGCCGCATAATGTCCCCGGACCAAAGATTTATCGCCGGGGGAGCGGTCTGCGTCCTATTAGGTTGTTGGTGGGGTAATTGCCTACCAAGCCAAAGATGGGTACCGGGTGTGAGAGCATGGCCCGGCTCACTGGGACTGAGACACTGCCCAGACACCTACGGGTGGCTGCAGTCGAGAATCTTCCGCAATGGGCGAAAGCCTGACGGAGCGACGCCGCGTGCGGGATGAAGGCCTTCGGGTTGTAAACCGCTGTCAGAGGGGAGGAAATTTTGACCGATCCTCAGAGGAAGTGCAGGCTAAGTTCGTGCCAGCAGCCGCGGTAACACGAACTGCACAAACGTTATTCGGAATCACTGGGCTTAAAGAGTCCGTAGGCGGCTTAGTAAGTCAGGTGTGAAATCCCACAGCTCAACTGTGGAACTGCGCCTGATACTGTTAAGCTTGAGGGAGATAGAGGAAAGCGGAACTGATGGTGGAGCGGTGAAATGCGTTGATATTATCAGGAACACCGGTGGCGAAGGCGGCTTTCTGGGTCTCTTCTGACGCTGAGGGACGAAAGCTAGGGGAGCGAACGGGATTAGATACCCCGGTAGTCCTAGCTGTAAACGATGAGCACTAGCTCGAGCGGACTTCCACATCTGCTTGGGCGTAGCGAAAGTGTTAAGTGCTCCGCCTGGGGAGTATGGTCGCAAGGCTGAAACTCAAAGGAATTGACGGGGGCTCACACAAGCGGTGGAGGATGTGGCTTAATTCGAGGCTACGCGAAGAACCTTATCCTGGTCTTGACATGCTTGGGAATACCCTGGAAACAGGGTAGTGCCTTCGGGAGCCCTTGCACAGGTGCTGCATGGCTGTCGTCAGCTCGTGTCGTGAGATGTCGGGTTAAGTCCCTTAACGAGCGAAACCCTTGTCTCTAGTTGCCAGCGATTCGGTCGGGGACTCTAGAGAGACTGCCGGTGTTAAACCGGAGGAAGGTGGGGATGACGTCAAGTCCTCATGGCCTTTATGACTAGGGCTGCACACGTCCTACAATGGTACGGACAAACGGACGCAATACCGCGAGGTCGAGCAAATCCTAGAAACCGTGCCTCAGTTCGGATTGCAGGCTGCAACTCGCCTGCATGAAGCCGGAATCGCTAGTAATCGCGGGTCAGCATACCGCGGTGAATGTGTTCCTGAGCCTTGTACACACCGCCCGTCAAGCCACGAAAGTTGGGAGGGCCCGAAGTCGCAATGCTAACCCTTTGGGAGGCTAGCGCCGAAGGTCAGCTCGATGATTGGGACTAAGTCGTAACAAGGTAGCCGTAGGGGAACCTGCGGCTGGATCACCTCCTTTCTAAGGATTATCAGTGGTTTAGGTGGCGACACCTAACCACTCATAGTGGATATAGTACTCAAACTGGCAGAGAGGCTTGGTTGCTACGGCAACCACACTACCAAAATGGTCAAATAGAAACCCGTCCGGGCATAAGCCGATCCGGACGGGTTTTTTATTTGCGCCTGTCGGAACATATCACGGGATAGAGACGGTTTANCGTTTGTCGCATGCACGATGCGTCGTGGCTCTAATGCCGTCAGCCAGAACCGCAGGGNGCTCGGTACGCGGGGCGGAGTGAAGCTTGTCTGATTGCGAGCCTGCCTCTCGNCACTGCCGGTTGGGCATTTGGCGAGGCAGATGACGAACTTTGAGCGGCTTCTACCGGAAGTTTTTGAGCGCTCGCCGGTTTGTTCCAAAAAGAGATCAGTTGGGACGCGCCCGTCGCAGCCTTTGCACTCTGGCTACCCTTTGCATTCTGACTACTTAGTGTCTTACATCCGGGCAGCGCCATGAAAAGCAACAGCGCGATTGTGATCATCTTCCCTAAATTCGAGCAGAACGGCCGCATCGGCAAGTAATCCTTGAGATAAGAGGTCTGGAAGGAGATAAAGAGGTCTGGAAGTTTTGGTTCCCTTTATCGACATAAACGAGAGCAATCCTGAATCGAAATCGTAGTTGCAACGAAGAAACGAGAACTCTGCAAGCCCCAGCGCTCCGGAAACTAGCGCCGCAGAGAAATTAGCGCCGCGGAAACCAGGGCTGGAGCATTGCCGTGGGGCACTGTTGCGGTGGCAGCTTTTTCTGGGCTTGCCTGTTCAGGGATCATCGACAATCAGGGATTACCAACAAAATAGATGTAAATCTACAGGCTTTGTAGGAAGTAAATGAGGTCGGATAACTCGGCACTGCTGAGCGATCGCTCCGAGCCGTGACGAAACTTGACGAGCACTTCGTGAAGTGAGTGTGCTCGATTATCGTGAAAAAGACGCCTGCGGTGGCTGACACCTCGCAACGACGGTGGATTGAACGACGCATTACCTCGTTTGTCTTGGAGGCCTACATTCCAGGTGTGAGTGGAGGTGAAGCTTGGTGGTTCATGGCACTTAGAGCAGCCGCTGGTGTTGAAAATATCTGAACCGCGAGAAACACGCAGTGACTGCCGTTCTTTTCGAGCGTCGATGAGCGCGGGAGGAGGAGACAAGGTTTGCAGGTAGGCAGAGAGATCACGAATCACTTGATCTGAAGGTACGCTGCCTTGCATGGTGGTTTCGATCGATTTGCGAATTTGGAGCGAGAGCGAATCGACATTACCATCCCACGCCCAAGGGCCTGTTTCTGCGACTCCCAACAAAGACAAAATCCGTTTTGGCGATCCAAAATAATGGTCACCAAAATTGTCATTCAGCGCGCCGTTGCTATGTCCGTCGGTGTGGCAGCTATGACAACTGTACCAACCGTCGCTTGACAAACGGGCGTCATGGAACCAGGCTTCACCGCGCTCGGCAGAACTCCGCTTGCGCATCATCCCCAGAGAAATTTCTTTTTCAACGGTGGCGCTGTTGATGTCAATCACGGTCAATGAATCACTGAACATATTTGCAACGTAGGCCTGTTCGTGGTCCCGATTCAAAGCGATCGCCAACGGCCGTTGGCCCACGGGGATTCTTGTGAAATGCTTGGAATCAGGCTCGCTGATGGCTATTTCGTTTAAGCCAGCGAACGTCAGGATTTGACGACGGTCTCGGGTTACGCGCAGGCCCGTTGGATCCCCTGCAGCCCGATCGGGATGTCCAAGATAAAGGATGTCTGCGGCCGTCGAACGGATGTTGCCGGCTGTTGCCAGCGCCGTGATAGGAATTGATTCGACAACATTTTTTAGGACGGTTCCCCAGTGGACTCCTTCGGCAGTCGTTCCACTACTCGAGAAAAGTATTTGGTGGGCGATCAAGACTTGTTTTTTATGCGGCGAAAGTGCCAGGCCCCGAATGTTGTTGGCATGAATCCTTAATTCAGAGATCAGCTGATCCTGGGTCGTATCGATGAATGCTAAGTTGCCCCCAAAAGCGTCAGCAACCAAAAGGCGGTGCTGGTCCTCGAGAACAAGTTGTTCACGAGGTGCAAAGGAAACGTCGATTGTTTTCGTTAATTGAGGTTGGTCAAGATTATGGATATCCACAACGCAAATTCGGTGTGCCCAGGTCGTTGTGATATAGCATTTGTCGGCGGCTGGTGAAACAACAATGTGTACTGGTGATGCAAACAAGGTTAAACGACCCGCCAACGTCAAAACGTTTGATTGACGCTTGATCGCGATCAATTCGTTGGTCGCGGTGTCCGTCAGTAACCAAGCATCTTGCTCAGCAACGGCTGCCAAGTGAGACAATCGGCCTCCAACGCTCAGCTCATGCATTACTTTTCCGTTGACCAAATCAACCAGCGAGACGCTGCCACTATCACG
>JAKVBY010000010.1:0-13869 GCA_022446825.1 Pirellulaceae bacterium
GCGATCCTTCTGAACTAACTCGCCCCAGCTCATGCCGTCCATTAAATGCCAAGCCGCCGCTTGTGCCGCATTTTGAGGGATCTCGCCATTACCCAACATCCGGCACAGCTGGATGACCTTTTGATCTTTCGTAAATGATTCAATGGGAACAATCGTGTATTTCATGCGCGGATTAGGATCGGGCTTTCCGTGCTCTAAACAAACCGTTGCCAGGCGAATCTTGCGTGCTTTTGCTGCAGCAACATTAAACATCCCGCCGCCGCCACCGCCGCCCATGCCGCCGCCGCCGCCGCCCATCATACCTCCACCACCACCGCCGCCGGCTTGGCCACCACCACCGCCGCCGCCCATACCACCGCCACCGCCTCCCATGCCTCCGCCACCGCCAAACTGGGCGAGAACGGGCACACCAGCAAAAGCAGCGGGCATTTGGATTTTAAGGGGTTTCTTTGTCTTGTTCTGAACAATCAAATTGGCTTGCTTCGCATCCTTGGGAACATACTTAACAACAATGCTGCCCTTTTCGATCGCATCAAACAAACCTAACGCCTCAGCGACATTGGCAGGAGCGTTGGTCGGTTGAGAACGTTTCCTGCGTTTTGCGGCATCTAAGCCGGGTGCCATGATCTGTCCAAAGGCCAGGGCAAGTGCGACAAAACCCAGTAATGTTAGTCGCCAAGAATTGTTCGTTTTCATCCGTTTGCCTCTCTATGAACCTCTTAATTGCGCCCCTTGTCCCCCAGAGCCCCCTATTCGACCTAAATAAAAGCGGCCAGCAGAGCCTCTAGTCAATTTCGGTCACCACATCACCCAACTCCATTGACGGGAACCGCATCAATAGCTTCTTTTAAGACTAATCGCTCCAACGCTTAATTCCAAGCAGATTTTCTCGGACACCCAACAAATCTGGGAACTCCGGATATGCCCGCAAGTCAGCCCTTCTCTCGGCGATCTCGAATTTAACGGGAATGGGAAGATTTAAACGTCACAATCCTACCAATGCCATCAGAACACCTCTGTTTTGCTCAGGCGACACCACATCCTGAGACGACAGAAAGTACCAAATTATACACCCTACTGTTGACAATTTTCCTCGGAATGTTTTAGACTCCCGCCGTAGGCAAGGAACTACTGCACCGTCAACGAGTTACGACGCTGTACTTAGTAGATTCCTGAGGCATGCCTACCCTGATAGAGCTTGGCTTGGCAACAAAGTAACGCTAGGCCAACTCAACACCCACCGTACACCGAAGCACCTACCCGTAAAGAACTTGCGTCGCCGTGCCAACCTCACATGGCGATGATTTAGAAATCTCATTCATTTAGGCGAACCAAGGAACGGACCGCCCATGCCGCCTCTCTCAACAAAATGCTGGCCTAGCAGAGACTGCTTCTCTAAGCAAACCGCGTTGACATTGGGCTCGGCAAACTCGTTTAGTTTTTGTGCCCCCCCCGGCAAAACTCAAAGAAAGGTTGTGGAGTCAATGCACAGCAAAAAGGAAGTATCTCGATTGCGCCAATTCATGAAACAACTTCAATTGGCTAGTTTTTCTGTTGCCGTCCTACTAGCCGTTCCCGGAATCTCCGGGATCGCGGCGGCTCAAGAGGCCACCGCATCCTCATCGGAGACAACCGTTAGCGGAGAAATGCAGAACACGGAAGTCATCTGTTGGACAATCGCTTTTATTGCCTCCATTATTGCCTTGGTATTTGCCCTGCAATTTTATCGAGCGATGATGAAAACGGATGAGGGCACGCCGACCATGATCGAAATTGCAGGTCACGTTCGAGAGGGGGCAGCGGCTTATTTAAAGCAACAATACAAAATCGTCTTCTGCTTCTTCGTGATTATTTTTCTACTTTTGGCCTTTGCTTCCTATGTGATGAAGGTTCAAAGTGGGCTCGTTCCCTTTGCCTTTCTAACGGGTGGATTTTTCTCCGGCCTCGCTGGATTTTTTGGCATGAAGACGGCCACATGGGCCAGTAGCCGTACAGCCGCCGGGGCAGAGAAGTCGCTTAACGCCGGATTGCAGGTGGCCTTTCGTTCGGGTGCGGTGATGGGCCTGACAGTCGTCGGACTCGGCCTGCTGGACATCACCATCTGGTACGCCATTCTGCGTTGGTATTTCGACGTTAGCTTGATCGAAATCACGGTCACGATGCTCTGCTTTGGCATGGGAGCAAGTAGCCAAGCACTCTTCGCTCGTGTCGGTGGAGGTATCTTTACCAAAGCAGCAGATGTGGGAGCGGATCTCGTTGGCAAGGTCGAGCAGGGAATCCCTGAGGACGACCCACGCAATCCTGCGACCATTGCAGATAATGTCGGGGACAATGTCGGGGACGTGGCAGGCATGGGAGCGGATCTTTATGAGTCCTATTGTGGTTCGATCCTGGCAACAGCCGCTTTGGGTGTAGCCGCCTTTGCCGGTGGAGACTTACTGGTTTCCAACGGAATCGTCGACAGTCTCGTCGCAGCGGAAGCTCAGATTGAAGATTTCCAATTAAGGGCCCTGTTTCTGCCCATGACGATTGCCGCGTTCGGAATCCTCCTTTCGATCCTTGGTATCTTCTTAGTACGCACCCAGGAAGACGCTAGTCAGAAAGCCCTCCTGAAAGCTCTCGGACGAGGAATTGACGCCTCGACCATACTCGTGGTGCTTGTTTCTGTTCTACTCACATGGTGGCTCTTACCGCAGTTCCTAGGAGTCTCGGGGAGTGTCATCATCGGACTTGCTGCAGGCTGGCTCATCGGCAAATGGACCGAATTTCAGACCAGCGACGAATACCAACCGACGAAAGATCTCGCTGAGCAATGCGTGACTGGCCCAGCAACCGTGATCATTGCTGGTGTCGCCGGTGGTATGAAAAGTGTCTGGGTTCCGGTCATCGTGGTCTGCCTAGCAACACTTGGCGCTTTTGCGGCAGCAACCAAAGGCAATTTCGTTGATGTCGAATACTTTGCCCTAGGTCTTTACGGAGTTGGCATTGCAGCCGTGGGGATGCTCAGCACGCTGGGAATCACGCTCGCAACCGACGCTTACGGTCCGATCGCCGACAACGCTGGTGGTAACGCCGAAATGTCCGGCCTGGACCCCATTGTCCGTGAACGGACCGACGCATTGGATAGTCTCGGCAACACCACTGCCGCAACGGGAAAGGGTTTTGCTATCGGATCAGCTGCCCTCACCGCGCTGGCGCTACTAGCAGCCTACATCGAAGAAGTTCGCATTGGTTTCGAGCGCTGGGGTGCAGACGAAGCGGTCGTTGCCCAAGATGGAACGGACGAGTGGTACAAAGTTAACGACCAAATGATCGTCCAAAGATCCACCCCTGCGGAAGGCGAACTTGCGAACCATACTTGGCTGATCTTTCCCGAAGACGCACGCCATAGTGCCTGGCGTCAACACAACGACGCCGGTATCCAAGTAACCGGAGCTTCGACACCTCTGGATGATAAAGTCAGCATTCTTGGCGACAGTGACCGCAAGAGGTCCATGACTATCAACGGAGACGAAAGCGGCGAATCGTTAACTCTTATCTCGGTCAAGCACGCCACATTGCCTGATTTTGCTCATTATTACGACGCCTCACTGATGAATCCCAAGGTCCTTGTCGGGGTCTTTGTCGGTTGCATGGCAACGTTTGTTTTCTGTGCCATGACCATGGAAGCCGTCGGCCGCGCTGCTAAAGGCATGGTCGAAGAAGTGCGACGACAGTTTCAAGGGGATGCGGGAATTATGGCTGGTACGTCTAAACCAGACTATGCCGCTCCCGTACTGATCAGTACTCAAGCAGCCCAACGAGAAATGATCACGCCCTCACTACTGGGCTTGATTACACCAATCGCAACGGGACTTTTGCTCGGTGTCGGCGGAGTCTTGGGATTATTGGTAGGAACCCTTACTTGCGGATTTTGTGTCGCCATCTTCATGGCCAATTCGGGCGGTTCATGGGACAACGCGAAAAAATACATCGAAGCAGGTAACTTTGGTGGCAAAGGATCGGATTCCCACAAAGCGGGCGTAGTCGGGGACACCGTAGGCGATCCCTTCAAGGACACCAGCGGGCCAAGCCTGAACATTCTCATTAAACTGATGAGTATGGTGAGCGTTGTGGTCGCCGGCCTTGTGGTTCGCTATAGCTTGCTTGCCATGGGAATTTTCTAAGAATTCTCGATCATAAGGGACGAACGTCCTTAACAACTGACTTAAGGCTCCCTCGGCAACTTGTCCAGGGAGCTTTTTTCATAGCCACGAGCAACAGCAAAGATTAAACCGATTAGTCGATAGTCAAACGTTGATCGTAGAGCTGCTCATACAAAGATTCACATTCTTTCAAGACCGGCAACAGGGTTTTCGGCACTTCCACGCTTTTCTTTCGATACGCACCAAATTGGGTGGTCTTTTCAACCTTGGCATACCAGTGTTTTGCCCACACCCCATCGGAGGCATGAGGTCCTACCTCCCAACTTAACATCTGATCACAAAATTCCAGCCCTACCCGGCGACACAGGGCTGTCAGCATCCCCGCTGGATTCTCTAAAACATCGCGTGCCTCGAGCACCGGCGGGATCTCTCCCATCTTCGTCGCAACCCGTTCCAAGATCTCGACCTGCTGAGGCAAGCCGGTATCAAATTTCGTTGGCTCTGGGATGAACTCAATCAGTGATGTCAACATTTCAGCAGGCTCGCGAATCAGAAAGCAATTCGTAACACAATCGAGCCAATCGCGTTCAATCTCCTCCACTAAATGATGCGCCATTTGTTTTTGATAAAAAACACTCGCTCCCTCAGGGATCGGCCCAGTCAACCAAGACACAACGCGGCGCCAATCGGTTTCATGACAACGTTTCGTCTCATCTGCTCCCGGATGAGGTAAGCCGGTTTCTTGTAGGTAGTGTGCGTACAAAGGTTCATCACAAACAAAACAATCCGAACGGCTGGCCCAAGATCGCATCATCGCCGTCGAGATATTTCTTGGCCCCGACCACATGGCAATTCGAATTTCGTTTCCCACAATTCCTCCCTTTGTTCGCCACAAATCGTCCGCCGATTCCACCTGACCTCCAACTCCACCATGCGCTTTTTTTATCCGCCATGCAATGGTCCAGATGGCGAATCTTCGTCAAAAGGACAACTGCTAACGCCAGGTAACTCACGATTGCCCAGGACAGCGTTGCCACCACCGTTTCGAAAACACAACCCGTCCATTGGTCGAGCACAGGCTGCTTTCCAATCTTTAGTCCTGCCTTTGACTAGCTCTAGGGAGGAAATTGCCCTCAGCCGAAATAAAAACACCTCCTCAAGATAAGCACTCTGCAACCATGGCCGATTGCCGGCTTTTCCCGCACATTTACAGGCATTCAAACTAGCCAACTCCGCGTTTCCAGCACCGCCCACGAAGATTAAAATATTTTGGTAGCAACCGTCCAGCAGGCACTTCCACTGCGCGCTCTCCAAACGTTCCTTCACTACGCGAACTTAATCAGCTTTATCTGCCGAGCGTTCAGCACCTTGATGCGAAAAACCGAGTCTCCCATGCGCAACCTTCAGCGATTGGTGGCAACTCTTTGCCTCGTCATTTCGTTACCCCACGTCACCTCCGCGGACTGGCCCAGTTTCGTGGTTCCAATTCCGCAGGCTTGGCCCTTGGTGCTTCTCCACCGCTTAAATTCGGACCTGGAAAAAATGAATTGTGGCGTCTGCCTCTAAAATCTGGCCATAGCTCCCCCTGCATTGCCGGCCACGCAATCTTTCTGACAACTTACGACCAAAAATATCAAATCCTGGCCCTCCTCTGCATTGAACGAACCACCGGACAAATTCTCTGGAAAAGAGAAGTCGCCACACCAGCAATTGAAACGGGACACCCGTCGTTCAATCCAGCCAGCAGTACGCCTACATCCGATGGCACGCGGGTTGTCGCATACTTTGGCTCGTTCGGACTCGTATGTTTTGATATGCGCGGAAATCCTTTGTGGGAAGTACGCCTGCCTCTGACCAAGTCTTATGCCGGCAATGCAACTTCACCGGCCATCGTGGGAGACAAAGTCATCCTTTATCGTGGTAATTATGTCGACCATTTCCTGATCGCGGTCGACAAGACAAGTGGAAAAGAATTGTGGAAAGTACCCCAAAAGGAACCTTTCTCCGGAGAACTTGCCTGCACCGCTTGTCCCATCGTTGCGGGAAACAAATTGATCGTCCATTCGGCCCGTGCCTTACAGGCATTGGATCTTTCCAGCGGTCGTCAGATCTGGGTGGCGAAATGCGCGACCACAGCGACCAGTACACCCGTTCTCGCTGGTGAGGAGGTTATCGTTGCCGCTTGGAACAAAATGGGCGAACCGGCACTCAGGCCACCTTTCCCTGACTTTGCACAACTCTTGGTTGACCGTGATAAAGATGGTGACCAACGAATCAGCCCCGACGAGTTTCCTGAATTATGGATTTTTCACCGTCCCGAAGGAGCTGAAGCGCCTCAGAACGGAGCAACTGTCCGTTTCAGGTCCGTCGACAAGAACAACAATTTTCAAATTGAACGTGAAGAATGGGCTCTACGCGTTCAAGACCTAAAAGCCTTTCGCGGCAGCTATGACTCCCATGGCATGCTCGCAGTCCGCCTCGACAGCCAAGGGCTAATTCCCGCTGAATCGATACGAACGCTCGCCACTCAAGGGATTCCAGAGGTCCCTTCACCTCTCGTCAACGCAAATCACCTCTACTTTGTGAAGAACGGCGGCGTGCTAACCTGCCTCGATCTGCAGACTGGAAAACGTCTGTACCGCACACGTACCAAGGGACGCGGCACCCATTACGCTTCGCCCCTGATTGTCGATGGTAAAATCTTTACGACCTCTGGTGACGGTCGTATCAGTATCCTCACGTTGGGACCCGACCCTAAAATCCTCGCCACCAACGACCTGCATGACGCGGTGTTTGCGACTCCTGCCATTGTTAATGGCACGTTCTATGTAAGAACGCATTCAGCACTCTTTGCGTTTGGTCGTAAACAAGAGATCGTCAAGGAGTAACGCAGAACGAGTGACCTTATAAAATAAAACCCTCCTGGTGAAACCACTTCGTCACTGTTCAGAGCAACAAGTTCTGCTTGTCAGAGATATCCTCTAACCAACTCTCCTAGTACTCCGATCCCGCCATAAAAAACCTTTGCAAAGACAGATTCTGACATGCCCCGCCAATCTCCCTCTCTCTATAAGCCGGCGAAACTGCTGCAACTGCTTAAAGCAGTCGCGACGGCCGGGCCCCGTTTTTCGACAACCAATGACCGTTGTGAAGTAACATCACCAACAGCTTCCAAGGGAGTGCCACACACGCAGACAAGGCTCGGCTTTCATCACACCAACTCCCCCATTCGGTCACCCATTTTGCCGTATAGTTCTCTCCTCTGCGCAGAGTTGGTCAGTAGATCTTCGTCGAACTGAACACGCCCAGCCTGGAAAATAGAAATCGTCGCGGAACCACCAAACCGAAAGTATCCCTTGCCATCTCCCTTAGATACTGCTGCCCCTGCTTTGTATGTCTGACAGATACTGCCGACGTTCGTAGCGCCAATCTCAAGAAGAAGCACCTTGCCCAAAGCTGCCGTCTCCAGTACCGATACTGCGCGCTTGTTTGTGGCAAGAATGTGAATATTTCGACACAGCGCGATCGGATTAACGGAAAACAGCGGCCCGTTGATCACACGACATGCTCCCACACGACCACCGGTCGGAAAATGAAAACGGTGGTAATCGACCGGACAGAGGCGGGACAGGACAAGCGCCCCATCCGCAAATTCCCGCGCCAAAACTGCATCGCCCAGCAGTGTTGGCAAGTCGAACATTTGGCCCTTAACGAACAAACCGTCGCATTGAGAAAGGTTGGGGACACAGAGATGTCGGCCGTCTGCGGGAAAAACCACTGTGGCAGGATTTGGGTCTACAGGCCGCGTCTGAGGAAGCAGAGTTCGAGAAAAAAAAGCGTTGAAACTCTCGAAATCCTCCAGCTTGCAAGTGAATTCCTGCGGGTCGATCCCATATTCGTCAACGAACGGCTGTATTTTTCGGCGAGATGAAGCCCGATTCATCCGCCATCCATACCACCGAGAAAACCAGGCTCGCTTGACCACGGTGGCCAGGGCCACCTTTCCCAAGGGCGTGCCGTAGGTCCAACGCAGGTACTTCTCACCGTAGACTTTCTCGACACAAATCTGGTTCTGGTAGCGGTCAAAAAAAAGGATGTCTTTTTGCGTCATAAAGTCACCCGACGGAAAACCACCTCTCGCCCGCAATTCATCCCCGTTCTAGGGAAAAGAAAAAGCTCCTCGGCTTTCGACCGAGAAGCTTTGCAAGCTCAAGGCAGTTCTATTTACGCTTTAATTTAGCACGCCCGATAGGATTCGAACCTATAACCCTCGGTTCCGAAGACCGATGCGCTATCCAATTGCGCCACGGGCGCCGAAAGCACTCGAAACATAAGGTTTTCCGATTGGGAATGCAACTCCGTTGTCAGGTGTATAAAGGTAATGTTTTCCACAAACTCGGGTCCTCTGACAAAAACTGCCGTTCAAAGTCTTGACCAATGATTTGCTCGGATGCTATAAGCGCAAGGTGACGCGGTACTGCCACCTTTCGAGTTGATCTCTTATCTTCGGTAAAACTTCACTATGGGAATTACCATTCGTGTCGTCGATGGAGCTGATCGTGGGCGTGTGTTCGACGCGCTTACGCCTCCGGTCACGATCGGACGCGAAGAAGGAAATTCGATCCAATTGAACGACGAACGCGTCAGTCGCTACCATATTAAAATTCAAGATGACCACGATCGTTTGGTTCTGACGGATCTAGAAAGCACCAACGGTACAAAAGTAAACGGTGAAGAAATCCAACTGCGGATTCTTCGCTTTGGCGACATGATCAGTATCGGCCGTTCAGTGCTTCTTTTCGGATCGCGGGAACAAATTAACGAACGCTTAGGTGACATTCGAGAAGACATACGAGAAGCAGCCGGTACGATTGATCCATCTCAACTACCCGATGCTTCGCGATCATCCTCCTTTGATTTCGAGTTAAACTGGGGAAAGAATTCAGACGGCGAGCCTGAACTCGAACCCATGGATCCACCCGATCTACCTGAACGCCTCTCTCCTGGGCAAGCAGCTCAACTGGCAGAGCTAATCGAATACATCCACATTCGAATCCGCTATTTGCTCAATGCAGTGCAAACCGAAGGAAAATCGGAAAGGATGATCGTCGAGCAACAAGAATGGCAGAGTCTGATGGACCTACAAGCACGCCTGGCTGAGTATCTGCGCAAAGTTGTAGAACCCGACTCACCTTACTAGGATTGACCTCAGCGGTCCTCAGGACTGCAACGCTGTTGCCGCATTTCGCTTGCGGTCTCTAACTTCGGCTTCCTCCCACAGCTGATGTAGGATCTCCGCAGCGTGCTTCACGATCGAATCCCGCGCCAGTCCCTCAAAGGCATCGCGTCCCACACACAGACTCACGGGACCGTCATAGTTTTCTTCGGCAAGCTTAGTCAAAAGACCAAGGCAATCTACCAAGCCTTCTGAGGTTGGCAAGCAACGCTCTTTTTCGCTCAAAGCTGCGAGATCTGCGCCCTGCTGAATATCGGCAAGACGAACAGAAACAATCTGCCCCGTGCCCAACTCCAAAAGAGATTCGACAGTACCACCACCCACCATCCAGTCCCAGGTGTCCAAAACCAACCCCACGTTCGAACCACTGATGGTCTTCAAAAGCATCACGGCTGCGTTGGCTTCATGAATGAATTGATATTGGCTACTGTCGCGATGCTCTGATGCTGCTGAAAATGCAATACCGAGTTGCATACCATGCGGCTTGAGAGCTCGCGCAATCTCGCCTAAACGTTGGCGGTGCAGTTCAAAGTTTTCGTGATAAGGGAGTTGATCACTGGTCGGCAGGACCGAGGCCACACAGCGCAGGGCTCCGATACCTGCCAGATGTTCAGCCTGCAACGAAAACTCTTCCAATGCGTTCTTGAAAGTTTCTTCGTCTGCGCGCCAATCGAATGGCAATTGAAATTCGCCGATTTTCAGTCGAGCACTGGCGATCAGCCGACGGGCATCCTCTAAACCGCGACTCTGAATTTTCTTAAGAAATTCCCCTATATCAAAGTTGATTCCCTGAAATTTATGCGTCAGGGCCAACTCAAGCATTTCACTTTCCCGAACTGCAATCCCCAAACCGCCAGCGTTAAGATTCCTAAACATCCAANTCCCCTATCGACTTCACTCTCACNTTCGGNACGACCGACGCGCAGCACNCNANCTTGCCGAGCAGTATGCCAAATGTTGGAATCGTTTCCTAGGGGAGCGTCCTATCCTCGAGTGCCTCACGCAACACAACGGGTCGCGTTTCATACTTTCCACTCTCGACACCATCTTTATGCCCGTTCCTTTATGCCCGTTCAATCCTAAAGGTCGCACCGTGGGGAATTTCTCTCAAGCCTTCCTCGCCAGTCAGGATCATGCCCACGGGATTGCAGGCACTCGCCGCTCGTGGCTCCGTGTCACGCGACGCAGGGGTAGGACCAAAGAACACACAGAAAGCGTTCCCTGGAGGCCAGTAAGCTAATTCCCCTACCTCCATTTCTTCCCGCGCTCCATCTTCAGGAGAAGCAGAAACGGGAATCGAAAGATAAAACTCATCGCCCCAACGGTTGGCAGCCCCTTCCAAGGGCAACGCAGACCAAATGGCTGCTGCAGTCGATGAATCGTTCAACTCTCCTGCAAACGTTAGGACACCAGTTGTAATTTTGATGCGTTTTGTCATCCCTAATACCCTTGGTCACCCCGCACTGAGCGACTCCTTTCTCTCCGGCGAGCACCTTGGCTTATTACTTACGGCGTCTACCATTCATGCCTCAATAGACATCCCACAAGGACCCTGGGCACGCTCTTTCTCTTACAACAATTTTACCGAACCTTGCCTCTCCCTCCAATCACCTCTTAAGGCCAACTTCAAGAGGCTTATTTAATAAATATGTCAATTATCTAGATTGTATTCGCATTCAACGCAAAAACGACTTGGGCCATTCTTGACCGACCGATGTGCGGCGAATCACGATCCTTGAACTCCCTCGGCATAAAACGCATAAGACCGCTGTCCGCAGATGCGATCTCTCTGCCAAACCATCCACTTACTTACTCGTTACCTCGCTGTACGGCAGTGACGATAACCTCTAATTCTTCAAGATAAGGATGAGCTTTCGAAACGTTGGGAGTTTCCAAGGTTAGAGCAAGTTCATTATTCCCTTTAAGCCTCGGACACTCGGCAAGATTTATCTCAAATCGGTAACCCGCCACTCCACCACGACGCAACCCTGCCTTGGTCACTCGCATCGCCTCCGCAGCCAAAGGGACGTCGTTAATTGCTATGGACATTTGACGCGGGCTCTCCAAACGGTAAACCCAGAACGTCATCAGCCCCATGAGGCGTTCTCCGTGACGTCCATCCGCCATCCGAAAGGGAAATACTTTTTGTTGGTGTTGGGACGTGGCTGGAAATTCTAAGACCGGGCTGTTCACATGTCCTAAAGGGCTGCGACCTTCCTCGGACCAGGGATAATTTCGCACAGGAGGCTTTCTCGAGGAAATCCCTTTCCCCATAGGCAGATAACGATAGGTTCGTGGACCAGCATAAATAGATTCACGCGATGACACCGCTTGCGCCCACTGCGCTATGCGTTTTTGCTGTGCGGGGACCGCAGTCACGCTCGCACCGAATTGAATCCCCACATTCCAGAAAGAGATGCTATCAGCGCCCCAAGCAAAAAAGTTCGCCGCGGCACCGCGCGCCTCGGAGGCATTGAGCAACATACCTTGATAGTTTTGGGCATGCTTCGCCGACATGGCGACCGGTCGGTCCAAAATGATCGGCGGGCTGCTGTCAATGCAACCAATCATATTCCCCATGGTGACGATCACATCGACATTCGCCGCTTCCGCAAATCGAGCAAATTGATCGACTCGCAATTGCGGGTCGGTATTATTCCATGTCGAAACCACAATGTACTCCACCCACTTCTGCTTGACCCAGGTTTCAACATCGACACCGGCCAACCAACAGGCGTCCAAAGATTCCGGCACGCGCACGCCAAGAGTGAACGGCTGGCGTCCCTTCCTGGTTGCAACCTCCTGCAGCATCGATTTAATTTCACCAATGAACGACGTCATGATCGCGGCTTTTTCGCGGCCTTGATCACGGGGGAAATGTTTCGCCCAGCGGACAAAATTCAGTTCCAAGCCATCGACGTCATACAGTTCAACGATCTCTCTCATAATCGCTAGGCGGTGCTCTCGCACCTCGGCATAGGAGTAATCCAACGCTGTTTCATTGGTTCGGCCATCGGGTTGGACAATCACAAATTGAGGGTTGTCGATGGTAAATTGCGGACACATCGGATTCGCTGGGTTGATCGATGAATGGTGCGTATCGCCCATGCGAATCGCTGCCAACACCTCTTTTCCGTGCGCGTGCATATGCTCTGTCACGACTCGCAGAGCATCGGTTCCTTCCGATCGCAAATGACGAATGCCCTTGACCCAACCGTGGCGATAGTTTGCATCAAATCGATCACCTGCAGTTTCGCCAGCTTGCGACTCAAACGTACAAATATCTGGTGTCGCTGCTAAAAACACATAGGTAGTAAACGGAACGGCTGCCATTTCTTTGTCCAGCCAGGAACGGACAAATTCCGTTGCCTTTGCCTCAGGCATTTCAAACAAAAACTGCGCATCATCATTAAAAACGCGCCGCGGATTACGTTCATCACCGTC
The DNA here is from genome assembly GCA_022446825.1 of Pirellulaceae bacterium. Classification (GTDB taxonomy): domain Bacteria; phylum Planctomycetota; class Planctomycetia; order Pirellulales; family Pirellulaceae; genus JAKVBY01. Next base: position 12,826 of record JAKVBY010000010.1, read on the forward strand.
TGCAAATGTGAACACGGATAGCCAACAAACAACAGCTACCGGCCCGCCAGCAAGCAGGATGCCTTGAAACCGATGCCAGCCTCCTTCAAACCTGACCATGCTCCACGACCCCACCTTTCTTCCCATTCTCGTGCCACATTCATTTTTCTAGAATCCCGTAATTATACAGTTTTGCTGTAGAAGGGTTAGCCTCGCCAATGTTTCTTCAGACAGAAACCATTGTCATCGTCGTTTCACAAATACGAAAACAGTGATGTGCGGATACTTTTTGAGAGTTAAAACACCTGCTACGGACAGCGATCTGGTCCTAAGGGGTATCGTTGCTCATCATTCAGGAACAACGCGAGATTCAGCAACAACTCGGGCTCGGATTAACTTTGGTACATCGACTGGCTCGCCCATCTCAAACACGTCCTCCAGGACCTTGGCCGCATGAGCTTTGTGTTCTGCCTCGCAAAACACCTTTGCTAAGGGCTGTCCTTGATCAATTGAGTCACCCACCTTCACGGCTAACTCCACACCTACTGAATGATCGATCTTATCCTGCAATTTTCGACGCCCGCCTCCTAGGTCAATCACAAGTTCTCCAATTTTTCGCGCGTCAATGGCCCTGACAAAACCAGAGCGATCCGCCTCAATCCAATGCGTCTTTGACCGCCTGCGTTGTTGCGACAAATCACCTCCCTGAGCAGCAACCATCTCGGACAATTTTTCCAGTCCACGACCGCTGTCAAGCGTTTCCAGTAATTCATGTCGCAGGTCAGTTTCCGCGACATCCTTTCGCACCAATTGCATTAATTCGATTCCTAGCGTTACCACAAGTTCCCTGAGGTCCTCCGAACCACAACCCTGCAACGTCTCCACAGCCTCGTCAACTTCTACCCCATTACCAATCATCCGCCCCAGCGGTTGATCCATGTTCGTCAGCAGCGCCGTCGTGCGCAGGCCTAGGCGTGCTCCGGTGTTAACCAACGAACGTGCAAGCTGGCCTGCTTCCTCCGGTGTCTGCATGAACGCACCTCCCCCGAATTTGACATCAAGTAC
>JAKVBY010000010.1:13969-15605 GCA_022446825.1 Pirellulaceae bacterium
AAAGGAGCCAAAACAAGCGAAACTTTATCCCCGACACCCCCAGTCGAATGTTTATCCACTACGGGAAATCCATGCGACGACCAATGTATTGTTTCACCAGACCTCAGCATGTGTTGCGTCAGAGAAGTAGTCTCAAAATCATTCATACTTCGAAGAAATACCGCCATCGCAAATGCTGATATTTGATAATCAGGAATCGTCTCCCGTGTAACACCGTCAACAATCTGGGAAATCTCGGCATCCGACAGAGCGTGACCATCACGTTTTTTTTTCAATATTGAGACGATGGTCATGCTTGCGTCCCCGAGGAACTTTCATGACTAGACCAACGCTCTCCACAACGCAGCACACAAAACGGCTGTGAAAGGCGTTCCGCACATTCAATAAATCGCCCAGGATCAACCGTATTAAATTCGAACATTTCAAAATGACAGGGAATAACCACTCCCGCTCCAATATCGCAAGCAAGTTGCGCCGCCTCATGGCCCCAGAGATTACCTGAAACTTTTCGTTCTGGCAGACGACCGTTAATCGGAAGAATTGCCACGTCGATCGCAAATTGACTGAGACGTTCTGTCATACCTGCATAACGAATCGTATCTCCACTGTGGTACACGCACCACTCACCAAATTCAACAACAAAGCCGATACATCGATAGCGTCCCCCGGGATCGCGCTCGATCTGTTCATGTGCTGCAGGGACCGCTTGGATTCGAAATGGCCCAGACTCCACCATACCACCGACGTCGACCGTGCTCACACGAGACTTTTGTACGCCGGCGCGGGCAGCAGCAAATTCATGATTTGCCGCTGCAACCACCAGTTGCATGGTGGGATTCACTTCCAGTAACGCCTCTAAGGTTTCCCCATCCAAATGATCCGTGTGATTGTGCGTCGAGGTGACTACCTGCACAAAATCGAGCTTTCTGGGGTCAATTACTAACTCCGTCATCCGCACATGAGGTTTATCAGTCTCGGAATATTTCTGCGTCAGCGAATCCGAAAGGTAGGGATCGAACAACAGGCAATGATCACAGAACTTAACGAGAAATCCACTCTGCCCCAACCACCACAAAGAAAACGTCTGCCCCGAAGCATCTGCACGTCGAATGTCCTGTAAGAGCTGGTCATCTTTTTGAAAAGGTGTAATCATCCACAAGACCGTTGGCTAAAGTAAAGCGGCTTCACCGGAAAGACATTGCACGCATCATATCACCAAGAGGTGCCGGCAATACGTGGCTGAGGGCGAAACGATCCAAATCGGATTGACCTGAGCGGTTGTTTTTAAAAAGAGCTGCTGACACGGCATTCGATCACCCCCGATCAACCTCTTGGTTTGTAGAAGGTTCGTCAGCGCGTTTCAACCGACCACACTTGCGAAATACCCAAACGACGACCTTGTATGTACGTGAGTAGCGAACTTCCATCTTAGCACCACAGTTGCGACCAAGGTCAAAAGTATTTTGTAGTTCGTTACCGGATCGATTCCGCGATGACACCGCGTTCACCGGAGAAACACGCAAGATATCTGCTGCGGTTCAAGGTTTTCGTTGACCACGCTTCGTCCGCTTCTACGGTTCCCTCATCCGCCTACTCGGAAATCCACGACAAACCCCCGAACACATCCCTCCCATAG
>JAKVBY010000010.1:15705-68366 GCA_022446825.1 Pirellulaceae bacterium
CCCGAATGGTTTACCCGCACCATTGGCAAACGCTTCTTTCATCTACCCTACCGGAAACGTCATATTCATTTTGCCGTCTCCCCTTCCTCTGTAACCACTTATCGGACTCAAGCCCCCGACAAAAGCGTGGAATTCGACGCAACCTACGGTCCTCAGAAGACGGTTAGTCCTCTCAGCGACACCGCATTTTCCCATTGGAGTTCGGAACGATATTCCTTCTTCTCGGCAAACGCGCGCGGCAATCTCTATCGTTGCGACGTCACTCACAACCCCTGGCCTACACAATCAGTAGATTACACGCTGCGAACCAATCACTTGCTGGATTGTTTTTCCAAACCTTTTGGAGAACCCGATGCTGCCCATTATTCTCGTGGAGTCGAAGTGCATGCATCCGGAATAAAAAGGGTTTGCTAACTTATATGTACTGGAGGTCCTCAAGTCTCTTTACTATCGACTGACAAGTCCATGTCATCTTTTAGGAGGTACATCTATCAGCAACCGAACAGCCGACATTCTCTTATCTTGCAGCCGCTTCTCACAGCGCCAGTGGTCGTTCAACGCACCGCCCCCAAATCCACGGCGGCGTACCAGACAGGTTTTGGAGTGGAGAAACCGCAAGGATCTTCGAGTTACTCAACATCTCACTCGTCATCAGAACTGCGCAAGCAAGTGAATTCTAAGGCATCACCAACCCCCTTTCTATTACCGCACAGTTACAAATAAGGCTACAAGAACAAGATCGCAGCAACCTTTCAAACAGCCCGTCAAAGTTGTAACGGACACCATCATGATGCCGGTGAGGCAGGCACGTTTGGACCCAAAAAAGTTAATTTCTCTTCACCTCCAGACAGCCTTTGTTTTAATACAGAGTACGCCCAGCGCCATTTCACCTAAGTCGTGCCCTACCGCGTCATGCGCATCCGTGCCACTCAGCCTGGATCGGCCCACACACAACCCCACCCCAGCCCTTGCGATGCATTCACTGAATCCGCTATTCTAAACACGATTCTTTATTCTTCGTGGCATTCTCCGCAGCGCAGAGTAAAGCAAACACGCCTCCATAATCCAGGCCGCGCACGCTTCCCTGCCTCAGGCATTTTCTCTTTCTAAGGTTTTCCTTTATGCCCGCCATTTCACCCTCCACATTAACTGAATTCGCCACCTCGCTTTTAGCTGCAGGTGGCGCTTCTGAGGCCGAAGCCCGGATCGTCGGCCACAGTCTCGTCAGCGCCAATCTCCGCGGCTATGAGTCCCACGGGGTTATGCGAACCCCTTTCTACATTGGCATGGTACAGCGAGGAGAGACCATCTCGACCGCAGCCCTGGAGATTATCAATGAGTCGCCAACCCGCCTGGTCGCCGACGCCAACTGGGGGTTTGGGCGGGTTCAGGCAGGACGATTGCTCGATAAGTTAATCGAAAAAGCCAACAAGGAAGGGATGGGCATCGGCACACTGCTGCATTCCAGTCATATCGGGCGTTTGGGAGAATACTGCGAAATTGCAGCAGAACAAGGCCTAGTTTCCATGTTAATGGTGAATACCCATGGAGCCGTCAGCCGCGTCGCGCCGCCCGGTGGAAGCGCGCCCCGCTTAGGCACCAATCCAATGGCGTTGGGAGTCCCGCATCAGAAGACACCGCTCATCCTCGACTTTAGTACCAGTGCGACCGCAGAAGGGAAAGTCCGTGTGAAACAAATCGCGGGGGAGGCTTGCCCGGATGGCTGGCTCATCGACAACCAAGGAAATCCTACCACGGACCCCAACGATCTTTACACCGATCCCCCTGGAGCGATTGTCCCGATGGGAGGTGAGCAAGCCTACAAAGGATTTGGCCTGTCCTTTATGATCGACATCTTCTCGGGTGCTCTTTCCGGAGGCCTCTGTGCCCGCGAAACCGCGGAAACTCCCAAAGGAAACTGTGTGTTTATGATGATTCTCGCACCCCAACACTTCGGAGGAACGGCACATTTCACCCAGGAAGTAGAAGGATTGGCAAGGTATGTTCGGGCGTGCCCTCGCCGTGATGGCGTCGAAGAAATCCTCTTGCCGGGCGACCCAGAACGCAAAGTAATGAAGGCACGTACGGCACAAGGAATTGTTCTGGACGAGGGCAACTGGCAACAACTCACCGAACTCGCTGAAAAGCTACAGGTTCCACTACCAACACTGAATTGACCAAAAAACGTCACAGACTTCTTGGATTTTTTGGACACCGGTGGTTGCTTTTGCACTTCTCTTCAGTGCAAGATGTTAGCGCGATGTACCTGCTCGTCTTAAAATGTAACCTCTCATCTCAGGAGCTGCTTCATGCGAGTCCAATACGCCCTAGTCTTTGCTTGTTTCTTGGTCGGGACCGTATTAAGCAAACCTAGTATTGCGCAACCTCTGCCGATTGTAGAAAATGTTGACGCGCAACCCTTGAAGTCCCAGGTGAAACGTGTCGTGGATGCACTTCAGTTTCTGGGAGAACCACTGACGGTAGAACGCCAGGAGGCTCTCGATGCCGCTTTAGCTGAAACGGACGATCTCAAGGCAGTCGTAGCACTACAACAAGCCCTTGACCCGCTGGTGTTGGCCGGTGTGAATATCAATCCAGAGCAAAGAGTGAAGGTTGCTCAAGGCGAAGCTCCCGCCACTTTAAATCAACATGGTTGGCGAGTGTTTCTCATTAAAGTTCACAACGAAGCGGGAATCAACCCGCAGTTACATCCCAGCAGCAGCAATGCGCAACTCCCCTATGCACGGTCGCGCGGTGGCAAGAGAGCCGCGGCCCAAATCAGCGACACCGACGTAGCCGACCGCTGGCTTGACTTGCGGATGTTCGACAACCAACCGTTAACACCCAAACTGTCTGGCTTAGCTGTGGAGTACCGCTTACTCCAACTCTACAGCCGTGATCGTGGAAAACGTGAGGCCAAACTTGCATTTGACGTCGGGCAGGGCACACAAGATCTAGGATTTAGAAACGAAATTGCAGTTCTATTTGAGGTCGCGCCAGCGGTTAAAGTAGAACTGGAAATTCTTGATGATGATGGCACACCAACAACAGGACAATTCGTGATCAAGGACCACAACGGGCAAGTCTATCCCGCCCGCTCACGTCGCCTTTCCCCGGACTTCTTCTTTCATGACCAAATTTATCGCCACCACGGTGAACACGTATTGCTACCACCAGGTGAATTCCAAGTTACCTACACGCGGGGCCCCGAATACCATATTGATCAACGTTCGATCACCGTCCCTCAGGCCGAGACACACCGTGAACGGTTTCGTCTGCGCCGCTGGATCAAGCTTGCCGACCAGCGTTGGTATTCCGGCGACCACCACGTCCATGCCGCAGGCTGCGCTCATTATGAAGCTCCCACAGAAGGAGTCACGCCTGCAGCAATGATGCGCCATATTCTCGGAGAAGATCTGAATGTTGGATGTGTCCTTTCCTGGGGTCCTTGCTGGTACCACCAAAAAGACTTTTTCGAGGGCAAGTCGCACGAATTGTCGACCAACGAATATCTGATGCGTTACGATGTGGAAGTCTCCGGTTTCCCTAGTTCACACGCGGGCCATCTTTGCTTACTTCGGCTCTCCGAAGACGATTATCCCGGTACGACTGTTGTCGAAGAATGGCCCAGCTGGTGTTTACCCGTGTTGCAATGGGGAAAAGAGCAAGGGGGAGTTGTCGGGTTTTCACACAGCGGTTGGGGCCTACAATTACCTGACGTCATGCTGGACGGGTCTCGTCAATTTGCACCGGGGCGTACCGGAGGTGGTAGCGACTGGACCGGACACGACGCACGCGACCTGCCAGACTATGCGATGCCGCGTTTTGACGGTATCGGTGCCAACGAATACGTCGTTGACGTCGTCCACGATGTCTGTGACTTCATCTCGGCTGTGGACACACCAGCAATCTGGGAACTGAATGTCTGGTACCACACTCTTAACTGTGGATACACTTGTCGGATTAGTGGAGAAACCGACTTTCCTTGTATTTATGGTGAACGTGTCGGCCTGGGGAGAATCTATGTCAAGCTGGATGAAAATCAGCCTCTTTCTTACGACAATTGGATCTTTGGGCTCCGCGATGGCCGTAGTTATTGCAGTGATGGCCTGAGTCATCTTTACGACTTCTCCATTAATGGCCTTGAGGTCGGCACGAGGTCTGACGACGGGCGTGCTAGTTTCCTACAAACCAAAAGTAATGAGCCCCTAGTCGTTAAAGTCGGTGCTGCGGCGTTATTAAATGAAGAACCTCGTGAAGATATTCGCAACAAGCGGCTGGACCAAAAGCCCTATTGGCATGTGGAGCGTGCGCGGATTGGTGAAACTCGACGAGTTCCCGTGGAACTCATCGTAAATGGACACTGTGTGGAAAAAACGGAAATTGTTGCGGACGGGTCCGTTCACGATGTCGAATTTACCTTCCAGCCGGAACGATCCAGTTGGATCGCCATCCGCATCCTACCCAGTGCACATACCAATCCTATTTTTGTCGAAGTCGATGGTCAGCCCATCCGACCGAGCAAAAAGAGTGCCCAATGGTGCCTGGATGCCGTCGATGTCTGCTGGAATTCAAAAGAGAAAAGCATCCGAGAGAGCGAACGTGAAGCCGCCGCTGGGGCCTATCAAGTGGCCCGTGAGGCTTATGCAGAAATTCTCGATTCGGCTCACGACGACCGTTAGAACTACTTCGCTCTGCTTTCCTGCCTGATTGCAGTTGCAAGTGCCTGAAACACCGCAGTGGCGACAAAGCGTCTCGACACGTGGCTGGGACAAAATCCACCTTGTCGTTTGCCTTGGGCCCAATCGCGTCGTACGTTTGGTTAAAGGCCTCGCACCTTAGCCCAGGCCAATTGACCCCATGCCGCCCGGAATCAAAGCATGCTTCACAATGCAGCTACCCCGAGTCCGGCCAGCCTGAAAGCCCACTCACCGCCCGCGACAATTCTGGTGGCGGACTCGAACCCAGCCCAAGCGGACATCCTCTCGACACAACTTGTCGAACGCGGCTACGGTGTGTTGGCAACACCCCTCGACCAGCAATGTCTAGAAATTGCTCTTCACGCCCGCCCACAGCTGGTCGTTTTAAACTTCCACCTGCCTGACTCTCAGGGCTCATCGCTTCACGAAGCACTCGCCAACACTCCCGAAACCCGCGCCATCCCAGTCATTGTTCTGCGCCAACTGCCTGGTCCCGATGTCGTCCGCCGTCCTCATACCGCTGGCTCCGTCTATTACGTCCGTAAACCGTATGACCCCCCCACCCTACTCTCCTTGATTCAAAACTCTTTGCGATAGGAAAGCCGCTGGGAAATCCGCAGTCTCACAAAAACTAGAGGGAAACACGGCGTTTCCCTCTAGTAATTGAGACAATCGATGGCTTAAGAAATGCCGTTATTGGTCGGCTAAGGCAGCTTCGATTTGCTGTAATACCTCGGGAGCGTCTGGTTTTGTTCCAGGCTCAAATCGAGCAACGACATCACCATTGCGATTGACGAGGAATTTTTCAAAGTTCCAACTCACCTTGCCAGCACCTTTCGGCTTAGTTTTGAGCGCTGTTAAATGTTTATACAGTGCACACGCTCCCTCACCGTTCACTTCAACTTTCTCAAAAATTGAAAAAGTAACACCATACTCATCCGAGCAAAATTCTTGAATTTCAGTCGCATCACCGGGTTCCTGCTGTCCAAATTGATTGCAGGGAAACGCCATTACCGTAAGCCCGCGTTCCGCATACTTTTCGTGCAGCGCCTGAAGCTGCTCATATTGCGGCGTGAGCCCACACGCGCTCGCCACGTTCACCATTAAAACAACGTTGCCGGCATACTTTGACAAGGCAACTTTCTTTCCATCCAACGATTTCATTTTGAAGTTGAGTGCTGCGGGAACCTTGCCTTCCGCCTGTACCGAAGGGCTACTCGCCACACTTACCACAAGCACCATCGCCACAATCATAAACCTCTTGTACATAAATCCTCTCTCCTAAAAAGAATAACCATTCGCTGACCAACCGAAACACCAACTCGTCGCCAAGCAATTTTAGATCCTCTCCTCTCTGAAACAAGGGAGGCCCTCAAAAACACACCTCCGCTCCGATCCTAACTAGCCAACACCTACCGCTAGCAGCCCGCATTTAACCGAGTGTAACCACGGCAGACAGTCTGGCCAGCATAAATCACAAAAGACGCTCCTCGCACCGCGGGTCCCGCTTGATCTGAACCGCCGAACTTCTTACTGCAACAAAACGAGAGCTATTTGCCCGGTGTTAAACACCTGCGACTTTCCCCGAGTTTCCTTTAAAGCATCCACATTCTTTGTGATTTTTCGCTAGAATGTAGCCTCATTCGTTGACTTGGAGTTGGGTCCCAGCACCAGTTCGACGCTCGCCATGGCAATCAGCAGACTTAGAAGGAACCATCCATGACCAAGAAACAGCTCGGCTTCAAACTATGCATCGCGGCCTGTGCAATGCTTTACGGAGCCACCATTCACGCCGAATTGAAAGTTGGTGACCCGGCACCTAACTTTACTTTAAAAGGTAGCGACGGCGAGACCTATAAACTCTCCGAATTAACCCAAGAGCAACCCGTGATTGTGGCTTGGTTTCCAAAAGCGTTCACCGGTGGCTGAACGAAACAGTGTGATTCGCTGCGTGCCAGCGTACTCGATGACGATCTCGACGTAACACTTCTCGGCAACAATCTCTTCACCTTGACCAAACGAAAGACAGGTTCTGGCTTAGATCAATTTAAGGTTGCCTTTTTCACTGCCAGTTGTGACGACGCTGAAACGAACAAGAACTATGCAGCAGCGTTGAAATTAGACTATCCGATTCTCAGCGATCCAACGAAGCAGGCTGCCCGCGCTTACGGAGTCGTGACCGCAGAACGTACTGTTCCTTTCCGCTGGACCTTCATTATCGGTACCGGTGGCAAGATCTTGCACATCGACAAACAAGTCAATGCGGGAAATCATGGACAAGATTTGGCAAAAAAGCTCGCCGAACTGGAGATTGAAAAGAAATAGCATGGCTCACCGTTGCTTCCCCATACGACATCGGCTTGGCAACCGTTTATCCTGGCGACTGCGAGGAGTACCCCTCCTCACCGTTGCCGGTGGTATCTTTTCCCTTTTGGCTACGGCCCATCTAGCTGCCGCCGAGTTGGATTCGTCAGCTCCGTTTGCGAACCGGAATCGCTCCCCTGTAGACATCGCCATTTCTGCCGACGGAACTTGGTGTGTGACCGCAAATCAGACGTCTCACTCGGCCTCGCTAGTCGACCTCAGATCTCAGCGAATAATCGACGAGGTCCACGTCGGGGAACGTCCGACAGCCGTTACCTTGGGAGCAGATGGTCAACATGTCCTGCTGAGTACGAGTTATGGCGGGGACCTCGTTCAATTGCGGGTTCACGAGGGCCGCCTCACAGAAGTTACTAGGATTCACTTAGGATTCCAACCGCACGGTATTGCCGCAACTTCTACAGGGGAGATGGCTCTGGTGGCTTTAACAGACGCCGACGCGATCGCCGTTGTCGATCTCCAAACACAAGCGGTTGTTGAGCAAATCTCTGTTCGTCGTTGGCCGCGTTATGTTGCTTTATCGCCCGATGAGAAACGCTTAGCCGTCGGAACTAGTGGGGACCAAGGGATTACCATTGTTGACTTAGAGAACCACACCGAACTATTTTTCAAAAAGGTGAAGGCCTTAAATATTGGTCACCTGCAGTATACGTCAGATGGCTCACAAGTTTATTTTCCCTGGGTAATTTATCGCCGCAATCCGATCACTGCCGACGCCATCCGTCGTGGCTGGGTCCTGGCCACACGGGTAGGTCGCGTTTATCAAGACAAAGCGACACGTGCAGAAGCGATGTCCCTCGACAAGCGCGGAGAAGCTGTCGGTGACCCACATGGGCTGGCCTTAACTCCCGACGAAAACACCTTGGCCGTCACTGCCTCGGGCACGCAAGAATTACTTGTTTTCCGGGTAAGAGATTTACCATTCCTGAAAAACAAAGGTACCGACCACATCGATGGTCGCCTCCACGCGGATCCCGAGCGATTCAGACGAATCCACCTGGGCGGTCGCCCGATGGGTTTGCGTATTTCCGCGGACGGACAACTCGCATACGTTACTAACTATTTACTGAATTCGATTCAGATTGTCGACCTTACCGCTCGTAAGCTGTTCGATTCCATACCCCTTGGTAACCAGCCCGAAACATCTTTAGCGCGCCGCGGTGAAAGCATTTTCTTCGATGCCAAAAGAAGTCTCGACCAATGGTACAGTTGCCATAGCTGTCATTACGACGGTGGCACCAACGCCACAACGATGGACACCAAGAACGACGGCGACAAAGGGTTCACCTTTAAAACCGTGCTACCACTTTATGATGCTGTTGAAACGGCACCCTGGACCTGGCATGGCTGGCAAACCGACTTCGCCGCGGCAATGAGAAAATCGATTACCTCGACAATGCTAGGTAAAGAACCTTCCAACGAAGACGTTCATGCTCTGGTTGCTTACTTAAAGACGCTCAAGTCACCACCCAACTCACTTGGTTCCGATGAGCGATCCGCTGACAAGGCCATGACACGTGGTCGCGACCTATTCTTTAGTGAACGGGCCGGCTGCAGTAACTGCCATAACGGTCCTTATCTAACGGATGGTCACAATCACGACGTCGGCCTCAACAATGAATCCAACGAGTATCAAGACTTCAACACACCGTCTCTTAAGGGCGTTCGACGTAAAACCGCCTTTCTGCATGACGGCCGTGCGACTTCCTTGCACGAGTTACTCGAGGGACCTCATGCTCCAGAGATCGTCACCGGCCAAGGAAGTTTAAGCCAGGAAGAATTAGCTGATCTGATCACCTTCATCTCCTCGCTCTGACAAACCTCAGCAGGTTTTCCCACTAGAGTGTCCAACCTTGACGATACTCTTTATGCACAAACTGCTGTGCTTTTTCAGAATTGACAACGCGAACGTTGTCCGCATCCCATTCGATTGCTTCGCCCGCTCGAAACGCCACAGTGCCCAACATAACCGCTTCAGTCAGACGCCCTGAGTAATCAAAATTACAAGTGGTCGTGCCCCCGTTCTTGATGGCATTCAACCACTCTGCGTGATGCCCAATGGAGTTGGGAATGTACGGTTCCGGAGCTTTAAAATCATTAAAGTTCTCTGCCGGCAACAAACAACGTTGACCGTAGTTTGATAGCAAAGACCCCTTATCTCCAACGAAAAGTTGACCACCCCCAAGTCCCATGCCGCCGCCGTTCTGGTCTTTGAGCTGGCTCGCATCCAAAGTCTCCAACAGCTTGGGTGTCTTGCCACTGTCGTACCAAGTCAGATGGACGGGAGGAAGGTCGCCACGCGCTGGATAGTCGTAATCTACAATCAACCATGCCGGAGTAGTGACGGGATCGACTTCAGGTCCCTGTGCGACAATCTTTACCGGATCTCGCAACTCCAACGCCCAGTGTGCTAAATCCATATAATGGCAACCGAAATCTCCGAGTGCACCCGTTCCGTAATCCCAAAAACGTCGCCACTCAAATGGATGTACTCCCTCGCTATAAGGTCGCTGTGACGCTGGGCCTAACCACAAATCCCAATCCAAATGAGCTGGAGCTTCTGTTCCGGTGGTAAACTTGCCATCCGTGTATTTCGCTCCTGCCCAGACATGCACCTCCCGCACATCACCGATCGCTCCACTCTCAACCAATTCAACGACGCGACGATAATTATCGCCAGCATGGATTTGGGTGCCCATCTGGGTGACCAAACTGTTTTCCTTAGCTAAATCGGATAGCACTCGTGCTTCATGAACAGTGTGTGTCAAAGGCTTTTCACAGTAGACATGTTTTTTCATTCGCAACGCCATGGCGGCTGCCGGAGCATGCGAATGGTCCGGAGTCCCGACAACCACGGCATCAATCCGCCCCTCTTCCTTTTCCAACATAATGCGGTAATCACGATACTTTCTTGCCGTGGGAAAATTGGCCGAACCTTTGTCAAGCAAATTCGCATCGGCATCTGCAATGGCAATCAAATTTTGGGTCGCGACTCCATTGATGTTTCCTGCATTCCTACCGGCCGCGCCAACTGCCGCAATATTCAGACGCTCGTTTGGAGAATCCTTCTGCACTGCTTTTGCCGGGTTAACAAAATAACCAACTCCAGCCGCTCCTGCGGTCCCCTTCACAAAATTTCGGCGATTCAACTTCATTATTCATACCCTCAGCAGTAATTCCGAATCCAAGAGAATAACTCCGACAATAACGCTTTCGTCATCATATCAATGACAACTCACTCGTGCAGATGTGCAAGACCATTATTTTGCATCTTTTTAAGGCAACTCAGATACTCAATTCGCCTTCCGTGTTCAGGCTAGTTCCATCAGTACCACTTGATTCAAAACGAGCAATCACCGCACAACCGCATGCATCGCTCCACACGTTGACGCTCGTGCGGCACATATCCAGAACTCGATCTACCGCAATAATGATCCCCTGCATTTCAATGGGTAGTCCAACCGCTTGGAGAATAATAACCATCATAACTAATCCTGCATGTGGGATCCCGGCAGCACCAATGCTTGCCAAGAGCGCAGTAAACGCAATGATCACTTGATCCGCCATCCCTAAGTCATAATTCGGAAGTAATTGAGCGATAAACAACACGGCAATTGCTTCATACAGTGCCGTGCCATCCATATTGATAGTCGCACCCAACGGCAAGACGAAAGAACTCACTCGATTACTCACGCCAGCACGTTCCTCAACGTTCGTTAGCGTCAAAGGTAGCGTCGCATTACTCGACGCCGAACTAAAAGCGGTCAGTAGCGCTGGACTCAACGCCCGGCAGTATTCCACCGGATTCCTCCTTGCCACGAACTTCAGGATGAGGGGCAAGGTCACCAACGCATGGAATCCCAGAGCTACGATGACCGTCACCATGTACCACGCCAGAGACCGAAAAACTTCGACACCTTGTGTCGCCGTCACATAAAGCATGAGAAACAACACACCCAGCGGTGCCAACTTAATAATGGCAAGCGTCATAGCCATCATCACATCAAAACTCACCTTTGCCCAGTCTCGAATTTTCTCTGCCGTGTTCCCGCCAACCAGTAAAGCAAAAATGGAAAATGCAATCGTAAAACTGATGATGGACAAAAAGTTTGGTTCCGTAAAAGCGCCCAACGGATTCGAAGGAATCATGGTTTCCAATTGGTTAAAAAGCACATCACCAATATCGCCGGACACCGGAGGTTTCTCAGTCGGTTGGCCATGCGTTGTGCCACCACTCCCTGGCTGAATCAGATTCACCATCAAAAGGCCGGTGAGAATCGCCAGCAGGCTGGTACAGATATAATAGCCTAACGTTCGTCCAAACATTCTGCCTAATCGACTTGCATTCCCCAGACCCAGAATGCCACTCATTAAAGATGCCACAATCAGAGGAACGGCAACCATCCGTAACATACGGAGAAACAATCCACCGATTTTTCGGCTAACATCTCCAATCCACCGCGCACGCGATCGCCCCCATTCTTGAAACAAAGCGTAAGCTTCAGGATCCGCCTTCTTGACCTCTGCCAGAGTCGCAAAGGATTCCTCACGATCGCTCCCCCCGCTCACCACAAGAGACCGCGTTGAACCGTTTGCGTCAGTGATCTCTATTTGAACCCGATTCGTGGTGTCATGACAGACAAGAGATTGAAGTCCGCCCGGCAGTTCTGCCTCGGAAAACTCGCTCCGGCGGTCACTCGCAAACATGTTCAATGCAATGCCAATCACTGCACCAGAGACCATGCCGATCAGAATCTGCCAATGTATTGCCCATCGAAACATATCGCTTCCCTCTTTAACCCCCTAACCAGTTGCTATCCAAATGGCATTGTACTGCAAGTCCTTATGCCGTGTCATTCTCCACGTTTTGCCGAAACAGAGAGGCACGGGCCGCAAGGCTTCCGAACCCAGTCCTCTCCTGAGTATGTCGATGCATAATGTGGACGTCACGACGAGACTGAAAACGGTTTCCGGATACCTTCCCTGTTAGCTGAATAGGTCCCAGCTCGGTGACGCAACACCCTAACAGGGGCTTGCCTGCCGAAGTTCAACCGTAGGCCTCCTTACACACGCACCTGCGGTGTTGCCGAGAGAACGTTGTGCTGATCCTTGATTCAGCCCTGCAGTTCTGCCGACCTTCAAGCCAGACCACTTAGCGCGCGGCAACCGGCCACAGGTAATTGCTGGCACCGTTGCTGGTAGGCCAGTCGATACTTAAAACACGCAGGAACCAATTAAGTACCCGCCTGAGAAGTAGTCCCTCATTTCCCCGCAACTTGGATTTCCTGCGATGCTGGAATGCATTACCAGAGTGCTCTTATGCGTACCCCGCCCCGACGGACTCTCCAGCCAAACATCGGCTCCTGAAGGCGTCGACATCCGAGGCAGCTAAGAAATTCTCGCAAGAACCTATCGCGATCTAAAAAATCGGGCTCTCCGACGTCCCCCCCGCGTGAACTTCATTCGGTAATCATGTCGTCTGCGGAGCCCTGAGATGGAATCATTGGCAGGACATGCTCTTGATACGGTACCTGCACGTCCAGCACGTAGGGACCATCCGAACTGATCATCTCTTCCAGAGCGCCCCCGAGATCACCTTTTTTACTCACCGACGCTGCGCCACAGCCAAATCCCCGCGCAATGGAAACAAAATCCGGATACCGATCCTGCGCATAGAGTCCACTGCCTCGCCCTTTTGCCTCTGCATGATCAATAGGGCCTAGATAGGTATGTGCCCGATTACCACCCATAAAGCGATCCTCCCATTGCACAACCATTCCCAAATGTTGATTGTTTAGCAGGAGCACTTTGACCGGAAGTTTCTCACAGAAGCAGCTCGCTAGTTCCTGAACATTCATCAAGAAGCTGCCATCACCGTCAATGTCAACGACCAGAGCATCGGGGGCTGCAGCCTGAGCACCCATTGCTGCGGGTAGCCCAAAGCCCATGGTGCCGAGGCCGGAACTCGACAGAAATGTGCGTGGCGAATGAAAGGAGAAAAACTGCGCTGCCCACATTTGATGCTGCCCCACACCCACAGAAACGATGGTGCGCCGATCTTGTGTCAATTGTGACAACTCTTTAATTGCATGCTGCTGCAAAATACCGTCGAAGCTGTCATCGTATTTGAAGGGGTGCTCATCCTTTAACTGCTGGCAACGATCCAGCCAGCTTTGCATATCGGTTTTGGGCTCCACAATTTCGTTCAGTGCTCTCAACGCGTACCCTACTTCACTGACAACAGGAATATGCGCAGCCTTGTTCTTGTTCAATTCTGAGGGATCGATATCAATGTGAACAATCTTGGCATGCCGCGCAAACTTCGATAATTTCCCCGTAACCCGGTCATCAAAACGGACGCCTAGGGCCAGCAGTAAATCGCAGTCTCGTACGGCCATATTGGCATAGACACTGCCGTGCATCCCCAACATGTCCAGTGACTGACTGTCGGTATTGGGGAACGCCCCCAGTCCCATTACGGTCATCGCAACGGGGATACCTGTTTTCCGAGCGAACGTCCTCAATGCTTCGCTCGCATTGCCAGCAATAATGCCGCCACCACAATAGATGATAGGGCGTTTTGCCAATTTGATCGCCGCGGCAATTTGCTTGATCTGTTCCGGCTGTGCCTTGCGGTTATCCACCGAATAACCAGGCAGGTTCATTGCCGAATCTTCAGATGCCATCTCTGTATTCAACTGAATGTCTTTCGGCATATCAACTAGCACCGGGCCCGGTCGCCCCGTCGTGGCAATGTGGAATGCCTCGTGCATGACGCGCGGCACATCATTGATATCCGTTACTAAATAATGATGTTTGGTCACGCCACGGCAGACTTCCACAATCGGCGTTTCCTGAAAGGCGTCCGTACCAATCGATGCGGTGCCCACTTGCCCCGTAATTGCAATCATCGGAATGCTATCCAATTTTGCATCGGCAATGGCCGTAACAAGATTTGTTGCACCCGGTCCGCTTGTCGCCATACAGACACCTGGCTTTCCGCTGACTCGGGCATATCCCTGCGCTGCGAATCCACCTCCCTGCTCATGTCGCGGAAGAATGGTTCGCAATTGATCCGAGTACCTTGTCAAAGCTTGATGCAGGGGCATACTTGCCCCACCAGGATAGGCAAAGATGGTCTCTACACCCTGCTCGACAAGCGATTTAACCAAAATATCAGCGCCATTTAAAACCCGTTCCCCAGCGGCACTTTTCACGCTCGTCATAACCACCTCTCACACCCAAACTAATGAAATCACTCGAGACTTCAGCCGAAAGAACTATCTATTATCTTCGACGCATGTCAGCTTGAGACAAGCCAAAATTTAGTCTGGCCGAGCAATCGTACTCTCCCTTTCGACTGTCATCGATCGCTATTATCCCTTGTTACAGCGACTCGAACTGCCCTCCCCATCCTCACATTTCACTCTAGGCCACCACAGAAGATGTTTCAAGTCGTTGAAAACACTGGACTTGTCGCGATGCCGACAAACTCCAAAAGATTCCGCAAAAAAGGGCTGCGGAGCGACATTGCTGCCGAAGCTGACGGCTGTTACCTTTCCGCCATGCAAAACATCCTTTTGATCGCCGTTTTCGGTGCAACCGGTGCCATTGCTCGTTATGCCACAAGTGGCTGGGCTCAGCGACTATGCGGTGACGGTTTTCCATACGGTACGCTTATCGTGAATGTCCTTGGCTGTTTTCTCCTCGGCATCGTCCAGCATCTGGCAACCCAGAGCACCGCTTTTCCCGAACTATGGCGAAATGCGCTCGCCATAGGATTTTTAGGCGCATTCACCACATTTTCCACCTTTGGTTATGAAACCGTGAAACACCTTGAAGCGGGAAATTGGTCTGTGGCACTTGGCAGCATAAGCGCCAATCTGGCACTTGGATTCGCAGCCGTTTGGGCAGGCCTTGCTTTGGCTCGACTACTCACCTCCAGCCCTTAATACCGCCTTCAGTGAAGGTCCCGTCACACTTTCGGCCTGGGACACCAATTCCTCAGGAGTTCCGGCGGCGATCACCTGGCCGCCACGCTCACCGCCCCCCGGCCCCATGTCAATCACCCAGTCCGCCGATTTAATCACATCCACATTGTGCTCAATCACGACAATCGAATTTCCTCGATCGATCAGTGCTCCCAATACTTCCAACAATCGACGCACATCCGTGAAATGTAAACCAATCGTAGGTTCATCTAACAGATAAAGCGTCCTCCCCGTATCAACGCGGGCTAACTCCGTAGCAAGTTTAATCCGCTGTGCCTCGCCCCCAGATAAGGTCATGGAAGGTTGTCCTAGCGGGACGTATCCCAGGCCAATTTCGCACAAACTCTGAAGTACACGATGAATTGCAGGAAAATTCTCAAAGAAAACACTTGCCTCATTAACCGCCATCTTCAAAACATCACCAATCGTTCGACCCCGGTAGCGAACTTGCAATGTTTGTGGATTGAATCTTAGGCCGTGGCACTCCTTGCAGGTCACGAATAAATCCGGCAGAAAACTCATCTCAATTTTTTGTACACCCTGACCTTGGCATGCTTCACAACGCCCGCCT
Organism: Pirellulaceae bacterium; assembly: GCA_022446825.1. GTDB lineage: Bacteria > Planctomycetota > Planctomycetia > Pirellulales > Pirellulaceae > JAKVBY01. Next base: position 31,350 of record JAKVBY010000010.1, read on the forward strand.
TTGACGTTCGGGCTAAAGCGGCTGACGCGGTAACCCCGTTGTTTCGCATCTCGAGAATTGGCAAAGACTTTGCGAATTTCGTCAAATACTCCGGTATACGTGCCCGGATTGCTGCGCGGTGTACGACCAATCGGCGATTGATCTACGTTAATTAACTTGTCTATTTGCGCAACACCGCGAAGACTCCGGTGTGAACCGGGCTGGGAGGCAACATGCCCCAATCGTCGAGAAATTGCAGGGGCCAGTGTACCATTAATGATCGAACTCTTTCCCGACCCGCTCACTCCCGTAATGCACGTCAAAACACCCAAGGGAAGTTGCAGGGAAACCTCTCGCAAATTATTCAGGGAGGCGCCCTCTAAGTAGATCGAGCGTGACTTCGAAACGCGTCGTCGCCGCTTTGGAATGGGAATCGTTTCCGATTGGCTCAAAAACCTTCCCGTCAGAGAAGAACGATCATGCTGCAAGTCAACTGGTGTTCCCACCGCCAATACTTCGCCCCCGTCGGCCCCGGCACCTGGCCCCATGTCGATCAAGTGATCCGCCTGCCGCATCATCGACTCGTCGTGTTCCACCACAACAACCGTATTGCCTTGACGTTGTAGGTCACGAAGAGCGTCAATCAAGCGATTGTTATCGCGGGGATGCAGGCCGATCGAGGGCTCGTCAAGAACGTAACAAACACCAACCAGGCCCGAACCTATGCTCGTCGCCAAACGCACACGCTGTAACTCACCGCCACTCAGTGTATCTGCGGACCGGTCGAGCGACAGATAACCTACACCTACCTTACAGAGAAACTCTAAACGCTGCAGGATTTGCGTCACAATGGGTCGGCCGATCGGTTCCTCATCATCAGAAAATTTGAGACCGCGAAAAAAAGACTCGGCGCGATCGATAGGCATCTTGGTTATTTCGTCAATCCGCTGATCGGCAAGACGTACGCTGCGGGCTTCCGGGCGCAGACGCGACCCTTCACATTCTCGGCAACTTGAGGTCGCGCGAAAACATCCGAGTTGAGCAACACGCTGCTGACTTGTCGTGGTGGAAAACTCTTTTTCCAGCAGTGTCAAAAGCCCCAGAAACCCCTTGCCATCTCCATACAACAAGGCCACCATAACCGAATCAGAAACGTCTACTAAAGGCATCTCCCACGAAAGTTTTGCTTGGTTGAGAAAACCCGCCAGTAACTGCTGACGTTTCTTTGTCGCAACGGCGGGCAAACCCTTCCATGGAAAAATGGCTCCCTGGGCCAAAGACAGAGAGCGATCTGGTATCACCATTTCTGGGTCAAACTCCGTCCGCACCCCCACACCACGACACGTCTCACAGGCTCCGTAGGGACTGTTGAAACTAAACGTACGGGGTTCGATCTCTTCATAGTTTACGCCACATCTCGGACAAGCATAGAGCGTGCTGAACAGCTCATCGTTCCACACGAGCTCGCCACTCTCAGGCTCCTTAGTCTCAGTTGCATAGCAAGCGATCACCAAACCATTCCCCAGATGAGCAGCCAAACGCGTTGATTCTCCAATGCGAGAACGAGAACCCGGCCGAATGATCACTCGATCAACAACCGCTTCAATATGATGACGTTTGCGCGGCTCCAACTCTTCGATATCTTCCAGTACACTCACTTCACCATTAAGTCGTACACGCACCAAACCGGCTTTACGAATCTCCGCAAGGACATCGGCATGTTGGCCACGACGTCCCCGCACCATCGCCGCCAGAATCATAACCTTGGTTCCTTCCGGCAAAGCCATGATTGAATCTTGAATTTGCTCCAACGACTGCTGGCAAATCGGAGAACCACACTCGTAACAAGTCGTGGTGCCCACGCGTGCCATTAACAATCTCAAATGATCATAAATTTCTGTAATGGTCCCCACCGTACTTCGCGGATTTGCGGCAACCCGTCGCTGATCGATGCACAAGGTGGGGGGCAAACCATCAATCCAATCGACATCCGGCCGTTCTAACTGATCGAGAAACTGTCGAGCATAAATAGACAGCGTCTCAACGTATTGTCGCTGGCCCTCAGCGAACAACGTGTCGAACGCCAAGCTACTCTTTCCCGACCCACTCGGACCCGTAATGACGGTAAATTGGTCGCGTGGAATATCGAGATCGACATTCTTAAGATTGTGAACCCGCGCCCCGCGAATGCGGATTATCTCCGCATCGCACGCGACCACCTCAGCTGACAGAGCGTCGTGTAACATCAAGAAAGTAGTTCCGCGTTTCGTCGTCGGTCGATCCCAGCGATCGCCATCCAGAATTTTTCCCGTCCCGTACCGTTATTGTACCGCGCACGTCGTCTCAAAGGCCGTTATGCATCTCCCTCACACGAAGCACTAAAATAGACGACGCGGGACCGCACTGTCGAGCCTGGGAATGCATCTGCGTGCTAAGCTCTTAGGACCGAGAAGAGTAGCGACATTTCACAATCAGCCAGAGAGCCGTGGCAAGGCTGCCGTGCTATCACTGAACGCGTCGACGTTGGCTCCCATCCGATCTAATAAAGACACATAAAGATTCGCTAAAGGCGTGCCATTCTCATACCGAATATGCCCCCCCGGCGCAATGGACCCGGCACCTTTTCCGAAGAGAACGATGGGAAGATCGTCATGATTGTGCCGATCCCCATCCGAAATTCCACTACCGTACATCAGCATCGAATTGTCGAGAAGTGAACCGGTCGGTTCTTTAATCTCAGAGAAACGGTCGAGCAAATATGACAATTGCTCCACATGAAAGCGATTGATGCTACTTATTTTCGCCTGCTTCTCAGGATCCTTTCCATGATGTGACAAGTTGTGGTGACCGTCGGGAGCACCTATCTCAGGATAGCCGCGATTGCTTCCCGCGTTGGCATACATAAAACTAATCACCCGTGTTGAATCGGTTTGAAATGCTAGAGCCATCAAATCGAACATCACTTCTAAGTGCTCTGTTAATTTACGCGGCACTCCGGCAGGTCTGGGAAAATCTGGTACAAATTCCTCACGACCTATCAACTTTTCAGAATCCACGATTCGCTGTTCAATCGTTCGAACCGCAAAAAGATATTCGTCCAACTTTTGCTTGTCATGATAACCGAGGCGGCGACGCAATTGCTGGGCATCATCCAAAGCAAAATCCAGGACGCTTTTTCGATCTCGCGCTCGACGTTGACGGCTTCGCGCCTCGTCAAACTTTTCGCCGCTACCAAACAGACGATCAAACACAGCCTGTGGGTTAATCTCCTTAGCAACCGGTGATGTTGCCGATCGCCAGGACATATTCGATGTATAAACGCAACTATAACCCGAATCACAACGACCGGCCGGCGCACTCCGTTCCAACCCCAGCTCCAACGATCCAAATCGCGTCAGGGATCCGATCTTTTCCGCAGCAACTTGATCCACAGAAATGCCGTTATTGATATCTGCGCCGTCAGTCTTTTTGGGATGAGCCCCAGTTAGATAAGACGCGACACTGCGGGCATGATCTCCGCCCCCATCACCGTGGGCCCGCGCACCGTCTAAGGTCAATCCGCTCAGCACGGTCATTTGTTTTCGGTGGTTTGCAAGCGCACTTAACGTTGGCGACAACTCAAAATCCTGCCCCTCCGTAACAGGGGTCCAGTCCGGCATGTGCATTCCATTAGGAACGTAGAGGAAGGCCATTCGATTCGGAGGAGTCTCCGCCTCCACTTCTCCGCGCGTCACCCCTAAAGGCATCATCGCCTCGAAGAAAGGCATCGCAATCGCGGTTCCCAAGCCTCGCAACACCACCCGCCGGGAAAGCTTTTTGACACTCATTCCAACCTCGCAATCTCACCTCGATTTTTAAACGGTACGCTGCGCACGACTTCCCGTAGGATTGTCGACATACGGTAATCGTCGGCTTTTGCCGCGGCTACTATCTTATCAATGGCACAGCGATCGTAGTATGACAAACCACGACCAATCGCATAAACCAGCAGTTTTTCTGCCAAGGCGGTGCAAAACACCTCTTGTTTATTTTCGACGAGAAGTCGTCGAAATTCCCCAAATCCTGAAAATTTAACACCATTTTTCAGCTCACCCGATGCATCAATCGGCAACTCGCCGTCGGTGGTACGCCATACACCGACCGCATCGAAATTCTCCAAGGCAAAACCAAGCGGATCCAGATGATCGTGACACGCGGCACAGCGCGCATCAGACCGATGACTTTTTAATTGCTCGCGCAAAGAAGCTGCGTGCTTTGCCACCTCTTCGTCAAGATCATCCACACCCGGTGGTGGTGCAGGCGGCACCTCTCCAAACAGATTTTCCATTACCCACTTACCGCGTTTCACCGGTGAGGTTCGGGTCGGGTTCGAAGTCACGGTCAAAATACTTCCCTGCGAAAGGAGCCCTCCGCGCTCTGTCCCCACCAAAGAGATTCTCTGAAACTCATCCCCAACTTCGACGGCCAGTCCATAATGCTCAGCTAAACGGTTATTCAGAAACGTAAAGTCCGCATCTAACAACCGCACAATCGATTGGTCTTCTTTGATAATTGCCGCTACAAACATACGAGTCTCTGTCTGCATTGCCACCCGCAGGGACTCGTCGAAATTGGCAAAACGATCAGGATCCGGACTAACATCTTCGAGAAGACGCAGTTGCAACCACTGGTCGGAAAAATCGTGCACAAAAGACTCCACTTGGGGTGAATCGAGGAGACGCTTCACCTGAAGCAAGAGCGTCTCCTCATTACCAAGCTGTCCTTCGGAGGCGGCCGCCATCAATTCTTCATCCGGCATGCTATTCCACAAAAAGTAAGAAAGTCGTGTCGCCAACTCAAAATCATTCAACGGCCGAGCTGCAAAATCCTCTTCCATTCCAGGTCTTAATTCGACCTTGAATAAGAAATGAGGTGAGACCAAGATGACTTTCAAAGCTAGCTGAACCGCGCCCGCAAACGACTCACCCTCTTCCATGCGCGACAACACCAACATTACAAGACGCTGCAACTCTGCAGGTTCCACGGGCCTTCGAAAGGCTCGTTGCATAAGTTGCTTCAGCACGAGTTCGGCCGTCTCTTCGATCGGAACATCGTCACTGGGCGTGGCCAGCAGAATCTGATGATGCGATTTGGGGAGTTGTTCTTGCGTCAAAAATGGTCCATGCAGTTCTAAATGCACTACCCCCAAATTGCGGTCCCGTTGTCCAGGATCCTCAGCGTCCGGCTGATAGAAGTCGTTAATAAACGCCAAGCCCACTTTATGAGCACCTGGCTCGAGGGTTACGGGGACAATGTACGTACCAGGCTCCTGCTCCACGGCGGGAATTTCCACTACCCGCACTTCCTGCTCATCGACGTTGACCCGCACTTTCACCACTTCGTCACCGGCCTGTTGGCCAAAGGCAGAAAATTGCAACTCGAATCGGCCTAATTTCGGAATCTGCACATCAGTCCACATCTCCCCGTTTGACGAGAGGATGCGAGTGCCGTTACCACGTGCCCGCCCATTTGCCGCCTTCATGTCTGCACCAGCAATGCGCGCCCCCACAAGACTATCTCGAGGTGATACCATGATCGCTCGCTCCGCAATCGACTCAGCAGCATCAAGATATTTTTCCATCAACAGTGGAGGAAGCGACAACACGTCGCCAATCCTGTCAAACCCGTAACCAACGTCGTCTCCAGGAAAGTCTGCTGCAGGTTCGTAATGAACACCCAACAAATCGAACACGGTTCGTTGATACTCATGACGATTCAAACGCCTTAAGGTAACACGCCCGGCCTCGAACTCTCCCGAACAGTCAATGTTGTTAATCACGTCGTCAATCCACGCGACCGCCATAGCGCGCATTTCACCTACGGGCTGCTCTGCATCGTCCGGTGGCATTTGCTGGGTCTTTAATTGCTCCAACACTTTCGTCCAAGTTCGGTAACCTTTCAACACATTGGCGGGCGAAAAATCTCCAGAAAGACTCACGCCCGCAGCCGGGTCCTCACCGCTGTGGCACTTGACACAAAAACCCTCTACGAGGGGCTGAACCCGACTCGCAAAATCCTCGCCAGCACTTACCGCGTCAGAAGCCAGACAAATCACGATCGGAATGCCAACAAGTATCCTAGCTAAGTATCTCACTCCCCACTCCTTACCATGCTTCACGCCCTTAGGCTCCAGCAAACAACCTTACCTTCTCCGTACATTATATCTGCAAACCTCGTGCAAATCACAAGGCCACACACGATGAAACTGCGTCGACTTTCAGTTCAAATCGAAGTTCCAAATCCGCTTTGCGAGCGATAAGAGTCTCCCGAAAAGCTACTTCTGGCTCATCAACGCAACGGCAACAACGCACCTAGCTTTCAAGACGCACCGGTGATGCATCCGATCGCAACACGCATCTTCGGTCCAAGACAATGCGGCCTTTGTTCGCATGCAAGCAAACCATTTATCGCCAAGTCATCTTAGTCACGTCAATCTTGGCTGAACTGTTTTTCCGAAAATTCCCACTCGACCTGCATTACTGCGTTTCATTGACTGCTCGGCGGATCGGCACAATACGGTCAAAACAGAACAAACCAATAGCCCCTAGAGCACCCAACACGAACGCCGCCATAAATGGATCGGCAGCATGAAAATCGGCTTCCTGGGGACTCCACCACAAAGCCGCTAGCCAAGCATAAATCGTGCTTCCCAACCCTGAAAAAGTAATCGTGCAGCCAATCGCTGTCGCCCGCAGTCTTGTCGGCATGTGCTCCGACATATAACCACCATGAGACCAGCGCATGAATTGTCGCACGAATTCAAAACACGCCACCGAAGCAAATAACATCCAACTCGTATCGCTTAAGCCAATACTTAAGGCAGCCACAGAGAAGGCACCTAAAATCCCTACCGCAAAAAGACCGACAACGCGACGGCCGGCCAACAAGCCAATCGCAAGTCCTCCGGGAATCCACATCAACGTCTTCAGCAATTGCAACCAGATCCAACCTTCATCCGCCGCCCCAGACTTTAACCCCATCTCCTCGGCTCGATAAGGAAGAAATTGATTAGACGCCTGAAACACGGGTCCTCCCAACACAGCCAAAGCGATCACGAGCGCCCAAAATCTTGTCTCGGAAACCAATTCAGAGAGATCCTTCCAGGTTGATTTCCAATCATCGGTTTTGTCGCGGGTGAACTTCCCGGGCCGTTGTCCCCAGAGCCCCACAACCACACCACAAACCAACGTGCTCACCATCAACACCCAAAAAATCAAGTAAAACTCTTCTACCCGCGGAGGTGCCGTGAGCGGCTCCAAGGCAAGGAGTTTGACCCCTAAAAGCGACCACTCTTGCTGGCTGATCAGGGGACCCAAGGGTCCGCGATAGAGCAGAAATCTCCCTACCACAGGGCCAAACAGGCTACCAATCCCTAAAGCTGTCATGAGCAGCGCGTTGGAGCGAGCTTTCTTTGACGGCACCACCATTTGTACAAGCGAAATACCTGCAATCCACATCATCGCGCCGGTAAAACCTTGCCATACTGCGATGATTTTGATGGTCGTTGGATCCGGCGAGACGGCCAATGCCAACGGAACGAACACCTTCCCTATTAATGCCCCGCTCCACACTACACGTTCACCGTAACGTCGCGCTAATAGCCCTGCTAGAACCGGCCCCACGATCCAGGGTGTCACTTGATACTTCACCAACTCGGACCAAATTTCCGTTGGATAGGAAACTCCCACCTTTTCCGCGGCCTCACCCAACGCACCAAAATACAAGGGCAAAGCATATTCCAGGATGGAGGCGTAGAAGAAACTAATCACAGCGACCGGCACTACAATGGCAAGCCGCGCGGTCCCTGCCTCAGAGATCGTTGTTCCGGCAGTTTGTTCGGTAGCGGGCATTATAAAATCTGCTCACAGGCACGAATCACCGTTTTATTCAATTCGCAACCGTAAGTAAGGGCCGCCTCATCAGGAGTCCAAGTCGGGCTGCGCACATGCGTACTTGTTGGTTTGAGCACGCCACGCGCCGCCAAAAGTTCTTTCTCAATTCTCAAAAACAGCTCCATGTTCTGCAACGAGAAAACGAGTTGAGGTAAAATTATCTGAAAAACTTTCAGGGCTTCGCGAAAATTTCCTTCCGACCCCAGCCTCCAAACTTTTTGTAACAAATCTGCCGGTCCTAAACCGGGAATTAATCCACAAATACCAGCAGGAATCAAATCCAGCATATACATTCCGCCCCATCCCTCTAAAATCCCCACACGATCATCGGTTGCTTTGCGAATCGCCTCAACTTTGCCTCCCATTAGTGGCTCCTCAAGCTTCAGATATCGAAAGTTGGCACAGTCCTCTACCAACTGCCTGGAAAAATCCACACCGACGGTCGCCCCACCCGGGTTAAAATCTTGAATCAACACGGGGAGTGAGACAGCGCTACAAATCTTGCGGCAATAATCCAAGACATCCGCTTCAGGCAACGCGAATTGTCGCGGAATCGCAAAGGAAATCACGTTGGCCCCCAACGCTTCGTGCTGCGCCGCCAATTCCACCGCACAACGAGCCGAGGGGTGATTTGACTGAGCCACTACCGCCACGCGTCCTGCGGCTGCCTGAATGGCAATTTCAATCACCTGCCGCCGTTCCAATTCGTTCAACTTATAGAATTCGCTGGCATAAGCCGGTAAACAAACGGCCCGCACTTCACACTCCACTGCAAATTCAACACATGACGCTACGCCATCAAAATCGATCGATTCATCGGCACAAAAGGGGGTAGGAATGACCGGTACGACCCCACGCAACTCGAAGTTCGACAGCCCCATATCTAAACCCCTTTCTGACCAACATCCTTGACTCGAAACCGCATTCACACCGGCAACTCAGGGTGATTCAGTTTTAACCCACAAACGCCAACTCGATCGAAACGATGGACGACAAGATTATCGAGCGACGCCGCAAGCAAAATATCCCTCTGAGGCCCTGCAAAAGTTACATCCGTTGGACCTCGCAACTTCTCACCCTTCCAATCTTCTGCAAACAATTCGAGTTTACGGGATCTCAGATTGAAAACATAAATCGCATCAGGTCGGTGGCAGGCAATCCAGAGGTCGTCGTTCTCATCGAAGGCAATTCCATCGGGTATGTGTCGAGGCATGTGCACCACCCGTTCAAATTCTCCGGCGGATCCATCCTCATGAATCCGAATTCTGGAAATGCTGGAGCCAAACGTCTCCACAAAATAGAGAAACTGCTCCTCGGCATCTAATGCGATGGCATTGGGAGTATCGACCTTCTCGGGATACCAACGTACTGCCTCCCCTCCGCCTGGAGGGATTTTGAATAAGCCGCCATTTACCTCCCCTGACCAGTCGCCGCTATCCGACACGTACATATTCCCCCCGCGATCAAAGGCAGGGTAATTGGTGCAAAGAAAAGGCTGACCTTGCGGCCCGGTGCCATAGACGCTGATCTCCCCAAGCTGTGAAATTTTCAGGACATCGCCCGCCGTATGCGCCACATAGAGGTTTCCCACAGCGTCAAGTACTGAACCGAGACAGCGCGCTGAGGTCGTCGCGAAATGGTGAACAGAATTATCGAGTGGATCAATCCGGTAAACCTGACATCCCGTTCCGGTGGTATACGCCACCCCGTCCGCATCGACACCGATCGATTCTGGATGATCAACACCACAGATATGTACGACTTGTTCAAGATCGAAAGGCTTCATTCCTCACCTCCTGCGCGCGATGGCGGATCTTTGGAAAATCCTTCAGTCTCGCTCTCAATCGCCATAGCTTCCCACTGATACTGCGGTTTCCATCCCAGCATCTGCTTAATTTTGGAGCAATCAATCAGACTCCGACGATTCACCAACTCGACTCGGACGTCACTGATATGAGTAAAAAATTCTCTGACGAGTTGCCGCGTCTCCGTGGCGACGCAGACATCATCCGCAGCCACATTGAACGTTTCGAAGCCTTGCCGTTCCGATTCAATCCAGAGCCGACACGCCGTGGCGACATCACGGGCATCGACATACGCCCAGAGCGCGTCGGCTGCCGCTGCGTTGTTAAGGGTAAATTTACGAAACCTCCATTCGTAACTGCCCTCATAAACGATCCGTTGAGGCCGTAACGCCGCAATGGACATTTGCTGCCAACGCACGTAATTCGCAGCAAGTGCCTCAAGATTTTGCTTCACCGCACCATAAATCCCGGGCGGGCGCATGGGAGTCTTTTCATCGACCGGAAGATAATTCAGCTGGTCACTGGGACCGTAAACCTCTGGACTGCTGGCTAGCACAACTCGTTGCACCCCAAGATTTGCCGACGCCTGTAGTACGTGATAACCGCCCAACGCCAAATTACGGTAAGCAACTTCCCAAGAGGTCCATGTATCAGTCGGCAAGCTCCCAAAATGTACCACTGCCTGCGCACCAACCAACGCATCGTGCACTGCCGCACCATCGAGTAGGTCCACTTGTCGATAACCGGATTCCCACATGCCACAGGGAGTCAGGTCAACGCCCAAAACATCGTAATCTGCACTGCGCAACTCCCGGACAATTGATCGACCAGTCCCTCCTTTGGCCCCGGTAACAACCACTCTTTTCATTGGCAACTTCTTTCACACAAGGGGTACCGCACCCTCGGAATCCGCAAAGCTGCGGATGGAGAGGTGCTGATACGGATGTTTGGCGACATAGTTCCAGTCCAGTTCGATGCCCAGCCCAGGTCGATCATTCAGAATCACTTTTCCGTCGTCGATTTGTGGACCAAATTTCTGTACTTCGTTAAACCACGGTCGATGACGACAATGTTCCAAAATCAAAAAATTGGGCATGCAAGCGCACGCTTGAGCATTGGCCGCCAGGGCTACCGGGCCATACGGATTATGTGGAGCGACCCGCACATCGTAGACCTCGGCGCACGTTGCAATCCGCAATAACTCAGCGATTCCACCACAATGGCACAGATCGGCTTGAATGACGTTCACGGCTTGCCTTTCCAACCATTCACGAAACCCCCAACGCGTCATCAGTCGTTCACCGGCAGCGATACGAATATGCGGAAACGCCCGTCGCATTTCAATCAAACCTTCCGGGCAATCCATGTTTACCGGCTCTTCGACAAAAAACATCTGCAGGTCATCCAGTTGCCGCACCAAACGGTGCGCGGCTTGTAAGGAAAAAATGCCGCCACAATCGATCATCAGATCACATTCTGGCCCCACAGCATTACGGATCTCGCCGGCTGTCGCCAAGGCGACGTCTACCTGCACCTCATCGTCGTACGGGTGAACATGCTGTCCAGGTCCAAACTTAAAACTATCAAACCCTTCTTGCATTGCTGCCTGGGCTTCTTCCCCAAAGCTTGCCAGGCCCAGATCGTGTCGCGCATAAAGCCGAATTCGCTGGCGAACGGCCCCCCCTAACAATTGGTGGACTGGCTGCCCTAAGGCCTTGCCGGTAATGTCCCATAAAGCCTGTTCGATCCCGCTCACGGCGCTACTGGCCACGACACCACCACGCCACCAAAATAGACGTTGCATCTGCTGCCACAAATGGGTAATCCGCCTCGGATCTTGGCCAACAAGCAGGGGGGCAAAATGTTTTTCCACCATCGCCACAACGGCATGTTCATGATATTCCGTTGTGGCTTCTCCTACACCGGTAATCCCGGCATCCGTCTCCACTTCAACAAAAATCCAGTTTCGAGCCGGTGCAAATCCACCGGGACCCGGGATGCCCATTAAATGTGTACGGATGGCAGTGATTTGCATGTCTGTGTCCGAGAATCTCCAGATCTATTTCCAAGAACCAAGACGCGATTCAGCCGCTTAACTCTTGAATTCGCAATGTTGCACCGTCAATGCTTTTAGACGCTGCGGATCGGGCTCCGGCAAAACCTCAAAAGCTCTTACGGTGGGCGTCCCTGTCTCGTCTTTCTCTAACTCGACGGGTGGAGTCGACATATCCTCCCGATAAAAACGTGCGGTCGGAAAGATGTCGGCTGGATAGGTAAAATTATCCAGCATCGCCAGAGCAATGCAATGCGCTGAACCGGTCGCGCTTTCCAACATGCCCCCGACCCAACAGGGGATTCCGGACCGAGCACATATATCGTGGATCGCAATAGCATTGGTTAAGCCACCGACGCGACCTGGCTTAATATTAGCAAAACCGCAGGCCTGCAATTCCATCGCCTGCTCAGCGCGTCTCGGCGAAGTAAGACTTTCGTCCAAGCATACCGGCGTCGTAATCGTTTTCTGCAGGAACGCATGATCTACCAGATCATCGTGTGGTAAAGGCTGTTCGATCATTGCTAAATCAAATTGATCAATTTGTTGAAACAGCTTTAAATCACATTTCCGATAACCCGAATTGCAATCGATATGAAAGGTTTCTTGCGGATGCTGACGCCGCACCGCAGCCAGCATTTCGATATCCCAACCAGGACGAAACTTCAACTTCACTCTTGGAAAACCGGTATCAATGGCTTCTCCTACAGCGACGAGCAACTGATCGATCGAATCCATGACTCCAAAATCTGCGCCAATGGTGACCGTATCCCGTCGAGCTCCTAACAAGCGATGCAGGGGCGTATTTGAAAGCTTGCTTTCTAAGGCCCACCAAGCATTGTCAAACGCCGCTTTGGCAAACTGATTTCCTTTGAAATGTCCCAGCAATTGCTGCAAAGCCCCTCCCGATTCAATTTCTCTGCCGAGCAACGCTGGGGCCAACCATTCACGCGCAACTGCAAACGCTCCCCCGCCCCATTCAGCGCTGTAACAGGGTGAAGCAAGCGGCGATGATTCGCCCCAGGCATCAACCGAACCGCTGCTCAAGCGGCACATCACGGCGTGAATGGCAGCATCCTCACCATAAGCAGTCCGCCAAGGATAAATTAATGGCATTTCGACGTGAAATAGTTCAATGCGGTCGATTTTCATGACACAATGCTCGTTTTCTCCAGTCCGTACCAGACTTTGGTTCACTCAAATCCACGATCGGCCTCCCATGAAACCGACCCTCACCCGTCGACAGTTTACCGCGACCGTTTCCTCGATGGCAGTAGCGGCTGAAAATTCCTTCGCGCTAACAGCCCCATTGCCCGAACTGCTCATCGATACACACCTCCATTGTTTTGCGGGACCCAACGCTCCACGCTTTCCGTATCACTCCGATGCCCCCTATCAGCCCCCGCAAAAGGCGACACCAGAACATCTCCTGCGATGCATGGACGCTGCCGGCGTCAATTACGGCGTCATCGTCCATCCCGAACCGTATCAAGATGACCACCGTTATCTCAAACATTGCCTCGCGGTGGGGCAGGGACGCTTGAAGGGAACGGCTCTCGTCTTTGCCGGAAAATCTGGATCGATCGAACAACTGCCTGAATTGGCAGCTCACATGGACCTAGTCGCTGCGCGGGTTCACGCGCATACCCCAGGACGTCTGCCGCCTTTTGAAAAACCCGCCTTCAGACAACTCTGGGAACAAGCGACCGAGCAGGGACTCGCCATGCAGTTACATTTCATCCCCAAATATGCAGCGGGCTTTGAACCTTATATCCGCGACTTTCCAGACACCACCGTCGTCATCGACCATCTTGGGCGGCCTCTCCAAGGAACCCGCGCAGAACACGAATCGGTACTTCGCTGGTCTAAGTACCCAAACACGGTCATCAAACTTTCTACCTTAACAGAACTCCACACACAGCCGGCGCACAAGGTCGAGCAAATCATCAAGCGAGTCACGGATGCCTTTGGGCTCGATCGCATGATTTTTGGCGGAGAGTTCGACCACACTTCCAGTGGCCATTCTTATCGCAAAATCATCGAGCGCGCCAACACCCTGCTAGCGGCATTTTCCCCCACGGACCGAGCTAAGGTACTCGGTGAGAATGCCGCTCGATTGTATAAGTTCACTCGTTCCTAATCTTGCCAATCCCTCCCACCATCTTCCACGGAGACATCATGCCCCCACGCCCCTTCCTGGGCATTACTGTGATGCCGGAATATTACCAATACGAATCGATCGAGCAAGTCTTGGACAACCTGGAACAGGCGGGAGCAACGGCCGTTACCACGTCGCCCTACGTCATGGAGTTAGCCGATGAAAAGACGGGGCACCGCGAACCACCTCTGGATGGAGGAGCAGGAAGCGTGCGCGTGCTAGACCGCCCCTTGTGGGGCCAGCATGAATTGTTCATGCGTACCGCTCCCAGTTTTGTCCCAAACTCTCTTTCATATCAGGGCCTGCGTTATCAGCCGTCCAAGGCCACCGATCTCACACTCCGAGAAGGACCGATCGTCGAACGTTTTATTAAGGCAGCGCAGGGCCGCGGGCTGAAAGTTTATTTTCAAATCCAAGCAGCCATTCCACCTGGTTACCGAGTGCAATTTGGTGGACCCGTTAACGATGACTTACCGCGACTTCCTTCGGGTAAGATCCCGCAAAATCGCGTCGCCAATAATGGCAGTTTGGCGAGCCCTCACATTCTCGATTATCAAGCGGCCTTGATTTCAGACCTTTGTCAACAATATCCCTCGATCGATGGCATTCGCTTCGACTGGCCCGAGTATCCACCCTATGAACTAGATTCCGTCTTCGTTGACTTTTGTCATCATGCTGAGGCGGCGGCAGAACGGATGGGAATTGACTTTGCATCCATCCAACGCGACGTGGCTGGGGCATATCATCACTTGCATCACAACTTGACTAGCAGCGAATTAGTACATTTATTGGGTGAGGATCCAACGAATCGGGCTCTCGACCTACGTTCCTTCCTAAGTCAATTCCCTGGGCTGCTCGGTTGGGTTGATTTTAAAGCAAGATTGGTAGAAGAGCTGTTACAAAGCTTTCGGCAAGCCATGGATGAAGCTGGTGGCAACCAGATGGAATTAATCGCACATGCCTTTCCGCCACCTTGGTCACACGTCACGGGACTCGATTTCCAACGTGCCTCCAAACATTGCCAGGGCATCTGCGTCAAGCTCTACGGCATGCATTGGGCCATGATGCTGAACAATTACGGCACGCAAATACTGCGGGAAAACTCTGAGATCACGGAAACGGATCTCGTGCATACTTTGGTGCACGTGCTGGACCTCTCCAACGCAGCAAATTATCAGCACCTTGCCGATTACCGCTACCCACCACCCAACCAGCCCCATCCCATCGACGCCGCCGCACAAATTCGCAAAATAGAAGCAGCTCGCAGCCAGACTCAAGACTGCCCTCTCTACGTATTAGCCCATAGCTATGGGCCAGTTGCCGATGTCGTAGAACGAATTCGCTTAGCGTTGGAAAACGGTGCCGATGGAATCTGGGTAAATCGTTACTGTTATCTAAGCGACGAAAAACTCGCCGGTATAAAAGAACTCTTACACGGCGTAGAGGGCAAATAAGGCGACCTTTGATTCAAACCACGCCCCCTAGAAGCTGGAACTGGAACACCGACCAAGTCACCGTTGCCCTCCACCGAGGTTACGATGAACTTCCGAAGATGCCCTCACGACAAGCGCTTGCAAAGGGGCAAAATACACGATGGTTCCTGGACCCCCATGAACGTCCCAGTGATCGGGATGAATGGTACGTTGAATCAAATCAATCAAGTTCTCAGCTTGGACATGGACCGCTGCACCGCCCGCTGCGCCAGCATTCCTCATCAGCAGTTCCGCCACACCCCCTAGGGTAACCCCAATCAATCCCATCTGGTTTTCCAGACTATCCGTCGTGATATCCGAAACGGAAAGGCCACTCTCATTAAGTGATAAATCGGACGGTTCCTTGACGGGTTTTTGGCGCGCCAAGTCACGTCGCAACTGTTTTTCAATCTTTTGCAGACGTGCCCATAACTTCGCTCGATATTTTGCCAATGTAGTGCTCGCACCGAAACGTGGGTCACGAACCAACTCCCTATATAACCTGCACATATCCCTAATCACAGCAGCTCTTTCCAGTGGCATTTTCGCCAGCGATTCCACGCGTAACAACGAACGCATTTCACGGCTAATCTCGTGGAACGAGCGTTCTGATGGGCGTTCCTCGGGTGTCTCGCCCCTCGCAGGCCCACTGCAAATTAACGCGACTAAGCATACTAGTTTAGAACCCATCACGATTCCTCCTCGCCATCTTCACTCAGCCCTTGATCTCGGCCCCTTTTGCCGAAACTAAGGTATCGCCTCGGTGGCCTTGCGGCAAGTTACGCTTCACAACTCGCCAAGATTCTCCTACGTTCCGGACCGCGCACTTTGTAGAGGCGAATTAAAATCAGGTCGATGGTAACGTCAATGCGTCCTCTTTTCCCACCGATCAAAACGCGCGCCCACCCCCCCCACGTCGTGCATTGCCGCTGCAACGAGACAACCAATGCCAGCGCCTGCCAAAGTATCACTGAGAAAATGCGCAGACGAATCGATCCTCTGTACTGCTGCCAGCACAGCCAGGCCAGCAAAAAAATATCGACCGTGTGGAAAAATTTTCACCAAACCAATCGCTAGGCCCACCGCCGTTGCCGCATGGCCCGAAGGCATCGCTTGTATTGAAGAATCGATGGAAACGACCGATTCATTGAACAGTGGGAACCATGCGCCGAAAGTATCCAACACATGAACGTCCAGATTGGCAGCACGTGGTCGCATTCGAACAACAACAAGTTTCAGCAAAACTGCCAGCAAACCAGCTCCGAACGCAGTACATGCCAAACGTAGTATTTCTGGTCGCCGGGCAGGCGCTAAAACATGCATCGCCAAGAGGATCATCAGGACCCCCATCCCATGCGCAAAAACTTCCGAAAAGGCGATCAAGCGTCGCAAGTCACCTGGGACCTTTCCTGCAGCCGTAAGGCGAGCGATCGGCATGTCCACCAGCATGGCCAAGGCTGCGGCAACGAAGAATCCCACGGCCAGGAACCGCAAACGTCTAGTAGAAGGCAACCTATTGTCTGGCAGAGCATGCATGATGCGGCAACCGTATCGCAGACCGAACGACCAGACAACACCAACTCCCCTACCCTCCACCAACAAGCTAGCACGAACTGCCGTTGCCACATCCAACCACCATCCAGTAGAAACCTTGCCAGGTACACTACCGAGGTCCCGCCCTCCCTCCAGTCGACAAACCTCTCATGAAACAAATCTCACTCCATTACGCCATTATCTTGGTCATTTCTGCAGCCGTCTTCTTTACCAATCTTGGCAAACCCTTGCTCTGGGATCGCGACGAACCACGAAATGCTGGCTGTGCAGAAGAAATGTTGGCACGTGGTGATTGGGTCGTTCCAATGTTTAACGACCAACTACGTGACGCAAAACCGATCCTGTTGTATTGGCTAATCATGCTTGCGTATGAAAGCTTCGGCTTCAATGAGTTTGCCGCACGCTTCTGGTCCGCGACCTTAGCCGTCGGGACGGTTTTTGCCACTTACCACATCGGCCGCCAACTCTTTCGGCCCCAAGTAGGTCTTTGGGCTGCGGTAATCCTTACAACAACTCTCATGTTTGACGTGGCGGCGCGCGCCGCAACCCCCGATTCACCTTTGATCTTTCTGAGTACTTTAGCGGTGTTGATTTACGTGCTCGGCACTTTCGGACGAGCAGAGGATCAAGACACCTCCGATGTGGCTCCCCAGCTCCGTCGCAGCAAGCATCTTTTCCCCAGCTGGCCGCTGACGTGCCTGATGTATGGCGTCATGGCCTTGGGATTCCTCGCCAAAGGACCTGTGGGACTCATCTTGCCAACCGCGGTGATTGGCATGTCACTCCTTATTCAACGTCTGCCAGTAAAACATCAATCGATGCCCAATCCAGCTAACTGGCGAGATACCCTCCAGCTTTTTTTCCACACCATTTTTCGCTGCTTTCGCCCGGCGCATTTTCTTAACACCTGTTGGTCCATGCGGCCATTGACCGCGCTCGCCGTGCTCTTTTTGATCGCAGGACCTTGGTACCTGCTCGTCGGCCTGCGAACCAATGGCGACTTCCTCTACGGCTTCTTTCTGAAAGAACATTTTGGCCGCGCTACGACAAGTTTTGAGAATCACAACGGCTTTTTTATGTTTTATCCCATCGCCATTTTGGTCGGTTGTTTCCCCTGGTCCATCTTTGCAATTCCTGTAGCTCTCGATACCCTCCGTCGACTGCAACAAAAACACCCGTGGGCTTCCGGCATTACTCTGTTGGCCTGTTGGATTGGAGTTTACGTTTCCCTATTCTCCCTGGCCCAAACCAAATTACCGAGTTATGTCACCCCCTGTTATCCCGCTGTCGCCCTGCTACTCGCAATCTTCCTTGTGCAATGGGTTCAACGGCAATCCCTGGCTGGAGATTTTTGGCCATGCATCTCATTTTCCGTACTGATCCTCGTCGGTATTGGAATGGCTATCGGCGTCGGCGTCGCAGCCCATCTTCTGTTACCCGGAGAAGAATTGCTGGCAACCATTGGGCTCATCCCCTTTCTTGGCGGTGTGGCGGGGCTCATTCTCGTCCTACGGGCACGACGTACCGCCGCAACTTTTGTGATGGCAGCGACGGCCATTATCCTGACCACCACCATGTTTGGCTTTGCCGCTCCGCGCGTCTCTAACCACCAACAAAACGTCGCTCTTTTTGAAATGATTCGTCAACAAAGTCGGAACCCTCAAATCGCATCGTACGGCGTTTTGGAATCGACATGGGTCTATTATGCGAAACAACCGATCCACGAATTACTTCTGGATCTCGACTCGAACCCACGCGATTCCTCGAAACTTGTGCGGCGTCATCCTTGGACTCGGCGTCCTCAGCAGACAGTACATGAATTCCTCCAGAACTCGCCTGCAGGCTATCTGATCACAACCAAAACACTGGCACCACAAGTGAGGCAGGTCGAACCCGAGCTAGAGGTGGTTGCCTGCGTTCCTTTTTTTCTCCGTGATGAAGAGTTAGTCCTGCTCGCGTCTCCCCAGCAAGAATCCCCTAGCGAAATTGGGGCAAGAAGCGATCGCAGCCAATATCGTTAGTCGACAGCGGCAGCGACGCGCGACCACGGCTACCTAAACTAGACCAGCGTCATGCACGCCCGGACAGAGCCGCACGCGCCAAGCCCAGCTGATGGGCGTTAGGGTGTCACTGACCCTGCTGATTTTCGAACCGAAACGGGCGGAACTTAGCTGCCCTGCGGTTTCCTGGAAACGCCACCACGGACCGGCAATTTGGGATATCCCGCAACCCTGCATTTTTCAACCATTTGAAAGAACCTTCTGACACCCTTCCATAGTCGCAGTAAGTCACGTGGCTGTTTGAAATTAGGATCTTGCTATGGTATCCTGAGTGGGCGTTTTAAAAGGTTGTTTTACCTCTCCTCACCTCCAGTAACTTCGCAAGCAAAGGACGGTCATGCTTCGCGTAACGGATAAAGGTACCGCCAGTACCTGTGACGGAATGCCCCGTCGTGATTTTCTCCAAGTCGGTAGTCTCGGCGCCATCGGTCTCACGCTCCCAGAATTAATGGCGGCCAAATCGAATGGCGCTGTAAGTGAAGAGCATGATGAACGTAACGTGATCATGATTTTCAACCTTGGCGCACCAAGTCAGCCCGACACCTTCGACCCTAAACCAGATGCGGCTGCTGAAATTCGTGGCCCTTTTCAGCCCATCAGTACGGCATCGGCAGACATACAAATCTCTGAAATTTTGCCCCGCCATGCGGAAAATGCTGACAAGTTTTCACTGGTTCGCAGTTGCTACCATTCAGCCGCTGCGGTTCACGATACGGGGCATCAGATGCTCCAAACCGGCCGGCTCTTTACCGGTGGCATCAACACGCCCCATGTTGGCTGTGCTCTCGAATTCCTCAAAGGGCGACGATCCGATTTACCGGCCCACGTCATTCTCCCCGAAACGATGGGATCGACCGGAGGGAATTTACCCCACGGACAAGATGCCGGGTTCCTCGGCAAAGCATACGATCCATTTGTCTTAAACGCAGACCCCTCACAGGATAATTTCAAAGTTCCCGATCTGCTGCCACCAGAGCAAATCGGTGAAGCACGTCTCAGTCGACGACGGCGTTTGCGAAATATTGTCGAAGAATCGATTACAACTTTTGAGTCAAACCAAAGTGCCAAACTCTTAGATTCCAACTTCAACGCCGCTTACCGAATCATGACAAGTCCTCAGGCCCGCGAAGCCTTTGACCTGAGTCGTGAACCGTCCGCGATCCGCGAAAAATATGGAAAGAATCGATTTGGCCAGTGCTGCCTGTTGGCTCGGCGATTGATCGAGGCCGGCGTCCGGTTTGTCACAGTAAACACTTTTTTGACTGTCTTCGACGAAATTACTTGGGACATTCATGGCTCAAAACCCTTTACTTCCATCGAGGGCATGAAGGACATCGTGGCCCCGATGTATGATCAGGCATACGGAGCACTCTTAGAGGACCTGACCGAACGTGGCTTGTTGGAAAACACACTGGTTTGCAATTTGGCAGAGTTCGGCCGCACACCACGAATCAATCCTGCTGGTGGCCGAGACCACTGGCCACAGTGCTGGACTGTTTATTTCGCCGGCGGAGGAGTTCAAGGTGGGCGCGTCGTGGGGCAAAGTGATCCTATCGGTGGCTATCCTGCGGAACGGCCCGTCGATCCTAGTGAGATCGTGGCCACGATCTTCCACAGCCTGGGATTTGATCTTGAGACCACCTTACCCGGTCCTGCAGGGCGGCCGTTTCCCCTGGTCGACTTTGGCAAACACGAAATCAAAGAGCTGTTTTGAGTTTTTTTAACACGGCGACCTCCGCGTTGTACGTACCGGTACGTACTCTGCGCCATAACGCGTCGGTTTCCTGCCTGCCCTCCAACCTGAATTCGCAACTCATCTTCGGTGCCTGAAGGATGAAACCCATGCCCCGTGTCTCACACTGCCTTACTCCACTTTTGATCTTGAGCTTGTTATCGATAGGCAGTTCCACGAGCCTGCGGTCAGAAGATTCGATCGCGATCATTCCGTCACGAGTTGTCCTCTCCAGCATTGAAGCAAGACAGCGTCTCGTAGTTCAGCAACAGGAGGGTACGCGTTTTGGCGGTCAGATCCACGAAAACGTCACCTTTTCCTCAAGTGACGAAAGCGTCGTGTCTGTCGAAGCGGGCATGGCGATCCCTCAAGGCAACGGCATGGCTACTGTTCAGGCCACTCACGGCAACATGACGACTACCGTTGCCGTCGAAGTCACAGGTCAAGACAAACCCTTTGCCTGGAGTTTTCGAAATCATGTTGAATCCGTGCTATCCAAAGCCGGCTGCAACGGGGGAGCCTGTCATGGAGCCCGCGCTGGTCAAAAAGGTTTTCGCCTCACCCTGTTTGGTTTCGACCTGGCAGCGGATCACGCTTACCTCACACGTCAAGCTCGTGGTCGCCGCGTAATCCCTCATGATCCTGGACGCAGTCTCATCCTCACAAAACCCACCGGGCTTTTATCACATAAAGGCGGTATCCGCTTCGAAATCGATTCGCCGGAGTATCGTGTCTTAGCCGAATGGATCGCTGCGGGTGCACCGGGCCCTGACGAACATGATCCCGTGATCGAACGGCTTGAAGTATATCCCCAATACTCACTCCAAAAACCTAGCAACCGACAACAACTTGTGGTCCTCGCCCATTTTAGCGATGGACACTCAGAAGACGTCACGCGCTGGGCAAAGTACACTTCGCTCAATAGTAGCGTGGCGAGCGTCGGAAAACACGGCATGGTCGAAGTCAGCGACTCGGGAGAGGGGAGCATTAAAGTATGGTATCTGAATCACAACGCGCTCTCCTTTTTATCCGTACCCTATGACAACGAGATTTCCTCGGACCAATATACCGACGCCCCGACCCATACTTTTATTGACGAGATGATTCTGTCCAAATTACAGGGCCTCAACCTCCCTCCTTCACCTTTGTGTGATGATGGAACATTTCTACGGCGAGCCTACTTGGACACGCTAGGTGTTCTCCCCACAACCCAAGAAACACGTAACTTTCTTAACAATCCCGCTCCCGACAAACGAGAGACGGCAATTGATACACTCTTCGCGCGTCCCGAGTTTGTCGATTACTGGTCCTACAAATGGTCCGACCTCTTGCTCGTATCCGGCAAACGCCTGCGGCCCAAGGCGGTGCAAGCTTATTATAAGTGGATACGCGGCCAGGTTGCGGAAAATACGCCTTGGGATCAATTGGTTTATGATGTCGTCACGGCTAGTGGCAACAGCTTTGAAAACGGCGCTGCAAATTTTTATGCGCTCCATCAAAGTCCCGATGAAATGGCCGAAACGGTTGCCCAGGCTTTTATGAGCCTTTCGATCAATTGCGCAAAATGCCACAACCATCCACTGGAAAAATGGACCAACGACCAATACTACGGAATGGCCAATCTTTTCTCACGCGTACGTGGCAAAGGCTGGGGGGTCAGTGGAGACAACGCGTTCGAGGGACAAAGAGTGATTTTTTCTGACGTGCGGGGCGAATTAATCCAACCTTCCACGGGAACTCCGCAACCACCACGTCCTTTGGACGCAGAGCCCCTGCCCTTCGATGCCACCGCAGATCGTCGCATTTACGCTGCAGAATGGCTTACCTCTGCGGAGAATCCTTACTTCACCCGCGCGATTTCCAATCGCATCTGGGCAAACTTCTTTGGTGTCGGGTTAGTCGAAAAGGTCGACGACATGCGTGTCACCAATCCGGCCAGTAACGAACCTTTGCTGCAAGCCGTGGCGGACTATCTCGTGGCAAACGACTTCGACCTTCGCATCCTCATGCGGGAAATACTGCGGTCGGCCAGTTATCAGCGTGCTAGTACCCCCCGACCAGAAAACCAACCCGACACCCGCTTCTATTCACGCTATTACGCCCGCCGCCTCAAAGCGGAAGTCTTACTCGATGCCATTTCCCAGGTTACAGATGTCCCCAGCGAGTTCGCGGGCCATCCCAAAGGAACCCGTTCGCTACAACTGCCCGATGCTTCGATCGATTCCTACTTTCTCGCAGCCTTCGGACGGCCCGAACGCATCATCACTTGTGAGTGCGAACGCAGCGACGAACCGAGCATGACGCAAGTGTTCCACATTTACAACGGAAGTACTCTTAATACAAAACTCGAAGCTACCGAAGGTGTCATCCAAAAACTCCTTGACAGCGGCGCAAGCGACGATGCGATCATCGAAGATGCTTACCTCGCCGCACTCAGTCGCTACCCTTCGGACGCAGAACGGCAACGCCTCGCTAGCGAGCTTGCTTCCTCTCAAGATGATCGTCGTTACGCCATCGAAGACCTTTACTGGAGCATCCTCAGTAGTCGTGAGTTCCTCTTTAACCATTAATTTGCATTACTGAATTGTACCAAGATGAAATATTTTTCCTGCTTACTGGTCACCCTTACCTCGATAACCTCCTGGTCAACGCACTGTGTTGCAGAAGAAGACTCTGGCAACCTGTTTGTAGAGCAGGTAGCTCCCCTCTTGAATAAATATTGCGTCGGTTGCCACAACATCGATGATGCAGCTGGCAAATTACAACTCGACAGTTATCAGGCGATTCTTCAAGGCGGTAAACGGGGCGCCGTCATTAACTTTGACGATATTGAATCGAGTCGTTTACTCCGGGTCCTCACCGGTGCTGCTCGTCCCATGATGCCGCCAGCCGGTGAAGCGCGGCCTACGGAAAACGAACTCGCTGTTTTAATGGCATGGCTCGAACAGGGTGCTCAGGGCCCGAACGGCAAGCTCCCCGATCGTACCATGCTTATCGCACCTGCGATTCAACCGACAAGCCCCGTGCGCAACTCGATCAGTTCGATCGCCGTCGCCTCCAACGGTGACCGGTTAGCTACCGGACGATATGGTCGAGTCACTTTATCGACACTCTCGAGCGGCGCGGCACAATTCGATTGGCAGAACATCCAGGGGAATGTCAATTCCGTTTCATTTTCTCAGGACGGAGAGCTCGTGGCTGCGGCCGCTGGCGAACCCGGCCTCATAGGCGAGGCCCGCATCTGGAATGCAAACAGTGGAAAATTGTTACACCTCTTCCGCGGACATCGTGACAGCCTCTACGCCGCTCAATTGACTCCGAACAAACAAATCTTGGCCACGGCCGGTTATGATCGAACCATTCAGCTCTGGAGCCTGGCAACCGGTAAGCACTTATCCACTCTCGAAGGCCACAACGGAGCCGTTCTAGCACTTGCCTTTCGTCCTGATGGAAAAGTCCTGGCGAGCGCCAGCGCGGACCGCACCGTCAAACTTTGGGAGATTCCGTCTGGAAGACGACTGGACACGTTGAAAGAATCGACAAAAGAACTTTACACTCTCGCGTTTACACCCGACGGCAAACGCATCGCCGCAGGGGGTGTCGATCATCGTATTCGAACCTGGCACGTCAGTTCCGACGCACAAGAAGCGACCAACCCACTGGAACACTCCGTTTTTGCACATGACGCAGCTATCTTGCGATTAGTCTTTTCGCCCGATGGAAACTCCCTCGTAACGTCCGCAGAGGATCGCACAATCAAGGTCTGGAATGCCGCAGACCTTACCATTCGCAACTCACTGGAACGCCAGCTTGATTGGACACCTGCCTTGGCGATCTCGCCAGACAACACCACGTTGCTCGTAGGACGCGTAGACGGACGCACTATCCGCTACCCGCTCTCCAAATCAGCCGAATCCATGGACGCGCAAACAACAAGCTGGCAGGAATTAACACAAACGATCGACTACGGAGCCCAACCCTCCATCGATCAGTTACCACAATTAACAGAACTCGAGCCCAACAATCGTCCAGAGACTGCCACACCGATTCCATCCTTACCTCATTCTCTGCGAGGGAAGCTTTTTGACGTGACAGAACCGCATCGAAGGGACGTCGATCTGTTTCGTTTCCACGCTGCGTTGGGTGATCAATGGATTTTCGAGACGCATGCCGAACGTTTGGACTCACCGGCCGACACAAAGCTTGAAGTTCTTTTTGCGGACGGGCGTCCCGTTCCTAAAATGCTGCTGCGAGCGGTACGCGATTCCTCCGTAACCTTTCGCGGTATTAATTCCGACCAACTGAACTGCCGGCTGACGAATTGGGAAGAAATGGAACTCAATGAGTACCTCTACCTGAACGGCGAAGTCGTGAAACTTTACCGCAAACCTCGCGGCCCCGATTCGGGTTTCAATTTTTTTCCTAATCAAGGTAAACGTTACAGCTATTTTGACACCAGCCCACGATCACATCCACTCTTCCAGCCATGCTACATTGTCGTCCCCTACCCGGTCGGAACCACGTTGCCTGACAATGGCCTTCCCACATTCCCCCTATTCTTTGAAAATGACGATGAGTCACAGCGACGGCTAGGAACAGACTCTCAACTGACTTTTGTCGCACCATCGGCAGGAGAGTACCTAGTTCGCATCAGCGATGTACGTGAAATTGGCGGTGATGACTTTGCTTATCAACTAGTCGTTCGGCGCCCCTTGCCAGACTTTAAGGTCACGCTTGGCGGTGCCGATCCCGTCGTGAACGCTGGGGGAGGAAAAGAATTCACACTCAATGTCGAGCGAATAGACAACTTCCATGGCCCGATCCGTGTGGACATCACGGGCCTACCGCCCGGCTTTGTCGCAACCAGCCCGATTGTTATCTCAACCGGCCAAATCACTGCCCAGGGAGTCGTCAGCGCACTCCCGCACGCACCGGCGCCCAATGAATCAAACTGGAACCAGACCAAGGTCATTGCCACAGCAGAGGTCGCAGGCAAGACCATCACCCGAGAAGTCAATAATTTCGGAACCGTTAAGCGTGCAGAAGCAGCAAAAGTCGTGGCTCACCTGTTGCCCGCCGGAACGGCAAAGATCCCCGCTCTGGCCATGCCTCGACCTTCCCGACCTTGGCAGGTCCTCGCGCCCCAGATTTTCAAATCCTCACGGGGAACCACCTTGACGACGCTTGACGATCTTTCCTTATTGGCCAGTGGCGACAATCCTGATAGCGATACCTATCAAGTAGTGGCCATGACCACGTTACCTAAACTCAAATCGATTCGGCTCGACGTCCTCGGCCATGACAGCCTACCCGCCAAATCACCCGGTCGTGCCGTCGATAATGGCAATCTGGTTTTGTCGGAATTCAAAGTCACAGCAATCTCCTTGAAGGACCCATCGCAAAGTATGGCGTTGCAATTTGAAAGTGTGCGAGCCGATTATTCACAACCGGGATTGCCAATTACAAATACCATCGATGGTGATCCGCAAACCGGCTGGGCGATTGCGATCAACAATGAGGAAGACAAATATCCCGTGAAACGAACAGGAACCGACACCTCGCACTGGGCTGAGTTTGAACTAAGCGAGTCGCCCGCTTTCGAGGGTGGCACCTTATTGGTTTTCACCTTGGAACAATCGACCCAACACAAACAACACAACATTGGGCGATTTCGCCTTTCGGTCAGCAACGAAGCCTTGCCCCCCTTAGACCTTAGCTTCCCCCCAATTGCCGATGTTACGATCGAATCAGGAACCATGATGACCTGTGAATTGCGGGTGGCACGCCATGACTTTAACGACCGCATATCATTTGATGTCAACAACTTGCCACATGGAGTCATTGTGGAAGACATCGGACTCAACGGTGTTCTGATTCGTGAAAATGAAACTCATCGAACGATCTTTTTACGCGCCGAATCATGGGTATCCGAAGGCACGCGATTGGTTCACGCGGTTGCCAAAGTAGAAGGCAATCAAGTATCCCTTCCCATTCGGCTTCATGTCCGCAAACCAAATCAGGTTGTCAACGTGAAACCTTCAAGTAATTAGCCTTACATTCGTTCTCCAGAGAAATGAGAAACTCATCATGCAAGTCTACAATCTTGTCGTCAGTGCCCTCTTCTTCTTCACGGCCATTCCCTTACTGGCTGCAGAACCATCGCGACTCTTAATGGTTACTCAGAGTGCCGGCTTTCGCCATGGTTCAGTAACGCGAAAAGACAACAACCTATCGCCTGCTGAACGAGCGATCACCGAGCTAGGAATTTCCAGCAACCTTTTCCGGGCTGACTGCACCCAGGATTGCGCCAAAGATTTCACCAAAGAAAACCTCCAACGCTATGACCTCGTCTTGTTTTACACCACAGGGACGCTTCCTATTAAGCAAGAGGACCTCGACTATTTCTTCAATGAGTGGTTGCCACAAAAAGGACACGGTTTTATCGGGACCCATTCCGCAGCCGACACGTTTCATGATTACAAACCGTACTGGGACATGATTGGTGGGACGTTCAATGGGCATCCCTGGAATCTTAAC
This sequence comes from Pirellulaceae bacterium, assembly GCA_022446825.1. Classification (GTDB taxonomy): domain Bacteria; phylum Planctomycetota; class Planctomycetia; order Pirellulales; family Pirellulaceae; genus JAKVBY01. Next base: position 58,631 of record JAKVBY010000010.1, read on the forward strand.
TCTACCGTCACCATCACCGTCCATGATCAAGACCACCCTGCAAGCCAGCCCTGGGGTAAAGAATTTGTAATCCAGGATGAAATCTATCGATTCAAAAATTGGCAACCAGAAAAAGTTCGTGTCCTGATGAGCCTCAACATGGCAAAAACCGAATTAAAAGAGCCTTATCACGTACCTATTTTGTGGGTCAAAGATTACGGCAAAGGGAAAGCCATGCACATGAGCCTGGGACATCGGGAGGACGTCTGGACCAACCCGACCTACATGAAGTCCTTACTCGGTGGCGTCAAGTGGATGCTGAATCTGGAGCCGGGAAACGCCACGCCAAATCCCGAATTGTCGGCAAAGCAAGAGGCCCAGGCCAAAGCTGATTCCAAGTAACGATGGCTTACCGTAAAGTCGGTAACCATTATGCGAACTGGCAACTATGGTGACCAGAGTTTTGATTCCTTGCTGGACATCTAGTCACCGTCACTGGGAACCCGTAGAGGACAATTTCCTCGGAATCGCGGGACCTCACATAATGTCTTTAAGGCATCCTTATTGTCAGCATTCTATGACTCGTTACAAACTATTTACAATCTGAGGTAAAGACAGACTCTAGAATGGCAGTGAAACGGGATAAAAATCAAAGCACGTGGTCAACCCACGTTGTCTGTGGCTATCCTCGAAGCCCCATCCCCCAACGCTTTTCTTGACGATTCATGACACAACGTACTATCTTGACCATCGAAGACGACGATGCCATTCGACGTGGAATTGCCGACAGTCTTACCTTTGCCGGCTACCACGTTTTACAAGCTGCTACGGGTGACGAGGGACTCCAAATGGCGTTAACTCGATCATACCACTTGCTGCTTCTCGATCTTATTCTTCCTGGAACGAGCGGTGCTGAGGTTTTGCGTGCCGTCCGGACAGATCATCCTACCGTACCTATTATCATGCTGACGGCGCAAGGAACAGAAAAAGATCGCGTCCAGGGCCTGGAATCAGGCGCGGACGATTATGTTGTCAAACCGTTCAGTGTCAAGGAGTTGCTGGCGCGCGTGGAAGCCGTCCTGCGACGTTCCCCTGAGCGTCCTTCCGACATCACCCAAATTCATTTTACCGGCGGCACGGTAGATTTTTCTCGCCGCGAGATTCGCCTTCAGGCGGGAAGCCGCGCTGAGATGTCTGAGAAGGAAGCCGAATTATTGCGTTACCTGGCTATCCATTCAGGACGCGCTGTCGCCCGCAATGAGCTACTCTCTCATGTCTGGGGCCTCAACCCGCAAGGCATTTCCACTCGGACTATCGATATGCATATAGCCCGGCTACGCGAAAAACTCAACGATGACCCCACAGATTCTCACGTCCTCCTCACAGTGCGTGGCAAAGGTTATATGTTTACTTTTCCTGATGATTCGTCGCACCGTTCGTAAACACCGTTCGTAAACACTGCCCCAGAACGCATTCTGAGAATTTCGACGATGAAGCGACCTCTACATATCTGGTTGGTATTTGGAGTTTTCCTGTTCGTTGCTACCTCAGCAATGATCTGGTTAACCCAATCGATTATCCAGCTAGATCGCGAGCAGAAGTGGAGTCACGAACGACTGGCACTCGCCCGACAGGAAGCCGACCTTGCTCGCAATCACGCCGAACTTCAAGAATTGATCAGTAGTTCCTTGTGGCGCATGGATTGGATGCTGACGCCACTCGTTGCCCAGGAGGCCACGCGTCCACATTTCGTTTATGAACCTTTTTATCTTGACCACACCATACCCGCCGCAGAACGTCACACGGCGTCTCCTCTCCTGGTACAGCCCTCTGAGTTCGTCTTGCTGCATTTTCAATTAACTCCTGACAATCATTGGGTCTCACCGCAAAATCCTCGCGGTCACTTTTTGCAGCAAGCTCTTGTCTGCGGTGTGGACCCGGACAATATTAAAAACAGCGCTCGGTTACTTTCCAAATTACAAGCAGAAGTCACCTACAACGACTTGCTCGACTTACTTTCGGAAGAATCTTTGCCGTCAGTAACCGTATCAGCGGTTCCCTGGACCTCCAATCTCTCCATGAATTACAATGGAGATCTTTTGGATATCCATAATTCGGCTAAATTTCAAGAGTTGGGCGTCACTCCTATTGAAAGGCCCGTCGATCCATCTAGGGCTCCCGCCACAGCTTCACAGCAGCCAAACCGCCCCCTATCAGAAAAATTGGCCGCAGAACGCAATTCCTCGACAAGTCTCAAGAGTATTCTTTCCTCTGAGGAATATGTCCAGTCACGAGGACAAGACAGCTTTGCTAAACGCAGTCGCGCAACCCAGCAGTTCGCCATCGGTCAACGCACACAACAATTACGGCATGAATACCACTCCCAAAACAGTATGCCTGCGGACGACAATCAGCGTTTGAACCCGGTTGTCGAAAATCCTCTAGAAGGCGTGAGCCGACCGGTGTGGTTAAACAATCGCCTGCTGTTCGCGAGACGAGTGGAAAAAGACGGCCAGATCCTCATTCAGGGTTGCTGGTTGAATTGGAAGAAACTCCGTGCTCTGCTCTTGGAGGAAGTCGGCGATTTGTTGCCAAACATTGAATTAACCCCGGTCTTCCCTGCCGCCAGAGTACCCGCTGGCCGGATGTTGGCGACACTTCCCATCGAAGTTGTCACCCCGCCGCCGGCATGGGCACATCACCTGGCGGCGCCGGACAGCGGCTCCTCTGTAGCATCTTCTCTTTCACCGCTCCACGTCTCCCTCTGGTTTGCCTGGGCATGCTTGGTCCTAGGTTCCCTGGCCGTCGGCTTTGTTGTGCGCAGTGTCATGAATCTCAGCGAGCGCCGTGCAGCCTTTGTGTCTGCAGTTACCCACGAGCTACGCACGCCTCTCACAACGTTTCGCATGTATTCCGAAATGCTTGCAGATGACATGATTTCATCCCCAAATCAACGTCAAGAATACACCAAAACACTGCAAATCGAATCCGAGCGACTATCTCACCTGGTGGAAAACGTTTTGCAGTATTCTCGGCTTGAAAACACAAACCGCAGAAGTCACTATGAATCGGTGAACGTGAGAAATCTGTTACATCGCAACAACTCACGTTTAAAAACGCGGGCAATGACAGCCGGCATGGAACTTCAGGTTCACTTGGACGAAGCCTGTGCCAGCGACTCCCTCTCGACGGATCCTTCAGTAATTGAACAAATCCTCTTCAATCTCGTTGACAACGCTTGTAAGTATGCCGGCTCCGCCAGTACTAAGAAAATTGTTATTTCTTGTCGTCGCAACGCCGAGTTCCTTGAAATTTGCGTGCGAGATTTCGGACCTGGAATTACGCCTCAAGAGAGTAAACGTCTGTTTCATCCGTTCTCTAAATCGGCAGATCAGGCAGCTTCTTCGGCCCCCGGCGTGGGGCTTGGGTTAGCCCTTTGTCGTCGCCTCGCTAGAGAACTCCGCGGTCGACTGACGTTGCTGGAAAACAAAACGTCTGGCGCCGAATTTCTCTTAGAAATCCCAATTCATTGAAGACGCCCGAGACATCTTCATGGAGTACCGACAATAGCCAGAACTAGACGGGTAAAATAAAAAGCACCACTCAGGATAGAAATACTGATTCCGATTACCCCAAGCCGTGCGCCCCAGAGAGTCACGCGATAACGGTCCTTGCGCATCGCACCAAACATCATGGCCCGCAAATCGCTCGTGCCCATATGCCAGGCGGGAAAACTGAATACCATACTAAACACAGAGAACGGGAAAAAACCGATTACCCAGATCTCCCCTGCCCGGTAATTCGCGACCTCGGCAATTATGGCCCCAATGAGACCACAAATTGCCACCAAAAAACCCAAGACACCGAGAATACAAACACGCCAGCCACGGGCTTCTAGAGTCACTTCGTAATCTTCGCTGAACTCCCTAGATGCATCGATTCCAGAGGGCGCATCATAAACACCTTTGACTGTGCCGAGATCATTCGTTCCATCGGAGAAAGGATTCTGACCTCGAACATTTTCGAAGGGATTTTGATAGCCCGAACGAGGATGTTTTGGCAACTTGAATCCTTCGCTCATCCCGACTCCACTTCATTGAACGGTCTAAACACCCACTCGGCAGTGGCTCAGCATTTCGACAGCGGTCGTGATGTAGCTTGTATAAAAGAGACCGAATTCTGCATAACGAGCGCTCGCTTCGTCGAAACGCATTTTGTAAACAATCTCTTTCAGAAACTGTGGGTTACGAGCCCACAGGGTTACCCCCCACTCCCAATCTTCCAATCCAACACCAACGGTGATTAACTGGGATACCTTTCCAGCAAATTGCATTCCACTGCGGGCATGCTCGGCCATTAATCGATTGCGTTGGTCAAACTCTGTCAAAAACCAATTTTCACCAACTTCGCGTTTTTTATTCATGGGATAAAAACATGTCGCTGGCCAGGCGGGAAATTCTGGGGTCAGGCGTTGTTGATTCATCGCCGGCAGGCGTCCCTCGTAGGCCTTCATCTTGGCTTTAAAACCAGCGCTTTCCTCTTCTTCACCCTCTGCACGCAACCGTTCTGCATATTGCTCCAAAGAAGGAACATACTCGGAGATCTCGGTCATCGAAACAAACGAATAACACGGTTTCAACGCTGGACCGTAGCGACTGGAAAGCAAACGCTGATTGACCGACTCGATTCGAAGCGGGTCAGGGTCCATCAACATCAAACCAAAATCAGCTTTATCTCCAGCCACGACGCTCGTCTGCAAGCGTTCAGGAGCTTCGGCAGCTTCCGGATCTAAAATCTCCAGGATTTCCCGCCGCGCGTCAGCGTGTGCGGCATCGTGCATTGATGCCAACACTCCGCGATCGAACGCGTAGTAAAAATGGCTGCAATGCCATCCCTCGTCGGGTTGAAGGGAAATGGCTGCCGGCTCGTGAGAATGCGGTGGTCCGTGGCTCATTTTTTAACTCCAAAACTCAATCAATACGTGCCCTATAAGCGGTGCCCCTCAGCAGAGGAGGTCGCAGTTTGCGTGCCCTTGGATCAGTGCACAACCCCGCCAGAATCGAAGCTTTTTCCTCTAGAAGAGAACGGATTCCTCATGTCGCAGTCGTCTTGGTCGATCCGCGCGTTGTCACACACCTCTTTGAGTCAGTCTAACAGATCCCACTGAGCGTACAAAAGTGGGGGAAAAAACAGAGCATCTGCCCTACCCTGTTTCGCTCCAGAGAGTGTCCAACGGATCTGGCAAGGATCGCTTTCAAGCCAAGAGGCGTCCCGCATGAAAAGCGGAGTCAATCGCCCAAGAGGCGGTGCACGCTCTCCAACAACCGGTCCATCGCAAATGGCTTCCGAATATAATCATCGACACCTAGCATTTCTGCATATGCTTTATGGCGACTTCCTTCATTTGCAGTGATCATAATAATGCGAACCGGGACGGGGCGACTCCGACGCAGTTTCTCTAAGACTAAAAAGCCGCTCCGTTTCGGCATCATCATGTCAAGAATGACAAGATCGGGATCCTCACGTTCAGCCATCGCCAGACCTTGGTTTCCATCGCGCGCGATAAGCATGTCATATCCCTTTGATTCCAGCGCATAACGCATCGCATCGATGATCTCTCGGTCATCATCAACCAGCAAAATTCGTTTGGCTTCACGCTTTTGTGCCTCGTCAACCGCCTCGTCACGTTCGTTGTCAGCCATGAATCTTCCCTGCCGCACAGTTCGCTGCGAAAGTCATTAAGACACGAAAATCTTCGTATAGAACTAACCGACCCAGATGGTTTTTTCAAGCAACCTACCGGTGAAATCTTCTCTTGGACGACTTTACGCCACCCGATCACACTTCCTCCCTAACCAATGACGCGCCGGGGCAACACACATCAGGCCCGTTAAAAAGCCACTTTCGTTCCCCTTTCTCTATCGTTTCCGCCAACAGAGATTCGCCGCGCCATCCGCAGCCAAAAAGGCTTTCGTTTCAATCGAGTCATCACCCCCTGAATGGCGTCCGACGACCCATAATGCCTAAATACTAAATATACGACGGGTGTGCCAACAAGCACCCCGGTAGAGAAAATAGACATTTGATCAGGACTGCTCACCCCCCTACTACAGGCAAACTTAGTTGTTGCGAATCGCTAAATCTTCAATCGAGATGCTCCGCATTACCAGAGACACAAGCCTCCATGTTGATTTCTACTAGTACCGGAGTTTTTTCGACGGTAAGACAATCAGAGATTTATCCGTTCGTAGACGGCATCCTTTACACAGAAAACTTTCGATCTTGCCCGACGCCCGCCCCACAATTTGATCCGCCACGCACCATTCAAAATATCACGGCTCCGGCGATACGAAGTCGTTATTCTCTTACTTCGAGTTCAGTAACTTCGCTGCAATCTGTTAGTCTCTTGCTGCTGACACGACGATCCCGGGCGGATCCACGCCCTCTCTATAAGTGCCGTTTAATGAAATCTATTTCAGCCCCTTCACACAGGCTCGGCTTCGAAAGATTGGAGTATTCCCCCAGACAACTCATCAATTTATTTTCTTTGCGACTTAGCCCTGTTAATCGCTCATTTTGCCACCGTTCGAAACCGACGGTATACCGTTACCCACATCACACCAAAACGGAACCAGCGAGCTAATTGCATCAAAAACTAGAGCGTGTTATTCTATTTTCACCCGTTCATAACTGGCTNTATGAACGCAGGAAAACGATCACGGAACGGCAAGCTTGGTGAGGATCATGACCGCCCTAACTTCAAAACAACACGAAGATGTGCTCGTAGTAGGATTTACCGACATTAAAATCCTTGACGATACGCGCATTCAACAGCTTGGAAAAGAACTCCTCGAACAAGTTGCGATCGCGCCAGCTGGCAAAATGCTTTTAGACTTCTCGGGAGTTTCCTTCATGTCATCTGCGATGATTGGCAAACTCGTTTTGCTCAACAAAAAGTGTCGGCAAGACGAAGTCAACTTAAAGATGTGTAATATCTCTCCGAACGTGGCGGAGGTTTTTAAGATCATGAAACTAAACAAACTCTTTGATATTCAGAAGGATCAAGAAAAGGCAATTAAATCCTTCGATAAAAAAGGATGGTTCGCTTAAGCTTTATTTTCCTCTTTGGACAATACACAATTTGTTCCTTCAGGGAGATTGCCTCAGCTAGTCCAGACACAGACATACTCCAATTGACCATGTGCTCCCAGCATCCGTCCAACGTTTCCTGACTTTTTCTGTGAGCATTTTCAACTCAAATGCCTATTCCGCCATCGGATGAATCTGGTACCGCCGATTCTTTCCAAATGGCTCCTCTAGGTCTTCCGGACACCAATCTCTGCGGCCCTTCGCCTGACGCGTGCCTGCGACTTCAATTGGACGGAACGATCTGCGAGTTCTTTTTCATCAGCGACCGCTTCGCTGCCGTCTCGAAATCGAGCGGCCAGCCATTTCACAAGTTGCTAGCCCAACCCGGCTGCCACCAGTTCCAGGTGGCGTTGGAAACCCTTCGCCAAACGCATGCCACACAAAACTGCCATGCAATTCACATGAACCAAGAGTCTCAGGTCGTCTTCAGTGCTCGACTCACACCCACCCTCGACAACAGTATTCTGCTCTTCTTATTTGACCTATCCAAGATCGACGCTCAAATTCCCTCTTGGCTGAACACCGCACGGTTACAAGCGATTGTCGAACATGCAACTTTCGGTATCGTGGTTTCATCGTGCGCACGTGGCAGACCAATCCTTGGTCTGAACCGTCGGTTTGCTGAAATGATCGGAGTAGGACGAAAACAGATTTCAGGAAAATCTTTGACGGCATTTCTGCATCCCGAAGACATGCCAAAGGATGAGCACACCTTTCGCGATCTAATTTCCGGAGAAATATCCTCCTACATCATCGAGCAGCGTTTATTGCAGCATGACCACAAGAGCCTGGCCGCTCGGTTAACCGTCACACTTGTGCCCGCCTATAATGAAGCAACACCCCATCAACTGACCATCGTTGAAGACATCAGCCATCAGCGCAGTACGGAAGGACACCTTTTGGGTGAACAGGACTTACTGCGGCGGTTACTGACCCTGCAGGACCGAGAACACACTCTCATCGCTTGTGATATTCACGACGGCCTCATCCAAGATTTGGTTGGAGCCCACATGATGGTCCAAACATTATGTGACAAACAACGTGCTCAAGATAAAGATATTGACCGTGAACTCATCAAAGCTGATGAATTCATGTCTAACGCATTAAGTGAAGGACGTCGCCTAATAAATGAATTGCGGCCCATGATTCTCGGCGAACTCGGACTCATCGATGCGATTCAGTCCCTCGTTGACCGAGAACAGAGCAACGGAATGGAAATTAATTTTCAACACCGTTTTACAGACACCGATCTTTCACCGAGCCTCACTGGAAATATTTTCAGAATCATCTGTGAAGCCATCACAAACGCAAAACGGCACGGTAAGGCAACTCATACAGAACTACGCTTAACCCAAGTCGAAAAACGATTAATCTTGATCGAAGTACATGACAACGGCACGGGGTTTGACCCCCAAGCCGTCCCAGTCGACCGTTTCGGACTTGCCGGCATTCAAGAACGCGCACGCCTCTTTGGTGGTGGCGCAACCATTGAATCTTCGTCGGCGGCGGGAACACGGATCTCGGTCAAACTACCACTCGAACATCCGGAAGTGACATTAAAGCCCTTACCAACAAACATTCAATGGACAATCTGACGTTTCCCAACGGCTGTACAACCTCCCGTGACAACAGATGCTTGTCATCAATCAATCCAGACTCAGGAGTTGGTGGAGGTGAAAATGAAACTTCCCTAATTTCCCTCCATAGTTTCCAGCACCAATGGCAACGACCCCTTCGCCTACCGTAGCCTTGATTGCCGAAATCATGGCTTTCCTCACCGCTTCTTCATCCATGCCATCGACCACAATTTCGTAAACGCAATTCGCATCCTTATGAAGTTTCGAATCGACACGCCCGCGCAGGGTCGGGCAATACGCTTCAGCTGTCGAGGCCGGTAAAGCCTTATAACGCGACCCAACTTTGCTACCACTGCGGGCTACCCCACCGGGAAACGGAGCAATAATACACGGCATTTGTTCTACCGCCTCCGCTCCTCGCCTGGCGGCCTTTAAAGCCAGATCTTTATTCACTGCCTGGAGAATGATATTGCCGCCTGCAACTCCACTCCCAACGCCTACGACATCCGCGACGAGAAATTCTCCGTCCATGACCGGAATCCTCCAAAATCTCTCCTCACCGATCATTTTACTCTTCTGGTAGCCGTCCCCAAAAAATCTCATATGCTTGCCTAAGGGTACGGTTTTCTCCGCATTCGGGTAACCGTCAAAGACCGATGTCGATGGGCATGTCATGACGCATTGTCCGATGCGCGTGCCTAATGCGGTTTTCAATTTATCCGTCGAAAAACCGAAAAGTAATACTGCTGCACCGGGTCGACCGTCGGGCGTTTCCGCAACGCTTAGCAAACGATCAACACCAACCTCTGCATCGCAAGCAATCACCGATGAGCTATACCCTGACAATTCACGCACGGCCGCGTCACGCCAATACTCATCGGCCGCGGTCACAACCACGCGTGCAAATCGCATGGCAAATCCCTCGGCAAAGGTATCTTCGATGATTGTTTCGCCAATCTTCAATTTGTACTCCTCTTTTCTCTTCCTAGAAAAGCATCCCTCGCATGGCCAATCTCCATAATGACTTGCGC
>JAKVBY010000100.1:0-5538 GCA_022446825.1 Pirellulaceae bacterium
TCGGTAACCTAGGCACTTTTCAGCCAGAGTTTGTCTTGGCAGAGGTTTGTCTGTGACGTTGCAAAATCAACGCAGTTCCATACAGCACATCGCGGAGTCCCTATGATTGGCGAAAATCCTATCGGGCTGCAAAATATTGCCGCATACGACGGATGGGCGATCGCCGTCACAGGCATCTTGATCGTTTTTGCCGCCTTGTTGCTGATCAGCGTATTTATCGCGATTTTGCCACGGACGTTAGCGAAACTTGAGTTCGTGTTGCCACAAGATTCCCACCCCCAAACCCTGCCCCAGGAACCCTCTTCGGTGGCGCCGGACAGCCACGGCCTAGTTGCCATCGCAGCCGCCCTGCGGCGACGCACTGAAAAATAGCCTAAGAGATCCCACTCGCCTCACCTACCTCACATTCACAGCGTAGCGAATTTTAAATGGACGGTTTAGCAAAGTTCTTTGAAACGACCGGTTTTGGGCTGATGGAACCCGGGAACGCCGTCATGATTGTGATTGGCATGGTGTTCATTGGGTTAGCAATTGTCAAAGACTATGAGCCCCTACTTTTACTGCCAATCGGCTTTGGCATGATTGTGGGAAACATTCCATTTCTAGAAAGCATGTCCTTAAGCGTCTACGACGATGGCGGGATTAGCGACGTCGACCAACCAACCAATCTCATGAACATGAGCGTGCTGAGCATGCTCTACGCCGGTGTGAAATATGGCCTGTTTCCACCGCTCATTTTTCTTGGCATCGGCGCCATGACTGATTTTTCCACCATGCTATCGAATCCGAAATTGGTGCTCCTCGGTGCTGCCGCACAAGTCGGTGTCTTCCTTACCGTCCTCGGCGCACTTTTTCTTGGTTTTGATGCTAACGATGCTGGCGCGATCGGTATTATTGGTGGTGCAGATGGTCCCACCGCGATCTTTTTATCATCACGTCTGGCTCCCGACTTGCTGGGACCAATCGCCATTGCGGCATATTCCTATATGGCCCTGGTTCCTGTCATCCAGCCGCCGATCATGAAACTCCTCACTAGCCGCAAGGAACGTTTGATTCGCATGCCTGCTCCACGCGAGGTCTCCAAACGCGAACGGATCATTTTCCCGATAGCCGCATTTCTCATTTGCACTTTGATTGCGCCGGGGGCTCTGGTTCTCCTGGGGATGCTTTTCTTTGGCAACCTCCTCAAGGAAAGCGGTGTGACCGAGAGATTAGCCCAAACCGCCCGCACGGCAATGATAGACATTGTCACCATTCTGCTGGGGTTCGCCGTCGGAGCTAGTACACAAGCACAGGAATTTTTACAGGAAACTTCCTTGTTGATTTTCGCGCTCGGTGCCACGTCCTTTGCAATCGCTACGGCCGGAGGCGTTCTTTTTGCAAAATTCCTTAATCTGTTTCTCAAAGACAAAATCAACCCGTTACTTGGTGCTGCGGGAGTCTCGGCGGTCCCCGATTCGGCACGTGTGGTTCAGATGGTGGGTCAGCAAGAAGACCCGCAAAATGTCCTCCTGATGCATGCGATGGCACCTAATGTCGCAGGAGTTATCGGTTCTGCCGTGGCGGCGGGAGTACTCTGGTCTATCCTCGTCGGGTCATAAGTGAAGAGGTAATCATGTCCAAAAAAGTAGACTTCATGTGCACCGCGTTTCGTGACGGATTTCAATCAGTCTATGGCGCTCGGGTCTTCACCAGAGATTTTTTGCCGGCTTTGGAAGCTACTCGCGACGCCGGCATCGACTATTTTGAAGCTGGTGGTGGAGCAAGGTACCAATCCCTCTATTTTTACTGCAACGAAGACGCGTTTGACATGATGGACGCGTTTCGCAACACGGCCGGGCCCGAGGCAAACCTGCAAACTCTCGCCCGTGGAGTCAATGTGGTCGGACTCGAATCGCAGCCCAGCGATGTAATTCAACTCCACGCCCGACTCTTCAAAAAACACGGCATCACAACGATCCGGAACTTTGACGCGTTAAATGACGTCCAAAATTTAATCTACAGCGGTCAATGCATTGCAGACGCTGGGCTAAAACATCAAGTTTGTGTGACCTTGATGGAATTGCCGCCAGGTTGCACGGGAGCACATGACCCCGATTTCTACACCGCAACACTACAGAAAATACTCGACGCTGATATCCCCTTTGATTCTGTCTGTTTTAAGGATGCCTCCGGAACGTCTGTACCATCCACTGTCCACGAGACCATTAAACGAGCTCGCAAGCTCCTTCCGAGCGACGCCTTTATCCATTTCCACACGCATGAAACGGCGGGCACGTCCATCCAATCCTATATGGCCGCATTGGAAGCCGGTGCGGATGCGATTGATTTATCCCTGGCACCCTGTTCGGGTGGGACCTGCCAACCGGATGTGCTTGTCATGTGGCACGCCCTGCGTGGCTCGAATTACACGCTGGACATCGACATCGAAAAGGTTCGTGAAGCCGAAGAAGTTTTCAAAGAATGCATGCAAGATTATTTCCTCCCGCCTGAAGCAGTGGCTGTGGAACCACTTATACCCTGGAGTCCGATGCCAGGTGGCGCCTTAACCGCCAACACACAAATGATGCGAGATAATGGGATTATGGACAAATATCCAGATCTCATCAAAGCCATGAGCGATGTCGTCCGTCGTGGTGGCTTTGGCACGTCCGTGACTCCCGTATCACAATTTTATGTTCAGCAAGCATTGAACAACGTCATGTTCGGACCCTGGAAAAAAATTGCTGAACCCTATGGAAAAATGGTACTCGGATACTTTGGAAAAACGCCTGTCCAACCCGACCCGGAAATTGTTGCAATTGCATCCAAACAACTCGATCTCGAACCAACGACTCGCGCGCCGCTCGAACTCAATGACGAAGATCCGACGAAAGGCACGGCCGCCGCGCGTAGCCAACTCCAGGCGAATGGGCTCGCCGAAACAGAAGAGAACATCTTTATCGTGGCGACTTGCAAAGAGAAAGGCCTGACATTTTTACGAGGCGAAGCTACCACAGGAGTTCGCAAGGCAGCCAAAGAAGAAAGCCCGAAAACGACGCTGGAGTCCGGCGTGAAAGACGACGAAGACGTGCTGGTCACTGTCGATGGACGCCAGCATCACCTGCGTTTTTCTGGCAACCAGGTCACATTAAACGGCAAGTCATACCAAGTTGACATCCAAACGGATGTGGCAACTCCCACTGCGAATACTGCTTCTGCATCTGTTGCCGCGACTACACCCGTCAATGCCGACATGCCCGGAGTGATTTTGAGAATGCTCGTTAAGGAAGGTGACCCCATCCAAAGCGGCGAGGCGATTTTGGTCCTGGAGGCGATGAAAATGGAAGTCCATATTAACGCGCCCCTTGATGGAACCATCGCAGAGATTGCAGTTACCTCTGGTGATCAGGTCACCACCGGTCAACACCTCGCATCGATTCGCTAAAAACGCTTAGATGAAAACATTGCCGGACAGACGCGCGGAGAACTTGCCTTTCCCGACCGGCGTCACAACCTACCTACAGCCAATGGTCAACTCAGGGGAGGGAGTTCTCGCGCTAACACATTTCGAAGTTCTGCGAGTTCTCGCTTAAAACCGCCCGACAAAATCGGGAATCGACACCAGGTCTTGGGATCCACATTTTCGTCGTCTAAGTGAAATGACGGGGCATAGCGTTCCCGCTTCCATTGATTGCGACACCAGAGGCGAAAAAATCGTTCGACCCACTCCCCTAACTGAACACGAGAGTGCTGCGGAAACCGCGGAACAACCGTTTTCAACACATCACAGGGCATTAGCTTATCTCGAATGGCCGCCCGTTCGATCAAATCCAACACGTCATACGGCATTAGATCTGCCTCATCAGTTTGTCCTGCACCCACGGGTCGCAGTTCCGCTGTCGGTTGCTGACAACTAACTGAAAGCAACGCAGGTATCGGACCTTGCCCTTCAGGGCCGGTATCGCGCATCCAGGCCAACCACTTTCTCAGGAAAGCCTTGTCGATCCCTGCAATCGGAGCTAATCCACCACTTGTATCGCCATCCATTGTTGCATATCCCACGGCAGCTTCGCTACGATTGCTAGTGGAAAGCAGTAGACTACGCTGAATATTTGCCAGCATCCACGCGCCCGGCGACCGCACCCGGGCTTGGATATTTTGCAGAGCCAAGTCGTCGTCGGCCCAGGTCAACTTGCGTCCTAAAGAATGGGCCACCATTTCGGTGTAGCCGCTCACAATCTTATCAACATCATACTCCAAATAAGTCGCATCTAATGACCCTGCTACTTCTCGAGCAGCCGCCCGAGTCACCTCGCCACTATTGCGTGTGGCTTGATAAACACATGTTAATAGACAACGCACCGCATCTACCGCCGAATCGGCCCCGGCGAGTAGAGACATATAGTTAAGTTTTTCTTTGAAATGCGAGAGTCCCAATTCGGCAACGGACATTTTAACCATCATTGCACAGAGGGTTGCCACCGTCGCCGAATCAACACCTCCACTCAGCGACACAACAAAGCCACAAGAGAGGCTCTTCCGCATGTAATCAAACAAGCCAAGCGCCACTGCCCGAGTGAACTCTTCCTCTTTTTGAAAGGTGCCGGTTTCCCACGACGGCACACTCTCAATTTGCACTTCATCCTTCAATGTCGAAAACGCGAACGGGACGGTAATAATCGCCTCGATCGGCGTCTGCCTATCTGCTACCAGCTGATCCTTGCGAAGCTGGGAACTCATGCGGTTCTTTTCAAGATCCACTACAGCTGCGGTAATTTGATATTCGGTAAAAGAAAAACGTCGTCCTTCAGCCAACATCGCGCCACCGCTGGCAATCATCGTTCCACCATCATAAATGGCGCGTCCTGACTCATTCCCAACTAAGTTCGAATACACGTAACTGACACCAAACGTCTGCGATCCTTCCAACACAAATTTCCGACGAAGCTCATTTTTGCCAAAAGCAAAATGGCTTGCGGACGGGTTCAAAATAATATCGACCCCCAGATGTGCCAAGCGTTCACCGGGGCGGTCGGCAACCCAGGCGTCTTCACAAATTTCAAAGCCAATCCGAACTCCGTCGCAGTCAAACACCAGGTCACCCAGAGGGTACTGTTGGCCAGCAAAAGAGATGTTGCCGTGCGTATTTGCCGGCCAAGGCCGGAACCAACGAGGTTCGTAATGAATCCCATCTCCGGCAAGATTTTGCTTACCGACAAAGCCCACCACTTTACCATCGCAGAGCAAGCACGCGACGTTGTATATACTTTGCTGATAAGAAATTGGTAGACCAACCGAAACAATCATTCCGGTAGTTGCCGGAGCGACTTCCGCTAAAACAGAGAGAGCCATACGTCGCACACCCGCCGACTGGAATGCATCTTCGCAACCGTAACCAGTGACACATAATTCAGGCAAGCAAACAATCGACACATCCTGATCTCGCGCGGCCTCAATGGCGCTGAAGATATTCTGGCAATTCTGATCCCAATCGAGTGGGGTTTGGTTAATGGCGGCAGCCGCAACTTTGATTAGTCTCATGGAAATCTTACTCGC
>JAKVBY010000100.1:5638-18718 GCA_022446825.1 Pirellulaceae bacterium
AAAACCTCTTTATTAAACCTGGACCTGCAACTGACAGGCAGCGTTACAAACTTCCTCAGGCTCAGCAAGTACTTCAACAGCGTCGGTTACAGCCTCGATCATCCCGTTTAGCCTTAACCCCTCACCTACCTTTTATCACCCCACATCCTCTCGATCCCTTGTGACGGGCTCAGGCAGGTTAACGGTTCCCTGAAGCCCACGTGACATTCTCCGCGTTCCCACAAAGTTTGCCAATAACTGGCCTCAACAGACACCAAAAAAGTATCAGAGCACACCCTGGGTAGGCCGTGCAACTGCCACCGCAGCATGACGTCCATCGGCTCTCCATGCCTCTCCGAGTTGGAGGATTTCCAATCCCTCGAGCAGGGACCGTAATTCGCCACTCTGTAAGAGAAACCGACTCGAGGGAGTCGTGTGCCTCTCGAGATTCTTGATCGTCGGATGCACCACCACCAACACGCCTTCTGGAGATAGCTGTTGAGAAACTTCCTCAAAAAGAGGTCGATGCAGAAAATCATGCATAAGAATCACATCCCACGGACCTTTCGGCAAGCCATTAACTTCCAGATCAGATCGCTCCACAGTTAGCGCGATCTGCAGGTCTACGGCGCGCTTTTCGGCTATTTCTAACGCCACATTGGACACGTCAACCAAGGTCACCACCAAGCCACGCTGTGCCATCCAGAGCGAGTTGCGCCCTGCTCCACCTGCCACATCCAGTGCCTTCCCTGCAGGCGGAAACACTCCTTCCAAATCAAGCAAGGTAGGAGACACTTCCTGCGTAGCATGACTCCCCGCTTGGTACCTCTGATTCCACTTTTGTTGATCCGTTACGGCCATAATAAAGTTGCTCTCAAAACGGGTTACCCTTTACTTAAAAGTAGACAAGCCAATCTCACGACGCCGGCCATTAAGGCTTGCCCAGGCGCGAGGTTGCGTCTTTACAAACTTGAGGAGTTGCGATGTCGTAACCTCCAAACGGTCGGCTGCCTGTTTCATTTCCAACCCAACCTCACCAATCACTGTCATGGCTTCGGCCAACAGGGCAGGGTAGTCGGCATGACGTGCGCTCACACGAATGTAACTTCCGGCGCACCGCTTCGCCCATGTTGGGCTCATTAAGCAATCGCCACGCCAGGTCCCTGGAACGGCGATCGCTAAATTGACCTGCAATCGCAGCAACGCGACTCGGCGATTTTCCACCTGGCGCCGACGCTCACTCGCTTCACCTCGGATACCGGTGTCTAAGTGTTCGATAACCACGGCCGTTTCAACTTTATTACGGTGTTGACCACCGGGCCCTGTCCGTCGTGTTCGCCAGAGGCGACACTGCGAAAGGAGTTCTTCTTCAGAAAGCAAGACCAAATGCTCGAACACAATCTTAGTTCGCACCCTTCATTTCAGGGTATATCTAACGACATACCGTTTTGCTCTCGGCCCACCTCAAGCAAGAAAGAGACCGCCTTTTCCACCCAAGTCGCTGCCGTCGGAAACGCCTTGGCGCCCTCACCGAAGCAACTCTGTAACATGTCTGTATTAATTACGCCCGGATTCACCGCGATCGCCGCCAGCGGTTCCGGTATCTCGAGTGCCAATGCCTTCGTCAGTCCCTCAATCGCCCATTTCGTCGCACAGTACGGAGCGACCTTTGCCGCTACCGTTTTCCCCCAAGTGGACGAGAAATTCACGATAACCCCCTCGCCACGCGCAATCATTCTCGGAACAAAATGGCGAGTCATGTGATACACGCCACTCACGTTAACATCAACCAGTTCATGAAACTCGTCTACGGGCACCTCCCAAAGTGGTGCACTACGATTAATCACAGCAGCATTATTAATCAATAAGTCGGGCAGTGCGTCCTCATTTTCCAATTCTTCTGCCCATTCCGCGACCTGGGACTCGCGCGTCACATCCACCTCTCGCACTGAGTGTGGACTCCCCATAATGGAGTTCAATTCCCCTGCAATTCGTTTGGAGCGGCAACAACCGCACACCATCATGCCTCGATCTGCAAACGACTGTAACATGGCTCGCCCCAAACCACGGCTGACCCCGGTAATAAGAACGCGTGCCGCCACAGCTGCCTCCCTCATGATTCGCCAAAATTCCGACAGTCGCCGGCCCTTCTTTCTGCCGCACGGCCCATTCACACTCAACTTTGACTTTACATTGGACGCCGGTTTGCCCACAATAGCGAGACCACTTGAGATTGTACTGGCCTCCCCTTGCCGGAGGTCGCGTTTTTTGGCTGAGGGAGTTGCGACAACAATGAGTGATTATGTCCCAATGACACGCGAGGCGTACAACCGTATTAAAGATGAGATTAACGAAAAAGAAAACGTGCAGATGCCACAAATTGCCGAGAAAATAGCTGCTGCGCGGGATGAAGGCGACCTCAAAGAAAATGCTGAATATCATGCTCAACGCGAAGCGCAGGGTATGCTTCAAGCAAAGATCGATGAGTTAAAGACTAAACTTGCGCGCGCGATGATTCTTGATCCCTCTAAAATGCCGCAAGATGAAGTTGCTTTTTGTGCCACAGTGACGGTGAAAGATTTAGACCTTGACGAAGAAGAAGAAATCACTCTTGTGGGTGCTGGAGACGAGGATTACGACACTGGGAAATACAATATCACCAGCCCCATTGGCCAGGGCCTGCTAGGTAAAAAAGTAGGGGACACCGCAAGCATTGACGTCCCTAAAGGAAAAATACGCTTTGAGGTAGTGGCAATTCGCTACGACGTATAACCACCTGTCGCAACCGCACGACGAATACGTCTCAGCACGGCTTAATCTCAACCTTTTCCTTAGGCGCGCGAGGCGATCACGACGCGTCGTCCGGCAGTAAACGAACTAACGATTGTGGCTACACGTTTCCTAGCTCCCACTCCTGTTGGTTCGATGAACAACGCTACAGTGGGCAGAGAAGACTTTCCTCCCGCAATCCCCAACGGTCAGCTATGACTCCTCTCTTTTGTCAAAAGCTGTCTCCATGGCATTTATTCTGAACCAACTCTCCGGACTTCCAACCTCATGTTCGTCACCCGCTTTAACTCTGCTTGGCAACGAATGTTTAGGGCATCTGGCCTGAATCGCAGCAAACAAAACTTATGCGGCTTTAATTGACAAACCACGGTCGACATAAAGCAAGCTGCTACATCAGCGAGGTCGCGTCCCGTCCCAGAACTCGGAACATCTGCTGTGAGACCGGGAACTGGCTACCACGACACTGAATACAACAATACTGGCCTGGGAGCTTAGCCTCGGAAACTGGCACGGGCTTATCAGCATCATGAACAGCTGTGCTCTGGACCAGTTCGCAGATAGAAGCCCTTCGATCTCCGTGCTCTCACAAACACCCTCTTAACCCAGGGTTTCATCACCAACCGTAATTCACTCTCTTCGGTCGCGCACTCTTCGCGGGATAAATTCACTCTATCCCTTAAGGTGGCACGAAGAGCATCAAATGCAGTTACACTCCTGTTTACTTATTGCGATGTGCCTCCAAAGAGCATGCCAGCATAGCCCACCACCCGACTCGAATCTTGGGTCACATCCGCACTCGTTGCGTAGCCTACTCGTTCACTCACATGCAACTGATTTAACGTTGCAAGTGTCTCCAGAACAATCACCGCTGGCAGCACACCACACATAGAAATTCCATTTCCCGTGACTGTCTTATGAAGTTTCTCTGCGGATAATGTTTCTAACGCAGTAATTGCGATCTCGTCTAATCTCCGATTCTCTGCTTCTGTCGCAAAATGGTTCATATCGCTTGATATGATTAACAAAGGCTCGCTATCCAAGGTCCGAATCACCCGCGCCAAGCCCTCGGCAAATTCTCGACAGCGTTTCAGACTGCCCGCACCGATCGCAATCCCCACAACTTTGCTGGACGGTGCTAACCGATGCAAAATCGGCAGCAGTACTTCAATCGCATGTTCCGTTTGGTGCGCCGCAGCGTCTAACTCTAGGCCTCGTATCTCCTGCGCGAGCAGACAGGCCAGGTTCACATCCGATTGCAAACGGCCCGTGGGAAACTCCCAAGCGTCGTGCGGCGCGACAGCCCAATCCACGCCATCGCGGGTATGCTTGGGCCCAAGTACGATCACCGTCTTGGGAATATGCACAAGTTTTAAAACATCGGCCGTGAGTTTCCCGGAGAAACGCCAACCCGCATGGGGAACCATAATTCCCGGCCAGCGTCGCTGTGTTTCGGTCTGCTCACCAATCATTTTCGTTAGTAATGGCTCGAGCGATTCCTTATCTGCTGGATAGAAAGCTCCCGCCACCGCCGCCGGACGCACTTCCAGGCCTTTGATTGGGCGTGGAATCCGACTAACGAACATGCGATCGGCACTAGAACTGGCGGCTAGGCTAAAAACGCTCGCACCTTCCGGTACAACCCACGGAGAGCGGCCCTGGAGGTCCGCCAGGATCTCAACACTCGTTTTTGAAGGATCGAACTCCCAGACCGACTTGGTATTGTCCACAATAAGCAAGGCCCGTGTGGCGGTGTCGAGGTCGCTCACATCACATAATGCAGCATTACCGTGCAGTGCCGGATCGCTGAGAACCGTCACACCAACCTCCAATTCGGCCAAATCATCACTTACCGTTGGTCGAGATCGCAACCAAGTGACCGCCGCCTCCACAAGGCGATACAAGGTTGCCTGCAGCGGCATGCCGTTCCGGATCGACAACTGGGAGAACGTTACACCGCCCTCACCAGCTGCTAGTTTCACCTGCATTCCCAAACCGGATATATTTCCCTCGGGAGCATCGGGCAAATAGTAGTTAGGAGTCGCTCCACGAATTAACGCCACGATATTGTCCCGACAAAATTGACTAAGTCGCAACAATTCATCTTTTACAAACCTTGTACCTATTGGTTTTTCTTCCTGACCCTCGAGGTGTTTTCCCAACGCTCCTGAAATCACATGCCCCTCAAAGGTTAGGATTTCGGTTTCAGTTTCCCGCCAAGCCGTAACTGGTAATTGCGCTTTGCGACACACTTGCGCTAAGAACGTTTCTGCATCCCACCCATATTCCACCGCAACCCCTGGCAGCAATAAACCGCTAGAGTTGCCCCTGCGAATCTGCAATCCATGCTTACCCACTTCTACCGCAGTCACCCGACGCTCGCCAGTCTCCCCAATTGGATGAAACCCAAATAACAATGTTACCTCGAGATCCAAATGCGGAAGCTCCGTAGAAGAAATTGGCGGAAAACGAGGGTCTTCTCTGGCGGTCCGCTTTGCCGCTACAGCCAGGGCATCTCGAATCTTCATCGGCTGTCCTAAGCAACCACAACATGAACGCAAACTCCCTTG
This sequence comes from Pirellulaceae bacterium, assembly GCA_022446825.1. Lineage (GTDB taxonomy): Bacteria > Planctomycetota > Planctomycetia > Pirellulales > Pirellulaceae > JAKVBY01. The sequence goes on from JAKVBY010000100.1 coordinate 10,975, forward strand.
CAGCTTGAGAGTTGTAAACGCCCCCATAACCATTTCGTCACCAATTTCCGTAAGCCTGTCAACATTCCCGTCTTCGCTCCGCCCCTGGGTCACGTTCGAAATAATTTGACAAGCCGCTTTGTGGATTTGCGTGTCTTGCGCTTCTGTTAGTGTTGGTTTCTTCAGATTGAGCGTTGGCGGTCCTTCGGAAGACGATGAAATTGTCATTTTTGTTTCTCGACTTGTTTCTCTGACCAAAGGTTGCGGTAAACGATAATCCGAAATTTTTACAGGCAGTCGCTGACGCCCCCACGTCCCCGGACGGCTGCCAAACCTTCCAGGGATCGTTTCTCCACAATGTCCACAGCAATTTTCGCTGAGTTGGTATTGTCCCAATTCATACCAGTTCCGCTCGATAAGAAGCTGACCGCATGTAGGACAGTACGTACTTTGATTCTGGATATCATTGACGTTCCCAACATAAGCAAATTTCACCCCCTGGCGCAACGCCACGTCACGGGCCGCCAACAGTGTCTCCGCTGGAGTGGGAGGTCGATCGGTCATACGAAAATCTGGGTGAAATGCCGTGAAATGTATTGGCACTCCGTCACCCACACTTTCCAGCACCCAATCACACATCTCTCGAAATTCGTCAATCGAATCATTTTCTTGAGGGATGACGAGATTCGTTAATTCCAACCAGACATCGGTGTCGGTTTTTAACCACTCGATTGTTTCAAGAACTGGCTGTAAGTGGGAATAGGTAACTTTGTGATAGAACTCTTCGCTGAACGACTTCAAATCGACGTTGGCTGCATCGATGTCTTCATAAAACGCCTGCCTCGCGCCCTTGGAAATGTAAGCGGCCGTGACCGCAACCGTCTGAATACCTACAGCGCGACATACTTTGGCCGTGTCGATCGCATACTCAGCCCAGATGACTGGATCATTATAGGTAAAAGCGACGCTGTGACAGGCGTGCTCTTGAGCCGCGCGCGCGATCGCTTCGGGAGCAGCCACAGCACTTAACTTGTCGACTTCCCTTGATTTTGAAATATCCCAATTCTGGCAAAACTTGCAGCCCAAGTTACATCCCGCTGTCCCAAATGACAAAACACTCGTACCGGGATAGAAATGATTCAGTGGTTTTTTTTCGATGGGATCAATACAAAAGCCCGTACTGCGTCCGTAGGTCGTCAATCGCATTTCGCCATTCAGATTCTGTCGCACAAAACAAAATCCGCGGTCGCCTGGCTTGAGGTTACAATCTCGGGGACACAAATCGCAAACAATGCGTCCGTCACCGCTATCATGCCACCAGCCACCCAAACGGGTTCCGTCGGCTAACAAGCCGTTTTCTGGTGGCAAAACAACGGTTCGGTTCATGGTGGGGGACAACCTCCAGATAATCACACACTACAGCGGTGCGAATTCAGAAAGAAAAACAAAAACTGATTAACGATCGGAAACAACACAGCCTTACTACAAACATACCTCATTCCAAGGAACGATTTGAGTGAAAAAGCAGTGCCTGCTAGGCTGTTAGTTTAACTTCAGGAGAATTCTCGCTATGGACACCCGTCGTTCGCCCATCGTCTGGCCCCTGCTCCTGACGGCTTTTGCCTGCTGTTGTCAGTTCTGGCCTGCATTTGCTGACGAGCAAGCCATGCGACCGAACAGCCCCTTATCTCCTGCAAAAACACTAAAACACTTTGTCATTCACCCTGACCTGAAAGTTGAAATCGCAGCGGCGGAGCCAGAAATTGTTGATCCAGTCGCAGTCCGCTTTGACGAACATTTACGCATGTGGGTAGTCGAAATGCGAGACTACCCCAATGGTCCGTCCGCCGGAGCGTCACCGACATCCCGCATCAAAGTTCTCGAGGATGTCGATCATGATGGCTACTACGAAACCGCGACGATTTTTGCTGACAACCTTCTCTTTGCCACAGGAATCCAACCCTGGAAAGGGGGAGTGTTCGTCACCATGGCCGGGCGTGTGGCTTACATGAAAGACACCGATGGAAACGGCCGTGCCGACCTCAACGAAACTTGGTTCACCGGCTTTGCTGAAGACAATCCGCAGTTGCGTGCAAATCATCCGACCTTGGCGATTGACAATTATATTTACATCGCCAACGGCCTACGAGGTGGAATGATCCAAGACGTGCGTCACCCTTCCTCCCCACCAATATCCGTCAGTGGTCGCGACTTCCGCTTTAATCCACTCACCGGTCATCATGAGGCCGTGTCGGGAAATGGCCAATTTGGGATGACATTTGACGACTATGGCAATCGATTCATTTGTTCCAATCGAAATCCGTTAATGCAAGTCATTCTGGAGGATCGCTTTCTCGCGCGAAATCCTCGTGTGGCAATCCCAGCCACCATTCATGACGTTGCTGCAGCGGGAAGTACCTCACGAATTTTCCCTATTAGTCGCGCATGGACTACGTCCAACCTTCACGCCGGACAATTCACCGCCGCTTGTGGGGTTACGATTTATCGAGGCAACGCACTTCCTAAAACTTTCTATGGAAACGGTTTTACCTGCGACCCGACGGGTAATTTAGTCCACCGCGAGTCGCTTCAGCCCGCCGGCATGACCTTCCAATCGACGGCCGGACGCAAAGGAATTGAATTCCTGGCCTCCGTTGATGAGTGGTTCCGTCCTGTCAATCTCGAAACCGGTCCCGACGGAGCACTGTACGTTGTTGACATGTATCGCGCAGTTATCGAGCACCCGCAATGGGTTCCAGACGAACTTAAAAACCGCCCCGACGAACGTTTTGGCGAAAATCACGGTCGCATCTACCGGATTGTCTCCAACAAAACTCAGCCTCAACCAACGGCGAGCCCGATCGCCACACGACCCGTGGTCGGCATGGCCGAGGAATTGGAGAGCGCAAACATTTGGCAGCGTGAGACTTCCCATCGCTTACTGCTGCAACGTGCGCAGGACCTCCATAGCGTGCAGGCACTCCAATCGCTTCTAGCAAACTCGCTATCTCCGCAAGCTCGCACACACGCCCTCTGGCTATTGAATGCGTTCCAGCAACCCGCAAAACAAAAACAACTGCAAAACGGCAAGCCGAACGAGGACAATACTCAGAGGGCAAGCTGGCTGCGAGAACTCAAACAGATCCTGCAAGTCGATCCTCCGGAACATCCTGAGGATGCTTTATTACAATTCCATCTTCTGACGGTTCTTTCCAATACACTCCAAGCAGCACCCGAGAAAACCCGAAGCGAATACCGCAAAGACGTTGCTTCGTTCCTCAACAGCCAAAACGGCCAGGTACGGGGACGTGCAATTCTTTCTCTAGCACCGCTTCACCCATCTGAAGTGCCTGCTGCCGTCAATGCAACCCTGCGGGAGATCAATGACCGCTGGACCATGCATACCTTGCTCATCAGTTCCGGAGAGAGTGCAGCGGAAGTAATCATCCACCTCGTTGAAAAACTACTTGAGGCGCCGAACCATTTCGATTCCCAATCCTCACCTCTGGCCGGCGTCCTAACTGAACTCGCCGCTCAAGCAGGCTCCACCAAACAAGCTTTACCAAAACCGCACGCAGCAGCGGCCTTAATGCGTCTGGCAGAACAGACGGACATCCATCTCAAACAAACCGGTTTTCTCGCCTTACGCGGCTTCTTCGGCACCCTGCTGGCCGGCCAACCCTTCGCAACTTTTCATACTAAATTATCCAAGCCCGATCAACAAAGAACAACCACCATACTCAATAGTGCCAAGGCACTTGCCTCCGATTCCAAGGTTACCAGCAGCCTACGTGTCGCGGCGTTAGAATTACTGCAAATCACTTTGGCCGACAAAGCGTTACTTACCCAACTCGCAATTTCCGAACCATCTCAATCCGTCCGCTTAGCAGCTCTGTCATCGCTTGGCCAAGAATTCAGTTCAGAAGCGTGGCAAAAGTTGCTTGACGGATTTCCGAGAGAATCCCCGATGATGCGTCGCGCAATACTCAACGGAATTCTCAGACAACCAAAACACACCTCGAAACTCTTGACTTACCTGAGGAAGGGCCAAATTAGGGCCTTTGAATTGGATCGAACACAAGTGGACCGCCTCCTTAAACACCCGGATCCTTCCATCCAAGAACATGCTTCAGAAATATTCACCGCGGCGATCCCAGCAGATCGACAGAAAGTACTACAAGACTATGGACGGGTTCTTGAAATGGATTCCAACCCGCAACGAGGCCAAACGCTGTTTGTAAAGAATTGTGCTTCCTGCCACCGCATCGGTAACTTAGGCACTGACGTTGCACCCGACATCTCCGATTCACGGACTAAACTTCCGCAACAACTTCTCACCGATATCCTGCAGCCAAACCGCGCCATTGATAATAATTACATTAGCTACACGGTGGTCACAGAAGACGGGCGCATTCTGACCGGCATCCTGACTTCCGAATCAAGCACATCGATCACTCTCAAGCAACCCGAAGGTAAACTTGAAACTCTTCTACGCACAGAAATCGAAGAATTAAGATCCAATGGCGTCTCGTTAATGCCCGTGGGCTTGGAAAAGAATCTCTCGCACCAAGGAATGGCGGATGTCATATCCTTCATCAAAAATTGGCGGTATCTCGATGGTCAAATCCCCTTCCGTGATGCAGAGTAAACTCATCCCATGTTAGTCAGCTTGAAAGAGACCACTCTTGGGTTACGAAATTCGATCTTACGGCTGCCATTCCAATATGGAACAGCGTGCTTGACGCATTGCCCTCAAGCAGTACTCCGCGCCAAGATCGAAGTGGGGGGAAGGGTCTTCTCAGGATTCAGCGGGGACTGCTTGCCGCCCAGCTGGTTCGACAAATCTCCAGAAAAGGGCTTCGAACAACAGATCCAGGAAATGCTGGAAGCGATTACCTATGCAAGCCAGGTGATGTGTGAAGAAACCACTTCGTCAACGACTCTTTTCTCTGCTTGGCTGGATGCATATCATCGCATCCAACACCATGCAGCCACGAGAGGATGGACGGATCTTTTGGCCAGTTTTGGCCTGAGTATGATCGAGCGTGCCATGATGGATGCGATGGCTCGCGCCACCCGACAATCCTTCCATCAAGCCGTCTGGTCCAATCTTTTCGAAATTGAACCGGGCCGCGTACACTCCAGCCTCAGCGGCACTGACCTCCAGCAGTGGCTACCAAACAAACCCGCAACTCACCTTTTCGTGCGTCACACGGTAGGTCTTGCCGATCCACTAACCGAAAACGACATTTCCCAAGAACAGCGGCTGCAGGACGGATTTCCGCAAAGCCTGGAAAGCTACGTTGCCGCGTCTGGCCTCAAGTACTTCAAAATAAAAGTTGCCAATGACCTGGAGCGTGATCTTGCACGATTACGAACAATTGCTCAGGTCATTGAAACAAAACGCGGCGCAGATTACCAAGTCACACTTGACGGTAATGAGCAATACAAGCAGGCTGCCGATTTCGACTCTCTGGTTGAACACATCCGCGCCGACAAAGACTTGACAACATTCTGGGACAACGTCCTGCTGATCGAGCAGCCGCTGGCCCGCGACATTTCCTTGTCTGCCGATCACACGCACGGAATTCGAGCGCTCGGCAAGCTGAAACCGGTAATTATCGACGAATCTGATGGAACTCTCGAGGCTTATCCCCAAGCACTTACAATCGGATATCGCGGCGTGAGCAGCAAGAACTGCAAAGGGCCCATTCGTAGCCTTCTGAATGCCGGCCTGACGTGGCAGATGAATCGTTATCTTGCCTCAACTCACTACGTGATGACCGGCGAGGATCTCTGCACCGTGGGTATCGTACCGGTTCAAGCAGACTTGTGCTTGGTAGCCACACTTGGCCTCACGCATATTGAGCGCAATGGGCATCATTTTCACTGTGGCCTCTCTTACCTCCCGACTTCCCAACAGCGCGCTGCCCTCCACAAGCACTCAGACCTCTATCATGAGAACAATGGCATTATCGCACCGCGCCTCGTCAATGGGCGATTCGAGATCGGTTCGTTACAATGCATGGGATTCGGATTTGACGTCGAACCCGATATTGATGCTATGGAATCCCTCGACGAATGGGACTTCGCTTCGCTCGGACTTAGTTAGAAAAAGTCTCTCTCTGGAAATGCAATGATTCAAACCACTGTTGTCGGCAGTTACCCGGTGCCCACTTGGCTACAAGTCTTTAGCAACCGTGAAAGCCTCCGAGATGCAATTTTTGCTGTGATTAAAACCCAGGAACTGGCCGGCATTGACGTGGTAGCCGACGGTGAACTCTATCGCTGGGATGTCAATCACGCAGAAACCAACGGCATGATTGATTATTTCGTGAGACCACTCGACGGAGTCCTCACCGAGCTCTCCGGGACGCAATTAGCTCGCTGGCGGAACAAGCCCGGAAATGAATTTCGCAATCATCCCCCCGGTGTCGTCGTGGGCCCCTTGGATGCAGGCCAATTAAACTTAGCTGCCGATTATGCCCTTTACCGTGACGTCACCGATCGGCCTAAAAAGTTTACCGTCACGAGCCCTTACATGCTGGCGAAAATGCTGGCTGATGAACATTTCCACGACTTAGAGACGTTGGTCATGGCTCTTGCAGACGTCCTTAAAATTCAAATCCAAGCGATCGACGCCGACGTCGTACAAATCGACGAAGCAAACGTCACTGGTAATGCCGAAGACAGCGAGATCGCTGCCAACGGCATCAATCGCGTACTCGAAGGAGTTCAAAAAGAACGCGCCGTCCACCTTTGCTTTGGAAATTATGGTGGTCAAACCATTCAAAAGGGAACCTATCAAAGACTAATCACATTTTTAAATGCCTTGCAAACCGATCATGTTGTGCTCGAACTTGCCCGTCGCCCAAAGACAGATCTGCAGATGTTAATCGACATTGAGCCGCAGATCGGCCTCGGAATTGGCGTAATCGACATCAAAGATAATGAAGTAGAAACAGCCGAAGTGGTGGCAAATAGAATTGAATCGGCGGCTAATCACCTTGGAGTCGAACGTATTCGGTATGTCCACCCAGACTGTGGCTTTTGGATGCTTCCCCGCAGCGTGTCAGACGCCAAGATGCGTGCCCTTGTCGCCGGGCGGGACCTCTTTGTGGGCCGCTAGGCCAGCTACCCTGGGGACCGCTGTCCCAACTGCTCACAGGGAAACAGAGACCTCACCAAACACCACTTCTCCCGCGTTGACCGTAGCACAAATCGCTATTCGATCCTCACCTGGCAGCGGCAATTCGAACAGAATTAAATCGGCAACGGCGCCTACGGCCAAGTCTCCCGCGGTCTCTCCAATAATTTCAGCCGGTCGCCGAGTGGCCATTTCGATGGCATCTTCCAACGCCAGGTTCGCAAACTCCATCACTTTAGCAATACCCACAGTGATAGGTAATGTTGCGCCTGCCAAGTATTCTCGCTGCCCACCCACAACGAGCCTTCCATCCTCAAGCAGCTCGACATCACCAATGCTCGAATTCCGATAGCGTCCTGCCGGCATTCCAGCCATCCCGACAATGTCGCTTACTAAAAAGCAACGTTCCACAGTTTTCGACCGCACAAACGATTTTACGACCGCCTCGGGTAGATGGTGCCCATCGACAATCAGACTCGCCGTTAATCGGTCATCGGCAAGTTGATCCCAAATATAATTTGGGTGACGCTGAATCTGCGCATGTGCTCCGTTTCCTAAATGTGTACTCATGGTCGCACCCGCATCAACGGCTGCCTGAATTTGACAACTCGTAGCGTT
>JAKVBY010000101.1 GCA_022446825.1 Pirellulaceae bacterium
CGCGCAGAACTGTCCTCAAAGCCGGAGCCGCCACGCTCGCCTTGCCGGCGCTGGATGCCATGTTGCCCGTTGGCCTGCGTGCCGAAGCCAAGGCCAAGTCGCCGGCCCGCATGGTTCTCCTGCACCGTGGTCTGGGGACATACCATCCATACCTCGTGCCAAAAAAGGTAGGCAAGGATTACGATGCTCCCCGTTACCTCAAGCACTTGGAGGCGCATCGTGGAGGCTTCACCCTGTTTTCCGGCGTGTCGCACCTGGGATATCCCAACTCGCATCACACCTCCGCCGCCACCTTCACCGGCGTGGGACCCGAGGGCGTGGCTCGCGGGGATGATATCCGCAACACCGTCTCGCTGGACCAGTTTGCCGCCGAGCAGGTTGGCAACGCTACCCGCGTGCGCAGCCTGACCCTCAACTCCATGGGCGGTGCTGCCTCTCTGTCATGGAATCGCAAGGGTGTGCCCGTGCCCAGGGACGGCAATCGCGCCAGCATTTACAAGCGACTCTTCATTGATGGCACGCCCGAGGAAATCGAGCGAGAAACCAAACGCCTCGACCACGGCCACAGTATCCTCGACGACATGCGAGGCCAGCTCAAGTCCCTGCGCGGCCAACTCGGCGCATTGGACCGCGACCGCATGGATCTTATGGAGACTTCCATACGCGAAGCGGAAGGTTTGCTGAAGCAGGAGGAGGCTTGGATTGCCAAGCCCAAGCCCAAGGTGGAGGAGCCCGTCGCCAAGTTTTCGGACAAAGCCGGAAACTGGGTGGATTCGCAGAACCGCTGGTATGGACTCATTCGCCTGGCCCTGCAGACCGACAGCACCCGGGTCATTGTCTTCGGTATCGGTGAGCACAATAACCAGGCTGTTCCCGGCCTGGACATCGGCCACCACGATGCCTCCCACCATGGCAAGGATCCGGCCAAAATCGAGCAGTTCGCCCGCTACGAGGAGAAGGACTACCAGAACTTTTCTGGCTTTCTCGATCAGCTCACTGAGACCAGTGAACCCGGCGGCACGCTCCTCGATCACACTCAGGTGCTCCTCACCAGCAACCTTGGAGACGCCTCCGCTCACGCCTCCAACAACCTGCCGACCTTTCTCGCCGGCGGGGGCTTCAAGCACCAGGGCCACCTTCGTTATGACGAGGAAAACAACTACCCTCTCTCCAACCTCTACCTGCGCATGCTACACAAATTCGGTATTGAAACCGAAAACTTTGGCACCTCCACCGGTGCCCTCAGCGAAATCGGCTAAGCTGCGGTATCAGGTGACATTACTGTCGGTTCTATTCTAGAGTGAGGTTTTTCATGATGCCTAATCGAATCTATCCGTCCAGTGCTGCACTGACCGCAGGGCTTTTCCTCTTCACACTCACTGTTGCCCAGGCTGGCAAGTGGACCCGTCACGAGATTTTTTCCGGTGCCCATGTCAACTCCGCCACTGCCGCCGATTTTGACGGGGATGGTGACCAGGAGATTCTCTTCTCCGCGGATGGCAAGGTCCTCATGTATCTTGGACCGGATTACAAGAAGACACAGGTGCTCTCTGCCCTTCCCCCGAAGCGCAAGAAGCAGTGCATCCACAGTGTGTTGCATGATGTTGACGGTGACGGTGACCTGGACTTTGTCGGCTCTTGCGTCGGCGGACTCTTCTGGCTGGAGTGCCCGACAAAGGATGTGACCACGACAGGGTGGAAGATGCACAAGATCACCGATGAGATTCATGGAGTTCACTGCATCCGCTCCTTTGACATTGACCTGAAGCAGTTCCGCCGACGCGTTGGAAGCGACGTTTTTCAGGCCAGCGCGGCGACATCATCGACACTGTGTAGCAACCTATTTGTCACCTCGATAGACATCCCCCGCAAAAAGATATATCCCGCCGCGAATGATCGTGTCGCAGCCAGAAAGTAATTTGAGATGAAATGTCCCAAGCTACCACCCGCAGTCCGGACTTGCTCTCTGTGGGACATGACAAAAATATCGGCCCTAGCGTCGTCATGGTGGCCGTCACAATCGGGAGCGGGGAACCCTTGAGGAACATAAGGTCAGTATGCGGCGTTCACGCGCCGAGTTTCTAGCTGCAAGATTTTCCCTTTGGCGGATTTTAAAAATGCCCTCGAGCTATTTTCACGAGGTTCACGAGCAGGTCGGCACGGAGCTCTGGGTCAACAACCCGGCGCTCCCCGAGATCGAGCTGGGCTTGGCGTCTGGAGCTGTCGGCATCGCTTCCAACCCGCGCTACATCGCCACGCTGCTCGCGGCAGAGCCCGAGTTCGTCCATCGCACGATCGACGAGATCTTGATTCATGCCGGCACGCAAGACGATCAGCGGCTGGCGATGGAGGTGATCCAGCAAGCGGTCTCCCGGCCACTGAAAATGTTCCACGACCTCTATCGGGAAAGTGGCGGACGCTACGGACATGTTGCGATTCAGGGCAACCCTTTCAAAAATGACGACCTGACAGCAATGCTGGAGGAGGCCGAACAATTCCGTGAACTCGGTGAGAACATCATCATCAAGCAACCGGCGACGGTTGAAGGTGCCCTGGCACTGGAGGAGTTCACGGCACGGGGCTGGTCAACGATCGGAACCATGAGTTTCTCCGTGGATCAATACATCCACATGGCCGAGGCGCACCGCCGGGGACTGCAGCGCACGTCAAAGAAACCGAGGTGCCTGATCACAATGCTGCCAGGGATGTTCTCTGAATACCTGGCCGAGGATGCGGCTCAGCGCGGTGTCGAGGTTTCTGACGCCGCCCTCTTGGAGGCTGGAATCCACACAACACGGGCTGCTTACAAAATCTATCGGGAACGAAACTACGAGGCGATGATTCTATCGGCCGGAGCCCGTTCCATGGCGCACTGGACAGAACTCGTCGGCCCTGGCGTAGCGATGACACTATCGGGAAAACTGACCGAATCGCTCGTGAAGGAATCTCCCCCAATTGAAACTCGTATCGAAGCATCCACACCGCGCGAGACAATTGACGAATTGCGCCAGAAGTTTCCCGATTTTGTCAAAGCGTGTGACTTAGGGGCCATGGTTTCTGAGCATTTCCGTTCTTATGGCCCGTTCGTTCGGTTTCAGCACAGTCTTGCCGACGGTCTTCAGATCATTATCAAGGAAATCCGGACTAAGCGATGAAGGCTCTCGTAAAAACCGCAGGCGGTGTTGGAAATTTCGCGGTACTGGACGTGCCGGAGCCCAGTCCTGAACCGGACCAGCTGAAACTGGAGGTAAAGGTCGGTGCAATCTGCGGGACCGATATTCACATCCATGATGACGAATATGCGAATTGTCCGCCGATGGTTCTCGGACATGAGATGTCGGGCGTCGTCGTCGAAGTGGGCAAGCGGGTCACACAATTCAAGGTCGGCGAACGGGTAACCTCCGAAGCCTTCAAATACACCTGTGGCCGCTGTCGCTTTTGTCACGACGGACTTATAGGGCTCTGTATTGATCGCCAGAGCATGGGAGTCCATGTCGACGGTGCCTTCGCAAAATATGTCTGCCAGAGGGAAGAAAGCTTGCATCGGCTACCCGACAACATCGATTTTGAAGCTGGCTCGATGTCCGAGCCGACCGCCGTTGCCGTGCGAGCAATCTGGGAGCGCGCCACGATCTCTCCCGGTGATGTCGTGCTCGTCTCGGGACCGGGGCCCGTGGGCCTGTTGTGTCTGCAAGCGGCCAAAACGCGCGGCGCCACAGTCGTCCTGGTCGGTACCGAGGGCGATGAACATCGTCTCGCGCTGGGTAAGGATCTGGGTGCCGATGTCGTCATCAATACGCCAACGGATTCCCTCGATACAATTCTGGATAGGACCAATGGGCTGGGAGCGGATGTCGCCATCGAATGTGGCGGATCGAGAACGTCCCTTGCGCAATGCATCAGGTTCACACGCAAGGCGGCTCAACTAGTCGTCGTCGGTCTACCCGGTCGCGAGATCGCAGTCGATTTGGATCAGGCGATTGTCAAAGAGTTGACGATACTCCCGAGCTTTACCTACTGCCATGCGACATGGGAACGCGCTCTGAAACTGCTGGGCGAAGGTGCGATCAAGACGGCTCCACTTGTCAGTCGTCGCTTCCCACTGACCGAGTGGAAGGCGGCATTTGACACAGTACGGTCTCGGCAGGGCATCAAGTGTCTGCTCTTGCCGGTCGACTGAGAAAAGGGCGCCCAGAACGGCAGCACACACTGCAAACCTCCTACGTGTAGTGCGTGGCATCTTGCACTGGCTGGCCCGGCAGGTTGCCTAACGCCAATAAACGATTGTTTACCAAATCTCGTTGGTTGCCTCCGCTTCAATTCGGTAACCACGTTCGAGATCCCAATCGCGCTGGCCTGACGGTCTGGATAACGGGTGCAGACGTGAAGGATCGAATCTGCCGCGAAAGCAGCGCGCCGTTTGGCAGCCGCGCAGAAAACCCAGCCCGGCGGGACACCACGATATCCGCGCCACACGACTCGAGTTACTTGCCATAAACCAAGCAGCATGGTAGCTATCATCACAACCGTTTCCAGTTGAAATTGACCAATCCTTAAGCCCAAGTTGTCAGAGGGGTATTTTTGTCTTGGATGTTTTCCGCGATTTGGACTGAGCCGCGTGTGGGGAAACCGTCCCAGCAACAATGATCTATTTACCGGGGCAAGGGCAACGACACCACGCTGCCGGTGGCGGCCGATTGATAGGCGGCCAGTAGTGTTTCTGTCGCTGCCGCAGCAACTTCCACCGATACGGCACTCGGACGTCCCTGCTCAATACAATCTAGAAAATGGTGAGCATCGGTCTCTCCCTCTTCCGCTGACGGTGACATCCACTCCGTGCGGGGCAACATGATGAAGGGGCTCTCAGGAGGTGTCTCCCACATCCGCATGGGATCCTCGGGATTATGTTCCGGCGGCACCCAGGCGTTTGCCTCATTCCAAAACTCCACGCGGGGATGAAAGGGGTCGATCATGACACAGTCCTTGGTTCCCACCATAAACGTGCGGTTGAGCCCACCTCCTGGATGTGACCTCCAACCTGTACGTCCTACCGTGATCGACGCCACAAGACCTCCTTCAAATTCTAAGAGGATCTGACCAAAATCTTCCATATTGTTGTTTTGGTGTTCTGAGAAAAAATAATTTCCTGTGCTGGCACTCACCGTTTTAGGTAAACGTCTCAGTAAGGAAAATAGTTGCGCTAAAGGATAAACACCTATATTGGTTAATTCCCGTTTAGACTCCATCAGTTCGAAACGATCTGGATGTGCTGATTCAACGCGCGGTTGCCCAAGCCGCGCTGTTCCGGGACTTCCTTTGGCAAAACACAAGTCAAAATGGATGGCCGTTAGCTCGCCAAGCTTGCCACTCTCCATGATGGATCTGACGCGATAAGCAGCTTCAGAAGGCACAAGGCTAAACATGTGATCGACAACATTAGATTGTCGCACCGCCGCCACGATGGCATCTGCATCGGCGAGTGAGCCAGCAAGTGGCTTGTCGAGATAAAGATGTTTGCCAGCCTCGGCTGCCAGGACGGCGATCCGTCCCCGTCGAATGGGTTCGGCACAGATGCTGACAATGTCGACATCTTCGCGTGCGCAGGCCCGTTCCAAACTCTCGAACACGGGAATGTCAAAACGCGTAGCCAGCTGTTGGTTTAATTTCTTTCGCAGCGGCGAAATCTGCGCCTCGTCACTCAATCCCACCAAATGGCAACGGCCATCTTCAACTAAAGAAGTGGCATAACCCGGCTGATGCGTATGATCACCGGCAACCAAGAGGATACCGTAAGGTGGTTTTTGCGGGGTCAGTGAGCGCTGGGTTGGCTGAAGGGATCGACGTGAGTTGGTGTCCTCGGCTGGCGGAGTTCTATGGGTGATCGCTTCTTCGAGTTGTTTGACCACACGAGGTGACGGTTTGGGCAAGGGCGCCTGGAATCTGGTTGCAGAACGGAAACTGTCTGCTTCCCAGGACAACATGCCTTGGTTGCCCCAGACTTCAATGACGAACAACGAATGGTGATTTCCCGGTGGTCCGACAGAAACAAGAGCAGATTGACCGCCGTTGAGTCTCGCCAATAGAGTCAGTTGTCCCGCTTCCTGATACGCGTTCGCCGTCAATTGAACGATCTCGCCACCCAACCAACCAGCAGTCGTTCCCAGGACCACCGCAGCAAGTTGTTGGAGTTGATCATGATCGCCAGATTCGTGGACCACAACCCGCGCTGCCACGGCTTGGCCAATGCGACCTGTCTGAATCGCCTCTTCGATTGTCTGGCTCACCCCACAAAAACTCGACATGCTTTAACTCACTCGAATGGCTGCCTCAAATTTTTCCACCGCATCATAACGTCATGAAGTCCCCATGAGATTGTCAGGACTTTCAACTAAGCAATGATTTCCTGCAAAATGCGCCCATAGACATCAGTCAAACGAAAATCACGCCCATTAAACCGATAGGTGAGTTGTTCGTGGTTCATCCCCAACAAATGGAGAATTGTGGCGTGAATGTCATGAATCATCACACGATTGTCGACCGCTTTGTAACCGACTTCATCGGTTGCACCGTAGTGCACCCCGCCCTTGATTCCACCACCGGCAAACCACATCGTCATGGCATGAGGATTGTGATCCCGACCCTTGGTTGGAGCGGATTGGCCCTGGGCATCCGAGGTTCTTCCAAACTCACCGCCACATACAATCAAGGTCGACTCTAACAATCCGCGTGCATCCAAATCCGCAATCAGCGCGGCAATTGGTTGATCAACTTCTAAGGCAAATTGCCCATGATTTTTACGAATGTCAATGTGCCCATCCCAACTTTTATCGTTGTCGGTACCGCCGCTATAAATTTGCACAAACCGTACGTTCTGTTCGATCATTCTGCGGGCAAGTAGGCACTGCTTCCCAAAGTGGGAACATTTCTCCTTGTCCAACCCATAAGCCTTACGGGTCGCTTCCGTTTCCTGATTGACGTCTAACACGCCCGGCGCTGCCATCTGCATTCTGTAGGCTAATTCAAATGCCTCAATGCGCGCAGACAGTTCCGACTCAGCTGCGAAACGCTGTTTGTGGCTTTGATTAAGGGTACTGAGTGCATTCAAAAAGGATCGCTGCTCTTCAGCGGTTTGCCCCTCAAGTCGTTCCAAATTATCGATCGGTGAGCCCTGGTCTTTCAGCCGAACACCTTGAAAAACACTGGGAAGAAATCCCGCTCCCCAATTCTGAGCGTGTCCCTTGGGAAGGCCACGCCCCAAAGCATCGGTCATCACCACAAACCCGGGCATGTTTTCATTTTCGCTGCCTAAACCATAAGTCACCCACGAACCAACACAAGGAAAGCCCATGCGATTTAAGCCGGTGTTCATTTGGAACAGAGCCGGTGAGTGGTTGTTTGATTCGGTATAGCACGAATGGACAAATGCCATTTTGTCAACGTGCTGGCCAATGTTCGGGAAAATCTCGGGTACCCAGGTTCCCGACTCACCTTCTTGTGTGAAACTGAAAGGCGATTTCAACAATGTGCCCGTTGTCTTGAAGAACCCCGTATGGGGATCTGCTGTACTCAGTGTCTGACCGTGGCGCTTCTGCAATTCAGGTTTGTAATCCCACGTATCGACTTGACTCTGACCGCCGTTCATAACCAGCCAAATCACTGCCTTTGCTTGGGAGGCAAAATGTGGGGGCCGTGGACGCAACGGCTGGGAAAGATCCAACGAATCCGCAGCACTTAATATGCTGCGATCGCCGTTGACAAGGCTCGACAAGGCTAGCGCCCCACAACCCATTCCTGTCTTCTGCAGCACTTCTCGCCGCGTCAAAGGTTGGCGCGCGACAGCTGTCCGTAAATCCGGAAACTTTTTCACGTTATCGATCCATTCGTTCAAGAACACTGCCGTTATTCGACATACACAAATTCATTCGAACACAACAATACATGGCATAAATCAACAATCCCTACATGCTGGGCATTGTCCGGGGGCAATAACTTTTTCGCGTTCGTTATGCTCGCTTCGACAAATGCACGCAGCTGCTCTTGTTCGGTTTGACTGGGTGGCCTGGCCAACGCAATCAAGAAGGCCTTGGTGACACTTTCATCAATCGACTTCGCCTGCAAACGCTCGATACGCTGGGCAAAGTTCTCCGCATAATGTCTCACCTTTGGATTGTTCAATAGCAGCAAAGACTGCGGCGCCACAGTCGTCGCTTGACGTTGGCCCTCACTTTGCAAGGCATCGGGCGCATCAAACAACTGCAAAAATGGGATCAAGCGAGTTCGTTTCACGGTTAGATAAACACTGCGCCTGAGCGTTGCCTCATCTAAACTTCCCGGACCATACATGGTCAAATCGATCAACCCGCTGGCCGCGACCATGGCATCACGAATCACCTCTGCCTCTAACCGACGCAAGGGTCGACGCCACAATAGGTGGTTCTCCGGATCGTGTTTTTCGGCCACGCTGTTTTCAGCATAACCCTGAGCGTAAGCCTTGGTTCTCATGATCGCACGGTGGATTGGCTTCAGTCGCCAATCGTTACGAATCAGCTCGGAGGCGAGCCAATCTAACAATTGAGGGTGCGAGGGTTGGCCACTACGAGTACCCAGGTCACTCGGCGTCGCAACAATGGAATGGCCCATGTGTTGAAGCCATAGACGGTTGACAATCACTCTGGCCAGCAAGTGACCAGCCCCTACCTCCACATCGGTGATCCAATTCGCCAAAGCAACACGAGGAGAAACCAATGCCACCTGCTCGTCGCCTCGGGTCATCCAGCGTTTTTCACCTTCCTGCGCACGCATCAGCACCTGGGGAAAAGCGGGGCTAACAAGTTCCTGGGGCGCACTTGGATTTCCGCGGACCAAAAAATGCACGTCTGTGGAAATGGAGAATTTGTTTCCACCATCCACATTATTCAACTCCCTCTCCACGATGTCTCGCGCGACGTACGCTAAATTACCACCCGTAATTCCCTCTAGTTCGGTGTTTCCACTCTGGGTTTGTCCGAATGCCGAGATCAAACGGTAATAGTCTCGCTGAGGAAATGGGTCGTATTTATGATCATGACATCTCGCACAGCCAATGGTGACTCCCAGCATGGCCGTGCACATCGTCGCAGCCATATCGTCCAACTCGTCATATCGATCTCGCTGGAATTCTTTCACCGTGGCCAACTCATTTTTGACGCCAGCGACGAGAAAACCGGTAGCCATCTGCGCTTGTGGATTCTCGGGGTCCAACAAGTCACCTGCCAGCTGCAAACGAACAAAGTCATCATAAGGCATGTCTTGATTCAACGCTTTGATCACAAAATCGCGATAAGGATATGCATGAGGTCGATCTTCGTCCCGCTCGTAGCCATTGCTTTCAGCAAACCTCGCGATGTCCAACCAAAACCTCCCCCAACGTTCGCCATAGTGGTCACTGGCAAGCAAGTGATCAATCACCTTGTCCAATGCCTGGGAATCACCATCTTCAACAAAAGCTTCGATTTCTTTGGGCGAAGGTGGTAGGCCAATCAAATCAAAATAAGCGCGCCGAATGAAACGATAGCGATCGACAGGTGGTGCCAGTGACAAGCCTTGCGCTTCCAATCTCGCCACAATAAAGCGATCGATGGGACGTGGATATTCAGCAGCGGCTTCTACCTCTGGAGGGGTGGGATTCGTCAACGGGCGGTAGGCCCACAACTTGCGGCCCTCTTCAATATCAATCGCGCGCGTGGCGGTAGAATCTGGCGTCCCTTCTCGTGGATCCGGAGCACCCATTTTGAGCCAAGTTTCAAAGTCCTTGATTACACGCTCCGGTAATTTACCATCAGGTGGCATCTCCAAACCTTCATGACGGATCGCTTGGAGAAGTAAGCTTTCCTGGATATTGTCTGGCTCGAACAGCTTACCCGACTCACCACCCCGTAAGACATTGTCTCGAGAATCGAGGCGTAATTGACCATGAGCTTCTTTCGCTTCTGTGGAGTGACATTTGTAACAACGTCTGACGAGAACCGGTCGGATCTTGGTCTCAAAAAATTGGACGTGGGACGGGTCCAAATCAGCCGACATCGATGCGCCACTAGATGCGAGCACCAGGATGATTGTGGCTAGAGATCGTAGAATCTGCAGCATCAGACAATTTTCTCTCTTTATGCTCAATATTCGGACGGATAATGTGAACAGATAATCGACTTCACTAGCATAACCACCTGAACAACTGCCGGCTATCTGCTGCGGAACATGCTAAGTAGGTTTTCTCTACAGCATGGTCGGTTGCGAAACAGGCTGGAGGTAAAAGAAAGCATCGACATTACCGCTTGATTTTGGAGCAGTTTGCAGGTTCTCGATAGTCTAAGAATCAAGTCCAATGCAATTTAACCAACAGGACGAGTTGTATTTACAGTAGGCGACAACGACAATGTTTATGTGCTACGACACGTGTGTGATGTTTTTTCCTTCGGTGATGCGACAGCCTTGTGAGGTTAGTGTATCTAGTGCCTAAACAAGGGACATTTTGATAATCCTCATTTTCAGAATCTCGACTACGCGAACCCATGGTCGTCGAGGCTGGTCAACGCTGGAAAGATGGAATGAAGTGTGAACGAAGTCGCATTTCTTCAAGCCAAGATGGAACGGAAGCCACAAGATCATAATACTGCCTACAATGGTCTGGCATGGGATCAAATGATCGCTGGTCATGCTGGAAAATAATTTGAAACAATCTGTTAAGAGGCCCCGATGTCGACAGAAATCATTCCAGAAAATCTGCTCGACGATTTCGACACTCGCGGTTTTGTCACACTTCCGAATTTCTTTACAGCCGATATTGTGGCCGCGGCGCAAGCTGCGATTGAAACGCTCGTCGATGAACATGCCACGAAACTCGTCGCAGCCGGCAAAGCAAACGCGACTCATGCAGACGCCGCCTTCGAGACACGCTGGTATCAATTACATGAGCACTGTTTAACGGAGGCGGCGGACTACCTGCGAGCGGAACTTCACCTCGAAGATCTTTTCGGGGTTTTCTTTCATCCGCGTTTGCTGGACATCGTGGAAACCGTCTTAGGAAACGAAATTCGCCTTTATCCTAATTACACCGTCCGCCCCAAACTACCGAATCATGAGCCAACCGCCGTTTTGTGGCATCAGGATGGCGGCTACACCGAACATTGGCACAAAGCGAACAACGGTGATGTGGCTGACATTCGGATGCTCAATGTCTGGAGTCCACTCGTTCCCGCTCGGGTTGAGAACGGTTGCATGGAATTTATTCCAGGTTCTCACAAGCTTCCCCTCTTACCTCATGAAGAACGAGAATTCTATCTTGAGATCCCGCCCAAACACATCGAACCACTTGCGAAGGACGCAGTCGCAATCGAACTCGATCCGGGCGATGTCGTACTATTTCACAACATGCTGTGTCATCGCGGCTTGTCGAATCAGGCGAAGACGATTCGCTGGAGTATGGACTGGAGATACCAAGACGCAAGGCAACCGACGCTGCGAAAGGAAAATGGTCATTTGGCAAAAAGCCTTCTTCATCCGAATGATGTGGTGCAGAGCGCATCCGAGTGGGCATCCTTAACATTTGGTTAGACCTCGAACACTTTCAATCTGTTTTATAGGAAATTCATAGTTAATCACTGCCGCAAATGAAACTAAACAACCAACAGAAGAAATGAAGTCATGTTACGAATCGAGGGGACAACAAAAAAACTCTGCGATGGATTGAGCCGCCGAGAGCTTTTACAGATCGGTAGCCTTTCAGCTCTCGGCGTCGGCCTTACCGATGTGATGAACCGCCCCTTGGCAAGCGCGGCACACGACGAACTCGCACGGTCCTTCGGCAAGGCCAAATCTTGCATTCTGATCTTTCCGTATGGTTCCCCCTCCTCACACGAAACATTCGATCCCAAACCGCAGGCGCCAGCAGAGATCCAAGGCGAGATGAAGTCCATCAGCAGCAACGTACCGGGAACGCAGATCTGCGATCATCTACCCGATATTGCCAGCGTGATGGATGAAATCACAGTTGTCAGATCAATGACGCATCCGTACCCACTCCATGCATTGGCTTACGCAGTGACGGGTTTGCCAACGTATTCCATTCCCTTGGAAACAAATGCAAGAGACGCGCGACAATGGCCTTTTATCGGTTCTGTCGTCGATTATCTTGATGCGAGAGATCGCTCGAAGGTCTCGTCCGAGGTTCCCAGGAATATTGGATTACCATGGCTGGTGAATTCAAAAACCGACAACCCTGCGGTCAATGGCGGTGTGTTTGCAGCTTTTCTGGGGGCGGAATACGATCCTGTATGGACCGACTTCGACGGCCACGGGATCAAGCTCGCGCCAAAAAACACTGTGAACCAAACCAAACGGTTCAAAAACCCATTCGGTGGCACGACGCGCGAAGGCCGGTTTCATTTGGGTCAAGGTGCCGAGCTGCCAAAAGATATTTCCATCGAACGATTGCGACTACGAAAATCCTTACTGACTCAGTTTGACTGGACGCGCCGAACACTCGACCACCACGATCAGATCGGAGCCTACGAGAAGCAACAACAATTGGCGCTCTCCCTTTTAACCACCAGCAAAATGCGGCAAGCGCTCGACATCGGCCGGGAGCCTCGTAAAGTGCGCGAGGAATATGGTATGACGCTATTCGGCCAATCTTGCCTTGCAGCACGACGAATTATCGAAGCTGGCGGACGGTTTGTGTCCGTATTTTGGGATTGCTTTGGCCAATTTGCCAACGGATCCTGGGACACTCACAATTATCACTACCCCCGCATGAAGGAGTTGTTGTTGCCGGGGTTTAACCAAACCTATCCCACGTTGATTAAAGATCTACGTCAGCGCGGTTTACTGGATGAAACACTGGTCCTCTGGATGAGTGAACACGGTCGGACGCCAAAGATCGATACGACCCGTCCGGGTGGTGGCCGAGATCATTGGTCGAACGCCTATTCCATTGCCTTGGCGGGCGGTGGTACACCGGGCGGAAAGATCGTCGGACAGACAACACGTGACGGCGGCGAAGTCCTCGACAATCCGGTGTCACCAAAAGACATTCTGGCAACTACATACCACTTGCTCGGAATCGATATTGATACCACGGTCCCTGATCAACTCGGGCGACCNCTACCCATTGCCGGTTCGGGAAAAATCCGCGANGAGTTGCTCCTTTAGTTAAATCCGAACGACGTGTCTCCAGCTGCCTCAAAACACTCGGTTGTCTAATTGAGGAAGTGAAAAACGTATATTTTTTGTGGATATCGTTTGCTATCTGCCAAACCGTTGTGGCCATCCAAATCGTCGCCAAGGTAACTTCAAACCATCCCAGAGCGCCCTGGCAACTCGCGATTTGCGCGCTGGCACGGATCACACTCTCGATATAGATCTAGCGATCAACCTCGCAGATCGTCCAGACCGGTCGATTGCCCCCTAGAACAAGATCCTCTGCACGAGAGCTTTCACTTCTTCGTCCGCGGGTTAATCCACCAAGCGATGAATCGTATTGTGAATCTCTCCGTTGATGGTTTTTCCATTAGCCGCCTTGAGCGAATAGCGTATTGCCATACACCACGTCGGTTGAATCTGGGGAAGTTCAAGCAACACGGTTTTGCCATCCGGTGATACTTCAACTCGCGTAATACCCAAATCGCGCTCGTCATAATGTTTCGAACCATAATTGGCAGTACGTTTTAGTGACCAAGTCTGTACCGTATAATTTTCTTGATTCACCGCCGACTCGCGATCAAGTTCGCCTGAAAAAGAAATTTCCATACCCTGCTGCCGAGCAGACAAGCCAATCGGCAGATGAACGGGCTTCCCGGTGTATCGAATGCGATAGAAACCACCGGGCTGTGATTGATTGCCAGCCCAGGCAAACATTCCACAGGAATACAATTGTCCCTCTGTCGGATGAAATCGGCCGCGCATCGTGCCGGTAGGTAAACGCGTCAATGGAAACGCGCACATACCACCCTGCATTTGTCCGTCAATATTTTCATGCGGCACGACGTAAAGTTGCCCATACCCATAAGAGAAATTAAGTAGCGATCCATTTAATGGTCCCCAGCGTTCACTTTCCACCCACAGCAATTCCGAGGGTGAGCGATCAAAGGCGTTCGTGATCCAACACAATGGTTGTTCCATGGCTTCGTCTGAGGAATCGGTCACATCGTGATAACCAAACATGTTTCCATAAAACCCACCATCGCGTACCCAGTTGATGCGATTCTTGGGATTCCAGTGGCCTTCTTGATCTGTGACGATGAAGGATCCATCGGGGTTTAAACAAACGCCATTGGCTGCTCGAAATCCCGTGGCCAGAATATCGGTGCGATCCCCATCCTTGCTGACGCGGAGCAAAGTACCGTGATGAGGCACCAGCGCAGTCAGTGCGTGGCGGGCCGATTTTGCGTAATAGAAGTTGCCCTCATCGTCCATCTGCAAGCCCATTGCAAACTCGTGAAAATGGTCCGTCACCTGATGGTCATTGTTGAAATTCTCAAAATAGTCGATTTCCCGATCCCCGTTCAGATCATGCAAAATACAGATTTGGTCGCGGCAATTAACATAGATTTTTTCGTCCACGATCTTCAAACCGAGTGGCTGAAATAATCCTGATGCAATGCGCCGCCAAGTCAGCGATGGCCCCGTTGTTTCTTCTTCGTTCTGTGCGGCAAATGTTTGATCCTGCAAGTCACGAAGCCCGCTAACCAACCAGACGCTACCGTCCCACGCACAAACCGCCACGCGATCCCCATCGGGATAGAAATCGAATCCCGTCAATCGCAGACGACAAAACCATGGATTGATATTGGGATGCTTGAGAATATCAACCGCAAATGGTTCGTGGTTCGCGGCTAATTGAACTTCTGATTTAATCTCGGCGGGCCAGCGAGATGGACCGCCATTCATGAGGTCACGTAAATCGCGATCGGAATCTTCCAGCACAAGAGCGGCAGCCAGTTCGGAAGCCTGGTCACCATCGGTGACAGTGGCAAACCAAACAGTAAACCGAAGAGGTTGATCCCCAGCGGGAATACGTAGTCGCAAATCTCCTGCTTCACTGGCTTTCCATTCGCCGTTCTTTAACTCACCAGAAATACCTGCAACCACAACCGCCTTGGCATCCTTTAAACCACTGATTTCACCGACCTTGATCGCGCCATGATGTTTTTTGTTCACCGCAGCGACAACTCGGTCACCGGTGACAGTATCGAAATTCCACCGTTCGACTAAACCCTTTGCATTTTTACGCACTGGATTGTTGCCGAGTTCTGACGCCGTCAGGCGACGTTGATAAAAACTTACTTCTGCGATTTCTCCATTAAAGAACGACTCGTTCGGAAAATTACCCGCGGTATAACCAATTCTGATGATGTGATCGGCAACCGCGTCTCGAGGTTGTATTTCTGCCTGCGCCTCACGATGACCATCAACAAACAAAGAGAGCAAGCCCCGCCGCGCATCAAAACTGGCCGCGACCTCGTGCCACTTACCATCGTTCACCTTGTTCTCTGACTCGAGAACACCAACCCAGCCGATGTCATAACAGAGACGTCCACCGCGTAGAAACAACGTTTTGCCATTCGGTACCCACTCTGGTTTCGAAGCCGTCTTTGCAAAAATCGTACCGTCCGATGTGGTTTTGATTCGAGCCAGAATGGTGAAATCCTTGTCCGTCAGATTAAAGTCTGAAGCAGCACTTACCTCAACACGCGTCGCACCGTTGAATGTCAATGCATTGTTGTCTGCCGCAGGCGGAACGTTGGAAGACGGTCTGGCACCAAACATCACAATCTCACCAGCTTCTCCTAAGAGCGAAGGCTTTCTGCCCCGGGCCGCTTCATGGTGAGCGACTTGGAGAATCATGTCTTGATCGCGCGGGCCAATATTCAGCTGACGCTGGAAGACGGGAGTTGTCCCAACGATCTCCAAACCAGGCATTTCCAGTACTTCCGCATTCCCCACGGTGTAATTCATGATCGTATTGCCACCGTGATGATACATGCCTTTGTACTGCGTCCAGTGATGCGGTAGGGGGCCATAGATGCGCTCGTCACGGCCCACCACGCGTTGGTCATCGGCAAAAGATTCCGTGACCGGCTCTGCCCAACCTGGACCGGTGGGATTGGTTATATGAACCTTGCCAACAATTCTTGGGTGAATGTTGTGGCGACCATCAAAATTGATCCCGTGCCAGTCAATAAACCCCTCGCCACTCCAGGCAGCGGCAACGCGCATGGTGTCATAATCAAAGATCATCCAGTAGCGCCCCTGAGCCACTCCCCCTGGGCCATGATCTAATCGAATCGCATTCCCTTTATAAGCAAAATTTGAGGCATCTGTGCCAATTTCATAGGTCGCAATGAGATTAGGCCCGTAGTCCATCTGCTGCCATGGCTCAAGATTCGCCGGCTCCGGACCACGTGTTGTTCCGGGCGGAAGGCCGGCTAGATAGGCATCGTCCACTCGAAAATGCTGCGACGGATTGTCTTCCCGAAGATACGCTTCGCGGATGTAATGAATGACATCATATTTTTGCTCAGGAACCATCCACGTCTGTGGTACCATCATTCCAAACCCACGTGTCAGAGTCTGATACATCGTATAGGGATCACTACCATTCTTAAATTTTCCTGAGGCAAACCGCAGAGAAGTGGGCAATGATCCGGGCTTGTTGTGGGTACCATGGCAGTTGATACAAAGGCGATTATAAATCGCCGCACCACGCTCGAAGTGTTCTTGCCCAAGTTCAGCAATCATTCCCGCGTGGTCGATTTCTTTTTCGTACTCAGGAAGAGGCCTGGCGGCATATAAGGCCGGATCGGGTCGCAATTCGAGCGCCCGTTTAGCTCCTTTCTCTGAAATCTCGACAAGATAGCGAATCAAGTCCAGAAACTGTTGTCGGCTGGCCAATTGATTGACCAATCCTTTAGGCATGATGGAATGCCGGTTTTGAAGCTGTTCTTCAATGTCATCTCGATCAACTGTAATTAACTTACCATTCTGCCCCACATCGCGAATTCGCAACTGCTTGTTCGCATCGGCAACAAGAATTCCCGTTAGTGTCTTTCCATCCTCCAGGGCGACAACAATGGACTCGAACCCCTTTTTGATTTTTTTCGAAGGTTCGAGAACAGATTCAACCAAAAACACGGCAGTCGCTTCCTTGTTCCCTTTGGCCAGGTCGGGCCCCAGTGGTTTATCTTGATCTCCGGCGGTATGGCATTTCGTACAGGCGAGATAAGGCTGATGAAAAACAATCGCACCGCGTTGCGGATCGCCATATTCCAATGCTGCATCCGCGAGGACTTCTGCACCTTCGACCAACAACGTCGCCTCCAACACTCCATGCCCTATTGCCACTTCTTGGCCACCAGCCATACCACTATGCAGAACAGAACAAGTGAAAACGGTGATAACGATTGATCGTATTGCCATGTCAAGGGATCAACTTTTCTAGAAAGGAAAGAGCCGAGGCATTTGTCGAAAGAGAACTTTTATCGCCTTCTGCTAGACACCGCTTACTGTAATCCACACCTCGTTTGATGCCCAGTCGGAAAATCAACCATCTGGGCTATGTCGCTGGCAGTTGTGTGCATTTCACAATTACCGATTGAAGTGCATGTCGGCAAACATGAGATAGCAGTCCCAATCGTAATCCGTTACCTCATGGGCACCGGTGCGCAAGTGGTACCCGAGTGTGTGCATCACGGGATTGTCTGCTGCAGGCATTTCGGCACCGTTGATGCCGTCCGTTCCTAACAAACGGTAGACGGGTTCCGCATATTTAGCCGCGAGAAACTCACCGTATGGGTCGGCCCATTGGTCATCGGTTGCACTGTTGATGTACACAGGTCTGGGGGCAATCAATGCAACGAGCAGGTGTTGATCGACAGGCAGTGCATCTTCATTTCCGTTGTACTTCACAAAGTTGTCACAGAACCAGTGCGGAAATGCCGTATTGATGATTTTGACCGTTTCACCAAATCGTCGCTTGCTGAGGGCGGCTCCACCGCAACCTGAGCTATTCGAGATGACAATGGCAAAACGGGGATCTTGTGCCCCTGCCCACAGCGCCGTCTTACCAAGTCGCGAATGACCCAATAACGCAACCTGCTTTTCGTTAATCGCTGCGTCTTCTTGCAGGTAATCCATCGCCCGACTCAAGCCCCAAGCCCATGCACCAATCGTACCCCATTCGTGAGGCGCAGGTTTGGCCTGACCTTCGCGATAAAAGAGCGGTTGGACACCATTTTGAAACTCGTCGTCATAATCTGGGTCGAGGTCGCCACTGTAAATCGTGACCACCCCGTAGCCACGCGCAATCACTTTTTCAATTGCCCA
>JAKVBY010000102.1 GCA_022446825.1 Pirellulaceae bacterium
ATGAACAACAACAGCGTGTTGTGCAATGATTCCGATCCCGAAGGCGATGCGATTGAGGCCCTGCCTATTAGCATTCCACAATTCGCAGCGAGCTTTGAATTTGATACCACGGATGGCACCTTTGTCTATGAGCATGATGGTAGCGAAGCAACAACCGATTCCTTTATCTACCGTGTTCGTGATGAAGGGGGCGGCTTAAGCAGCGCCGTTACCGTGACCATCAACGTGATTCCGGAAAATGACCCGCCGATCGCCAATGATGACGAGTTCACGGTCGATCGTGGGGGGCGCTTGGTGATCGAACCGGCTGATTTACTGGCCAACGATTTCGATGCCGAAGGCAACCTCGAAGCACCCATTCCAGTCGTCTACCCGGCAAATGGGAATTTCCAGGAGTTGGCGGATGGATCGTTTGAATATGTTCATGACGGCAGTTCTTTTGAGCCAGATTCATTTACCTACATTGTGTCGGATGGTGCTACGCAGAGTAATGAGGCAACGGTCAGTATTAATATCACTCTGCCGCCACCGTCCCCCGGGCAGAATCCGACCAATCGTTATGATGTTAACGAAGATGGATTTTACTCACCCATTGACGCGCTGCTGATTTTTAATCTTCTCAGCCGGCTGGGATCCATTAGTGAGCCGATTGCGGATCACGTTCCAGCGCCGCCATTTTACGATGTCGACGGGGATAGCCTGATTACTTTTGGCGATGCAAATCAGGTGATCGCCAATCTCAACAACGGAAACGTGGGCCCCATTTCTGAAGGTGAATCTGTGGGACACGTGGGCAATGCACTCTTTGCTGAGGGTGAAGCCGTCATGGTTGGATTACACGTTGACGATACTTCCCAGAGCTTGATAGCGAGCGAGGCCACTTCGGCACCTCACTTGGTCTTGAATATCCCAGCGACGTCCACACCGCTTGTTGGACCAGCGGTTGCGGCAGCATTTGAGCTGGGCTCACCCTTAGAGTCCGCCATCGCAGAAGTAGCCGACAAGGTCGATTTGGTACGTGAGGGGCAGCGTCTGCTAGAAGATGATGTGTTCGCCGAATTGACGGATGACGAGCTCTGTCGATTTGCCAAGGGGGAAAAGTAGGTCTCCCGAGAGCCGAATCGTGTCTGGACGGCAGTGAACGTTTGATGGATGCTTGTCGCCTGCGGTATACTTCTAGCTTGATCGTGGGCGGTTCGTTCCTTGCTGGGGCAGTGCGAAGGCAATGTTGAAGGTTCTTGGTTCTCAAAGAAAACTCTGCGCCGGCGTGACGCGTCGTGATTCCCTGCAGATCGGTGGGCTGGGCTGTCTCGGACTGAGCTTGGCGGACTACCTCTCTTGGCAGGAGAGGGCAGCTGCACAGCCAGCCAATTTCCAGCGTTCCTTTGGTCAAGCCAAGGCGTGTATTCTACTGCTACCCTATGGCTCTCCTCCGCAGCACGAAACCTTTGACCCCAAACCGGAGGCGCCTGAAGAGGTGCGTGGAGAATTTCATCCCACGGCCACCAGCTTAACTGGTGTGCAAATTTGTGATGGGCTTCCGAAGATTGCAGGCATCATGGACCGCTTGACGGTGATTCGTTCCATGACGCACCCCTATCCGCTCCATTGCACGGCGTACGTTACCAGCGGAATTCCTGACTATACACCTGCCTTGGAAACGCGTCCCCGAGATCGCCGCCATTGGCCTTATGTGGGATCGGTTGTGGACTATGTTTTGGAACGCCGCGCAGGGGGTGTTTCTCGTTTTCCCCGTAACATTGCCTTGCCCTGGAAAATGAATTCTCGTGGGGGTGAGGCGGCATCGGTTCAGGCCGGACCGTATGCGGCATTCCTCGGCCCGGCTTATGATCCGGTGCTTACGGATTTTACGGACGCAGCGACTCGGGAGGTCATCAAGCAGCGACCGTATGGAACGGAACATCGCGTTCTTGATCCCTACGTTGGAATTCGACCGGAATCGCGTTTTGGGATTACGGGCGTTCGCCTCGACAAAACCACGACGCTGGACCGATTTAACCGGCGGCGCAATCTGGTCGATCAGTTCTCTGCGATGCGACGGGAATTAGAATCAAAAGCGGCCGTGCAATCTTTCGATCGTCACCGACAAATGGCGTATTCGTTGTTGGCCTCGTCACAAATTCAAGCAGCGTTGGATGTGCAGGCGGAACCAGCCCAGTTGCGGGACGCTTACGGTATGAATCTTTTTGGGCAGTCCTGTTTGCTGGCCCGTCGGATGATCGAAGCGGGTAGCAAGTTCATGACCGTTTTTTGGGATGAATATGCGTATTTGAATTGCGATTGGGACACGCACTGGAATCAGAATCATCGCCTCAAAGGCTGGTTGCTGCCTGGATTCGATATGGCCTTTGCGGCCCTGATTCGTGATTTAGAGACGCGGGGCATGCTCGACGAGACCTTGGTGATCTGGATGAGCGAGCACGGTCGTACTCCACGTTTTAACAAAGAAGCGGGACGCGATCACTGGTCGCGAGTCTATTCGATCGCCTTGGCCGGAGGTGGGGTGGTGCCGGGACAAGTCATCGGGCAAAGTGACAAAATGGGTGGCGATGTGCTGGAGCATCCTGTATCGCCCAAAGATATTTTGGCGACAATCTTCCATTTGCTCGGCATCGATCCTCTCTCGACGGTGCCGAATCAAGTGGGACAGCCAATGCCGATCGCGGGTACAGGGGTTATCAGGCCGGAGATCTTTGGCGGTGCCTAAGGTATCTCTTAGACGAGTGCCGAGACGTCCCACACTTTGGCCGTGCGGTCAAAGCTGGCCGAGATGAGCTTTGCTCCGTCGCTGGAAAAACGCAGGCCATAGATGGTGTTTTTGTGACCTCGGAGCGTTTCGATAACNCGTCGTGTCGCCACATCCCAGAGTTTGATNGTCGAGTCAAAACTGCCGGTGGCCAGCAGGTTGCCCTGGGGCGAGAAGGCGGCACTTTTTACCGGCTTGGTGTGTCTTTCTACGACGGCCAACTGGACCGCTTCGTCGGGATGCCAGAACCGGACGGTTTTATCGGTGCCTCCAGAAGCAATCAGGTTGCTTTCTGAGGAAAAGGCCACACACTCTACGGCACCGACATGACTGCGCAACTCGTGCAATTGTTTTTTTTTCGCGACGTCCCAGATGCGCACGGAATTGTCATAACTGGCAGAGGCCAGACGTTGTCCGTCCCGCGCAAAGGAGATGCCAAAGACGGGGGCGGTATGTCCCGCCAGCGTTGCTTGAGGATTGCCCGCGTTGTCCCAGAATTTTACCGTACCATCGTAACTACCAGAAGCAATCAGCTCCCCCTGCGGTGAGTATTCGGTGGCCACGACAAAGTTGGCATGTCCGGCCAGTGTCGCCAAGAGGGCGCGTCCCTCGACGTCCCAGAGCCTTAATACCTTGTCGAGTCCAGCCGTCACCAGATGCTTGCCATCTGGCGAAAACGCAACGGCTCCGACACCATCGCCGTGTCCGCGCAGGCTGGCCAAGTGTTCCGAAGTGGTCACATCCCAAAGTTCGGCATGATGGCTGAGGCAACCGGTCGCCACAATTTGTCCGTCTGGCGAGAGGGCTGCGCCATACACAGCATTTCCGTGAGTAAAGGACGCAATCAGATCAGGACTTGCCACAGCATTGTTTTGTCAAGGTTTGCGTTTGTCAGAGTTTGCGCGAGTTCGTCAGGGTTTACGCGAGTTCGGGTAAGGGCTGGTACTGGCTGTGATCAATCAGGTAACGAGGCCGCCCGCTCAGGTCGTTGATTGTGGCCTGATTGATGTCAATTCCCAGATTGCGATAAAGGGTTGCAAAGACTTCCTGGAAATGTACCGGGCGGTCCTGTGCATGCTCACCGAGTCGATTGGTGGACCCAATGACCTGCCCGGTTTCCATGCCGCCACCTGCTAATAAGGCACAAGCGACATTGGGCCAATGGTCACGGCCTCCTGCGCCGTTGATCTTCGGAGTCCGGCCAAATTCACCCCACACCAGGACGGTGACGTCTTTATCCATGCCCCGCATCTCCAGATCTTCGACCAACGCAGTGATCCCCTGATCTAAGACGGGCAAGTGATCCCGTGCATTATCGAAATTGGACCCGTGAGGTCGACCATGCCAATCCCAACGACCGTAGGCCAATGTGACGACGCGCACCCCCGCTTCGACCAGCCGCCGGGCGGCCAATAAATACTCATTTTGCAGCGGGCCCGCATCACCGTAACCGGCGGGGAGATCAGAACCGCGACCATAGCGGTCGCGGAGTGCGGGATCTTCCTGGTCGAGATCGAGCGCCTCGGCCAAGCGGCTGGAAGACAGCAGCCCGTAGGCCTGTTGGTAATAGGCATCGAGCCCTGCGATGTCACCGCTGGCGTCTACCTCGCGCCGCAGTGTGTCGAGTTGCGATACCAAGGCCTGGCGATCGCCAAACTTTTCCAGAGTCATCCCTTGCAGTGACAAACTTAACGCACCACTTTTGTTCGGTGCGAAGGCGGTGTGAGCGCGGCCCAGGAAACCCGCTTGGCCATCACGTGCCCAGGTGCCGGTTTTCATGGCAGGACTCAAGCTGATATTGGGAGGCGTGCCCAGTTTGGCCGGCCCACGCAATTTCGAGACGACCGAGCCAAAACTTGGCCAACCACCTGCCGGTTGATTGGCACTGTGCCATCCTGTCAGGCATTGGAAGGAGTCGTGATGTCCTTGGCTACCGACTAAGGAACGGATGACGGAAAACTTGTCCATGCGTTGTGCAATCAAAGGCAAGTGTTCGCAAATCTGTACGCCGGGTACGCTTGTGCTGATCGGTTCGAACTCACCGCGGATTTCCACCGGGGCGGTCATTTTCAGATCAAACATGTCCTGATGCGGAGGGCCACCGGAGAGAAAAACCATGATGACGGATTTTTGTGAATTCCGAGTTCCTTGGGCAGCTTCAGCTCGCAACAGTTGCGGCAGACTCAGTCCCCCCATCGCCAAACCACCCATTTGCAAGAATGAGCGACGGTTGATTCCGTCACAAAATTTCCCCTGGTGTTTGCCGCCGAGTAGTCTCAACATGTCGAAAACTCCCTTGAACCCACTGAAAAATAGGCAAATCCGTGCGTTTCTACGCAAATAAGTCACGCCACTTGTAGATTGTATCGGAATCTCGCCTGGCGCACCACTAAAACTTTCTCGGGCTGCAGGAGCGAAATCGTCGATATTAAGGAGGTCGAGCAGAGTACTGCCTCATGATTTTGAGTGGTTTTGGTGTTGGTGAGGGTCTTCTGTCCCCCAGCCAGCAACATTTTTGGGGCGACAGGCCGGACGAGACTTAATAAACTTGATGGAAGTAGAGATTTTTGATCTCATGGGGTGCTTTCCCGGGGCAATATGTGACGAGCAAACTTAGCCGCTCCAACTTTTGGCGTGCTGATAAGGAATAGGCGTGTGCTTCAATTAACCGAAGGGTCCGGTGGACTCAAACGACGAGATTTTCTTCGTGTAGGGAGTCTTGGTCTGGGCGGCATGACTTTGCCAGGAATGCTGGCTGCCGACGCTTCTGCAGCGTCCAAAAAGTCGTTGCTGACAGGCAAGTCGGTCATCTTTCTTTTCATGCATGGCGGGCCATCCCAAACAGAGACGTTTGATCCCAAAATGACGGCTCCTTCTGGAGTCTGTAGTGCCACCGGAGAAATCGACACCGCGATCCCGGGAGTGACTTTTGGCAGCACCTTCGAAAAGCTCGCGCCGTTGGCAGACAAGTTTTCAGTGGTGCGTTCGTTTCGTACTGGCAACGGCAATCACGATATCAAGCCCATTGTCTGTCCTGAGACCTTTGGTGCCAATCTTGGCTCACTCTATTCCCGGATTGCGGGATCGAATCATCCACAAACGGGCATGCCCTCAAACACAATGCTCTACCCGCGTGCCGTGGACGAGTCGCGCGCCAAGCAGACTTTCAATTTCGGCAAATTCGACGCGACCGGCCCATTGGGAAGCGCCTATGCCCCTTTCGTACCAAGTGGTGGTGGTAGTCTCAAAAAAGACATGGAACTGCGTTTGTCGCGGGCGCGCCTGGATGACCGGCGTGGACTTCTGAACGGTTTGGATGGAATTAAACGCCAGATTGATGCATCGGGTTCGCTGGCAGGACTGGATCAATTCCAGCAGCAAGCTTTTGATACCATTTTAGGCGGAGTCGCGGATGCTTTTGACTTGTCGCAGGAAGATGCCCGGACCGTCGCGGCGTATGACACCTCGTCCCTCATTACGCCCGAACAAATCAGCAAACGCTGGAATAACTATAAACACTATCGCGATAACGCGATGACCTTAGGCAAGTTGATGTTGCTGGCCCGCCGACTTTGTGAAAGGGGCTGTGGTTTTGTGACGGTGACAACCCGGTTTGTTTGGGATATGCATGCGGACGTAAACAATGCCACGATGCAGGAAGGAATGCAATATTGCGGGTGGCCGTTTGATCATGCCGTTTCGACGCTGATTCAAGACATTGAGGCGAGAGGATTAAGCGACAAAATTCTGTTGGTTTGTACGGGAGAAATGGGACGTACGCCGAAGATCAATGACCGGGGAGGACGGGATCACTGGGGCGGTATTGCCCCTCTACTCTTGTATGGTGGCGGTTTAACCCACGGTCAAGTCATCGGTCAGTCAGCCCGCGACGCAGGAAGTCCTGCTTCAAGTCCCCAGGATATTAGCAACCTGGTGGCGACGATCATGCATGCGTTGATTGACGTTGGAGAACTACGTACGGTGGTGGGGGTTCCCGACGAGGTCTCCCGAGCCATTACGGCTGCCGAGCCGATTCCCGGTTTGAGTTAAGCTTGCTGCTGCGACCTGGCCCGTTTACTGGCCACGATCACGACGATTTCTGGGGTGAGCAAGCTTATGCCAAGAGGTCGTGAATGACGTTGCCGGCGACATCGGTCAGCCGAAAGTCTCGCCCCGCATAGCGATAGGTGAGCTTGGTATGCTCCATGCCGAGAAGGTGGAGAATCGTGGCATGCAGGTCGTGAAAGTGGACTTTGTTTTCGACTGCATAATAGCCGTAGTCGTCGGTCGCTCCGTAGGTGAAGCCTGGCTTGACTCCACCGCCCGCCATCCACATGGTGAACCCATGAGGATTGTGGTCGCGGCCGTCGGCATTCTCGGCCACCGGTGTTCTACCGAATTCACCGCCCCAAATGACCAACGTTTCCTCTAGTAATCCACGTTGTTTCAAGTCCGTAATTAAGCCAGCAATGGGCTGGTCGACGCTGCGGCACATCTTTGTCAGATTGATCTCTAGGTCGTCGTGGTGGTCCCAGCCGTTGCTGTTACATTGCACGAAGCGAACTCCGCGTTCTGAAAACCGGCGGGCCATGAGACATTGGCGCCCAAAATCTTCGGTGACGTTTTCATCGAGCCCGTAGAGTCTTTGGGTCGCCATGGTCTCACCACCAAGGTCTTGCACCTGAGGCGTTTCAGTTTGCATCCGAAACGCTAATTCGAAGGAAGCAATCCGCGCGGCTAATTCCGAATCAGGTCCCCTTGTAAGCAGACTTTTACGATCCAATTTGGCCAGCATGTCCAATTCCAGACGTTGTTGGGCCAGTTGGGTTTTCCGTCCTACGAAGGGGATGGTGGCATCCTTGGCAGCGATGTTGTCGTTGCCAATGGGGGTTCCCTGATAAGTGGCGGGTAAGAAAGCGGAGCTATAGTTGTTGGCACCACCTTGGCTTAGTGCTTGGCAAATCGTGATGTATCCCGGCAGATTGTCGTTTTCCGAGCCGAGTCCATAGGTCAACCAGGATCCCATACTCGGACGAACGAAGGTATCGGAGCCTGTATGCCATTCCAAAACGGCACCTCCGTGTCGGGAATTACTACAGTGCATCGACTTCAGAATGCATAACTCGTCGATGACATGACTGACGTGTGGAAATAGTTCACTTGCCCAGGCACCGCACTCCCCGTGCTGTTGGAAACGAAACGGCGATCCCACGAGGTCACCATGCCGTTCCGGAAAGGAAAGGACACGTGGGCCATTAAATGGCAAAGGACGCCCATGATGTCGGTTGAGAATAGGTTTCGGGTCAAAGGTGTCTATGTGTGACGGTCCACCGAACATAAATAGCATAATGACCCGGCGGGCACGGGGTGCAAAATGAAAGGATTG
Source organism: Pirellulaceae bacterium (assembly GCA_022446825.1). GTDB lineage: Bacteria > Planctomycetota > Planctomycetia > Pirellulales > Pirellulaceae > JAKVBY01. The sequence goes on from JAKVBY010000102.1 coordinate 8,154, forward strand.
CGCCGGCTTTTGTTGGGTTGGCGTCGCCTGCGCAGATTGTTCTGCCAGTAAGGTTGTCAAGGCGAGGCTACCGAGGCCAGCACTGGCGTGCTGGAGAAATGATCGACGTGGGCAGGGTGAGGTAAAAATGTCGATTGTCCTTTGAGTGTAATGCTTGCGTTGCGTTTGCTCGGGCGTTTTGGGGAGTGGAGCGTCAGGAGGTTAGTAGAGACGATTATTCGACATAAATGAAGTTGTTCGAGGATAACAGAATGCGACAGATTGACTGCCACGCGGCAGCCTCAGAGATCGGAGTAACTTCGCCGAGCAAGCGGCGATGGTAATCAAGGAACTCTTGTTGGGTCTGGCTATCCAAAGACCTGCCAGAAGTAATCCGTGCAGCGAAGTCCAATCGCTCGTGGTCTAATGAAGAAAAGTTCATGATTCTGGCTGCCATGCTATGAGATGTTCTTTCCATGAGTTCACTATTCATCATGAGCAAAGCCTGCGATGCGATGGTGGTGGTTGCCCGCCGACCATTGACAACTGCTGGATCCGGAAAGTCAAAAACCTGAAACTCGTCAAAGACGCCACTACGTAGGACGGGAAGATAAACACTACGGCGCAACGAATTAATCCAACGTTCATCTTTTAGCTTGGCAGAAGAAAAAATAGCAAACACCATGTCTTCAAAAGCAGGGCCCCCGATGGAGGTGTCCAGTAACTCTCCTACTTGAAGTAGACTATCACGAATAACCTCCGCTTCCATGCGACGGCGCGTGTGGCGCCAAAGCAAGCGGTTTTCGGGATCGATAGAAAATGCGTCTGCCTGGAAGTGGCTACCCATACGGTAGGTTGCCGAGTTCATAATTTTGCGGTGCATGCGTTTAACTGACCACGCCATCGCCGAGTCGGGGGGAAACGTCGGATCATTAAGCGAGAAGGTTACCGCCAGCCAATCGAGCAAGGCGGGATGGTCAGGTCGATCTCCTAAGCGTCCAAAGTTGTCGACCGTTCGGACTATGCCGTTGCCGAAATGATGATGCCAGATGCGATTTGCCATGACGCGTGCTGTCAGCGGGTGCTCTGGACTGGTTAACCAGTCCGCCATCGCTAGTCGGCCACTGTTTTCTTGAGAAAATTGAGGCGGGGATGTCCCGCGGATAATTTGCGGAACATTTCGGCCGACCCGCTGACCTCGAGTGAGATGATTGCCTCGTAGAAAGATTTCTAAATCGGTAATCTCGTCATCTTCAACGGCCATAAGTTTGGGAATCGCCGCGTAAGCTGCTAGTGCTGCCGAGCGTTGTTCTGAGACATGCTGTTTTTCTTTTTCTTTGCCCACGAAGTCGCCCAAAATGAGACGTCGATCCCAATGGTCGAATTGTTTTTCCAGCTCCTCCAGGTGACGTTCGTCATCAAAATTGCCGAGGACACGACTGTTCCACTTCGAATCGACTCGATAGGAAAGCATGATGCGTGTGCTTTTGAATATGCCGGCGAGCGCATAATAGTCGTCGATTGAGATCGGATCAAATTTGTGGTCATGACATCGGGCACATCCAAGGCTTAGTCCCAGGAAAGAGCGGCCGACGGTATCGATCTGGTCATCGATGATATCCATTTGCTGTTTTACGGGATCATCTTCTGCGAGCATTTTGGGGCCGAGCATGAGAAAGCCAGTTGCTACCTTTCCGTCATGTTGGTTGTGCCATGACGTTTGGTGTTCGGTCTCAAGTAAGTCACCCGCAATTTGCTCTCGCACGAATGCTGCATACGGTTTGTCTTCATTAAATGCTGCGATGACATAATCCCGATATCGCCAAGCATCGGCGTAAGCCATGTTGTCATCCATTCCATTGGAGTCGGCGTAGCGTGCGACGTCCAGCCAATGCCTTCCCCAGCGTTCACCATAACGCGGTGAAGCAAGTAAGCGATCGAGCTGTCTTTCGAATGCGTCCGGAGACTCGTCTTGAGCGGCTTCGCCGGCTTCTGCAGGGCTTGGCAGGAGGCCGTGCAGATCGATAGTGGCTCGCCGCAAGAGTGTGGTGTGATCCGTCGCAGGGGCTGGCCTTAAGCCTTGCGTTTCGAGTTTGGTCAAAACAAAGTGATCCAGTGGGGATCGAATCCAGGCCAGATCGCGGACGTTCGGTAAATCAGGTCGTTGGACTGGCTGAAACGCCCAAAAAAGCCGATCTTCCTCAGAGATTTCAAACTTGTCGGAAAGTTTTTGCGTGGAACGGAGAGCGGCGTCCTGCTGAGGCCAGGCCGCACCCGCTTGAATCCAGCTTGATAGGTCCTTGAGTTCTTGCGGCCGAAGCTTTGCTTGGGGAGGCATTGCGGTGACCGCAGGGTCATGTCTCAGAACCAGCATCAGGAGGCTTGATTCGGCATTGCCGCGCACGATGGCCGGTCCGGAACGCCCGCCGGTCAGCATGCCTTGAAGTGAATCCAGACGTAAGTCTCCTTCTCCTTCTCCAGAGTCAGGGCCGTGGCATTCATAGCAATGTTGCGCGAGAAGTGGGCGAATCTGGCCTTCAAAAAAATCCAGGCTATCTTCCGAACAGGCGGTTTCGGTCTTCAATGCAATGAAGGCCAGGAGGAAAGCAGCAAAACGGGATGTGGCGGTGGGCATGATTCTATCTTAAACGTTCTGGGCTCGGATGGCTTCTACAGATGCTTCAATTTAAAGGAATTGAGCCTGGCACCTCCGGCGATTATCATCAGGTTCGTCTGGAGTCTTAAGCTTTACCTTCTTTTGCATAATGGAATTCACCTGATGAAAACGTATCGAAAAATGGGTTGGTTGGTCATGTTGTTTCTATTGGCGATGACAGCTGGGACCTGGATCGTGGAAGCCGAGTCCGGTGTCGGAAATGCATTAAAAAAATGGCAAGCCGGTGTTGGTTGGGGCTGGGTCTGGGGTGAAAACGACGAGGTTGGCTCACTCAACGAAATGACGAATGCATCTCGAATGGCTGCACTGCAGTCGGTATCAACAGGGACGGTTTACGACTTGGGAATTCTTTATGATCGTAATTCCTTCAAGTGGCCCGGTCACAGCCCGGGAGAAATCATGGCTTTCCGCACTCCCGAGGGTACAAAGCGCCAAGCGGATACGGACTTCGTGCCCATTGATGGACTGGGGACGTCATGGCATAGCTGTGCCTTGTTCATGAATGACAATGTTGCTACGCAGATCGATAGTCTCGGGCATGCAACGATGAGCGATGACAATCACTGGTATAATGGATATCGAGAAGAAGATTGGGGCGGCGATTGGGGGCCCAGGAAATGTGACGCTTCCACGATTCCTCCTGTCATTGCACGAGGCGTTATGATTGACGTGGCGTCCTATGTCGGGAAGGAAGTTTTACCGGCGAATTATGCGATCACTGTAGACGATCTTCAGGGGGCACTGAAGCAGCAAGGAACCGTTCTGCGTCCTGGAGATGTAGTTCTGGTTAGAACGGGAACCTTGAAGTTTTGGGACGAAACAGGCGCGGATCATGAACTGATTGGGGAACACGATTCTGCTGGTATTACCTTGGAGTCAGCCAAATGGTTGGTGGAACAGCAGGGCGCTATGATGGTTGGCAGTGATACCAGCGGCCTGGAGTGGAAGCCTTCTGCTGAAGAGCAGGAGGCGTATGCGGCGAAGTACAAATCCTTTATGCCGGTGCATACATATCTACTGATCGAGCAAGGTGTTCACATTGCCGAATTTCATTATTTGGAAGAGCTTGCCGAACAGAAGATTTTCGATTTTTGCTACATTTGTACCACCGCAAAGATCAAAGGGACAACGGCTGGTTTTGCATTGCGCCCTATTGCCGTGCAGTAGCTGATAGCGTGTTACAGCGATTGCTGCGAAATTTTTAGGCTAGCTTAACAAAGCCTTAATGGGATGCGCATCGTAGACATCGGTGAGGCGTTCATCGCGACCGTTGCGTCCAAAGACAAGTTCTTCGTGCGATAATCCCATGAGGTGCAGGATGGTGGCGTGCAGGTCGGCTGTTTGAGTTCGATCGACCACGGATCGATAACCGAAATCGTCGGTTGCGCCGTAAGCTTGTCCGCCTTGAATTCCTCCACCTGCCAGCCAAACACTAAAACCATAAGGATGATGGTCGCGTCCTTCATTGCCTTTGGCGATGTTGCCGTCTCGCTGTTCCGCAGCAGGGGTTCGCCCGAATTCTCCACCCCACACAATTAAAGTGGAATCCAACAGACCACGTTGTTCAAGATCGGTGAGCAAGCCGCTCACGGGAAGGTCGGTTTGTGCACAGCAGTCTTTGGTACCGGCGGTGTTGGCGGTGTGGGTATCCCAAGGTTGACCTTGCATGAGGATCTGAACGAAACGGACTCCCCGTTCGACTAATCGACGCGCCATTAGGCAGCGTTTTCCGTAAGATTTTGTTTTGTCTTCATGCATTCCATAGAGGCGTTGCGTGGTGAGGGTCTCTTGCTCGATGTTTAAAGCTTCGGTCGCACTCAATTGCATGCGTGCAGCGAGCTCGAAACTTTTGATTCTTGCATCAAGTTCCAATTCTCCGGGTCGAGCAGCTTTGTGTCGTTCGTTTAGTTCCTTGAGAAAAGCCAGACGCGCTGCGTCGGTATTTTGCGCGCGAGCCTTGGTTGGATGTAAATGAAGGACGGGAGGCCCGACACTGCGGACGGGAGTGCCCTGATAGACCGGAGGCAACCACCCAGCAGACCAATTTCGAGTTTCATCAACCGGGAGACCGGCTGGGTCAGGAAGCGAGACGAAAGCCGGCAGTTCCTGATTTTCTGTTCCTAAACCGTAAGCCAACCACGATCCATAATGCGGTCGACCTGGAATGATACGGCCGGTGTGAGCCATCCAGATGGCGTGCTCATGATTGCGGTGCTCGGTGAACATCGACCGGATGACGGCGATCCGATCCGCATGCCCGCCGATATGTGGCAAAAGTTCAGAGTACTCAATGCCGCTTTGGCCACGTGGGGAAAATTTAAAGGGGCTGCCGAGCAGGTAGGTGGTACGGTTTTCATCATCTGCCACTTCCCCAGGGGCAGTTCCGCCATCATGTTTCGTTAAGAGCGGTTTCGGATCCAGTAAGTCGACATGACTCGGCCCACCGTGCATGAAGAGTTGGATGACGGCCTTCGCTCGGGGTGCTTGATGTGGTTGCTTTAGTGAGACATCGAAATGTGTCTGAGGTGCTGCGGTGGCTAAATGGCCGCTACCCGCTTCCTGGAGTAGTGCAGAGAGAGCGATCCCGCCAAACCCAGCACCCATTTGAGAAAGTAGCTGCCGTCGAGGAATTGCTGGAGGAATTGTATTTCGGATCGACATGATTGCTTTCAAGAGAAGAAACTACGAATTAATCGATGTAAATGAATTCATTGGAACTCAATAGCATGTGACAGAGATCCGTGAGTGCCTGAAATCGCGGAGCGCCAGGGGCTTTTTCCGGGGCCGTTTCGGCCTCTTTTTGTAGCTGTTGGTAACGCTTGATTTGAGACTCAAAAAACGCGGTCATCGTCTCTGTCTCTCCCACTCGTGGCGCGCGGGAATAAGCTATGCGAATGGCCGTTGATACGGGATTTTTCGCAGCTTCGGATTCGAGGTGTGCGGCAAATGCCTGAGCTGCGTTCACCGTTTGATCACTATTAAGGACCGTCAGAGCCTGTGTGGAAACCGTTGATTGATCACGTACTGCGCAGTTGGTCTTCATGCGAGGTTGGTCGAATGCGCCCAACATCGTCAAAGGTTTTGATCGCAAAACCTGATAGTAGATAGAGCGTCGATAGGCATCCGTATTGGGAGCGTTGGTCACCTCGCCGTTCGGATGAGAGGCTAAGGGAATGTGTCGACCAAATATTTGCTTTCGCAGACGCCCCCCAACGAACAGCATCGAGTCTCGGATCGGTTCTGCCTCCAAGCGACGCAGTCGTTGACGCCAAAGTAGTTTGTTTTCCGGGTCTTGCTGTGAAGCTGTTGCGTGAGTGGCTGGGATGAAAGCCGATTGTTGACGGTAAGTGCTCGAATGCAAAATGTGCCGGTGTAGTCTTTTGACGCTCCATCGGTGGCCTGCAAAATCGATCGATAGCCAGTCCAACAGTTGGGGGTGGCTGGGTAACTCTCCTGCCCTGCCAAAATCGTCAGGCGTGCTAACAATGCCGCGGCCAAAATGGTGTAACCAGATGCGATTGGTCATGACGCGCGCGGTCAGGGGATGACTGGGTTGCGTTAACCAGCGTGCAAATGCCAACCGTCTCCCACTTGTTGGCACTGCTGCGGTCGGTCGGTCCCAGGCGAATTGCTGTGGCGCGCTGACGACACGTACGACTCCCGGTTCCACGAGATGTCCTGGAGTGAGCGCATCACCACGGTGCAAGAATGGCGTGGGAACGTCACCAGGCAAGTCGTAAATAGCTCGGATTTCGTCAAAGACGGCGCGCCGACCATTTCGGCTGGCAATCTCGGCGTCTAGGGTTTTGACGTTGGAGGTGTATTCAGGGTAATTGTCACTGAGTGTTTTGGTGAGATCTTCGCTTGCGGGAAACAGCAGGGTTTGAAATTTTTCGCTGAGATAGCTCTGCAAAGCAGTCCGTTCGGCAGCCTTCTCTTGGACGGCCAGCAAGACATCTTCTCGAATCGAGTCAGGGAGTTCCGCAGCGCGGAGTTCCGCCAGTAATTGAACATATTTGCTTTGGAGCACCTCTTTTGCCTTGTTTCTTTCCGCAATTTCGGCGTCCAACTGGTCGTTGTGCTTTTTGGCACTGTCTAACTGAGACTTGGTTGCTTCGGGAACTCGACGATGCATCTGCGGAATCCAAGATTTGGGGCGATATGCCCCCATCAGGATCGCCTGTAATTCGTAATACTCTTGCTGGGAAATAGGGTCAAACATGTGGTTGTGACACTTTGCGCAATGAACAGTCAGACCCAGAGTCGACGACATCAAAATTTTTAGCTGGTCGTTGATCGTGGGGTAATAGTAAAGCGCTTCTACATTTTTGATGGTATTGAAATCTTCACGGCTCGAGTCGGGGGCGGTGCGCAGGAATCCCGTGGCGATCAACGCTTCAACGATTTTCGGCGACAAACGCTCTTCTTGGGCAAACGCGGAGTGATAGTCGACCAACTCATCGCCAGCAATTTGTTCGAGTAGAAAACGGTCGTAGGGTTTGTCTTGATTAAAAGCTTGGATTACATAGTCACGATAGCGAAACATAAAGTGGAGTGGATAATCGGCGCCAAGTACTCCCGTTGAGTCCGCGTAACCTGCGATATCCAGCCAGTGTCGTCCCCAACGTTCCCCGTAATGTGGACTCGATAATAAGCGGTCTGTCGCGCGTTCATAGGCATCGGGACTTGTGTCCTGGTGGAAATCGGTGACTTCCTCCGGAGTTGGTGGCAGGCCTATAAGATCAAAGGTCGTCCGTCGCAGCAAAGTTTCTGGTGTCGCTTCCGAAGATAAGTTTAAGCCAGCTTGTTGAAGTGAGTGGAGAACGAAGCTATCGACAGGCGTTCGCATACGGTGGCTGGTCTCAACGCTCGGTAGTTTGTGATGCTGCGCGGGACGAAATGACCAGAAATTGCGATCGGATTCGGTGAGCGGATATTCGTCGCTTTCGTGAGAGTCGATTACCTCGCCGTCTTCGCCAGCTTGATTAATGGCTCCGTCATTAATCCAAGTCCGGATGATTCCTTTCTCTGCTCCGGAAAGTGGTGGTCCTTGGGGCGGCATCTCGCCGGTCGCGATACGGTCCCAGAGAAGGCTCGACTGGGCCGCCGCCACTCGGATTGCCGGTCCGGAAATACCTCCGCGCATTACCAAGGGACGCTCGCTTAGGTTCAAGCCGGCCTTGGGGCGATTCCCGGAATGACACTTAAGGCACCGGGAAGTAAGAATCGGTAGCACGTCGTCAACAAAAGTCAGCTTGCGCGGTTGCGTATCGTTTGCCACAATAGGCGGCGTCTGAAATGCGACAACCATTGCGCAACACGCGAGGAAGAATTTAAGCAACATGTTTCGTCAGCAAAACGAGTCGGGGAAAACTCTGCTTGGTACACCAGGCCACCAAACCATGAGTGTATCATAGCCTAAATCCACACGCTCCAACAATCTAGATCATGGGAACTACGTTCTACCGTTTAAAACGCTTTGGCGAGGCAGTCATCGATCCGTTGTCTGGCGATTTCTGCCAACAGTGGATGGAGTCCTAGCGGTTCGGTAATCGCGTATCGCACGTTGCTGAAATCTGCGACCGCTTCGGCGACGAGAGCTGGGATATCGTGTTTCCAATGATTTCCTGGTAGCAAAAAATAGGGATGGACAATGATACGTTTCGCGCCTTGCGAAACACAGGCAGTCAGAGCGTTAGCGATTGTCGGTGTAGCGATCTCCATGTGAGCTGGTTCGATGATGTCGAATGGAGACGCGCTGCGAAACATCTCCACGAATTGAAGAAGTAATTCATTACTCTCCTTACGTCGTGATCCGTGATCGACAATGATGATACCGACGTTTTCTTGCTTCACGTTATCGTTTCCTGAGACCGCCCGCCCCTAAGAGCCATCGCGTTGCTCCTACGGTCTATAGAAGAATGCATGGTAGAATCGAACTCCTCGACCCTACCATGCGGTGATGTGGTAATCGCAACATGACTCGCATTCTTAGCGCGAACGTAAGGGATTGACTGGGATAACGGCGAGGTTTGTTTCTTCTCGATTCACGACACGAACCTTAGGGATATCCTTCTGTTTTTTCTTGAGGATCGTTTTTCGGATCGACGGAGTTAGTTGCGAAGATTGTTTCATAGCTGGCTGTTGTTGCGCGCGATGTACGTTCTCTTTCGTATCCAACTTTCGTTGAGTTTTAGGAGCGAGGTTTGAAATGAGATTTGGTTCGGCAACTGTTTGATTGCCTTTCAGGACCGATTGTGGCAAGCGTTTCCGGAGTCGGTCGACAGATTTCCCAGTCACTCCTCGAGTGGCGAGTTTGTTCATGGGGGCGGCTTTCCTGCGTGCCTCTTGGAGTGGCAATGGTGAGGGCTCGGGATCGTCTTCAAATGGGTCACTGAGTAACTCAGTGGGATGTTGGCGGATATCTGCGTTCAGAGGGCGAGCGTTGTCGCAGCCACAGTTCGGCTGTGGGGCCTCGTCACAGCCGCATTCACTTTGGCTGCAATCGACGCTGGCACAGCTGCCTGAGCGGCATCGATCGCAGGAGAACAGGCCTGTCAAAATGTCTGATAAAAGGTTGGGGAGGTCGCATCCCAAACCGCTCCGAGACCCACATGAGAGAGGCGTTTCGCAGCCACAATCGTCCGGTGTATCGCAGCCGCAGTTTTGTTCGCAACCGCAAGCGGTATCGTCACAGTCGTTGAACAATCCAAAAGCGATGGGTCGAGAGGATTTGCTGGCCGGGCAGCCATCGTAACAATGCCAAGGTTGAGAGTTTTTGGCAAAATTATGACCCGCGCGTTTTCCGTAGCTGGTATGGCTCGCTTCGCGAATGCTCGTTCGCGTTTGTGCCTCGGTGTCGGCGAGCGGGCAGGTAAGCAAAGCCCCCAACAGCAACAAAACAGAATTTCGCATGGTACTTCTCCGATATTGAAAGGCCAAAAGGGCGTGGCGAGTGGCGGTGCCCCGAAGGTTTTGCCTGGGTACTTATGATCCGCATAACAGTCGAA
>JAKVBY010000103.1:0-1138 GCA_022446825.1 Pirellulaceae bacterium
GGCCAAGTGTGCTGCAGGAAGTTCAACGTGGCTTGGCGATTGCTCCTAATCTTTGGGAGGTCGTGCCGCAGTTGTTTGACGACCTGCGAGAATCATTAGTGGAGTCTTTCCCTCAAGAAGCGTTTGCTGTGAAGCCGTTTGTGCGCTATGGATCCTGGATTGGCGGTGATCGGGATGGGCATCCCTATGTTACTGCTGAAGTGACTTCACAGACACTTACTTGGCTCCGCGAGACCGCCCTTGATTTTCATCTCCAAGCGTGCCGAGAGTTGGCGGAATCGTTGAGCATGTCCCACCAACAAACGGCCGTAACGGACGAAGTCGTGAAGGCGGTTGAGCAAGCCCAATCTGCCTGGCCTGATTTGGCAACTTCTTTGGAAGCCGTTCCACCCAATGAGGTATACCGACGTTTTTTACATGTGATTCATTGGCGTCTGCGACAGACTCAAAAGATTGCGTTGGACAATCCAGTAATTGAGGGGGCTTATAGTGCGGCGGGACAACTTCGAGAAGATGTCGAACGCATTGCAGGCAGTCTTCAAAACGCCTCAATCAGTACCATCTCCAAGACCGAAGTGATGCCATGGTGTGATCGGATCGCGACATTCGGATTTTATTTTGCTCGCTTGGACGTGCGACAGGACAGCGGTGTCTACCAAAAGGTCCTCGGTGAATTGCTACGAGAGGCAGGTGTGACGACTAACTTTGACGAATTCGATGAGGAACAACGCCAAGAAATGTTGTTGCAAACCCTTGGGAAAGTCACGATCGAGGATGAAATGCCTTTGTCCGAGGAGACTCGAGAAACATTGGATTTGTTTCGGCTCTTGCGACGTACAGCCAGGTGCTTTGGCATGGAAGCACTAGGTGGTCATGTCCTCAGTATGACTCGAACCCCGAGCGATCTTTTAACAATTTTGTGGCTCTGGCACTGGTCGCAAGGTGTTGACGGTGGTCATCCCGAGGACGCAACTTTACGGCTGCCAATCATTCCACTTTATGAGACGGTGGATGATTTAGCTCTGGCGGACAAGACCACTGATACACTTTTGTCATTGCCTATATATCGAGATTATGTCGCAGGTCTCGGCGACCAGCAGATCGTCATGATTGGATATTCGGATAGCACCAAGGATGG
>JAKVBY010000103.1:1238-17301 GCA_022446825.1 Pirellulaceae bacterium
GTTTCCGAGTGGACATCACTGATGGATTCACTTGCCCAACGTTCGCGGATCGCTTACCGAGATCTCATCGATCACGAAGGTTTTGTAGATTTTTTTCGACAGGCAACACCCATTGCCGAAATTGAGCGTTTGCCGATCGGCTCTCGCCCGTCACGGCGTAAAGTTGGAGTTGGCTTAAAGGGCTTACGTGCGATTCCCTGGGTTTTTTCTTGGACTCAGGTGCGCGGCATGATCCCGGCTTGGTACGGCGTGGGAACGGCGGTGAATGATGTTATTGAAGAGTCCGCACCAAACTTAAAGCTCCTGCAAGCGATGTATCGAGAGTGGGACTTCATGCAAGCTTGGGTAGACAACGCGGCCTTAGCCCTCGCAAAAACAGATCTAAGTATTTTTAACCGTTATGCTGAATTGCCGCAGAATAGGAATTTGTTGGAGGCGGTTGGAGTAAAAATTTCTGAGGAATTCAACAGAACTCGCGAGGCGCTCGGTATCATTACCGAGCAGCGTGAATTCGTAGAGTCGGCTTCTTGGTTAGCAGAATCGATTCGTGTTCGTAATCGTTACATCGACCCTTTGAATCTCATTCAAATCGAATTGCTTGAGCGATCTCAGAATGTGCCGGCCGAAAGTGAAGCGGGTGAAACCATCCGGCATCTGCTGCAGCTTTCGATCAAAGGCATCGCCGCCGGGATGCGCACCACCGGTTAGGTCAGTCGAGTTGGGGCGAGGGCAGAAGATTGTCCTTAATGTCCTGGAAAAGCAGGTTGTTTCTTAGGATGTGAAAGTGCGATCGTAAAGTGGGCACGCGTGAGATCTGACGTGGCAGGCAACGTCGCATCCCATGCGTCAGTGGTAAATTGGATTTGTTAAAGGGTTTATAATCAGGGCAAGCGTTTATTCAGCCCAAGGGCTTTCTGCCCCATCTCTGGCGTTGTAGCGAGGTTTCAAGGGAGGTAGTGCGAAGCTCGGACTCCAAGAACCACGAACCGCGATTTGCTTGCGGAGCTTCATCACATGTTGAAGCGGCTCGTGATTTCTGGTCCAGCGTGTACCGCCAAGAAATGATTGCCGTCCTCCCGACTCGAGTATTTTGTTTGCGCTAAAAATAGTAAACAAAGTGCCATCACTCATCTCGACCGTGATAGGCTGGACTAAGCCATCGGCGATCTGGACGTCAGCGCGGAGGACAGTTTCTTCACTCCAGGTGACTCCGGCATCCTGGGTAAAGCGTGCGCGCACGCCGAAAGGTGGCGCGGTTCGACGTTGATAACTACAGACAATTGTCCCATCGGCGAGTTCCGTCGGATTGGGGTGCTTGGCAAAGATGGGCGTGGGCTGTGGCATGGACCAAGTTACGCCACCATCTCGCGAGGAAACGGTAAAAGATTGGGTTGCTAAGGCGGTACGGAGCATGGCAAAAATATGACCATCTGGCCTCACGACGGGATAAATTTCATTAAATCCACGCGGTGACGGAGAATGGCTCCCGTCGGCCATGGCAATCATCTGCCATGTTTTTCCGGCGTCTTGGGAACGGAGAATAAAAGGCGAGTTTTGACCTCCCAAGTCGCTTTGNCTCGTTCGNTTNTCTGGTCGATAGCCGTGNGCAAAGGTGACTANAGTGCCNTCAGNCAAGAGGTTCTGACGGGGCGGCGAGTTAACNGCGAGCCGAGAAAAAAATCCNAATTGCTCGTGAACNGGAAATGCCTGCCAAGTGNTGCCATNNTCCTTNGATTGNCTTACCCACATGTCAAAAAGAATGGCGCAATAGTTTGCNTCTTTGCCGAGATCCCAGACATAAAATCCTTTTTCTTCCAGANTGGCGATCTGCGATCTTGGGTGCCGTTGCCAGTAGTGGGTGCCGGTTTCCACGATTGTACCGTCAGGCAAGATACTTTGGTCATGAGAGGGACCGGGCCAGGGGATTTGGCTCACACGCCAAGTGACGCCGAAATCTTCAGAGACAATAACAATTATTTTGCTACGTGCGTGGTAGGCGTCCGTGTTTTCTCCAAAATTAAGTAAAACCTTTACCCAGAGGCGGTTTTGGTCATCGCAAAAGAGTTGTTCATTATTGACGACGTAACGTGAGCTACTGATGAGCTCGACATCATATTTCCAGGCAGCAATTTTCTCTGCCGACGTGTGTTGCGAGTGGTTCACTAAACCCATGGTAAACCCGGCTATCCAGTACCATTTCCAAACGGTTGGCATCGTGAAGAAGGGCTTGTTTATTTGTTGCATCATTCACCAAATGAAGAGTTGTGTATGGCTGTAACGATCCTCAGCGTTCAGCCTGTCAAAATTGTAGAGGGTACTCTGGATTGTAGGTGGTCGTCTGACAATTTGCGATTGCGAGACCCGAAAATCACTTTTCGAAATTGGTTTAAAAAGACGCTGAAGAAAAAATGGATGCGTTGGAAATTTCTTGTTCCGGATAAGATGTTGAGCAACATTGTGCCCATTTTATGGCGACGCGGGGTTTGCAGATTCAGAAATGTTGAAGCGCAGAGCCTTTAGAGCGAGAGATTTCCGTCTCTGCTCCCGGAAATTCTAGCGAATATTTACAAGCACCACTTTGAGTTGTAGCTTCGCCCGAAGTTCAAGATAGCCAGACTGGAGATCAGAAAGTGGATTATGGTGGAACCGTCGCAAGGATAAGTTGTGCTAGGGTGTCATAATACAAGGTATGGGTCCGAGGGGCGCCGCTGATACCACTTAGACAAACTACAATGCAGATGCCTGGCGAGGGTGTTGTGGGTTGATCGTGAAAGTCGATTCACAGCTACTTTTAGCCACCTGAGTCGAAAAATTATTCACGGAAGTGACTGTCGATAGCATGCTCCCTAATGAAACGAAAACAACGAATCCAAGACGGTTGGCTCATTGACGACATCCTTGTCTTGAAGCACGCTAAACGGGTAAGCAGGGACCAATGCTCACGCATGTACAGGGATTTGTGATCAGGAACGCTACCAGCGTATGGTAGATCTCTATAGAGATTTGAGGAATCGCACCAGTGCGAGACGGTCGGCTTGAGGGAACTGTCGGAACGCTTGTTGCGCAGCGGCAGCTTCCCCACCGTGCCAGAGGATCGCTTCTTCGAGACTCGCCGCACGGCCATCATGAAGATAAGCCTCTCCTCCGCTGACTCCAGGTGTTAAGCCAAGGCTCCAAAGTGGTGTGGTTCTCCACTCGGCACCACTGGCGGTGTGCTCACCGAGATTGTCAGCGAGTCCTTCCCCCATGTCATGCAACAACAAATCGGTGTACGGATGAATGATTTGGTTGCGAAGTTCGGCAAGGGGGTGATATGGACCTGTCACAATTTTTGGCAGGTGACATTGAACGCAACCAGCTTTTGTGAAAAGTGATTTACCTCGGACTGCCTGTGGATCTTTGAGGTCACGGCGGGCACTAACGCCTAAAGTCGAAATGTAATGGGTTAGGTTTGCAAGGTCAGCATTTTTTATTTCGGGTTGAGGTGCTTCCAAATCGGTAGCACCATCAAGATTTGGGAAAACAAGTGTGGTCACGCCCATGTCATTATTCAAGGCGCCTGCGATTTGATGTCGGAGCCGGGCTTGACCGGCTTTGTAACCAAAGCGTCCCAAACGCAAGTCGCCAGTCTCCGGATCAAGAACGATTTGTGCGCGGCCTGAAATACCGTCCCCATCAATATCTGTGGGGTCCGTGTGGGCCAGGATTTCACTTTCGGAGATTGCTTCGAGTAGTCCTAGGCCTACCAGAGGCGGTGTAAGGCGGACGGAGAAATACTGCGGTGCAATATTCTGAAAACTGTACCGAGGGCTTTTGAGTGAATAGGTTGTGCCATCGGCGAACTTTCCAGTCACGGTCTGATACCCACGAATCATGGCCGTTGCCTCGGCAGGACCGTGAGTTGACTGTGGTTGTAACGCAGATCCAAGTTGCACATGGGGCGCGCCGAACGGATCGTGGCCTACCTTGATGACCGTTTGGTACATGGGTGTGGCCACTGCGGGGGGCAGCGCTCGACCATTATTGACGTGACAGGCAATGCAACTGCGCTGGACGAATCCGGGGCCTAATTTTTCAGCGTGGGATGGATGCGGTGGGTTTGGTTGGTCTGAATGCGATCCATTGCCGAAGTCGGTATGGTGTAAACGCCGGCCAAGCATGAATGTTTGAACGTTCTGGGGTGAGATGTTCCCTGCCATCTGCTTAAATCGTTCTTGCGGCTCGTTGGAATACTGATACGGCAAGGTTGTCTCACCACCGAGCCAAGCCTCTTCGGGCAGGGGAACCGAATGCAGCTTCTCTCCCTCGCCTTGCCAGGGGACGATGCCTCGCCCAATGACATACAATAGTGCCGTACCATAGTAGGCAGTGCGGCCATTTTGGGGTTTGGCGAGAAAGGAACTGAATTCAAACTCCATGAAGTCTCCGCGTTGTAATGCGCGGCCTTTTAGGGGGTTGTGTTGGATAGTTGTGGAATACTGATTTGGAGCAACTTCTTTTGCGATGGCGTTGTGATGGTATTCGGCAACCGTGTTTATGCCGCGAAAAAAACAGCGAAAGTTGGGGGTGTTCAAGGGAGTCAGCGAAGTGATGTTGATCGTAATGTCATTACCACCTTGAGCGACGCGATCCACAATTTCGATGGAGAAGGTGCGCTCTTGCCAGTAAAAACTTAGATAGTGATCGTAGGCTTTGAATTCTGCTTCACGAGCATGCCGGTCGCGCACGCGATCGCCGATCCGAGTAATGATGGCATCGTCCCGCATTTGCGTAATGGCGGGTTTCAATTTTGTAGTTGTGTTGAAGAGTGGCAGCACATCCTGCGCTGGTTGTGGATCGATCGATCTCGCCAGGTTGCAAACCAACCACGCGACGACAAAGAAATACGAATTGCCTGTCATAACGGTTCCGTAAAGTTCTTAAAGAAGTGAAGCTGCTGCACGCGACTACTGAAGTCTAACGCATTTTAGAATGCCACTTTAGTCAATGCTACACGTTTCAGGACAGCAATTTGTTAGGTTGGTGTCTGGCTTGATATGTCTGACTTGATATACCGGCGAGTTTCCTTTTGGGATGGCAGCAGTTGAAGGTTGCAAGTGGTCTTGGTGCGGTGCTTACTGTTGGCGGCATTCCATGAAAAAGTATTCTCCGACTCCGATCGGACGGCTGCAATTTTGAGGGAGAGATCGTTACTGGTCATTGTGGCAGGTTTGAAATCCATTCGTTGAAGTGAGCTTGCTCATGAGCCGCATGGGCATGTGGAGCCCCTGTTCGTTTCGCTCACTAAATGCTGCGATATTCGAGTGGCGATTGCTGTTGGTTCTGCGAGAATTCGTTCCACTCAGAGTGAATTTATAGAGCCTGTGTCCTAGAACGGGGGTTATCCTTCAGGTCTTTGGTAGCATTACTCATTTTAGCGGGGGTTATTGAATTACCTCACAGGTGAAAGGTAATGTGTTGTGAACTCCAAAACGCGAGACGTTTGCGAATGGAGAGACCCCCTTCATCAAGAGTGAAAAGAATGTGTAAGGGGGATTAATGGAGGAAGTAATGCCAATGTTCGATCCAATACCAGAGCAGAAAAATTCTAGAACAGGGAGTTTCTCGGTTGGTGAGTCCGCCTGGTGAACAGAGAGGTTATCGGTTGCCTGAAGGTTCACGCGACACGATACGTTTCAATAAAATCTTCATTGAGTTCAATGCCGATTCCTGGGCCTTCCGGAGGACGAACATAGCCACCGGTCGCTGTGATTTGTTCCCGGATGCCAAGAGGTGTGCTGAGAAGTTGTTCGTGGAACAAGTTAGGAGTCGTATCATATTCCAGCATGGGCTCAAACTGGTGCAAGCCTCCTGGAATGTCAGGGATCACGGACACGAGGTGCATGTCTACGGCGATGAGTACGTCGGATCCCCAGACATGCGGTATGACGGGTGTTCCGAAGGCATGAGCCATCGATAAAATACGCATGAATTCGCTGATGCCACCGGTAGCGGCGACTTCCGGTTGCAGAATGTCGACACAGCGCCGCGTTAAAAGTTCACGATGTCCAAAGCGGGTCCATTCCGCTTCCCCGCCGGCAATATGAATTCCCGGAAGGGCAGTACGTACTGCCGAGTAACCTTGATAATCTTCCGGCATCACAGGTTCTTCGAACCAGTAGAAATCGAGGTCGCGCAACTGCTGTCCCAACTGAATGGCTTCACCCACTGTGTAGGCATGATTGGTATCGGCCATGAGTTTGAATCCATCACCTGCCCCGTGGCGGACTGCGCGTGCCAGTTCCACGTCTTTTTGCACTCCCATACCGAGTTTCATTTTCGAGGCTGTAAATCCGCTTTCAACAATCTTGGAGACCTCTGCTGCGTAGATTGCCGCTAGGTCTTTTTGTTTGCGAAACATCATGCCGTAGCCGTAAGCGGCGATTTGAGTGCGCGCCTTTCCTCCTAGTAATTGATAGAGAGGCTGTGACGTGGATTTGCCGAAAATGTCCCATAACGCAATGTCGACTCCGGAGAGGCAGCAGATGGGTAAACCTTTCTGACCGTGGTCTCGCACGGCATTGTAGACGTCGTGCCAAATGACTCCAATGTCGAGCGGATTGCGGCCGCAGACAAGCGGTTTGATCACGTGGTTGATAATGGCTTGATTCGCGAAAGCAAAAGGGCCAGCCCCGAAGACTTCTCCGATTCCGATGATTCCCTCATCGGTATGAACTTTGAGTAGATGGGCGGTACGTTGTTTGTAATAGCCTTGGGAAAAACCGAGCTCTTCTTCCATGTCGTGCTGCAGGATGATGGACTCGATGTCGGTAATGTGCATTTCATCGCCGCCTTTTTGATGTTTATGAAAATTCATCTTAGATCAAAAAAAGCGGCGTGCTACTGGGTGCAACTCTTGCTACACGCTCTACACCACGTGAACCGTGCTGTTTGCCACTTAACTTTGGTTCAGAACAACGTGCAGAGTTTACTGGTAAGGATTTGGAGGCTCGCCTGGAGGGAGGATGGGCCGCGCGTTCGGCTTGTGATTTACAGCCTGTCGTTGTACCATCAAAGCAGTGGTTTCTATGGCAGAGAAAGTCTTCAGAAGAAAAATGTCCATTCTGCAACGACCAAATCGACGATCTTTCTTACGTGGCAGTCTTTTGGCTGGTGGCACGGGACTGAGTTTGCCAGATCTGTTGCGGTTGCAAGCAGTTGCTCGTGATTCTGAGAACAAGAATCTTGATCCAAAAACTGCGGTCATTCAGATTTGGTTGGGTGGTGGTCCTAGTCAATTTGAAACGTTTGACCCGAAGCCGGACGCACCTGTTGAAATTCGTGGGCCCTATGGATCGATTCAAACCAAGTTTCCTGGTGTCTTGTTTTGTGAAAAGATGCCGCTGACTTCTCAGGTGATCGATCGGACTGCCATCATTCGTTCAGTAACCCATGCGACCAACGGCCATTTTGTCGGGGCGCATTGGTGCTCCACGGGTTATCCCGGTGATACGGGGCAAGTCACGCATCCTTCATCTGGTGCGATTGCCTCAAAATTCTGCGGACCCCGGCGTGAGGGTTTACCGGGATACGTGCTTTTGACAGAAGAGCAAACCCGCAATCCGGTAATCGGTGAAGTGATGAGCGCAAGCTATTTGGGAGCGGCGCATACCGGATTTACGGTTTTTCAGGATCCGTTTCATGACGCATTCGACGCAACCAAAGTTCGACAAGCCACCGCCAATTTGAAACTGGCAGACGAAATGACGATCGATCGTGCGGGAGATCGCAAGTCATTGCTATCGCGGTTGGATCGACTGGCACGCGATGTCGATGCCAGCGGTGAAATTGACGGCCTCGATGAGTTCAATCAAACCGCACTGCAGATGGTCACGTCCGGAGAAGCACGCCGTGCCTTTGACCTCCAACGCGAGTCAATCGAGACGCGTGAAAGGTATGGCATGCACCGCTGGGGGCAAATGGGTTTGTTAGCACGCCGCTTGGTAGAAGCGGGCGTTACATTTGTTACCCTGAACACGGCCCCTGATTCCTTGTGTTGGGACTGGCACCGCAATATCGTTAATGACAACCGTCCCGCAGATGGTTCTGACGGTCCAACGCGAGGGATGGATGTGTCTGGTCCACCGTTGGATCAAATGCTTTCAGCATTGGTTGACGATTTATACGATCGTGGACTGGACCGTAAAGTTCTGCTTGTTGTCTGGGGCGAATTTGGTCGTACCCCGAGGATCAACAAAACAGGCGGGCGAGATCATTGGGGTGCCTTGATGAGCATCTTGGTTGCTGGCGGCGGATTGAAGGTTGGTCAGGTTCTTGGTGCATCGAACGACAAAGGTGAAGTTCCTGTGGACCGTCCGATCAGCCCCACAGATGTGCTCGCGACGATGTATCGGCATTTAGGTATCGATTCGACAGCGCATACCGTGACGCGGGAAGGCCGACCGATTCCCTTGCTTCCGAACGGCAAACCGATTAGTGAATTGCTTTAAAAGCATCGCCGCTGGCAAGCGTTGAATTGCGAGGGCGGTTAAGCAAAAGCTTCATGGACCACTTCGCCGCCGTTGAAGGTGGGGATTTCCTTCCGCCCCCGATGCTGAAAGTGCAGGTCATGCTGATTGACGCCTAAGGCATGCAGGATCGTAGCATGAAAATCAGCGGGTCGCAGGACGCGATCGATGGCAGTGTAGCCGACTTCGTCCGTCTCACCAATGGTTTGACCGCCACGAATTCCAGCACCAGACAACCACATGGTGAATCCACCAGGAGAATGATCGCGTCCCCCTTTTTTCTCCACTCCGGGAGTCCGGCCGAATTCACCACCCCAGACAAGCAGGGTAGAGTCAAGCAGGCCACGTTGCTTGAGATCCGAAATCAAACCTGCAATTGGCTTGTCCGATTTTCCGGATGCAGCGTTGTGCCCGCCTAGCAGATCATCATGAGAATCCCAGCCTTCGACGCGGACCTGGATGAAACGAACTCCACGTTCAATCAAACGACGGGTCAACAGACACTGTGTCCCGACTTCACGCGTCTTTTCGTCGTCCATGCCATAAAGTTGTTCCGTAGCGGCCGTTTCTTGAGAAAGGTCGAAAGCTTCTGGAGCCGCCATCTGCATTCGAAAAGCTAATTCGTAACTACGTAGTCGTGCCTCTAATTCGCTGTCGACTTTGCCAAGTCGTTGTAGATGACGTGCATTGAGTTGATCAATTAATTGAATCTGGTCTTGCCGTTTGTCAAAAGAAATTCCGTCAGGAAGGTTTAGATTGGGAATGCCGTCGGCAGCTTTTTGAATGACTGTGCCTTGGAATTCTGAAGGTAAGAAACCTGGGGCGTAGGTGGGACGCGGACCACCACCCAGCACGATGAAACCTGGCAGGTTGTCGTTTTCACTTCCTAAGCCGTAGTTGACCCACGCACCTAGGCTGGGGCGGTCTCCTCCGATGGTTCCCGTAGTCATGACGTATTCACCGGGGACGTGAATGACGGTGTCGTGCTGCAAACTACGGAAAAGGCAGAGATCATCGATGTGTGCTGCGGTGTGTTTCACTAAGTTTGAGGCGAATAATCCAGATTCTCCATACTGCTGGAAAGAAAATGGACTGGCCATGAGTTTACGCGTGCCGTTGCCTTGGACGGCAGACGCCTGGAAGTTGCGGCGAATGCTCTCGGGAGTGGTTTGACCATCCAATCGCGTTAGTTGAGGTTTGGGGTCGTAAGTATCGATATGGCTCGGGCCACCTGCCATAAAAAGAAAGACAATGCTCTTGGCGGTTGGTTGGTGCACAGGTTGCTGCAAGATTCCAGCGGCTTGTGCGGAGGTTGTTTTCCCAAGTAAATCACCCGCCGCCAGCCAGCCGAAGCCGAGCATGGAACTTTGTAGCATTTCCCGGCGCGATGTTGGTCGGTTTCCTAGATCACGAAAGAGAGATTGATGTTGCATCATTATTGTCAGTCCTCGGTGTGTTCCGAGTAGGTTTCAAGTTTATTCGATATAGAGAAATTCATTTAAATTCATGAGGGCTTGGCTCACCAATTCTAGCGGGGTCGGTTCCTTCGGTCCGGCCAGCCAACGTTTTGTAAGGTATTCGCGGGTCAGCGTTTTTTCTTCTGCTGACAAGGCTGTACGATAAAGCAGAATTTCACCCAAGTCGCCGTTGAGCCGTTCTCCGTCATCGGAAAAACCATCAATGTAACCTCCGACAGAGGCTTTGCCGCCTTGACCGGGATCGATACTTCCTGCCAACTCAGTCGTGTCGATCGAAAATCGCCCTTCGGCGTCTAGAACTTCAAGCTCTAATTGCTGTCCGTTCCAGTGTGCGACGATGACCACGGGAGCTCCATCGGGTACTGGTTTTGCGCTTTTAATCCGATCGCCCCATTGGCCGTTAATGTTCTGACCAACCGTGATCTTGCCGTCAGCTGCTGTGCGAATTAAACCGACCTGTCCAAGGTCATTGCCGCCATTGCGTGCTTTGAAGAAAATCACTTCGTTCCGCTGGCCCTTTCCATTGAAACGCACAACGGCAAACAAGGTATAGCCATCGGTCAGATGCAACTCCTGTTGGTCGGCTGTTTCGAGGAACTGATCTGCTTGACCAAAAGGTCCGCCGGCAAAACGGATCATTGGCAGTCCGTTTAGGTTCTGAGCTAAATTATTGACGAACCGCGGCTGACGATGACCGGTTGTCTGTAGCAATTGATCTACAAAATGATTTCCTCCCACAGCTTGATCAAGCCAACAGGTTATTGCATCTTGATCCTGGGCTGCGACTCCTTCTGCTGCAGAAACCCCGGCATCAGCCCGTAGCCACAAACTGAGCGATTCCGTAGGGATTTGTGAGGAAGCAGGGGAGGGTGGAGTTTCCGCTTCTGATACTTTTGCCGACGTGCGTGGTTGTTGCTGCTGGAGGAATGCTCTGATTGCTTTCGCTTCAATTTGTTCGGGCGGGCGTCCTAAGGTTAATTTAAAGGCGACCTCGATTTGTTGTGTCACATTGTCGCCAGCTAATTTGACGATGCGATCTGCCAGCAGACGACTGCGTTGGCGCGAAAAATCGTTATTCAAGAGATACAAGGCCTGCAGTGCGCTGGTGGACACCTGTCGAGTAACACAAGATTCCGACATTGCAGTAGGTCCGTCGAACAGGGACTGCATGGCGGGTGGAGCGTCACGTTTTTGAAACAAGTAAAGGCCTCGTCGCGAACTTGAAGCTTCTTCGCTGATCGGTACGGCTGCTCCGCCGATCGTGTTTTCGAGGGTTCCACTGGCAACGAGCATCGAGTCGCGAATTGCTTCGGCTTCTAATCGTCGCCGTGGCCAGCCAACCAATTCGGTAGGCGAGTGCAACTCGAGCGATTTATCTGGAGCAGATTTCTTTTGCGGCTGCGCTTCGGTAAATGGAACGCTTGACGATTGCTGCCAGATTTGTGAAGTCACGATCAGTCGATGAATGTGTTTTGTGCTCCAGCCGTGGTCCATCAACTCGGCTGCCAGCCAGTCGAGTAGTTTAGGATGCGTCGGCTGAGCGCCACGCACCCCAAAATTGCCGGGTGTTTCGACCAATCCTCGGCCGAAGTGCATTTGCCAGAGGCGATTTACCCACACCCTTGCTGTTAGCGGGTTTTGAGGACTGGTTAACCAATCAGCCAGGGCGGTACGTGGTCGTGACTCGAGGTGAGGTGAAAGCGTGGGACCGAAGACGGCTGGCCAGCCAGGTTTCACCACCGCAACCGGCTCGAAGATCTGGCCTCTGGCTAATAAATAGCTGCGGCGATTAGTGAGGGTCTCTTTGTCGTGCAGGAACGGAAAGTTCCCCGCCATCGGCAACGTCGTTAAGGTGTGAGGACTTGTTACCGGCGAATAGAAGCCCCAAGTTTGTTCTGCCTGATCGACTAGTGGCTTCAGTTCATTTCGCAGTTCTTCTAGTTTTTTCTTTTCGTCGTCGTGAATGCGAAATCCATTGCAGCCAGCAATGTGGATATTTAGCTTGATCCGCGCTGGGCGAAAGGAACGTTCTTCTGCGAGCGTGCGTTCCGATTCTGCCATAGAAAATAAACGTTTCTGGGCGGGAGATTCTTTATCGAATCCCTCTCCCAGTACTCGCCGACGAACTTGTAAGTCATACTGGAGTAACTCTTGGGCAACGCGGTCTATTGCCTCCGGATGGGGAGCCGCTGCTAAGACGACATTTCCTGCTAAGCCTTGCGTAAAAAATGCCTGCAAACGATAGAAGTCTCTTTGGCTGATGGGATCAAATTTATGATCGTGGCATTGGGAGCACCCAATGGTCAAACCCAGTACGGAACTTGAGATGGTACTCACGATATCGGTGTACATGTCGTTTTCGACACGATAGAAATGCAAGTCGTCACTACTAATGCGTGCCGCTGCCAGAAAGCCCGTTGCAATTAAGTTTTCATCGCGATAAGGTTCCAATTCGTCGCCAGCGATTTGTTGTCGCAGAAATTCTGAATACGGTTTGTCTTGGTTAAAACTATTGATTACGTAGTCACGATATCTCCAAGCAAACGGGCGATCGTTATTTTGGGCAAAGCCTTCCGATTCTGCCCAGCGCGCGGAATCGAGCCAATGTCGTGCGATTCGTTCACCGTAGTGTGTGGATTGGAGGACGCGTTCGACTACCTGTTGCCATGCTCCCGGTGCGGCGTCGTTGAGAAACAGATCGACTTGTTCCGGCGTCGGTGGGAGTCCGTGGAGTACAAGATACAAACGGCGAATCAAGGTCCGTTTCGTTGCCGGTTCAGTGGCCGCCAAGTTCAACCTGTTCTGTTGTTCTCCAACCAAAGCATCCAGGGGATGAACTTCCCCGTTGGCCTGGGCTAAATGAGGGTTGAGCTTGTGGAAGTCAGCCGTAATTTCTGGTATCGCCGGTCGGACCACAGATTGAAACGCCCAGTGTTGTCTGGCGATGATGAGATTAGGATCCGGCAATAGTTCGGCGTCCCATTGAGCTCCTTGGTCAATCCAGGCGCGCAACAGTCCAATTTCCGCCGCCGTCAGGGCAGGCCCCGCGTCTGCGGGGGGCATGGATTTGTCAGGAATGGCACCTGCCGTCACTCGGATCAAGTGACTCTGTTCGCTCTGCCCGACGACCACGAGAGGAATGCCATCGGATGTTCCCAGCATTTTGGCGTGATAATCCAGGCGAATACCGGCTGCGGGATTTGCCCCTTGATGGCAATCGAAACAACGATCCCGTAGGAGAGGATAAACTTCCCTAGCAAAATCGACGGTTCGCTTGACTGCAGGCGGGATGGTCGGTTCGTTGCCCAGCAGCGATTCATTGGCGACAAAGAATAGAACGAAAATCCAAATTGCCTGATTCTTGTCCATCACCAAGTTCGCTAAACGCGTTGTTGTCACGCTTGATTCCTAGGGGTAGCGTTCGAGTCTCTACGTAAAACGTCAGCAAAATATTTCAAAGTCGTTTGTAGTAGCCCAAGATGAGTTGCGAGATCACAGTTTTCCAGATCGCAACTCTTTTCATCATACCTCAGAACGACTTGTGCTGTCAGCTAGTCATTTTGGGAGAAGATATGCCTGAGATAAGGAGAAAACGGTTGATTTGACGCATTGTCTTGAGTGTTAGCTGCAATTCCATACATCTAAATGTTGAGATGTTTTGGTCCGCTCGATTAAATTTTCTCTCGCGCTGGTTTGCAGGGATAGAAAGGTGCATTGAGGAGGTGGTGCTAGGGAATGTTTCTTGAGATGCCGGATTGCTGTCGCCAAAGCGCAGAAGACCGACGACACTTACCGGACAGGTGTGGGGTGTCCAGGGAACCACCGGTTTGAGCGGGTTGTCAGAGCTGCTCCTGCAGCCGATGCGTTTGCACGGTGTCCCTGTTGTTTCAGGCGACAAACCAGGCGTTCTTTCCGGCGATGTATCCTTGTGCTTGAAGCTGTGGCAAAATTGCCTGACGAGCATGGTCGGCCCCTACGGCAATGATGATGGGAGTCCCATCTGAGGTTGCTAATTCAGTAGGATGTTCGATCTGGCGTCCGTGAATTTGTTGTCCGATTTGACGCGGGTTAATGTCATAAGCACGGCGCACGTCGATGTTGTTGACTCGCAGCCAGTGCATCCATGGCTTGCCAGTTTGTCCAGTGCCCCACAAGTCAACTTGTTGTACATCTGCCAGGGGACCCGCCAGCAGATGCAAACGACGACAACACATGAAAGCGTTTAAGGAGTAGCGTGCATCGGTACGTGTGAGTCGATGGGGATGGTCGGCCCAGTCGAAAAGCAAATCGTCAACCTTCCCAAACTGCATGCCACCAGCAGCCGCACGTAACATAAGGTCATAATCCTCTGGGACATTGTCAGCAGAGAAGCCAAGCTCGAAGTAGGTTCGTCGCGCCATAATGGTAGGGTTAACAAGAGGGAATTCAACGAATCGCAATGCTGAAATTTGTTCTGTTTCAAGGGTCTCTTCGTTAATCCAACGTGCATAACGAGCCATGGTTTGGGAAGATTCTCCATCGTCACGAACAATACGAATGCGACACCCCACCGCATCCAAACGCTGGTTCCGCAAAAAATGCAGTTGCTTTTCGAGACGCTGGGGGTAGGAAAAGTCATCGGCGTCCATCCGCGCGATAAGCGGCGCTTGAGAAAGCTTGGTTCCTAGATTGGCAGTAGCGACAATTCCTTGATGACGACGTTGAATTAATCTCAAGCGTGGGTCACGTATTCGTTGAACAATCGTGGCAGTGTCGTCGGTCGAGCCATCGTCCAGTACAAGCAACTCGAACGTTTGTAGAGATTGATTCAGAATGGAACGTACCGCGCGATCAATGGTTTTTGCACCGTTGAAGACAGGTAAAATGACCGAAACCTCAGGTAGTGTGTGTCCGTTCATGGGCGCGGTCCGCTCGGAGGTGATCGACCAAAGCGATGGCCATTTCAAGACGTTGCGTAGCACGACTCTTGTGTGCGCAAGGGGGCAACTTAATTTCTTCGGTGGCAACCAGGGCCTCTAAAGAACGAGCACTCGATTTCCACGTTCCAAAGGTCGATTTTAGAGCCAAGCAACGTGGTTGCGCCGCGTTCAGATGGCGTAATAATTGATAGGTCCTGGGATGGTAGACGATTAAAAGATCGTTCGGCTGTACGAATTCTTTCCAACGTTCACGAAATTCTTTGGACGAGAGCGTTGGGGTAAGCTCTGTGGATGGTAATCGCATGTGTTTTAACGCCGACGGTGGTAGAGGTTTGTCCTGTCGTAGTGAGCACGAAAAGCGTTCTGCCGTTCCTAATCGTTCGGCAACCCAGTTAACAGGAATGGCGTTTCTATGATGAAAACCCTTGCCACCGGGAGTCGCCTCGCCATAGGCAACGACCAAGTCGGAAGAGTTCTGTAGCAAGCCACGTGGAAGGTGACGCGGCAAAGAGTGTTTCGCTTGCTTACTTCGCCATTTTGAATGGTGTGTGCGGTATTCCAATTGCTGGTCAATCATTTGCAGAAAGGCTGACATCAACTGATCTAAACCAAGGAGGTCGGGTTCCAAGGTTTGCAATGCTGCGATCGTCGCTTCTAACGTTGAGAGACTTTGGGCATCTGGTTCTCGACGAATTCGGTATTGTCCCGGTGAGGCAGGCGCCAATCGGTAACAAGGTAATTTCCCTAGCTGAGGAACGTCGCGAACGATCGTTTTTGCCTGGTGCCACGTTCCATCGACAATGATGAGTTGTTCCGGCCGTTCGGTGACTGGTAATTCTGGCAGCGTGGGGGCATTGGAACTGGGGTACAGAAGTCCAGCGTTGGTATGGATGGGCAATGGCTGAGACGCGAATTCACGATTGTGATTGGTGATAAGGTGGCAGCGATGTAACGCCTTGCGAACAATCCGCGCAGTGTTAAAAGGATGAAATCGTTCGCCGACATGCTGCAAAATTAAAATGTCCGTGCGATTGTCGATTTGCGGAATCACTTTACAGAAGCAAAGAGATATCGGTCGAAAACATTGGTAACAACGTGGTGCCAATTTGTTGTCCTGTTGAGGGGTTCATGAGACTTGCTTCGTACACGTTGACTGAAA
>JAKVBY010000104.1 GCA_022446825.1 Pirellulaceae bacterium
GGCCGAAGAAAAAGTTGATTTGCAATTTAAGTTCACTGAGGATCTCAAGTCGACGGCGGTGATCCACATTAATCTCGAGCAAACGCTCACGTTGGCGGGGATGGAGTTGGATTCTGGCACGGACCAAACCAGTACGATTACCACCACCAACGGTAAACGGGATCGTGATGGCAATCTCCAAACGGAGAGTGCCATGGATGCCTTTGTGGTCCAAGTAAAAATGCCCATGGGGTTGCAACTTTCCTTTGACTCGGCCAATCCAGATGCGCCGCGGCCGGGCACCCCCGTCGATGCCTTGATCGATTTGTTCCAAGCGATGTCCGATTCGAATTGGACGACTCTCTATGACCAGAGTAACCGCGTCACCAAGGTCGTCGGCCGAGATGCGAGTTTTACTAACTTACCTGCCGAAATTCGCGCCAGCATTGCCAAGCAATTCGAACCCGAGTATCTCCAACAGACTGAAAACGATCTTTTGGAGCGAGTTCCGCGAACTTCTCTGGTGAAAGGCGAAACATGGGAACGTATGGAGACGGTACGCTTGGATTCCACGCAAACCATGACTTTCACTACCGTTTATCGTTACGAAGGGGTTGTTGATCATGAGGGCACGCCACGGGATAAGATTAGTTCGAAAACCAGGAAGGTTACTTTAGCGGTGGCCGAAGGTGCGCCCGTGAAAATAATCAATAGCGAGTTAAACGTGGAATCATCGGAAGGTAGTTTTTATTTTGATCGCCAGATCGGTCAGATTGTCGACGATCGAGAAAAGATCCATATCTTGGGTGAACTGCGTCTGGAAATTAATGGCATGGAGTTTCCTGGTAAACTCGATCTCACCATGGAAGAATCGGTCCAACGTCGTTTTCCTAAAAAATAAACCGCTGGGTTGCCTACTCAGGCGTGGGGGCTTGGTACGTGAGGCGAATCGGCCCTGCTTATTTGACCTGTGGCGATGGTTGTCAGCAGGCGGGGAAAGTGGATCTAACGACCGGCCTGCAGNCCTTGTGACCCAGCCAACGGGCGGCCCGCTGCGGAAGGCGTCAGGAACGCTGCTGCAGGCGTGACGTGGGCAAGCTTTTGCAGCAGGCGCGGGAGGCATGTCGTTTGTGCTCTGATAATCGGCAGGATTCTCCCGACCGGTTTTTGAGAGTCGCTGCCTTGAGAGTCGCTGCTTTGAGAGTCACCGAGCAAAACGCGCTCGGTTCTCTCGGCAGTCAGCTCAGCGGCATAGAAAAACGGCCGCCGGCAGCGGGACGAATTTAGCTGCTTAGGGAACTTCTCGAATCCGCAGGTTCCTAAATTCGATCGGCGAACCTTCCGATTCCAGACAAAGATAACCTCGACTGGGATCACATCCTGTTCCGCCCGACACCTCTTCTCCGTTGACCCACAAGCGGACTTCTCCGTTGATTGCCCGGACGTAGTAATGGTTCCATTCTTCCACTCCGCGACTGAGATCCTTCGTGGGAAAGCTTCGTCTGCCGTTGGGTGCGGCAGGGGGAAACGGCGTCATCTTTGCCACGCCGACGGGAAAAACGTCGCCGTTGGTTGTAAACCAATCCGGATCCTTGCCATTTTGTTCTTTGTATCGTTCAGCATAACCGTGATCGAGGATCTGGACTTCAATCCCGTGGGGCAAGCCGCCCGGTTGGAGGCTGGTAAGGGAGGCTTCCGGAACCCAGAAAAATACACCGGAATTTCCGGCTGACTTCAGATGACGCCACTCGACGCTCAACTCGATGTTCTCATAGATTTTTACGGAGCGCACCACGCCGACTGGCTGGCCGGTACAGTGAATCTCGTTTTCCTTCCATATCCAAGTGTCATCGGCACAGTTGACGTTGACAAAATCGGTCTCACCAAGCGATTTCCATCCCACCCCTTGGGCGTCAAGGAAAGCTCGCGGTGGGGTGGTGGTTTCCTCGGCAGGCGATTCTATAACCGCGACCAAGGAAAACAGAAAGATCATTAAAAAGGGCGTTGTTTTCATGAGGTTTTCTCTAAATCAAGAACAATTTGTGGGAGCGATCCTTTCCGAGGACCAGAGCTTCAGTAGAATTTAGTCGACATCCGCCAGCATATCTACAAAACAAGGACGAAAAATAACATCATGCCACTGGATCCGGAAGTTAAGCAATTGCTGGCCGAGATGGCTTCTGCCGGCATGCAAAATATTTGTGACATGTCCCCCACAAACGCCCGGCAGCAAATGCGTGATGCTTTGTCAACGTTGGGAGCAGCGGAGGAAGTGGATCATATTACAGATCGTGCCGTTGTCGGACCCCACGGCGACATTGCCGTGCGGATTTATCGCAACGACCGAGAGGCGTTGGTTCCGGTGTTGGTTTTTTTTCACGGCGGAGGATGGGTTGTTGGGGACATCGAGACGCACGACCAATATTGCCGCGCGCTGGCAAACGCTGCCGATGTGACGGTTGTGTCGGTGGATTATCGATTGGCACCCGAACATCCGTATCCGGCGGCTGCAGAAGATTGCTATGCCGTTACGCAATGGGCCAGTGAAAACCTCGAATTACTCGGTGGAGAACCAGGAAAAGTTGCCGTGGGTGGCGACAGTGCAGGCGGCGATTTAGCGGCGGTCGTGGCGTTGATGGCACGTGATCGAGGTGGTCCGGAGATCGCCTTTCAGCTGCTTATTTATCCCATTACAGATCATGATTTTGAGCGGCCGTCGTATCATGAAAATGCCACCGGATATGGCTTGACCCGCCAAGCCATGATGTGGTTCTGGGACCATTATGTGCCGCAAAAAAGTGAGCGCGATCAAGCCTACGCGTCACCCATGCGGGCAAATGACTTAGCCGATTTGCCGCCCGCCTTTATATTCACGGCGGAATTTGATCCGTTGCGCGACGAGGCAGAGGCCTATGCCGAGCGGCTGCGAGAGGCCGGCTGTGACGTGGTGCTCAAACGCTACGATGGAGTCATTCATGGTTTCAGCCGCCGACTTAATCAATTGGAGAAGGCTCGCCAAGCGCTGTTCGATAGTGCCGGACAGATGAATCGGGTCCTACGTAACAGCTGAACATCCTTCAGGAAGTGTGCCGATGTCCTATCTTGACCAATTGTTTTCACTCGAGGGCAAAAGTGCCCTGGTAACCGGTGCAGGTCGAGGGCTGGGCTATGCCTTGGCAGAAGCTCTCTTAAACGCAGGTGCAGCGGTCACCATTACAGGCTCGAACGCGGAAAGACTTGAAAAGGCCTATCAATCATTCCAATCGCAAGGATTGCCCGTTGCACATTGTTGCTATGACCTTTCGGACAGTGGTCAGTTAGAGGACCTCGTAACGGAAGTTTCGAGAACACAGGGAGCGATGGATGTCTTGGTTAACAATGCAGGCGTCACTTATCCGCATCCGTTGTCAGAGTATCCGACAGAAGATTGGCAACGCACGTTGCGAATGAATTTGGAAGTTCCTTTTGAATTATCAAAGCGTTTTGGCACAATGATGATGGAACGGCAAAGGGGAAGTATCATCAATGTTACGAGCATTGGCGCGGAAGTGGGTTTTCCGGACAACCCGGCCTATCAAGCCGCGAAGGGAGGACTTAAGCAACTGACCCGGGCGTTGGCCTACGACCTCGGAAAGTCCTCAGTGCGTGTTAACAACATTGGACCGGGATATTTTAGGACGGACATGAGTGAAGCCAGCTGGAACGATCCGCAACGCCGTTCTCAGCGTTCTCAACGCACCATTCTAGGGCGCTGGGGTGAGCCGTCCGATCTTGCCGGAGCCGCTGTGTTTCTTGCCTCCGATGCGTCAAGCTATATGACCGGCCAAAGCATCTATGTGGATGGTGGCTGGTTGGCACAAGGGATGTAATTGGTCAAAAACCGACGGTCATCATGAACAACGCTCAAATTGCTGGAACCTTTGAACAACTTGCCGACTTGCTGGAATTTCAAGGTGCCAACCCATTTCGCTTACGGGCTTATCGAAATGGAGCACGTACGATTCGCGATCACTCTGAATCGATCGAAAGTATCGTCGCAGACGATCCGAGTCGTTTGACCGAGATTGACGGTATTGGGAAGGGAGTTGCTGAAAAATGTGTGGCCTTGATTGAAACCGGAGAAATTGCCCAATTAAAAGAACTGCTCGATGAAGTTCCCAAAAGTGTCCTGGCCTTATTACGCATCCCAGGACTAGGACCGAAAAAAGCCGCCATCCTGTTCAGGGAGATGCAGATTACCACGCTGGAGCAGCTGCAAGCGGCCTGCGAAGCTGGAAAAGTTCGTGAGCTGAAAGGGTTTGCCAAGAAGACAGAGGAGCTGATTCTACAAGGGATCAGTATCGCTGCTGCCGCCAATGAACGAATCTTCTGGGCTCTTGGCGATGAAATTGCGACGGCGATGCGTGAGCATCTTCGTCCCTGCAAGGCAATTTCTCAACTCGAATTGGCAGGAAGTTACCGACGTGGCAAAGAAACACTGGGTGATTTGGATGTGCTCGTGGTGGCGACGGACCCGCAGACGGTGATGAATCACTTTGGTGAATTCCCAGATATTGAGCAGACCATTGGGCGCGGCGAGACGAAAATGTCGGTGCGGCTTAGCAACGGATTTCAAATTGACCTGCGCGTGGTTCCGGAGGAATCATTTGGTGCGGCGCTACAGTATTTTACGGGCTCCAAAGATCACAACGTCGTTGTGCGCAGCCGAGCAAAACAGCGGGGATTGAAAATTAATGAATGGGGTGTCTTTAACGCAACGACGGATGAATATATTGCCGGAGCTACGGAAAAGGATGTCTATGCTGCGCTTGACATGCCGCTTTTTCCACCCGAGTTGCGTGAAGCACGACGTGAGTTTGATTTAGCGGCGGAGGGAGAATTACCGCGGTTGATTGAAATTCAAGACGTTTGCGGTGACTTGCACATGCATACCACGGAAACGGATGGCAAAGCAACGATTTTGGAGATGATGGCCGCGGCTCGGGCCCAAGGGTTGAGCTATATCGCGATCACCGATCATTCCCAGCGTGTGACCATGGCTCACGGACTCGATGCGGATCGGTTGCGTCGCCAGTGGGAAGAAATTGACGACTTAAACCAACGACATGGCAAGGCGTTCACGGTGTTGAAAGGCATTGAGTGCGATATTTTAGAAGCGGGGGGGATGGATTTGCAGGATGACGTTTTAAGCGAAGCGGACTGGGTTGTGGCGAGTATTCACTACGGACAAAAGCAACCCCGTAGTCAAATTACCGAGCGCATCGTAAACGCTTTGAAGAACCCATACGTGTCCTGCATCGCCCATCCTACGGGCCGGCTGTTGAATCGACGCGAGCCCTACGACGTGGACATCGAAGCAGTGTTTGAAGCGGCAAAAACGCATGGAAAAATGCTTGAGCTTAATGCGAATCCGATGCGATTGGATTTAAACGACGTGCTTTGTGCCGCCGCCAAAAAATACGGGATTCCCATTGTGATCAGTAGCGACGCCCACAGTACCGACGGATTAGCTGTCATGCGCTATGGAGTTTTGCAGGCGCGCCGCGCTGGTTTAACCTCGTCGGATGTTGCCAACACCCGTACGTGGTCTCAGTTGCACAAGCTGATTGGGAAACCGGTCGACCAGGATGATCAAGTTGTCTAACCGAAGGCTTCCCTTAGATCTTCGATAAAGGGTGGACAGGCCTCGCGAGGATTTCCGGATTCTTCGTATTCCAGCACGATATACCCGCGATAATTCACGTCCCGCATGATTTGAGCTAAACGTTTGAAGTTTGTAGGTACTTTTTTCTTGTCGGGTCCGGAAACAACTACTTTGACCTGGACATTTACCGCATAAGGAGCCACCTGTTCTAGTTCGCCGTATACGTCCTCGCTATGAAAGTTACCTGTGTCCAGATTGACTCCGAACCAAGGACTTTTTACGTCACGGACAAAGGCCAATAAACCAGCTGCTGTCGCCGTCGGGCCCCCATGATTCTCTAAAGCCAGATAGACGCCATGCTGCCCTGCGTAGTCACAACACTCTTCTATGGCGGAAACCATTAATCCGTGCGCCTCGGTCGGATTTACATCGTCGTGAGCATGTCCGGCGAAAATGCGAATCACCGGGGCTCCGAGAATTTCAGCATAGTCAATCCATTGTTTGACATGATCGATTTGTTCCTGTCGTTGTTCCCCCTGGTAACCAAAATCGTTGCCGATGGCGGTGCCGGAAACATCGAGCCCAAGCCGGAAGCATTGCTCCTTGAGCGTACGGATGTAATCTACGGTGACGTCTGGAGGAAAGTAGTAAGAGGTGAGTTCGGTCCCCTCAATCCCCAAGGCAGCACAGTCATTGATGAAGTCGGCTAGTTCGAGAGGAGGATTCTCGCCCGTCAGCAAACTTCGGTAACTGTAAGCAGCGATACTGAACTTGAAAGCGGGTGTTCCATTTCTGCGGATGGGCTCAATGGCCTGCAACTGGGAGTCAGCACCACGCAGTCCCAGCGCGATACCACCGGCCAGCAAAGAACTTTGCATTGCAAAGTCCCGTCGATCAAGAACCTTGGACATTGTCATGATTTCCTCAGAAGAAAATTTAGCATTAGGGGCCTGGCAGTCGACAATCGTTGACCAACATCTTAAACCAAGGCGGTGCGGCGTTCACGAAGGCCCCGAGACATTATTTATTTTGTCTGCGGACTCTATCCGGCATGAATCTTGCAGAGTTCTCCAGCGGCTTTTTGCTTTCCATGGGCTGATTATGCGGTCCACTACGGGGGCCGGAACAGAGATGAGGCGTTGAAGTGAAGCGTGGAAGGAAAAAGACCAGATGCGTTCTTGGCGGCGCAAGTACTGAATTAAAAACGGTTTAAGTCGCTAAGGGTGACATGAAGAGGCACCGTTGGATAGCGTTCTCAGTGAGGTAAGCTGAGGTGCCGACGACTGTCGGCTGGCGTCCAATATGAGGGCGCGTTGGAGACTTGATTTCACCTCTTGTCTCCAGCGCGTCTTTTTTTTCTGTATTGCAACAAAACAGGTGTATTCTTCTAGTACGTCTTTGGGGCCATTTTTAACGTGAGTCCAATTCTGCCTAGCAGTCAAAACGGGGGAAACTCGCTGCCTCCGGGGTCTCTGGGGGTAAGTATGGCGACGTGGCCCAGCGTGATCAATTAGAATGATTTTGAGTGTTTCTTTGAAACGGCTCGAGTACGAATTGTATTTTCATCCGCTATATTGGGCAGACTTAAAGAGGAAGTCCTGCAAAGATGGAGCGTCTGATTAGGAGTTTTGGCACCATGCTGATGTTGATTTCTCACCTGACTGGTTCAGGACAAAATAGGCGAGTCGGACAAAGGCAAGCCGCCTTGCTGGGAGGTTTGCTGATGAGCCTTGGGCTGGCAAACGCACATGCCGACGATGCGGTATCCGAGGCGACTTCGGGCCTTGATCCCGTCCACCAGATTAATGCTGCCATGCGGACCACGTGGGGTGAATGGGAGATTACACCCTCGCGGTTGGCCTCAGAAGGAGAATGGTGTCGTCGTGTACACCTGGACTTGATTGGCCGTATTGCTAGCGTGAATGAACTACGGAGCTTTGTGAACGACGACGATCCTTACAAAAAGTCTAATTTAGTCGACAAACTACTGTATGACGAAGATTATACCGAGGAGTACGCGCGTAATTGGATGACGGTTTGGACAAATATTCTGATTGGGCGCAGCGGTGGTACGGAGAATAATTCCTTGACGAATCGTGAAGGGATGCAGAAGTTTTTACGCGACAGTTTTGCACGCAATAAACCATATGATCGATTGGTGTACGACTTGGTGACGGCGGACGGTTCCAATTCCCCTGGCCTGGAAAATTTCAATGGTGCGGTGAACTTTCTTGCCACGAAAGTCAATGACGAAGATGGTACGTTGGCAACCGCAGCCACCTCCCGTATTTTTCTCGGGTTACAAGTCCAATGCACACAGTGTCACAATCACCCATTCAATGAATGGAAGCAGCAGAAGTTTTGGGAGATGAATGCGTTTTTTCGTCAAACACGCATGCTCCGGCGTTTTGTTCCGGGAACACGAGATCTTGCGTCGGCGGAGTTGGTCAACGAAGACTTTGCTCTTGCTGGAAGCGATGCGGCCGAGGCGGAAATATATTTCGAACAGCGTAATGGCTTGTTGAATGTTGCTTACCCTGTGTTTGTCGACGGCACGGCACTCTCGGATCTCTATGGTGAGGAACGCGGTAACAGCGGCTACGTCGATGAGATGGTTCGGCGCACAGAACTGGGGAAGTTAATATTGAAAAATGATGGTGAGGCGCTGCAAGAGGCGTCTTACTTGGAACGAATGATTGTCAATCGGACATGGGCCCACTTCATGGGTTATGGGTTTACCAAACCCGTCGATGATATGGGACCACATAATGCGCCGACGCATCCAGAATTGGTGGAATACTTAGGAATCGAGTTTCGCAAAGCGAGTTACGATTTGAAGCAACTGATGACATGGATTGTCTTGAGTGAACCGTATTCCCTCTCCAGTCGTGTGAATAAAACGAATAAGACGATCGATGATCCGCAATTGGGAGAGTCACCTAAGTTTAGTCACTTTTACCTGCGGCAAATGGATGCAGAGCAACTCTATGAATCGCTCATCGTGGCCACGCGTGCTGAAAAGACCCGCGGTAGTTACGAAGATCAAGAACGCGCGAAAACACGCTGGATGCAGCAATTTGTGACGGCCTTTGGTAACGACGAAGGAGAGGAATCGACAACGTTTAATGGTACCATTCCACAGGCTTTAATGATGATGAATGGCGATTTGGTAAAACGTGCGACAAGCGGCGAAAAAGGAAGTTTTCTTTACAAGATCGCTTGGAGCAAAATGAAACCGGTGGAACAGATTAACTATCTGTTCGAAGCTGGGTTAGGACGAAAGCCAACCAAGAATGAAATTCGTCTTGGCAACGAGTTGATCAAGGCCCGTATGTCAGAGCAAAAAGAAAAACGCGATGTAAACACCGCACGGATTGCTGCCCTGCAAGACGTGTGGTGGGTAGTTCTCAATAGCAATGAGTTCATTATTAATCATTAATGTACTGGGTGCCCTCAGCATGTTTTCGGTGGTTCGGTACTTTATCACGGTTTGTTAATGGACGAGGGGAGATAAGATCGATGTTGAAACAAAAACCAAACGATATGAGCCGTCGGCATTTCATGAGTCATATGGCGGGTGCGTCGGCGATGGCTGGTACTGCATTGTCTGTGGGAAGTTCCATTCAATCGCATGCCCAGGAGTTAAAGAAGAATCGTAAAAGCGCCATTAT
This sequence comes from Pirellulaceae bacterium, assembly GCA_022446825.1. Lineage (GTDB taxonomy): Bacteria > Planctomycetota > Planctomycetia > Pirellulales > Pirellulaceae > JAKVBY01. Next base: position 9,295 of record JAKVBY010000104.1, read on the forward strand.
GCTTTGGATGGGAGGTGGTCCTTCGACGATGGATATCTGGGATCTTAAGCCAGGTGCGAATACCGGTGGCCCCTTCCAGCCAATCGCGACCAATGGCAATGCTCAGATTAGCGAACATATGCCGATGATGGCTCAACAAATGGACAAAATGGCCATCATCCGGAGTATGAGTACCCGCGAAGCGGATCATATGCGTGGTAGATACTACATGCACACTGGGTATGTACCGAATCCTAATGTGGAACATCCCAGTTATGGGTCGGTCATCGCTCACGAAACGATTCTGCAGAGACCAGAACTGGAGATTCCACCGTTTGTCACCGTTGGTGGGGGTAGTGTGGGACCGGGATTTTTGGGAATGGCTTGGTCACCATTTTCGGTGAACAGTAATGGTCAAGTACGGAATCTTGACATGGGTCTCGACGATCGTCGGTTGATGGAGCGTATGGCTGCGCTTTCCCAGGTCGAAAAAGATTTTATTAAACAAGATCGCGGCAGTGCTGCCGAAGATCACATGGATATCCTCAAGAAAACCTTGAATTTGATGACCAGTGAGCAGATGAGCGCGTTCAAAATTGACCAAGAAACAGAGGAGGTCAAGGAACGCTATGGTGACACGAATTTCGGACGAGGCTGTTTGATGGCGCGACGCTTAGTCGAGGCTGGCGTCCCCTTTATCGAAGTTGGCCTGGGTGGCTGGGACATGCATCAAAACATCTTTCCAACTCTAGCCGACACTCGCTTGCCGGAATTGGATCGTGGCATGAGCGCTTTGGTCGAAGATCTTGAGCAACGAGGTTTGCTGCAAGATACAGCAATTATTTGGATGGGTGAGTTTAGCCGCACACCACGCATTAACGGGAATACCGGTCGTGACCATTGGGCTCGGGCTTGGAGCGTGGCGGTTGGCGGGGCTGGAATGAACGGTGGGATCGCTGTAGGTGAGACCGATAGTGAAGGGACAACGGTTGAAACAGAGCCATTCACTTCGCAAGATGTGATGGCCAGCGTTTGCAAGGCGTTGGGTATCTCTTTGGAGACCACCTTCACAAGTAAGAACGGCCGACCAATGAAGATTGCGAATGCGGGCAAGGTCATTCCAGAGTTGTTCACTTAATGCGAATCGCACGACGTGCTGGTGTTTTGGTCACATGGATTGGTGTTTTTGTCACATGGATCTGGGCAGCGACGCCTGAGCCAATCTGCCACGGTGGGGTCATGCTTGCCTGACAAATAAACGAGGTATAGGACGGGCGGGGGAATGAATCCTCGGCCCGTTCTGTGTAAACCTCTTTTGCCCACGCTGGTTTGGAAAGTGGCGAGATTTTTCAGCAAAAATGAGTACTCGAACGAGTCCTAATCGCTAAGCAATGAATGATGGCCGAGGCTATTCCATCTGAAACGACCAATCGCTTCGATCCCGCACGGCTGATCGACCAACATCAGGCGGGAATATGGCGGTATTTGCGCGCCTTGGGTTGTGAGTCGGCATTGGCGGAAGATTTGACTCAGGAGACTTTTCTCACCGTATTGAAGAAGCCTTTTGACGATTACAACCCGTCCGCCACAGCTAGTTATCTTCGTCGAGTAGCGCACAATTTGTTTATTTCTGTTCAACGTCGAGCGGGAAAGGTATTGGCCGTTGAGAATGTCGAGAAACTGGATCATGCTTGGTCGCGCTGGGTTGGGGATGACAGCGGTGAGGAATTGTTGGAAGCACTACGAGACTGTCTTCCTTCCTTAACGCAACGCGCTCGGCAGGCGTTAGATTTGCGTTTTCAGAAAAAAGAGACACGTCAAAATATTGGAGCGGCTTTAGGAATTACAGAACACGGTGCGAAGAACTTGATGCAGCGTGCCAAGAAGCAGTTGCAGAATTGCATCGAAGGGAAACTGAAGTGACCAACGATCCAAACGATCGCATTATCGATTCATGTCTAGAAGAACTTCTCGGTGGCCAGCTGCCGCCCGATTTATCGGAACAGATTCTCACTGCCTTGGCAGCGAGTACTGGTACCACGTCGAGTGAATCGGCATCACCCGAGTCAACACAGTCGGGAACGAGCCAACTGCAAGAGCCCATTGCACCGCCGATTGCGGCTTTGGTGGATGGTGTCGAGCAGGTGCCCCAGGGAAATCAGCCGCCGGTGCCGACCATTGTTCAAGTGGCTCAACCTGCGTCCAAAGGCTCTCGCTGGTCTCAGATCGCGATTAGTGCAAGCCTAGTCGGACTCGTGTTATCTCTGGGGCTGTTGGCGTTTCAACAGTTGGGGCCCGATGCCCAGAACGAGGTGGAGGTGACTGTTGACGACCAAGAATTGGTTGATCCACTCAACCTTGATGACCGGCCGTACTCCAAGTCTGAAACCAACCATCCGTTATCCAATCAGGGTTTGATTGACAATGACTCTACTGAGAGTGACCGAGCGGAGAGAATTGCGCATGATGGACTTTTTGGGAAGACAGACGCTGCAAAGTCCAATGAGGAACAGCGACCGTTATCGAATCGTGTGGAGTTGCCGTGGCCTGATGAGGAAGTCGTAGCGTTTATTGACAGCGAGATCGCTGCTGGCTGGGCCCAGGATGAGATTGTAGCTGCCGATCGGATTGACGAGATTACCTGGTGCGGTCGTGTTTTCCAGTCCCTCCTGGGACGCACCCCGACTGCCACAGAGTTGCGAGAATTTACAGCGGACGAATCAACAACCAGTTACGCAGGATTGGTGACAAAACTACTTGCCACGGATGCTTATAATAGTGAATTCTCCGAGCGGTGGAGCAAGATCTGGACATCTGAACTCATTGGGCGCGCCGGTGGAAAACGTCGCAGTGATTTAGCGAGTCGCCAGGAATTGCAAACATTTCTTCGCGAAAAAATACAAGCCCGGATCCCGTACGACGAAGTTGCGTTTGAACTTGTTGCAGCGACGGGAGCGAAGGGGGCATCGTCTGAGGAAACAAACGGCGCCGTAAATTTCTTGCTCGCCAGTTTTGGCCGCAAAGCCACTTTTGCGACATCGCACATTGCCCGAGTGATGTTGGGACAACGCGTCGATTGTGTACGTTGTCATGAATCAAAGATCGCTGGGAATACTTGGTCGCAGCAACGATTTTGGGAACTTAATGCATTTCTTCGGCAAATGGATCTTGCCGCTACGGCAGATGGAGCAGGAATCATTCTTGTGAATGTCGATTTTATGGGGGAAGGTGATTCTCCGGAGTCAGCAGAGATTTATTATGAGCAGCCGGATGGGTTAATGCGGGTGGCCTATCCGCGGTTTTTGGGAGGCAAAACCGTCGGCATTGATGGTCGAGTAAACGAAGTAAATCGGCGAACCGAGCTGGCTCGATTTATTTCAAAATCGGATGAATTTGCGGTTAGTTCCGTGAATCGAATGTGGGCGAACCTGTTCGGGTTTGGACTGGTGAATCCGATCGATGACATTGGTCCTCATAACGCTGCGACACATCCTGAGTTGTTGAAGGTGCTCAGTCGACAATTTGTGACCCATGGTTATGACATGCGTAAGTTGATGCGATGGATGCTTTTGAGCGCTCCGTTTACACGCGCTACCGCGAGGACATCCGATGCACCTCAGATCGTTACATCACATTCAGGGCGCCCATTGTTCAATCACTTTTACGAACGATTGGCCGAAAAGACAGAGGTTCTCGAGTCCCTGCGATTGGTGGCAAAACTCCAAAGTGGAGAGACGATTTCTCCGGCAGAAAAGCTTCAAATGGAAGAATTACCATCGTTGGTGGCTTTAGCAATCGGACCCCTTGAAAGTGGTGCCAGAGATGATGTGGCGGAGATTATTGCCCCGTCCGAGTTGCAAGTCTTTTCCGATAAAGTTGAACGCAAAGCGACACCTATGGTTGAGGCGATACTCCAAAGTACGATGCCAACTCTTGCCAAGATTGAACATTTGTTTCGCGCCATTGTGGCGCGAGANCCGTATTTTGGAGAGTTGCGCTTGGCGGAAACCATTGTGGAGCAGAAAAATGGTTACCAGATCCTTTGGTGGGTGCTGGCAAACAGCCAAGAGTTGACGCCGCCTGAATTGACGAGCCAGTCAGAATAGATCGGATCCTCTAATCAGCGTACGCCGAAGGAAATGAAGTCGTCTACGACGAAGCATGCGGGCCGTTCTAGCGGAAAGTGCTCGTATCGTGCATGCTGGTAACCACATCTGGTGGGGCATGACAGTGACGAAAATCGTTCGTTGGTTTGTCCTCTATTTCGCTGCTTGAATTCTTTGTGCTTTTCCTGGGCGAGCTTGTGAAAATCTCCATTGTTGATTCACCGACAATTTGGCGACCGATGCTCGGGTTGGCTTTGCCAGTATTTGTCGAAGAATCACTGACTGCTTTGGTTGGCTACACCGATTGGTGGCTGACCGGCCATTTCTTGGGTGATAAAGAGTCCTTGGCAGCGATGACAGTGATGGCCTACGTGATGTGGCTTCTGCCAAGTCTTTTTGCCGCCATTGCCATTGGAGCCACGGCGTTGACTTCACGTTTTGTTGGAGCTGGCACGGTTGACAAGGCGGCACAGACAACAAACCAAGCCTTGTTAGTTGGGGGTTTCGTAGCGGTTGTTGTGACCATCGTTTTTGTTTTATTCGTGCGGCCCTTTGTCGGGTTGTTGCAACTCACCGGCGAGGCAGCTGAATTGGCGATCCGCTATTGTCTCATTGTCGCTCCGGCAATCCCGGCCATCATGGTTGCACAAGTCGGAGTTGCGTGTTTACGAGGTGCTGGAGACACGCTGAGCGGGTTTGTCGCAAAATCGATTGTGAACGTCATCAATATTGTGCTGAGCACCGCGCTCGTAATCGGTGTTGGGCCGTTGCCCAAGATGGGTTGGACGGGGCTTGCCATTGGTACCTCATGTGGACACTTCATCGGCGGGATCCTGGTACTCGTGCTTTTGCTGCGAGGCCGAGCGGGTTTGAAAATCCGTTGGTCGTTGCTGACACCGGAAGTGACGATTATCCGACGCTTGTTAAGGATCGGTATTCCCGGTGGGGTGGATGTTTTAGCTATTTTGATTTGCCACTTGATCTATTTTTCCTTGATTAATCGTCTCGGAAATGCTGCTACGGCTGCCCATGGATTAAGTGTGCAGATTGAGGCCTTGGCCTATTTGCCCTGTTCGGCCTTTCAGGTTGCCGCCGCAACCATGACCGGACAATTTCTGGGTGCTGGCAAAGTGGTGCGTGCCGTACGTGGGATTTGGTTGACTTGTGCTGCGGGATTTGTCTTTATGTTGTTAGTTGGTTCGATGTTCCACTTTTGCGGTAGTGGGATGGCAAGCTTTTTTGTTGCGAACCGACAAATGGCGACGGCGCACGCGGCGGGTGAATTATTGCGGATTGTTTCTTGGGCGACCCCTTCCTTGGCGGTCGTGATGATCCTGAGTGGAGCGCTGCGGGGAGCGGGAGATACGCGTTGGCCGTTAGCCATTTCAATCATCGGCTTAGCCGGTTTGCGCATTCCTCTTGCCTGTTGGTTCGCATTTAATACCGTTTCCATCCCAGTGACCTCGATCACGATTGCGGGTTGGGGAGGGGGAATTCAAGGGGCTTGGTGGGCCATGGTTGTCGATGTTGCTGCACGGGCCATTTTAGTTACCTGGCGTGTCTTGCAAGGAGGTTGGCAGCGGCAAGTGGTGTGAACGTCAAGCTGGTCTGTCGCAGATTTCGGCAGGCTCAAGCGCAGGAAGTCGCTATGGCTATTACTGTACAATTTCAAGCCAAAGGAAGGTACCACCGATTTTTTCTGGATGAAGCTGTTGAAACCTGATTAATCACGATTGCTCACCAAATTTAAATTTTAGCTGATCGGTTTCGGGGTCAGCATCAGGATTCAATTCTCGATAGAGCAGACTCGGTTGAATGTCACGATTGAATTGGTACTTGTCACTGGCATACTCTTCAATCTCGCCGGTGATTTCATGAAAGTAAATCTGGCAGATAGGAGCGCCTGGGTAGATTCTGACAGGCTGGACAGCGAACATTTCAAGTGTCCAGTATCCGCAGAAACCAACATCACCAAAACCCCCGGAAACATGGACAAATAATCCCAAACGTCCAACGGAAGAGCGGCCTTCGAGCATCGGCACGACGTTGTGTGATTCGGTGTATTCAATCGTGCGTCCGAGGTACAGTTGATTTGGGCTTAGCACCACGCCTTCTTCCGGTATCTCGACGCGTCGTACTCGATTCTGCTGTTTCATGTCGAGGACAACTTCTTCATACGTCAATAATTGGTTGTGGAGCGTGAGGTTGTAGCTGTTGGGATTGAGCTGCTCCACACGGAATGGATTGATGACAATATCACTACCGAGGCGTTTCTGAATCTCTTTACCCGAGAGAACCATAAATGTCGACCTTTTTGGTAAACGGGGGAGCTGGTGAGTGGTGACAAGGTTTAAGGTTTTACACCGATTCGTGGACAGAACTTCTTCATCGAGCATGTGTCACAGAGAGGTTTTCGCGCGTCGCAGACTTTGCGCCCGTGGTGAATCATGCGGTGTGAGTAATTGATCCATTCTTTTTTCGGCAACCGTTCGATTAAATCGCGTTCGACTTTGACAGGATCTTTTTCTTGAGTGATGCCGAGCCGACGACTGATCCGCCCAACATGGGTGTCCACCACGACGCCTGTCGCCAGACCGAACGCGGTACCTAGAACGACATTTGCCGTCTTACGACCAATGCCTGGTAATTCCACCAGCAAGTCGAGTTCCTGGGGAATGTTCCCAGCATAGCGTTCCACTAGTTGTTGAGCGCAGCCTTTGATGTTTTTGGCTTTATTTCGAAAAAATCCGGTGCTCTGAACAAGGGATTCCAGGCGACTCAGAGGCGCTTTGGCCAGGCGTTGCGGTGTCGGATACTTTGCGAACAAATCTCGTGTGACAAGGTTTACGCGTTCATCTGTACATTGGGCTGAAAGAATTGTTGCAATCAGTAGCTGAAATGCATTTTTGTGGACCAACGCACATTCAGCGTCGGAATAATCTTTACGTAGCCAGCGAACGACTCGCGCGGCATGACGTTTTTCAGCAGTGGTCGCGACCATATCTAAAATCACAGCGTTCAAACATTGCGTCGCAGAGGAACAAACCTAGAGTCAAGGATTGCATTCTGGCGGAATGTTAAAAGGTGTCAAGTGTCCGCAAACGA
>JAKVBY010000105.1 GCA_022446825.1 Pirellulaceae bacterium
TGGTCGGTAGGCTCACTTTGGGCTAAGCAACCGTTCCCCCTGTGAACCCAGACAGCGAACTTCTGGTGAGAACTTACAGGCGGTGGTTGTCAATCCGGAAAAAATGTCACCGCTGCAGGTCTTGCACATAGCGCTCTCGAGGAGCGGAACCTGCTGCGGCCTAATAAAAACAATTTTCATTCTAGCCGCACTTTCTGAATTTGATTGGCGACCATCCATTCGAGCCAAGATTCTTGGTCTTCGGTCAGCTCAATTTCGGCCTTTGATTCCGCATCTAGCGGTGAGACGACCCAGAAGACGAACTCGTCGAGCCATGTTTGCGCGTCTTCTAAACGGATCCAGTATTCGTCGGTTTTCAGTTCAGGAACACCGGCGTTTCCTGGTGGTGTCATGAAGTACACGATTTCTGAACGAAAGCGTTCCGCTATCTCAAAAGGAGGAACGTCTGGCCTATCAATAGCAATAACTTTCATGATGAGAAACTTTTTTACGAGGTAAATGAGATGTTGAAGGGACGGCTATTCGGTCGGCGTTTTCGCATGAGGGTTCAGCCGAATGGCGTGTTTGATTTCGTCTTTAAGATTGTTAAGAACGGATTGTTTGTCCGTATCTTCTAAGATTTTTCGCACAATTTGTTTGGGAGATTCACCCCCCCAGGATGCACCATGCTCAAAGTAAAAAGTGGCTGCCTGCCCAACGATGTAAGAACCATAGCCTGCAGCCGCGCCTTGGGGAACTGCAGTCACGATCGTACCGAAGCCTACGGTGAGAGCCTTGAAGATCCAGCTTGCGACGTTTACGGAAGTTTCTGCTAATAATGCCATCCCTGCGGCTTTGAGAATTGACACGACGAGCTTGCGTGCATGTAACCAGGACATCTCTAGACCGTAAATGTGGGCCAGCGTAACAACCATCGTTGCATCGATGGTGACACCGCACACACTGTCGACAATCGGGACGGAATTTGCGGCAACGGCGATGGATTTTAAGGCAGCATAACTCCAAACCGTTTGGGATGCCTGTTTCCGGCGGAGTTCAATGCGCATGGAGGCGATTCGATCGGATTTGTCGGCTGAATAAAGCGCAGCATTAAGCGCGATGAGTGCCAGACCGTCTTTGGAGAGTAACTCCAAAATAGAGGCTTTGAGATTTGCTACATCGGGTGCAGGTTTGCGCCACATTTCGCGGACTGAGCCATCTGCAGATTCGATGAGAAATTCTTTTTCGCGTGGGTCAGCACTTGCAGAAATAATTCGATCGGCGGGTACAAGGTCGACGGTGCGCTCTTTTTGCAGGATCTCGACTAGACGTGCCTGTTGTTCTTTTGTGTAGAGATCGACTTTGTTTAAAACAAGGAGGATTGTCTTATGTAATGCAGCGAGGGAAACCAGTGCTGAATGCTCTGTTTCGTTGAGATCGGAGTCAGTCACAAACAGAATCAGGTCAGCTTTTCGAGCGGCATCGGAAGCCATGTTTCCGCGCTGAACGCCACCCACTTCATTGAGTCCGGGGGTATCGATGAGTACCACTGTCGACTCGGCAAATCCGGGGATGGCATATCCACTTCCTTTCCAGGGAACATGCCAGGTTTCCTGAGTCCACCCACCACGGACATCGACTTCGGCAACGGCATCCCCCACGAGCGCATTGATGAGAGCGGATTTTCCGGTGCTAATTTCGCCGAACACAACGATTTCAAGGTGCCCCCTGCGCAGCTTGGAAACCATTTCAGCCAATTCTCGGAAATCTTTGTGCAGTCGAGCTTTTTCCGCTGTGGAGCAACGCTGTAACTTGGCAATCGTATTTTCGACGGATGCAAGTGCTTCGACATAATGCTTGTCGTGGGTAGGCGGGGAGTGTGACATTCAATCTCCATCTTCCATGGTAGCGGAGCTGAATTTGTTTCGAGCGATTTGGACTACTTTGTGCAGTTCCTGTAATGCCGTGACGCGCTCCCACTCTCGGCGCGCTAGTGATGCCATTCCACCTTCGGTTTGCTGCATCTCATTTTGAAAGTACCCCATGAACACCAAACCGATCCAACGGGTGGTAATTGCCTGAACGATTCCTTGGAGCATTCCTCCTGCGATGGTGCCGGCACCAGGAACGCTTTTGAGCAATGCGGCGACTGCCGCTGCGATGGCAGGTGTTGCTGCGCTGGCTCCAACGATGGCAATGAGATTTTTTCCCAATTGACCGAGGAGGCTGACGATCGTTTCGAGGTCGACATCTTGTTGGTAGGTGCGCGCGAGTTCCAAAACCATTTTGGTGGTGACTGCGCTGCCAGCCACTAAGTCCAGGACCGGTACTGGACTCACGGCTGCCGCACTTCCAGCGGCCCACATGTATTTGTCGACACATGCTTTCGCCCGACTGTCCAGTGCCGCTGCGACTTTCTGCCGAGCTTCTTCCACCAGTCCTCGCGATTGTAAAAGGAGGTTGGCGATGAGCAAATCCTGGCCATCTTGCTTAACGACTGAGAGTAAACGCTCGGCCAATGGCGAGATGTCGACAGATTCAGAGATTGTCTCCTCCGTTTCTGTGCCGTCGGATTGAATCCGTGTGCGCATCCGTTGGTCCGACTGGGAGTGCACGCTGACGACGTCAGCCGTGTGGACGAGTCCATTGAGTTGCTGTCGGAGCTGGTTGAGTAAGGATTGTCGTTGTGGGGTGTGATACCAATCGCTCTTGTTGAGACAAACGAGGATGCGTTTTTCCATCTGCGCTAGGCGCTGGAGTAAGGCGAATTCAGAATCTCTGAGGGGACTATCGACGACCATCAATACCACATCTGCATTTTGGGCTGCGTCGGTCGCGATCGCGGCATTGGCTTCCCCGTCAATTTCCCCCAATCCGGGTGTGTCCACCAGAATCACCTGATCGTCGGTGGGCCATTTGGTGTGATTGCGTTGTAAGGTCGTACCACCCTTCAGGTCGGTCTGGAAAACATCACGTCCAACGAGCGCATTGAGAAGCGATGATTTTCCACTCGAAATATTACCGAAGGCGATGATTTCGAGTTGGCAAGCAGCACGCTTTTTTCGAATATTTTCTACCAAGGGCGCTAATGTTTGCTCTAATTCACGGTGGAAAGCATTGTCTGCTTGGAGGTCGTCCACGGCACTCAGATTTTCGTCAATTTCCTGTTGCTGTTGGGCCAGGGAAAGTTCACTCGGATTTTTTGATCGTTCCGCTCGTCGTATACGTTTGTTGCGGGAACGTTTCCAGAGCGTGAAAAAAATCGATAGCGTCACACTCAACAGTAGAGTTGCACCCAGTCCAACGACGGTGAAATAGAGGATCTGGTACCCCTGCCCTAGTTGTTTGACTTGTTGGTACTGCGTAATGAAGTGTGGTGGTATGTACACCAGGAAGAACCCTGTACAGGTGAGTACAAAGATCAGCACTAATCGGCTCGTAATACCTGAGGGTTTCATGCGCGGGGATGTCTCTTAGGGTAGGAAACGGAAGTCGCTAGAAACAAAAGCGTATGCGCGGCAAGTTTCCTGTTCTTGCCAGCGATTTTCGCTGTTAATCCAATCAAAAGGTACTGGCCAATCAAAAGGTACTGGGAAATGGATCAACAAAACCAATGTCGATCCGTCCTGACGTAGGGACTGAGCAATTTTGGGGAGAGGAACTCCCTGGTCGAATCGTAGGCGGATGGGAGATTCGTAATAGTACAAACGAATCATGCAAAGACCGCCGGAATGACCTTTCCTTCCCGTACGATCATGACGGGGCGACCGGTTGTCGTGTGATACTCTTTTGCATGATCAATTCCTAAAGCGTGATAGAAGGTGGCTGCGACATCGTCGGGTGAAAAAGCTTGGTCTTCGTGTGCGGGCAGTGTTGCTTTATCGTCGCTTTGACCAATCACTTGTCCTCCACGCATACCGCCACCCGCGAGTAACATGAACATGCAACGTGGGTAGTGGTCACGTCCACCTTCAGAGCTCTTGCTGTTGATCTTGGGAGTACGGCCAAACTCTCCAGTGACGTATACTGCAGTCGACTCTAACAGCCCTTTTTGCTCGAGACCGATCAGGAGCGCTGCAAGGCCCTCATCTAAGGTGGGGAGTTTATCGTCCTTCAAGCGAGAGAAGTTGTTTTGATGCGTGTCCCACCCTCCCATCTGCATCGAGACGAAGCGAACTCCCGAGGCAACGAGACGTGTGGCGAGCAAGCAACTGAGCCCAAATGCTGATTCGCCGAACGGCTTGGTGAAATGAGGCGATTCTTGGCTAATGTCAAAGGCATCACGAGAGCGTCGAGACGTAATAATGGCATGTGCCTGTTGGCTGAAACGGTCCAGGCCCGCTAGGAGAGGATCTTCTTGCTGGATCGATTGAAAAGCGATGTCCAGATCGTTACGTAAGTTTTGACGTTTTTCGACTTCCTGAATGGTCAAGCCCCCGGCAAGGTTTACGCCACGAACACGAAATGGTGTACCGGCTTTGGGCGCGCCGCCGGTGCTCAACGCGGCATATTGGATACCTAGAAAGCCCGGTTTTTGATGTCCATTTTGCGGAATGGAAACGAATGCTGGCAAATCGCCAGCATTCCAAGGTGCCGTCTCTTTAGCGACAACACTGCCAAAGCCTGGATACTCCAGTGACGGCAGCGGACGCGTACCTGTATTCACGTATTCACTGCCAAGCCGGTGTGCTCCGAGTGTATGCGTAACACCGCGGAGAAGAACCAATTTATCCGCGCATTGCGCAATTTTAGGTAGGTGTTCGGTGATCTGCATCCCTGGCACCGCAGTTTCAATGGGATTGAAGGTCCCCCGATATTCAGTGGGCGCATCGGGTTTCATGTCAAACGTGTCTAAATGGGACGGACCGCCTTGCAGATGGATGAAAATTCCTTGTTTTGCAGTGGCTTCGTGGACTTGGCCAGCCGCATTGAGTCGAAGATAACTAGCTAAACTCAATCCGGGGCCCCCTAGGGCACCGAACCCCAGAGCGCCGCACCGTAAAAAGTCACGCCGAGCGATCCCGTCACAGCTTTGGTGAATCGCCATTTTTATTTCCTTTAGTGGTTAACAATGAATTCTTTCGTATTGATCAACGCCCACATTAAGTCTCGGATACCATCGAGCGTGTCGGCAGATTCGAGAAGGTGTCGTTCGGCCCGCACAATTTCCGTTTCTGCGGGCGGACGACTGACTGTCCGCAGGTAGGCCGTACGAATCAGTTTTCGTAGTTGTTCCGTAGCGAGGTTGATCTTTTGTTTTGAGGACTGCGAGGGTGAAAGTGCGGTGAGTTGGTGCTGTAGGTTCTGCAGCCGTTTTTCTACCCGGCCGATTTCCTCTGCTGACTCCGTTTGCTGCTTGAGCGTTTTAAGCTCTTTGCGTGTTTTGCCAATTTGCTTGCGAAGTCGATTGATCTTTTTAGGGCTTTGCTTGCCTTGCGCTGCACGTTCCGGATTGATTTCCAGGGCGATCTCGTTGAGCCAGCTTCCCGAACGAACATCGATCAAATTCAGAAGGTCACGGTCATTTTGGAGAAAGACGGTTTGCAAGAGGGAGGGGGCGGAAGAACGGTCGCAATCGCAATTTGTGTCGCGCGTGGAGCGTCCAAAAACCCGCAACGCATAAGTTGGTGAGCCTGGCTGACGGTCACGTTGGCCGGTACCCGGTATGGTGATTGCGCGGCCGGTTAAATCTTGATGCAATGATTCCATTTCAGCGTCGGCGGCGGTGGCAAGTAAAACGGCATCGTAAGCGACTTCTGCAGGCAAACGACGAGGAATGGTATGGCTGAAGTTTTTTCGGTCAGACTGATTTGTTTTGTTGGGTATCCAGCTACGTTGGTAGGTGGCACTATTGGTGATGGTGCGATGGATCCATTGCATGTCGAAATTACTGTCAATAAAACCTTTGGCGAGATAGTCGAGAAGCGATTCATTTACAGGGGGATTTGCCAAACTTAAATCATCGGCTGGTTCAACAATACCACGATGAAAGTAAGACGCCCAAACCCGATTTACGAACGCCCTGGCAAAGAAGGGATTCTCTGGAGCACGTAGCCAGTTCATGACCGTTATGCGTGGGTCAGAACCGTTTTCAATTTCAACGATGTCACCACCGAGGAGTTTTGCGTGTTCGAATACGGGGTAGTTGTCGTCGTTGTTTTTCTTTTGCCGAATAGGGCGTTTGGTGACAAAGGCTTCTGGGAAAGGAATCGTCTTTCCCTCCTGTAGCATCTTTGGTAACGCTTTACGAAGTTGTGCTCCTTTTTTCCCTTCCATCCCAAGTGTTGCGAGTAGCTGCCGATATTCATCTTTTGATTGGGGGGAGCTCCCGTTGCGAGCATAGTTCACCCGAGCGAAAAAGTTTTTGAATTGGTGGAAGTCGTCTTTGGTCCATTTATCGAAGGGATGTTTGTGGCATTGTGCACATTGAATTCGGATGCCCATGAAACAGTAAGCAAAGCCGATAGCGCGTGCTTCTAATTCGCGAAAGTCTTGACGTGCCCAATAGTAGGCGAGTCCTGTGGTTTCACTGTAGGACTTGCCTTCACGATAAATCTTACTCATTTGCTCGCAGTATTCCGTATAGCTTTGCCCTGGGCTACGGCTTGTGGCGGTTGCGATACCTTCGACGAGTTGATCGTAAGGCACATTGTCCGTGACCCGTTTCAAGATCCATTCGTACCAGTCACGAGAGGCGCGATTTCCTATTGGTGAGGAATTATTTAATTGCTGATCATTGTTGCCGGTGAAGTCACAGAGTTTGGTTGTCCACCAAGCAGCGTGTTCTGGCGACTTCAGTAAAGTCTCGATTTTGTGGGACCGTTTGTGCGGATCGGGGTTGGCTAGGAAAGCTTCAATTTCAGGGACGGAGGGAAGCGAACCTGTCATGTCCAGTCGCAAGCGGCGCAGAAATTCCGCGTCGCCAGCTTGTGCTGATGGCACGATGCCGAGTTTTCGCAGTTTGGCGGCAACTAACTGGTCAATACGAGTAGGAGTTTCAATCTGCGGGTAGCGGCTTTCCACCAAGTCGGTTACCGGTCTCAAAACAGGTACGGGGACAACAAGCTTGTCGTAGGAAACGACGACATGGGTGTCACCGCTGCTTCCGGCGGTGACGCACCCTTCGCGATCGACCTGGCAAATTTGCTCGTCGTTGGATTTGAATCGACATAATGGTGTGACGTCTTCTTGAGTCCCATCTTCCCAATGAGCAGTCACTTGTAGATTTGTCGTTTCGTCAGCGCTGCGAAACGAAATCTCTGCGGGTGCGATTTTTAGTTGAATAAGTTTTTGCGGAGGAGCGACATGATGTGCTCCCTGCGAGATCCATTGATAAAGCACACGGTATTCCCAGCCATTTTTAGGGAAACGAAGTCCCCCTTCATGGCGGTCAGCATTCGTTGGTTTCGTAAGGATCAAGCTATCGACTGTGTTTTCTCGGTTGATTCGCCCATGATCTTGATCGATTAACGCAGCGTGGTCCTCAGCGAAATCGTACCCGAACAGCGACAACCGAAACCCCCCACGTCCCTGAAACGATCCATGGCAGGCACGACCATTGCAGCCAAGCCGTCCTAGCAGTGGTACTACATGGCGTTGAAAGCTTGGTTTTTCCGAAGTCGCGGACGGGGTGAAACGTTGGTCGATCCGTTCTAATGGATCACGATCGGCAAAGCCCATATCTGTGATCATCACCAGGGAAAAAAAGGCCGCTTGAAATGCAGGGGTTCGAACCATTTGTCATTCTCGCAAAGTGGTCTGCGCAGCAGTCCTTTCAAGGATATCCTAAAACGGCTCGTTCTCTCATGGACGCGTTCAGCAGTTTCCGCTCTGATCCTGCTTGCGAACAGGGAGAGGGATCAACTAGCTTAACAATAACTTGCTACGCCGTCGCTATCGGTTGCTGTGGTCTCGTGAAATCCGTGTTAATCGGACTGGAACCCCTTGTTGGTAGAGATAAATTCTTCCCCTCCGGTCAATGTACAGGATAGAATGGAATTCTTGCGGCAGACGGGAGGCTGTGTCTGCCGGACTTCTTGAGAGAATACTACCACGTAGGTGTGAAATTAACCGGTCTGATTGATTTCTTGGGTCTGATGCTTGGAGCTGACCGCCCCGGCGCTACCAGAGTCCTGCGGTTGCCTATTCCGACAAAGGTATCTTCGCGGCTATAATAGATTGGT
The DNA here is from genome assembly GCA_022446825.1 of Pirellulaceae bacterium. Classification (GTDB taxonomy): domain Bacteria; phylum Planctomycetota; class Planctomycetia; order Pirellulales; family Pirellulaceae; genus JAKVBY01. The sequence goes on from JAKVBY010000105.1 coordinate 8,163, forward strand.
TGCCTGCTTGAAAAATTTTGTTATGTAGTAGAAGAGAGAGCCTCACTTGTTAGTTGGTCCCGTTTTCCGTCGTGAGTTGGTTACGACTCCGAGACGTTCACGACATTTTGTTTTGCGATCGGTTTACGTTGCCTCGTTGTTAGTGTTGATGTGCACGGCGTGGTTGCTTCTGGCGGGAACCCAGGTGATCCGAAACGTGGGTGATCTGTCACGTTTTGGTGCCCTGCTCTTTCAAATTTTGGCCCCTTTTCAATTAGCAGTACTTGTATTTCTTGGCTCCTTAGGTGCCGCTAGTGCGGTTGCTCAAGAAAAAGACCGTCGCACTTTGATCTTGCTTTTAATGACGCGGCTGTCCAACTACGAGTTGGTGTTAGGGAAGTTGGCTGCAAGCTTGCTGAATGTTTTGGTGATGGTGGTTGCAGGGCTTCCCGTTTTCATGCTTGTTACGTTGTTTGGTGGCGTCTCGTTTGAGCAAGTGTGGCGCGTATTTTCCGTGACTCTCTTTTCAATTCTTTTGGGTGGAAGTCTCGGTTCGACTTTTGCATTGTGGCGTGAAAAAACATTTCAAACGTTGTCCATGACCGCTCTTTCAATCGTCATTTGGGTTGGTGTTTGGGAGGCAGTGCACGCCGGTGTGCTAGGCGAGTTCTGGAATATTCCTGCGATTGGGCAAGTTTCTTGCCATGAGATGGCGACCGGATTCAGTCCAGTCCGAGCGATTCTTGCCTCGTCTCGGCCCATGATTGCGAGTGACGCCATCAGTTCCTTTTATGGACATGGCGTCGGTCTTTTTTTGGTGGTCTCCATGATCGGAACCGTTCTTTTAAATGTAGTGGCTATTTTCCGCGTACGCGCTTGGAATCCCTCGCGCGAGATTCGCCCAGGACAGCAAATGCAAGCGTCTGAAGAATCGGTGTCTCTTGTTAGTGGCGAGGCTGATTTTCAGAATGCGAACACAGCAAGCCATGAAGAAAAAGCGGAAGTTGACCGTGCCGGACACGTGGATTCGATTGGGCGTACACAAAAGTCAGCCAGGAATAGTCGCGTGGTTTGGGATAATCCCATTCTTTGGCGTGAAATCAAGACGCGCGCGTACGGCCGTAAAATGATTGTGATTCGCTTGGCTTACTTGATATTTTTCGCGATGGCAGTGTCCGCTTTAATTTGGTCGATTATGTCCGGCGAGGCCTTGGCTCGCGTAACCAGCACTGCGGTTTTGCCCGTAGCGTCAAAACCACTGGCCCCTTTCATCTTGGTGAGTTTTGTAATTGTTAACGCGCTTTCCGTGACCTCCATTACAAATGAGCGAGATGGTCTTTCCCTTGATCTTTTGTTGGTGACAGATCTTAGTCCCCGCGAGTTTGTCTTTGGTAAATTAGGTGGGGTGCTCTGGGTGACCAAGGAGATGATCCTTTGTCCACTGGGGCTTTGTGTCTATTTGAGATGGAGCGGTGGTTTGACGACCGAAAACTTTATCTTTTTACTGGGAGGGTTGGCGACCCTCTATCTTTTTGTCGCGATGTTAGGGATTCACTGCGGCATGGCCTACGCCAATTCAAGAACGGCCATTGGGGTTAGTTTAGGGACGGTATTTTTTCTGTTCCTCGGGATCGCGGTTTGTATCATGATCATGATTTCCTTCAGTGGTTCGTTCCAGCGGCAATTGCTACCGTTCCTTTCGTTGATTTTAGGAGGAGGTGCTGGATTGTATTTCGCATTGGGAGCCCGCAATCCTTCAAGTGCCATTCTCGTCGCTTCGATTTGTGTCCCTTTTCTAACCTTTGTCGCAATAACGAGTTTCGTGTTGCGAGACCAACTGACGGTGTTCCTTGTCAGTGTTGGTGCCTATGGATTCACGATTGCTGCCATGATGATGCCGGCAATTTTTGAGTTCGACATTGCTATGGGGCGAAGTCGAACGGTCGAGGAAGACTAAGTCTTGTCGGCCAGTCGGTCATCGGATTTTGATGGGCCAAGGAGGGAAGCGTGTTTGAGCTGATGCCATGGCTTGTTGGAATGGCCGTGTTGATTGCTTGCTCGGCATTTTTTTCGGCCAGCGAAGCGGCTTTCTTTTATTTGAAATGGGAAGACCGTAAACATCTTCAGCAAGGTAATCGTGCGCAAAGGATCGCGGTTAATTTGTTGGCCGATTCCGATCGCTTGCTTACCGCCGTTCTGTTTTGGAACCTTGTCGTCAATGTGGTTTATTTTGCGATCGTGTCGGTGCTGGCAATGCGACTTGACGGAGGCTCTGGCGCGGGACGATCGATCTCCGTGGGTTTTACGGGTGGTGCTCTATTGACCCTCATTTTTTTTAGTGAAATGCTGCCGAAAAGCCTCGCGGTACTTTGTGCTCGTCGACTTGTCGGTGTTATGGGAGTGCCGTTGGCGGTCACGGTACGTGTTCTGGATCCATTGATGCCATTGTTGCGGTCCATTAATACCATTTCACAGCGTTTGGTTTGGCCCGAGTTTCAACATGAGCCCTCTCTTGCAGTAACGGATCTTGAAAGGGCTGTCGATTTGTCGACGGCGGATGCAAAACTCGTTGAGCAAGAAAAAGCCGCGTTGCGAAATATTGTCTTGCTGTCGGACATTCGGGCCGATGAGTGGATGCGTCCGCGAACTCAGTTCCTGGCATTTCAACCCCCGGTATCGCTTGCTCAGTTGGGGGGGAAGATGACACCGAGCGGTTACCTCTTGGTGACGGAACCTTCGTCGGAGGAGGTTGCTTCCGCAATTTCGTTGAAAGAGCTTTCAGACGTTCCTAGCGACCATCTTGAGCATCACGCCGCGCCCGTCGTTTATGTGCCTTGGTGTTCCACTGTAGCCGATGCGCTCGAGTTGATGCAGCGCCGAGACCGCGAGGTGGCTGCCGTGGTCAATGAGTTTGGCGAAACAATCGGAATTCTTACTTGGGAAGATATTCTCGCTACGGTTTATAGTTATCACCCTACCCGCAGCGAGCGTCTTTCTCGGCGTCCGGCTATTGAGAGAGTCGATGATGGCGTGTGGCGTGTTGCAGGAGTCACGAGTTTACGACGACTATCTCAATTTCTAGGTATGCCGCTACCAGCGAGTAAGAGCGTCACAATTGGAGGTGTGGTTCAAGAGTCGTTAAAGAAACTAGCAGAGAAAGGTGATTCTGGACAATGGGGAGGATTTACGTTTGAAGTCGTTGACGTGCCGCAGCGTGGTCAAATGACCGTTGAGTTGGTGATGCAGTCACCGTCGGAGGATAGGCGGTGACAAATCCCTTGTTGGCGGCGTTATTGTTTGCTGCTGGAATCTTGTTAAGTGCTTTTTTTAGTGGAGCCGAAACTGGTTTCTATCGCGTGACACGTTTGCGCTTAATCCTTGATGGACGTGCGGGAGACTGGGTTGCACGAGGGCTGTTGTGGTTAACAAACAATCCGGCGGTGTTTGTAGCAACGACTCTGATTGGCAATAACATTGCCAATTATTTAGTTTCACTTTCGATTGTGGTGGGAGTTCAGTGGTTGCCATTTTCAGGTCACGATGTCCTGGGAATGATCGCGCCGATGTTGCTGGCTCCTATTATTTTTGTCTATGGCGAACTCTTGCCAAAAAATCTTTTCTTCCACGCACCAAATCTTCTGTTGCGGCGCGTGGGCCCACTGCTGTTTTTGTGCGCAGTTTGCTTTGCTCCGATTTCCTTGTTTTTGGCAGGGCTTGGCCACATTTTGCAATGGATGCTCGGTGAAACTCCTTTGCAATTGCGGTTGACGTTGGCTCGCAAGGAACTGGATCGTGTGTTGCAGGAAGGCGAAGATGCTGGGGTGTTGGAGTCGTCTCAGCGAAAATTGGCGCATAGCGTGAATACGATTGGTGCCAAAGCGGTGAGTGAAATTCGTACGCCTGTCAGCCGAGTTGCTGCCGTTCCGTTAGGGGCGTCTAAAGCAGAAGCGTTACGGATTGCCAAACGCCATCATGCGTCTTTCGTGACAATTTGTGATCAATCAAGCCGCAAACTTCTTGGGTACGTTCGTGTTATCGATCTTTGTTTCACAGAATCTTCAGAGATCAAAGATATGCGAGAATTCTTAGTGGCCGGAGAAAATGAGTCGCTGGTTTCCACCATGATCCGCATGCAGACGGAACGTGTGGAGGTGGCACGCGTGATGGGAAAAACCGGGGAAACGTTAGGGATTGTCTCCAGACATCGCCTGCAGAGTGCGCTCTTTCATGGAGAGTAGCGGTTCACTCAAAAAATCTTAGGAGTGCGGTCCTTGTTTTGTGTAGCCTAAAGACTTAATGACGCCCGTAATTTCCTCAAAAGTGATAAAGCGTCGGCGGTGGCGAAGCTTATATTCATCGATAGCTTGGGCTAATTCTGCGGCGTCGGGAGTCAGCCCTTCGTGGCTATTACTAAATTGGCGGCGTTCACGCACCGGGGTATTGGCGGATTGCGCGCGGCGATCAATAAATGCCGGAGCTTGTTTAATGGGGGGCAACGTCATAGGAGGTCTCCTCAAAACAGCGAGCACCCGAGAAATCGTACAGCGTGCGCTAATCTTTTTGACGCAGGCTCATTGGCGTCATCAATAACGTAGGTTACCGTCCTTGAAAGTCAAACAAGCCTCGGCGCGTAAAGACGCTACTTGGTAGTTTTGGGGCTGGGACGGAAGAAATCTTGGGCTGCTGACTGTGGAGTATGGACACGTTGGTTTTTGTACTTTTTCAGATACATTAAATTGCTATAGTTCTCACAATCCGCACAATCTTCAACGTTGGAATCATGAATCTTACCGATCACCCTTTAGCCGTTGTTACCGGAGGCGGGCGAAATCTTGGTCGCCAAATTGCTTTGCGTCTTGCACACCAAGGCGCCGATGTAGCCGTTATGAGCCCCGATTCAGAGGATCTCGAGCGTGTCGTTTCGGAGATCCATGGTTTGGGACGGCGAGCGCATGCGGCTGTGGTTGATATCACTTCTGAAGAAGAGGTGAGGGCCGGCTTCGCTGAGATCCGTCATGCCCTGGGGCCGATCGAAATATTGGTGAACAATGCTGGCATTGCTGGACCTACGGCACGAATTGATGAGATTGCCTACCGTGAATGGCAGGAATGCTTGGATGTTAATCTCACGGGGGCATTTCTTTGCAGTCAAGCCGTCGCTGCCGAAATGATCGAACGCCGCTGTGGAAAGATTATTAACATTTCATCGGTTGCAGGGAAAATCGGTTACCCGTTACGGGCTCCTTACGCAGCTTCGAAATGGGGCCTGATTGGACTCTCTCTGACACTCTCGAAAGAATTAGGGCCGTCCAATGTTCAAGTCAACACAATTTGCCCTGGTCCAATTCAAGGGCCGCGGATCGATGCAGTGATTCGCGATCGAGCGCAAGAAATGGAAAAGAGCGAAGAGGAGGTACGGCAGATTTATCTGAGTACAATGTCGCTAGGCCGCATGGTTACCATGAAAGATGTCGCCGACATGGTTGCCTATTTGGCATCGCAGGCGGGCGACAATATTTCAGGGCAAGCGATCGATGTTTCGGCCGGTTACGATGTCTAGAGTTTGCCGATTTAGAAAAAGTCGATGTGGATACTTGAGGAAACGCCCATTCGACTTGGTCGTGTTGAGGTAGTGGAGGGAGTGCGTTGTTCGAACGCTGTTGACATCCCAGACACCGACTAATCATGATTTAAGTCCGAACTGCTTGATTGAAACAAAAGGTAAAATCTATCGGGAGACGACAGAGGATGTATGGCGACCAAGGTCACTTAAAGTATTTCTCGATCTTTTTTGTTTTGGGTGCGACCGTCTGCGTGGCTTGTGGAGTGGAGGCTGAGGAAACGATCGCTGTGCGAGTGCCGGGATTCGAGCGGTTTCACTCCGACACTCCTGCCGACTCGGATGCGGGCGGGCGGCTTCTGCTGGGTGAGTTGAATTGTACTTCGTGTCACGCCGTCAACGAGCCAGGCCAATATCACTTACTACCACGTCAGGCTCCGATTCTTGATCAGATTGGACAGCGTGCACGGCCTGAACATCTTTTGCAGTACATCGCCGATCCGCAGAAATGGAAACCTGGAACGTCGATGCCGAATCTTTTTGGGGGACTTGAAGCGGCAGAACGCGAACGACAAGTGACGGCCATTGTTCATTTTTTGGTCTCCGACGCGAGCCTTGCCGAAAACGCTCCAGCGACAGCAGCGGTCCAGCAAGGCGAAGCGTTATTTCATCAAATCGGCTGCACTGCTTGTCACGATCCCCGGCAGGATGCGAGTCCCCGTTTAACTACTTCCATGCCGTTGCCGGACTTACATCCGAAATACTCGATTCCGGGTTTGGCTGGTTTCCTTCGCGATCCTTTGGCGATCCGACCATCCGGTCGAATGCCGAGTCTCAATCTTTCGGACGAGGAAGCTCGTAATATCGCGTCTTACTTGCTCAAGGACCTAGAGATTGACCCGGTGATTGAATTTTCTTACTACGAGGGAAATTGGCAGACGGTTCCCAATTTTGGAGAACTCGAGCCAAAACTGACCGGACGCAGTGTCAATTTCGATGTTAATGTGGGTAGAGAAAATGATTTCGGGATTCGATTTGAAGGATTCGTAAAGATCGCCAAGGAGGCGGAATATACGTTTCACCTTGGTTCTGACGACGGTTCGAAGTTGTTTATCAATGGCGACTTAATTACTGCGTCGGATGGAATTCATCCGGTGGTTTACAGCAGCGGTAAAGTGAAATTGGTGGCTGGCATCCATGATCTTCAGGTGGACTTTTTTGAAGCTGGTGGAGGTCAAGAGCTTTATGTAGATATCGAAGGCGGTGGACTACCTCGGCAGCCATTAGACTCTTTTCTTGTCCCCACAAAGGAGCCGGCGCAAGAGCAGCAGGAAGGATTTGCTGTCGATCTGGAGTTGGTACAGGAGGGGCAGCGGTTGTTTCGTTCGATTGGTTGTGCCAACTGTCATAAAAAAGGCAGTCTGCGGCCCGAGCCTTCTGCGACCAAACGGCTGGCAGAGGTCAGGCTCGCGGGAGGGTGTTTAGAGCCGGTTGTGCAGCAAGGGATTCCTGAATTTTCCTTGAACGATGTCCAGCGTGCAGCTTTGGTCAGCGCACTGCGGACGATTCGTGAGGGAGTCGTTGCGGAATCCACGCCCAATAAGGTGATTCAGCATACATTGGAGACCTTTAACTGCTTCGCCTGCCATGCTCGTGGTCAGATGGGTGGGGTCGAAGAAGCACGTAACGCATTTTTTCAATCGAATCAAAAAGAGATGGGAGATGAGGGGCGGCTTCCACCTCACCTGACAGGCATTGGCTCTAAGCTAAAAGTCGATTGGATGCGAAATGTCTTTAACAACGGTGCGAAAGATCGCCCCTACATGTTCACGCGCATGCCTAAGTTTGGGCAGCAGAATGTGGCCCAACTCGTGGAGGCGTTTCGTGAAGTGGATGGCGTCGTGGCCGCCCAAAAGTTGGAGACCAAGATTCCAGAACGGAAGATGAAGGCTGCAGGAAGGTTGATGGCAGGCGATAAAGGCTATTCGTGCATCAAGTGCCACACCTTCAAGAATCAACAGGCCACAGGTATTCAAGCGATGAGTTTGACAACGATGACGCGCCGGTTGGAGGAAGATTGGTTTCAGGCGTACATGCTGAATCCACAGCAATTCCGTCCCGGGACTCGGATGCCGGCTTCCTGGCCGCGTGGGCAAGTTTTGTTGCCGCAGATTTTAGACGGGACCGCGGCAACGCAGATCCACAGTTTGTGGGCTTACTTGAGTGCAGGTGACGAGGCAGCGATGCCTAGCGGGCTGGCGGGGAGTCCGATTGAATTAATCGCAGAAGATGAGCCGGTGATCTATCGCAACTTTATTGAAGGGGCAGGACCTCGGGCGATTGGTGTAGGCTATCCGCAGAAAGTAAATTTAGCTTTTGACGCGAATGATTTGCGATTGGCGTTGCTTTGGCACGGTGGGTTTATCGATGCGGCAAAGCATTGGAAGGGGCGTGGTCCCGGGTTTCAGCCTCCGTTGGGTGATAACATATTGTCGTTGCCTGAGGGGGTTTCCTTTGCCACCCTGGAGAGTACGGGTACGACTGCCTGGCCGACCGAGGCAGCGAAGAAATTGGGTTACAAGTTTCGAGGTTATCGACTTGACACGAAAGGCCAGCCCGCATTTGGGTACCAGGTGGGAGCGGTCAATGTCAGCGACAAAGTGCAGCCCGTTTCGGACGGTGAGTTTACTCCTGTGCGTCGCGTGTTTTTGCTTACCAGCTATAAGCCCGTGGAAAATCTTTTTTATAGGGCAGCCGTGGCAGCGAAGATTGAGTCTCTACCAGCAGGCTGGTTTGATATTGATGGCAATTGGCGGATACGGTTGATCGGTTTGCACGGTCAGCAGCCGTTGGTCCGTCAGATTGGCGATAAGATGGAATTGCTCGT
>JAKVBY010000106.1:0-10741 GCA_022446825.1 Pirellulaceae bacterium
GCGCGGAGCACATCGGCCTCGAACCAGCGTTCGAGGATCGAACGTGCAGCCCCGGTAAGGAATTCAACAGTTGCCGGGATGTCATCGCCTAATTCGCTGACTGCTTGACCTAGATTCCAAAGCTTCTTGGTGTCACGCAGACGCTTAGCTAAGCCGATTTTGCGCCACGTTTTGGGTAGCGGAAGGGGGTCCGGAGCGGCTTGCGACAGAATCGGCTCCAGAACATTAGCGATTCGTTCTAACGACTCTTGATAACGGGGATAAGCTTTTGCGTCTTGCTTACTGAACTTTGCGATCTCTTCCTTGGTGTTGCGGCGATCCGGTCCCATGGTGAGTGAGCGGCCGTCCAGGAGCGGAGTGAACGAGGAGGGATTGCGTGGTAAGATGTTCAGGCCGTGCTGTTTTAGCTTGAGGTCCTGAATGATTTGTGGCAGAAACAGACTGATCACGTAAGCTGCCGTGGAGACTTTGTAGCCGGGCCATAATTCTTCGGTAGTCGCACAGCCTCCAAGTACATGGCGACGTTCCAGGACGCAGACCGATTTGCCAGATTTCGCCAGATAGGCAGCTGTGACAAGCCCGTTATGTCCGCCGCCAATAACAATGCAATCAAAGTAGCGATTTTGTTTCATAATGCTTTGTTTGGTGTGAGAGGGTGCTATCTGGCAAAAATTTTAGTCTCGATTGACGTTGGTCGAAAGGGAGCCGCATGCCGAGTGTATTCGACAGGCTGAAGACAACGTGGCAAACTGTAGGCTGGCAAATTGTAAATGGGAATGGCTGGTAGGAATCTCTCCGCCCGCACGATTCCTAAAAGAAGGGGAGGTAGGGCGAGTTGGATTAGTTACAGGATTAGTTACAGGGGCTTGGGATCGGGTGCTTTACTTCTCACGAAGGCCTCGCGGTTAATCTTACTTTGGATAGGGTTTTACTTTCGACGGAATGTCTCATCTCACGCGTCTCGCCATGTTTTTTCGCACCTCGGACAACCCATACTGGACTGACAAATCGCGGGGACGCTGGTTGATCGCCGTCGCAGCGGTCATGTGGAGTACGAGTGGTTTTTTTGCAAAAGCCGATGTTTTTGACAATTGGAGTCAAATCGAACGTGGGCCGTTATTGGCGTTTTGGCGAGCATTCTTTGCGAGTCTCATTCTTATCCCCTTCGTGCGTCGCCCTCGTTGGTCATGGAAGTTGATTCCCATGGTCTTATTGTTTGCAGCGATGAATCTGACCTTTTTGAGTTCTATGACGCTGGGCGACCCAGCGGATACGATTTGGTTGCAGTATACCTCGCCAGTCTGGGTTTTTATGGTGAGCGTCTTTTGGTTTAAGGAGAGGGCCTTTGCTCGCGACTGGTTGATGCTCACTGTCGTGTGTATTGGTTTGGGAATCATTTTGCTGGCAGATTTTGAGAAGAGGGACTCAGGATCTTTAAGTTATGGCTTGCTTTCCGGCCTGTTCTTTGCCGGTGTGGTGCTTAGCGTTCGCCAATTAAAGCACCATGACTCGGCGTGGTTGATCGCTTTAAATCATGTTGTCACGGCCAGCTTGTTGGCGCCGATGATCCTGCCCATGACATCGTCGCCCGCGGGAATGCAGTGGTGCTATCTTGCGGGATTTGGAGTGTTACAAATGGGTGTCCCTTACGTACTTTTTGCCGTCGGATTGCGAAGTGTCGTGGGTCATGAAGCGGCCGCACTTACTTTGTTGGAGCCCGTATTAGTACCCGTTTGGGTGTTTTTTGCTTGGGGTGATCTGGCATCATGGACCACATTGACGGGCGGATGTTTTATCTTTTTGGGACTCTTGCTGCGCTATGTTGGTGCGAGAAAGGCGGCTTTCGCTGGAGAATGATCAGCCTTGTTACCGTTATGACCTTTTAAGGGATTTGGAACGGGATCGGCGGAAAGCAGGCGATGGGAATGAATAGTGAAGCGATCCCGAGGATAACACGAAACCATCCCAGGGGAACCAAATCGTCGCGCGTTGGTGGATGATCGGGTCCGATCAAGAGGATTAAGCTAATCATGATCATCCATCCCCAGGCGTCTTGGAAATTGACGACGACAAAGGCCACGGCAAGTGCCAGAACGCCGCGTGCGAACCAGTGCGAATGCTTGCCGAACAGCGTGTAAATGACATGGCCACCATCCAGTTGACTGATCGGTAACATATTCAAGCCGGTGATCAGGAGTCCTACCCAGCCGGCCATCAGGTAGGGATTCAGCTGTCCTTGGGAAATCGACTCGGACAATTCGCCGGCGTTCGAATGTTGAATCAGAACGGCGGCTTGAAGAGCTAGGGGAAGATTGACTTCAAGGAGGCCGTGCTGGGGGGTTTCTAGATTTAGTTTTGCCACACCGACCCAGGTGATCGGAATCGCGACTAAGAGCCCTGCGATCGGACCGGCGATGCCGATGTCGAAAGTTTCTTTGCGGTTGGCCTGGCGCCCATCCATGCCAATGACTGCTCCAAGAGTTCCAATTGGGGAGATCGGAAGCGGCAGAAAAAATGGCAAGCTGGCGGGAATCTTGTAGCGTACCGTAGCCAGAAAATGCCCCATTTCGTGTGTTAGCAGGATTGCGAGAAGGCAGGCCATAAAAGTTATGCCTTCGGACCAATTTGTGAGCAATGCTCTGCGCACTGGCATGAGATTGCCTTCGCTGAGAGATTCACCAATCAGAACCATAGGGGTCCACTTTGTTGTACCTGCGATGAATGTAGAGACGCAGGTCAAAATGAACAGCAGAATCGGTAAGCGGACTCGCCGATGGGTAGTGAGGTGCCTAGGCGAGGGAACGTTGGAACTCGAGAGAAAGGGGCTTGGAGTTGGACCGTTTGAAGCTTGGTCGTCAGACGCGAGAGATTCTGCTCGGAAAGCGACTGGAATTCCTTTTACGGGCTGGCAGTTAATCGGCCCCAGCTTTGTATCGACCTTCATGTGGAGCAAAACTCTTTCTCAGTACGGGTGTTTGAAAGCGTCCTTTCAAGAATACCAGGATAGCAGCCTGTCACGATTTGAGCCATGTGGCGAACTGCCAGGAGAAATTCGAACGGCACGATATAACCGGCCGGTCATGCTCTAACCAGGCTCGTTTCCGTGTTGCGGCATTTTGAGGCTGAGTCGCGTGCTAGCACGCAGATTCGCCTTTGCTCAACTTTCCAATTGTGGTATCTACCTTGCTCTTAGCCCCGCTACGATGGTGCATAAACTCACAATTTTTCAGCGTGGCAGCTGCTATTTCGAATCGCTAACTCATCATTGGCAGAGGACAGTCCGATGAGAAAACGTTTGATCCGACGTCTCACTATNTTGGGAANGCTTTTGGCTGTTGGAGGCGCGTCTGCAGTTTGGGCGTGGCAATCATGGCAGACACAAGGAGAGGAGATTGCGCAAGAGGAAATTGCGCAAGAGGAAGTTGTGAAGCACGTTGAGGCCGAGCCGCTGCAACCAATCCATAGTCACGAAATAGAGAATTCAGGGGCACTGGCATCCCTCTCGGACCGGGATAACGAATATGACGAAGCGAGTGCTTTTCAAGCACCTGATTTGGCGCTGTCCGATGAGGATGCTTTTGCATCAGAGCCACTGCAACAGGTGCGTGATGAGGTGTATGATCCGGAAGTAGAAAACACTTCAGGAGGGTATTCGCCCGGTTTTGTACCGGCGAATTATGAGGAAGATGAGGTCGTAGGAAGTGTCGTTCAGCCCGAAGGCTCCGTTGAAGAAACCGAATCGAACTTAAGCGAAATTCCCAGTTATGTTGTCGTGGATAGCGATGCGGATTCGGCGACCGATTCTTTCGAGAATAATTTGCGCGATTCTGGTCAAAATGAAGGCCTTGCGTCGAGTACCGACGGCGTTTTAGAAGCCTCGGAGGGAGAGACGCTTGCAGAAACCGTTTCTGCGACCCCGGAAGATTTCGATCGCGGTTCATTGTCCGGCGCGGAGTTGTCTCTTGGAGACTCGGCCAGCGAGAGAGCTCCGGCCAGTGTTTTGAATCCTCATGAAATCGTTGAGCCGGATTCTCTTCAGCCGACACTTTCAGGTAACTTACCGAGCACTTTGGAGATAACGGCTTCCGAAGAGTTCAGCTTACCCGGAGATAGCTCACTTCAGGGTGCTCAGACGCCCTCGATCACGGTGGAGAAGATTGGCCCACCGGAAGTACAAGTGGGGCAGCCAGCGGAATTCAAATTGCGAATTCGAAATGTGGGGCGTGTCTCTGCTTATGGCGTTGTGATTACCGACCCGATCCCACAAAAGACAGAATTTATCGACGCTGACCCAGTACCCGACTCTCGCACGGATGGCCTGCTAGTTTGGAAGATGGCTACGCTGGCTCCAGGAGATGAGAGTACCCTGCGCGTGCGTTTGCGCCCGACTTCCGGGGGAGACATCGGCAGCACAGCCCGAGTTTCGTTTCAGACACATGCCTCGGTTCACACAGTGGCTACGCGACCAGAATTAGAGCTGATTGTTAAGCCGTTGCGATCGGAGGAAGTACTGATCGGTGAGAGTATTGCTCTCTTGATGACGGTGAGCAATCATGGCACAGGTGCAGCACGAGAGGTGGTTCTTGAGGCAGATCTCCCCGCGAGTTTGCGACATGATTCAGGGTCGGCCATTGAGAATCAACTAGGCGATTTAAAGCCGCAAGAATCTCGCGAACTGGAACTCGTACTGGAGTCGCTGGATGCTGGTGAGTCGCTGACAAAGTTTGCCTTGCACGCCTCGGGGCATCCTGCCGTGATTTCTCAACAGCGCATTGCCGTGTTGGCCCCGGAGTTAGCAGTGCAAGTCAGCGGTCCCAAAACTCGGTATGTAGAGCGTGAGGCCATTCATGCGATTGAGATTACGAATCTTGGGACGGCGACAGCACAAAACGTTGACCTTGTCGCCCAGCTTGGTCCGGGCGTGAAGTTTATCGATGCCAATAACCAGGGACTTTACGATTCCCAGGAGCACGCGGTGTATTGGAGTGTGGAGAAATTGGCCGCGACGAAGGTCGGCCAAGTTCAATTGACAACTTTACCTGTGGAGGTGGGCGATCAATCATTTCAAGTGCATTGGCAAGCAGAACAGGTACCCCGAGGCAAGGTTAGCCAGGAATTAAACGTACGCAGTTTGGCGGAACTGGTCTTTACGGTTAGTGACGATGTTGTCGCTATTGAGATAGGTGGTGAGACGACTTATGCAATTGAGGTGACGAACACGGGGGACGAGCCGGATGAGGAAATCCGTGTGTTGGTAGAACTGCCGTTAGGTATGGAGTATGCCAGTAGTTCCGGTGCCACACAAGCAATCGCAGAGCAAACGCAAAATGGTCAGTTGGTAACCTTCGCACCGCTCAAGACCTTAGCTGCCAAGCAAAAGGCCATTTTCAAACTTCGCGTGATTGGGCGCGAGGCGGGTGATCAATTAGTGCGGGTCCAGGTCCAAAGTCGCATTGTCCAGCAAACACCAGTCATCAAGGAAGAAAGTACTCGTGTTTACGCGGACCAATAGTGTGCTCGCACTAAGTGATATTTGCCCTCTAGTGCCCACCTGGCAGCTTAAATATTCGCGGTAAAGCCGGCGAGAACTCAACGAAGTGGTGTTTGTTGCTGTTTGCGGTCAATTATCAGAGCTATCGATTGGCTGGAGTCGCTGAGCGTTGTTGGTTGACCTCAGGAGCATTCCAGAAGAAAATGACATGGACGACGACATTGTCCTTGGCTTTGCGAATTGTTCAACGGTTGATTGGTCATGCCCCTGAAGATTCGATGTCTTTGCGGACGAGTTTTGGTGGTACCCGCGAATCGGGCGGGGACGAAGGTCAAGTGTCCTAAATGTGAACAGCGTATTGGCATTCCGCATCTGGTTTCCGAGTCGCCGGAGGTGCCGCTTGAGGCAGACGCGGTGTTACCTGCGGCAGCCGGTAACTCGCCTAGAGAATTACCAAGGAGTTCTGGGACGGACCCAATTGAAAAGCCTGTTCTCGCGCCGCCGGTTACCCGAACTGGCAAGAGGAAGGATCTCGGAAAGCCAGTCCCGCAGGGCATCCCCAGGGATGATCAGCAAGTACCGCAAAGGCGGGATGTGCCAACTAAAGAGTTGGTGATTCCAGTTCCCTCACTGGAAGTTAAAGCTCCGCCTGTGGCGAGTGACTGTGAAAACGCAGAGTTCACCGTGGACGCTGGCGAGCCCCTGGGCGTTTCAGGTCGGCTGCAAGCGGTGGCCGCACTCGGTGGCTCTCATGAGGCAACGGGGCAAACCGCCTCGCAATCCTCAGATGATTTAGTACCTGCAGGGTATTTACCACCAAAAGAAACAGGCAGCGAGAAGCGTGGTAAAGAGATGAAGTTATCGGGAAATCCTGTTTTGGAGGCGGGAGAGATACCGCAGGTGGCGGAGCCCGCCCGCGCGAAACGCCAACGGGAGATCGTTCAGGAAACCGTACAGAGGTTAAATGAAAGACAGCCCACCGATGGCCTGTTCACGATGTCTCGTATCGGACGCGACGAACCTCCTTCGCTGCCCAAACCTCCACCCATTCCAGCGAGAGCAGGTGATTACAGGAAATCGCCAGCACGCGAAAGCAGGGAGAGTCGCGGGCGGCCAGCAGGGGATGTAGTATTAAAAGCATCGCAATCTGAGTCGCCCGACCGACAACGCATTTTAAAGAGCCCCGCCAGCGCGGCGCCGAATAAGCGAGTGGCTGTAACACAAAAACCGGGTATGAAGCCTAATCGCGAGCAAGCTCGCACCGTGAAATACCTTGGACTGGCTTTGGTGATTTCAGCGTTGTTTGGCGCACTTCCTGGCTTGTTGGAACTGAAGGACCATCTCCGCGCTATGGACTCTCCCGGGGTTACTGTCTGGGCTAATATTCAGTTCTTGGCCTGCACGCTGCAACTGGTGTACGCTTTTTATCTAGTCCAGGTGCCTGACTGGAGTTCCGTTTGGGTCGTCTCTTGTCTGGCCGCATTGCTGACGGCGATTTATGCGATGCTTCTGGTGGTTGCTTTGTTGGCGGATGACCAAAGCCAGATTATTGTCTTGCTGGAACTGAATGCGTTTTCGCAATCTGGAAAGGTCGCAGGTTGGTGCTTTGTGATGCTGCTCATTGTTGGATTGCTGGCTTATTTTTCAGGAAAAATTGGGCAGCGTTGGCAACAGGCTTACGAAAATAGGCCAAATGCTCTCTCGCTCAGTTCAGACTAGCCCCCGTTGATTTTCCAAGTTCACGCCGCCAAGAACTGGTCGAGCGGAGTAGGCCTGACAATGGCTCGGTCATTTCGTTGCCACCGTAAGCACGCTGTCCGACAAAGTTAGCCTTTATCAGGTCTGCGAATCAGCTGTTTTTTACTAATCGCACTTGCTGAAAGGGGAAAGATAAGATGTGGGAAGTAGTAATGAGATTGTCAGGATTAAGGCAAATTTGGACCAGAACCGACAACGCGGATACCTGTACTAGTTTTCGCTCCGCTCTGACCAACGCAATCCTCACGGTCTTTGCTACAGTTACAATGGCGTCGTCGGCCGAACCGGCAACACTACTGAATCCGCAGGCACAAGGATTCGGACCGGTTTCGGAACCAGGTCCTTTCGGCGTGTACTGGGTCTTGGAGAAGCCGCAGGTCGGCTCAGGCGAGGTCAGCCAGGCCGGTGGCGGAGTGCTTTGCCTGAAACTCAAGGGGGATGTGAACGACCTATTTGTAATTCGACCCGCGGAGCCGATTCCTATCTCGGAGAGAACCCAGAGAATCAACATCTACACGTGCCTCGATCAGATTCCGTATCTGCGTTTTCAATGGCTGATCGAAGGCGCTGACGGCGTCGAGCGTTCATTTCAAGCGGATCTCGGCGCAGGAATCCACTGGCGCAAAACGTCTAGTGTCTGGGTAGGCGGCTTGCGAGATTCATTTCCCGGCATAGGCAGCGCAGCACCCGGCGGCGGCCTCATGGGGCCCAGTGCGATCACAGGTCTGCGAGTGATTCTTGCCGAGAAGACTGACGGGCAGTGTTTCTTGCGTGATGCCGAGGCCGATATCGTGGACTACCTGAAACACGCCCGCTGGCAGATGTACCTGGGTCCTGAAGACATTACGGGGTGGAGAAACTTGCTCGGGCTGAATCCGTACGGGCCCGGCAAGACGCAGATCCCCGTCGATCTCGTAATCCAAGAGCCGGGGGAATATCACCTTGGATGGACGGTTCGAGACGTCTATCAGGGGCCCGTGGTCATGTCTGGTTCTAGGGATCTGGTGTGGAGACAGCCTGGCCTGGAGCAGGCGTACGCGGAGCGGATCGAACTGGACTTGAAACGGACCGGCACCTACTGGATCGAGCTGCGGGCATGGCGTGCCGATGGACTCCTCACCGGAGAGAGGAGCGTCCGGGTGGCTGTGGTCCGAGGCGAATCCGGCGCACCCGATCCTGTGGACATGAAAATGCTACCGCGTCTGAACGACGCCCAGGACGTGGGCATCCTCCGGCTGGACACGGGGCAGGAGAATCACATCTATCCTGCTCAGGATGAGGTCGCGCTTCTGGCAAGAATCGTCCCTCACAGAGAAAGAGCACTTCCTGATGGAACGGAGCTGAGGATGGTCATTCGCGAGAATCTCCGCATTGACGCGTTGCCCGACCAGGTTCTCGCTGAGCAGGTGTTTCCCATCGAGACAGCTGCCGGTCCGCTTGATTTGCAGTGGCTATGGAATGTTAAGGATAAGGGAGACGCCTATTTTCTTATCGCGGAACTGGTGAACGGCGAGCAGGTGCTGGATCGACAGAAGCTGAAATTCGCCGTCCGCGATGTGCAGGGGGCGGAGAGAAAGACGCCAATGCGCCAGCCGGTCCTCAGTGACTTTGCCGGCGGCGGAAAACGGCTGATGACCACGGGCGACAACGGAACGTGGACGGACCCGGCATGGGGGCCTTTTAACGAAGTGTATGACAAAGCATGTGCGGGATGGAATGAGGTTGGCCTCACCGGGATAAAGATGCTTCTTCAGCCGTGGGAAATCGCACCGCTGCCCGGATTTGTACGAACACGCAATATCGACGAGCGACTGACGATCGCTCGCAAGCATGGGTTGGCCGCCGTGCTCGCACCGACGCCGCCAAACCATCGGTGGGATCCGGAGTGGCTGCCTTGGGCGTGCCAGGAGGACTTCCAGGGTCTGACGCAGTGGCGCCAGGAGCTCTGGAATTACCAGCACTATCCCGACCACAGTGACCCTGTCTACCGGGGTTTTATGCGGCGGAACCTCGCGGATGTCTATTCCCACATCCGGAACGATATGGATGTCGTGGCATGGAACTACCAGACCGACATCTTCTTCGTAGATCACGGTGGGGGTCTCGCTGGGTATTCGGTTTCATCCCAGGAGACCTTTCGTCGCTTTCTACGGGAGAAGCTCAAGCTGTCATTGAGCAAGGTCAATGAGCGCTATGGTTCCGAATACGGCTCGTGGGGTGATGTGATGATTCCCATGCCTGAACTGGACCGGGAGGCATGGAACAAGACAATCTACGCCCGCGACGTGATAGCCTTTAAGAACGAAGTGGTTCGCGAGTTCTATGTAGACCTTTTTACCGGAACACTTCGAGCGGAAGGGGACACCCGACCCACGTCCTTCTACCATCCGTACTGGGGAATCGACGAGGACTACTACTCGCGGGAAGTGTTCGCAAGCGGTGGATATGCCAGTACCGGACATGGGGATACCCCGGTGAAATGCGTTCATTACGCGGATCGCGCATTTCTGAACAAGAGTATCTGGCAGGCGGAATACCAGGCAATCGTCCCCGGGCCGAAGCAAGGTAAGTGGGACGCCGACCAGATCGTTGCAGGCATACTACTGTTTGGCGGTGCAAGCATGCACTTGAACATGTTCTACAACGTGTTACATCCTGACCATCAAACGCCGACCATTTCTGCCGGACTGGAACGGCAACGTATATGGAGCGACGTGTTGGCGGAAATGGCAACCTCGGAAATTCCGAAGATCGATGTTGCCGCGTATGCGGATGAGTCTCTCTATCACCTGTTCCGTTACCGGGCCCAGGTTCCGAATCATATGCTGCGTGATTACTACCCGCAGGAAGCATGGAACGACCGCACCTGCCTGATCCTTACGAAACCTGAAATCAGCCCGGAAGGGCTTCAGAAAGTGAAAGCGTTTGTAAGAAGGGGTGGCCGTCTTGTGTTCTTTGACCCCACGGCAGCTGGCCGCTTCAGCGGCAAAAGAGAGGGACCCACAGGCCTGCTTTCCTTTCTTGGTTGGGGCGGCACAGTCGAAACCCGGGATCCCGGGCAGGACGAAGTGGAAGCGACAAGCGAACGAGCCCTGTTTGTCCGGGAGAAGATTCTGCGTCTCTTGGGTCGTCCCCCGGAACAGGTGGAGATCCCCGCTGGAGCGAAGGTTGAGGCCCGGTTTCAAACCGGGCAGCCGGCCGTTGTACGCTTCTCGCACGGCAAGGGAGAGGTCCTGTTCTTTGTTCGTCCGTTGAACGTCGGGTTTTACATGACGCAAGCGGACCCCCTCTTCATCGATGACCTTCTCACCTGGACGGGTTCGAAACGCTGGGTGCAGGTCCATCCCAACACGGGCGAGTATGTCACCAACTATCTGCGCTCGGGGAAAACGCGATACCTGGTGCTGTATCGCGAGGTGCCTGAGAAGCAATACGGTTTCCTGGCGTGGGCTAAATCAGATAAAACATCCAGTCCTGAACCCGTCAAGGTAA
>JAKVBY010000106.1:10841-15604 GCA_022446825.1 Pirellulaceae bacterium
TCCTTAGGTTCGGTATAGTCGACGACCGTTTTTCCGTTGATCTTAACCACGACGTGTTTGTCTTTTACGATAATGTGTTGTGTCCAGTATTCTCCGTCTTTTGCTGCCGCTTCGTTCACATTGACGACATTCCAAAGGCTGCCTGTTTTGATCGGATCACGGTGTGAAATATTGACCTGTGATTCATAGCCGTGGTTTGGCCAACCCGATGCGAGGAATTTTGTATGGAAGTAGATGCCAGAGTTGCTCCCCGGCGTGGTCATGACTTCGGCTTTGAACTCGAAATTTACAAACGGCTGGTCGTCACCGATGTAAAAGATGTGACTCCGCTCGCCGTGGCATACGAGTGCGCCATTGGTTAAAGTCCAAGTATCTTCGTTTTCGTTGATTTTCCAGCCGTCGAGTGTCTTTCCATCGAAAATTGTGACGAAGCCATCTTCTGCGGCACGCAGTCCAACGGTGGTCAAGAAAAAGCCAATAAGCAAACTCGCAAAAATAAATCGTCGCATTGATTTGTTCTCCAAAAGCTAAGGAGCTAGGAAGGGCAAAATAATTCAATGAATTGGTAGTTGACCGAGTCACCAATTATAGGCAAATCAAAGATGCGGTGCTGCTGGTCTACAGGCTTAATTTTTGGGAGAAGGTCCAGGGGGTTAATTGACACGTTTGGCAACCTCTCGATACAATTCCGCTCAAGTGCTTTTTTCAGGATGTACCCTTGCCAGGGTGTGGGAGTTCCAGGGTGTGGGAGCTTGTCAGACTATTGGAACATTAAGTAATTCAGATTTAATTTTGTTCGCTGTGGCGGACAAATCGGACAATTGTGGAGGATCGCGATGGCGAATGTAACCGAATTCACAGATGACAATTTTGATACTGAAGTCATCCAGTCAGCAGAGCCAGTATTGGTTGATTTTTGGGCGCCATGGTGTGGTCCTTGTCGTCAGATTGCTCCGATGATCGAAGAGTTGGCAGCAGAAAATCAGGGCTCGATCAAAATTGGCAAAGTAAATATTGATGACAATCCAGAAGCAGCGCAAAAATTTGGTGTGAGCAGTATTCCCACTTTAATGTTATTTAAGAGCGGTGAAGTCGAAGATCGCTTTGTCGGTGTGCAACCGAAGATGCGTCTGCAAGAAGCACTGGATGCTGCCAAAGGATAACTGGATGCTGCCAAAGAATAAGTTGTGTCAGGGTAATTCGCGTCCTTGGGACGGATGATGTTCTTGTTCTTTCATTCAGTGTGGCATGCTAATTTAGCCATTGCAGAAGCCCCCACTGGTCTAGCTGCTGCTTGAGACAGTAGGTGAAGGCTCGTATTGCAGGGAGTTTTCCTGGCTTACTTTGGACGACAAGCAGGTATAGGTCCTACTTTGGCAAACTGTGTAAATCTTTGCTGTTAGGTAGTTTGTGTTTATCTGAAGTGTGGCATTTTGGCAGTTGAGGCAATTCGGGACGCTGGGTATACTTGCAAGCTTTAAGTTTTGTCGCGTTGGCGGATTTTTGTAACGATTTCTTGTTGGTGTAGGTTTCGGACAATGCGGTTTAGCTTGCTTGATCGAATTACGGATCTACAAGAAGGGAAATGCATTACCGCGGCGAAAATATTGCGGGCTGATGAAGATTATCTCGCGGACCATTTTCCCCGTTTTCCTGTTATGCCGGGTGTTTTAATGCTTGAAGCGATGTTTCAAGCAGGTGCTTGGCTAGTTCGTCAAACGGAGGGGTTTGCAAATTCCTGTGTGGTACTCAAAGAAGCGCGTAATGTTCAATATAAGGGCTTTGTTGAGCCTGGTCAGGAGTTAGTAGTTACAGCAGAGATCACCAAGCAAAACGAGTTGCTGACGACGTTAAAAGCCCAAGGAAATGTAGATGGCGTGCTAGCGGTTCGGGCGAAACTCGTCTTGGAGAGTTTTAGTATTTCCGATAGATATCCAGTCCGAGTAGCTGCTGATGAATATGGAAACCAGAAGCACCGAGCTGAATTTTCACGATTGCTAGGTGAAGGAGCTTGATTTCGACCCAATGTGGTTTTCACATAAGCCGCATGACCCAGATGGATGTTGTTGATAAATTCTGACGCAAGCAGGTGAAACTCAAGGTCGCAGGAGTCTGTCACCTCAGCGAAATAACCTAACATATGATATTGGAGCAAACAGACAATGGCCCCGAATAAAGATGAAGTCTTTGCAAAGGTCCAGGAAGCTCTCGTCGACGCTTTGGGGTTAGACGACGATGAAGTCACCGCAAATGCAACGATGGTCGGTGACCTGGGTGCAGAGTCGATCGATTTCTTAGACATCGTGTTCCGCCTCGAAAAGGCATTTGCAATCGAAATTCCTCGCTCGGAGTTGTTTCCTGAAGATATTTTGACAAGTGCCGATTACGTACAGGATGGGAAGGTGACCGAAGCTGGTATCGCGGAACTTAAGGCTCGCATGTCCTTCGCTGATCTTTCTAAGTTTGAGCAGAACCCTGTCGTTCAGGAGTTTGGAAATCTACTTACGGTTGGTGACTTGTGCCGTTATGTTGAAACTAAAGTCGGTACAACTGATTAACTGCAGGGACCTGCTATCGCATGGCCGAGTTCTAGCAGGTGCGCACAACAGCGGCAAAAATTAGCATGGCGTGA
The DNA here is from genome assembly GCA_022446825.1 of Pirellulaceae bacterium. GTDB lineage: Bacteria > Planctomycetota > Planctomycetia > Pirellulales > Pirellulaceae > JAKVBY01. The sequence goes on from JAKVBY010000106.1 coordinate 13,474, forward strand.
GCGGTCGCATTTGCCGTTGGTATTGTCTATACGTTTTTATCACGGAATCGGTTGCTATGCGGTGGATATGGATTGATCGCTTTACTGCTTTTGAGAGCGGGCATCGGGCTGTTGCCGTAAAGAATGTGAGCTTTACGGAGGAGCAGTTCGATGACTACACGCCTGGTTATCCCTTGATGCCTTCCACGTTGATTTTGGAGGGCTTGGCACAGGCTGGGGGACTCCTGGTAGGCGAGCACTACGATTTTAAGGAACGCGTGGTGCTGGCGAAGGTTGGCAAAGCGATTTTTCACGAATTGGCAACCCCTGGTGACACGCTGACCTATACCGTTGTTATTGAAGACATTAAGCCAGACGGTGCCATTGTTCGAGGCACCAGTCTTCTTGAGGGGCGTCTCCAAGCGGAAGTCGACATTGTTTTTGCGCATCTTGACGATGAGCGATTTCAGGGTGTGGATTTATTCATTCCAGAGGAATTCTCGCAAATGCTCCGGATGTACCGGCTCTATGATGTCGCCAAGGATTCGGATGGGAATGCGGTAGAGGTTCCAGAGCATCTGCGGGCCGCAGAGCGGGAAGTGTATGGAGTTTGATTTTTCTCAGCGCTTCAAAGTAAATGTATGGCAGTGCAAACTGAATTTAAATATGAAAAGACGTAAGGCTGAGTCATGAGAAAGCGGGTTGTCGTTACCGGCGTGGGAAGCATCAATCCCTTGGGACATGATCTAGAGACGGTATGGACCGCACTCAAAGAGGGTCGTTCTGGTGTCGGTTACACTTCCATTTTCGATGCCAGCCGGTTTCCAACAAAAATTTCAGCGGAAGTTCGTGATTGGGACGTCACCAAGGCTGGCCGGGATTTAACCCAATGGAAACACCGTAGCCGTCACACCTGTTTTGCAGCCGGTGCGGCCATTCAAGCGGTTGAAGGGTCTGGGATATTTGACTCGCCTCTTGATCCGACTCGCTTAGGTGTCTACCTCGGCGCCGGCGAAGGTAGCCAGGATTTCGAGGCCTTTTCACGCATGATCACGGCAGCCATTGCCGGTGATGAAATCGACTTTGCAGCGTTTACCAAAGCGGGGCTTGATCAGTTAAATCCAAGCACGGAAATTGAGCAAGAACCAAATATGCCGGCGGGCTACGTAGCGAGTCTCTTTGATGCGCAGGGTCCCAATACTAATTGCTTGACGGCCTGCGCGGCGAGCAGTCAAGCGGTTGGAGAGGCCACGGAAATCATTCGGAGAGGGGATGCTGATGCGATGATTGCAGGGGGGACCCACAGCATGATCCATCCTTTTGGTGTGACAGGTTTTAATCTGCTGACAGCACTTTCGACTAATAATGACAATCCGACCAAGGCATCCCGCCCATTCGACCGGTTACGGGATGGTTTTGTTTTGGGTGAAGGTGCAGGAATGGTTGTGTTAGAAGAGCTCGAGCGAGCGAAGGCCCGCGGTGCACACATTTATGGTGAGATTCTTGGTTATGGATCGACGGCCGACGCGTATCGTATTACCGACATCCATCCTGAGGGGCGTGGGGCCATTGCTTGTATGCAAATGGCGATCAAGGATGCTGGAGTCAATGCCTCCGATATTGATTACGTCAATGCTCACGGCACCAGCACCACGGTAAACGACAAAGTTGAAACCCGGTCGTGTAAGGCGGTGTTTGGTGAATTAGCGATGAAGACACCAGTGTCTAGTACGAAGAGTATGATGGGGCATCTAATCGCAGCAGCGGGTGTTACGGAGTTGATGGTTTGTCTGATGGCAATTCGAGATGATGTTTTGCCACCCACCACGAACTACGAAAATCCCGATCCCGAGTGCGATTTAGATTACATCCCCAATGAAGCACGTGAGGTATCATGTAAGCTTGCCTTAAACAATAGCTTTGGGTTTGGCGGCCAGAATATTACTTTGGTTGTCGGCCAATTTGTCGCATAAATAAAAGCCATCACAGGTCGAGGGCCTGTAATGGCTTGGAGGCATTTTTTGGCTGCTGCGAAGCTGCTCTTAGGGGCCGATGCTCGGCGGGTTCGCCATGAGGAAATCTCGTGGTGCTCGCAGTGTGTAGTAGGGATAGGCAAAGTTCGCCGTAGGTGGACCGGCCGGACCTACCTGCT
>JAKVBY010000107.1:0-2693 GCA_022446825.1 Pirellulaceae bacterium
CGGCGATTGAGCACGGAAAAGCGATTTACCAAAAGTTAAATTGCCAGGCTTGTCATGGGCAGGATGGACGTGGCGATTGGAACATACAATTGCGGAGCGATGAAAACTGGCCGCAGCGAGCGCGCGATTTGGCATTTGAACATTATCGTGGTGGGACCGATGCAGGAGCCATTTTTTTGCGGTTGCGTTTGGGAATGCCAGGATCTTCGATGCCAGCAAATCCCCTGGTGCCGGTAGAAGACCTGGTGGCTCTAGTGCATTACTGCAAGTCGTTGCAAGCGGAACCAAAAGTCACTTTGACGAATCACACGCGCCGAGAGCTTTCCAGTGGCGCCGCCTACTTGAAGTGGGTCGGGAAAAATCGACCTTCTCAAAGAGTTCATGAAGCTGGCGGTAAGCGAGAGAAATAAGTAGTTCTTTAAGGCCGTTTCTTTGGTGTTGCCAGTAAAAGGAGGACCAGCTTCGAAAGCTCAGTCGCGGTAGCATTCCGGCGGATTCGACCAGAGTGCCGGAGTCAGCGATCTTTGACAGTGATCACACATTCAGCGATTGTGCCATCGAATGGAAATGGCGATTGGTAGGGACCGACCGCCCCATTTTTGTCGCTACCGACCTGCAAACCATCCACAGGCATTTGTTTCAAGCCGCCCGGGAATACGCTTTGGCCGACAGCGTTTCCGTTCGCTCGCAGAGTTAGTTTTCCATTCTGCGCAAGTTCCACGCCTACGGTGTGCAGGTCCTCAACGGACTCTTCTGAGGTGAATACGGACAGTTTGCCAGCGTATCGAGCGGCGAAACAAAGTTTTTGGTTTTGCACGAAGAGGCTGTATCCATGGGCTGTTCCGCCTTGCGCGACAAGGACTCCTTGAGTTCCGAATTTGGTGAACTTGATTTGGATGGAAAATCCTTTTGCTTCAACAAAGGGAGCTTTGTCGCGAGCGAGATTCGTACCAGAATTTAAGGAAAACACTTTTTGCTCTTTGTTGTAGTTCAATGGTTGCTGCTTACCTCGCCAAGCGCCTAAGGGCAAAACATTGGCGCGTTTTGCATAAGCGTCCCATTTTTCTGAAAGTTCTGCGACCTTCGCGGGTTTCTGTTGGGCGAGATTTTTTGTTTCGCTGCGATCGAGACGCATGTCGTAGAGTTCCCAGTCACGGTTTTCCTTGGCGACAAGTTTCCAGTTCCCATCTCGGATAGCTCGATTTCCTTCGTGCTCCCAAAACAGAGGATTTGCACGTGAGAGTTTTTCGCCATGGAAGGCAGGTGCTAAGCTGACACCTTGCAGTGGTTTGATAGCTTGTTCATCTCGTCGGGTGGGATACTTGACGTTTGCGATGTCCAAGCAGGTTGCCATTATGTCCACCAAGTGACCCGGTTGTTGTTCCAACTCGCGGGCACGTTTAATTCCCAACGGCCAGTGGGCAATCAGCGGAGTGGAGATGCCCCCTTCATGAACGAAGTGTTTGTATTCACGAAAGGGCGTATTGCTGACATTGGCCCAGTTCATCCCGTACGCGATGTAGGTATCCTCAGGTCCTGGCAAGATTCCTGGGCCCGTTAAGGTGGGTACGCCGCGTCGATTTTGTCGTGGCACGACAGCTGTAAGCAACGCGTCGTGGGGGATTTCAGGTAGTGAGGCGGCGACGGGGCGAGTGAATTCTCCGCGTCTTCCATTGGTTTCTTGGCAACCACCGTTATCTTGTAAAAAAAGTATCAGGGTGTTGTCGAGTTTTTCATGTTTCTCTAAAGCCGTCACAATGCGACCAATGCCTTGGTCCATGCTGTCGACCATAGCCGCGTAGACTTCCATGCAGCGTGCCTCCCAGTGCGGATGCTGGCACGTTTCCCAGTCACCAACTTGTTCGGAAAGACGAACTGTTTCGCTGACGAGACCCATCTTTCGAGCACGTTCAAACCTGGCTTTACGAACAGGTTCATATCCTTGGTCGTAGCGACCATGATACTTGGAGATGTCCTGTTCTTTGGCGTGCATGGGCCAATGGGCCGCGGTATAGGCAACATACATAAAGAAAGGTTGCGCGGAAGCGTCTGCGACGTGCTCATCGATGAATTGAACCGCATGATCGCTAATCGCATCCGTGTAGTAGTATTCCTCTGGCTGATACGCGGGGTCCGCCAAGGCGGAGATCGCCGTGTTGTCACGGGTCAGCGTCGCGGGGTCGAAAAAACTCCCGGCACCGGTGATGGTTCCGTAAAAGCGGTCAAATCCTCTCTGCAAAGGCCAGTTGTGTTGTGGACCCTGTGGTTGGACATCTTTGGCGATGTGCCACTTGCCGACGGCGTAGGTCGCATAGCCACCAGGTTTTAAGGCTTCTGCAATTGTCACGCACTGCCGGTTCAAATCCCCTCGATAGCCGTCAAAGCCGCGATCCGACATCATCCAGCCAATGCCCGCTTGATGTGGATAGAGACCGCTTAGCAGTGAGGCGCGCGTTGGACAACAACGACCGGTATTGTAGAACTGAGTAAAACGAAGTCCACCATCTGCCAATCGATCAAGTGTGGGGGTTTCGATCTCGCCACCGTAACAGCCGATGTCGGAAAATCCCATGTCGTCTGACATGACAAGAACGATATTGGGACGCTCTGCCCAACATGTGGGGACGGTTAGGACGCACCAAAAGAAGACCAGTTGTTGAGTACGGGATAAACTCATAGTAGATTTTCCATTG
>JAKVBY010000107.1:2793-14498 GCA_022446825.1 Pirellulaceae bacterium
AATCACATCATAATCGATTTGTCAGCGGATGGTGACGATTTTTGAGTGTTTTCTGGAGGCACGAATTGCAACATAAGATGGCCGAACTAAGAGAAAAAGGAGATGCAAATGTTGCCAAGTCATGATTTGAGTCGACGTGAGGCGATCAAGACGGGCGCGCTTGGTGCCGCCGCGCTCTGTTCCCAAAGATTGACCGCAGAGAGTGTGGCGGGCGAATCAGAATCGACAAAACTAAGTGGTTGGATCGATGCGCATTCACATATTTGGACTCGCGATGTCAAAAATTTTCCTTTGGCTACCGGTCAGACTTTAGAGGATTTGAAGCCGCCCAGCTTTACCGCTGAGGAGCTCCTGGAGACAGCTCAGGCGGAAGATGTCCAGCGTGTGGTATTGATTCAGCACCACATTTATCACGGTTGGGACAATTCGTACATGATTGATGCGGCGAAACGTTATCCTGACAAATTCCGCGTGGTGGGAATGGTCGATGACACGACAAGCAATCCTGGCCAAAAGATGAAATCACTCCAGACTGATTTCGTCACAGCATTTCGCATCACGTCACTCATTCGAGGCGCGGAACAATGGCTATTGGGAGACGGGATGGCAGAGATGTGGCGCACGGCTGCAGAAACCAATCAAGCAATGTGTTGTTTGGTTAATCCGGAGGATACGGTTCCTTTAGATGGAATGTGTGAGCGGTTCCCCGAAACACCCGTGGTGATTGATCATTTTGCTCGTATCGGAGAGGCAGGTGAGGTGCTTGAACGCGATGTGAAGAACCTTTGCAACTTGGCGCGACATAAAAATACTTATGTAAAGATCTCTGCCTATTATGCCTTAGGGAAAAAGAAGCCTCCTTACATGGATATGGTCCCATTGATTCGACGGTTGTTGGATACGTTTGGGCCCGAGCGTTTGATGTGGGCTAGCGACGCGCCTTATCAGCTTGAGGGCGAGAACTCTTATGCTGCATCAATATCCTTAATCAGAGATCGATTAGAGGATTTGTCCCTAGGTGACCGCGAGTGGCTGTTACGGCGAACGGCAGAAAAAGTCTATTTTTACGATAGCGACGGATAATTCGAGAAATTTTTTCCAGCAGATTTTCTGCTAGGTTCCCTGTAGAAACGGGGAATCTGGCAAGCTTGTTTTTGGTCGAGGTGGGCTTTGGTTTGCGTGATTGCGTGGGGTGACTGGGCTCGTTAGCGGTACCACAGCGTTGTTTGGACCACGCCTCGTTGTCCGCGCCGCAGGGATGCTGTTGAGTGCGCAAGTGGAGCGAGTGATAATTCATTGCCAAGAACTGGAGGGAAAAATAACTTGGTTTGGGCCGAGCAGACGACGGCTTGCTGAATCCCCCGCGTCTCTGCTATGATACCTGCTTGCGCCGCCGTGTAGTTTGCAGGAGCGGCAGCGGTTCGCGGTTTTTCGATTGATGCGGAGAGAGCCTGAGTGGGCACCAAAAAGACGGGAAAAGGGCGCAGAAAGATTGGGCGTAAAAAACGTCGCATGCGCGCTAAAATTCGCCATCGCAAAAAATAGTCGGGTAATTCCGTCTTTCTTTTGAAGTCATTGCGTTGGTCTTCCGACCGAAATGTGGCTGGCACGTTCACTAGATGCATGCCATCGGGCATTTCGCTACTTCGTGCGCTGATTCTTTGTCTACTTATGTCTGCGGTTTTGCGAGTCGTCGACCGAGGAAAAACAGCGCTGTCACGATCAGGGAGGCCGTGATGGCCACAATTCCAATGTGCTGACTTTCCAGCACGAGTAGTGGCAGTCCCAGGGTCACGACGCCGCCCCCCACAAAGGGAGCAGAGAGCGGAGCGGCCAGGGCAAAGTCTTCGGCAGCCCCGGATTCCAGTTCCTTGTCCACGATTCTCAATAACACGAATCCGGTTGCTGTCGTGCCTGTCGACATGCCGTAATTCAGAATGCCAAGTTCAAACCAGTATTCGGAAGGGAGCAGCTTGCGTGCTACGTAGAGTAGGCAAAAAGCGGTCCAGCCAAAAGCCGCAACCAGCATGATCCCTAAGGGAATCACAGCATCTTTGATCGCTAGTAAGTTCAGAGAAGTGATTGCCGAAATGACGAGGAATTCCATGGTCGCTGCGGTGAGTCGTTTCAGGCTGTCGCTGTCGATTAAATCGCTGATCCGTAAGGCACTCATGATTTTTCGCAGAATTAACCCGCCGATCAGGGTGAAAATAAAGAGAGGTATGTTGCCGGCAAATCGGCTGATGGTCATGTCCTTGGCAGTCGCGGTATCTGAACGAGAGGTAACCCAGCCAGACAACCCATATTCGAACCACTCGATGCCGAGCATCGTTACATACTGTAAGGCGTATCCAATCGCCACGGCGGTTGCCAAGATCAGAGCTTGAAAAACTAGAGGGTCGAGGACCTCACCTCGGATGCGAGCATAGGCAATGGGTTCGGGGCGATGGCGTGCTTCCAGTCCGGAAAGTTGCGGTATCTCGACATTGCCGGCGCGGGTCCATTTCAGACGCACGGCGAGATTCACATAGATAATGCCACTGACGACACTAAAAGCGAGTCCCATGGTCGCCATAAACATTCCGAAGTCACGACCGTTTTTGAGAATTACCGGATCGCCTTCTTCGAAGATGACTCCCATTGCGCCAGCGGTTCCATGTCCACCCGCAAATCCAGTTTCAATTAACATGCCAAACGAATTTGGCAGATCGTAAAATGGTTGGAGAATAAGCCAGGTCACGACGAGACCGACAGCCGCTTGGCCTAATGCAATAATCCAGACGACAATTCCTTCACGTGCGGCACGGTTCATACCGGTACCAAGGGAGCTCTTTTTCTTTTCTAGTAGTAGGCCTGCGAACAGAACTGCGATGAGCCAGCCCGGCCAAGATCGCAAATTCGTGACGAGATCGCTCTGAATCCAAGACAGTCCCTTGATCAAGGCTTGGTTTGAATTCTCGGGCGATGCTGTAGCATGCCCTTCTGTGGCCGTCTCTTCGGCTAGAAGTTCGCTTTGAGAAGGGCGCAGGGTGTCCAGCCAATACAGACTTCCCTGGGCAATTACTAACCCCACAATGCCACCCGCAACGGCGGCTGGGATGTGGAGCATTTGGAGTGGTCGGATTGTTGCCCGCAAGATAAAGCCCACGAGCAACAGGGCACATGCGACAAAGAAAGTAATTTCCATGTTAGGCGAATTCTTACAAGCGGTTCGGGTCGATAGTGAAAAGAGGGAGGCTGCTGGTGCCCCAGGCAACTTGCCCATTCTAGCTTTGATAACCGCTTTCCAAAGTAGGCACCTTGGGATTACTGTCATCATGCCTTGGTTCTCGGAAGTTATTTCTGGGGATGGTTGCGACCTGCCAAGGGTCTGGAAATGCCTGTCAGAAGCCATTCCGCTAATGCTTGGATGGGGAAACGTGGAGTGCTGCCAATGTCGATGAAGTCACTGCCTGTGGAAGGGACACAACGCAAATTCAAGGTTGCGCGAGATCAAGCGGGCGTGCCGCATATTGGCGCCGCCACTTGGTTGGACGGAATTTTTGGTCTGGGGTACATGCATGCGCTTGACCGAGGCACGCAGTTACTGTTTTCCAGAAGTGTGGCTTGTGGGCGGGCCGCAGAGAAAATTTCGGATGCGCCGGAGATGGTCGAAACGGACCGGTTTTTTCGGCGCGTCGGTTTATATCGAGATTTGAGCGACGAAGTTCATCTGCTGGAGAACTCGATTCGATCACAACTTGCGGCCTACTGCGCGGGTGTCAATGAAGGGTTGGCGGCAGCCGGCCGTAGTTTGCCGATGCTTGCGACACGGTTTCAATCGGAGCCGTGGGATGAAATGGCAGTCGTGCTTGTGGGTAAACTACTCAGTTTTGGCGGACTTGCCATCAGCCAAATGCAGAGTGAACGCTTGTTGGTCGAATTGATTCATGCAGGGGTGAGTCAGGATGGACTCCGTGAACTGTTCGCCCCACGGTTGGATGGCGTTGATTTTGAACTTATTCGTCGCGTTCGCTTGTCGAGTCAGTTGTCAGATGATGCTTTGGAATTAATTACCGATTTGCCAAGACTTGCTGGTAGTAATGCGTTTGCGGTAAGTCCCCAGCGGAGTGCAACGGGACATGCATTGTTGGCGTCCGATCCGCACCTCGAAGTTAATCGGTTGCCAGCGATCTGGTACGAAGCGGTGATTTGCTGGGATGATAACGAGTATGTGATGGGCGCGTCGTTGCCAGGTTGCCCTTTGTTTGCCGTGGGGAGAACCAAGCGGTTATCTTGGGGTGTGACTTACATGAAGGGTGATACAGTTGATTATTTCATAGAAGATTGTCGACAGTCAGGACAGCAGAAATGGCAATATCGCCGTGGTGATCAATGGTTCGACTTTGCAACGCGCAGTGAAGAGATTATTCGTAAAGGTGGTGACGACGAAGCCATGCTAGTTCAGGAGAACGCGCAGGGTATTTTAGAGTGTGACCCAGAGGAAAACGGGCTTTATTTGTCCCTGGCTTGGTCTGGTAATCAAGTTGGCAATGGAGGCGCCCTGGCGAGTTGGTTAGACATCATTGGTAGTCGTGCGACAGCAGAGGCGATGGAGCATGCCCGCGAATGTCGTCAGCCGACCTTATGCTGGATGTTTGCTGATCGTGAAGGTCACATCGGTATGCAGTCGTGTGGTCGCTTTCCTCTTCGAGGTGGTGGCTACAATGGTTTGACTCCGATTCCCGCCTGGAATGAAGAAAACCATTGGCAGGGTTGGGTTGACTCAGCTCAACTTCCGCGAGTTTACGACCCGGTAGAAGGTTACATCGCAACTGCTAATGAGGAGATGCACGTTGCTGGAATTCCGATGCTTGTGACCCAGCCTCTACCGGACTATCGCCAACGCCGTATTTGTGAGCGCTTATCCGAACTTGAAAAGGTTCGTTGTGAGGATTTGCAATCAATTCAGTATGACTTCGTGAGTTTACAAGCTCGGGATTTACTGGAAGCACTCATGCCCGACATTCCTGCTGGTGCTTTGAAAGAAGCGTTTGCCAATTGGGATTATGGATACTCTCCCGAAAGTCGGGAAGCGGCACTGTTTCGCCGGTTTTATCGGAATCTACTGGTGGAAATTTTTGGGCATGATGAAGGGATTGGTTGGCGCCGCGCTGTTTATGTGGTGACGCGCGTCGGTTATTCAACGATGATTTTAATTTGTGCTGATCGGATGTTGAAACGCGACAAATCCTACTGGTGGCGGACACGCTCGAAACGCTCACTGGTCCGGCGAGCGGTTGAAAAGGTGGACGCGAAATCGAGTGAAATCTGGGCGGATGTCAATGGTTTTCATTTTGCCGACCGGTTCTTTGGAAATCACCAGGTCGGGCGATTACTTGGCTACAAGAGCCGGCGTTATCCAATGCCAGGGAACCACGCGACTCCTTTTCAGGGCCACGTTCTGCAGACGTCACGACGGGAAACAACGTTTGCTCCGTCTTACCACTTTGTGACCGATATGGGAACTGATGAGGCTTGGACCAATTTGCCAGGAGGCCCTAGCGAAAGCCGATTTTCGCGACTCTACAAGATTGATTTAGCGAGGTGGGTCGCAGGTGAATACAAGCGACTTGTGCCCCAGCGGTAATGACTGGGGCTGTCGGATGGTTAGAGACAGAATTTCTCTGTTCACCAGCAATTCTTGGCATGTGGTTTGGGTTTTTGTTGCTTGATGTGCAAATCGAGCTAGCAAATTCGCTGGACAATCGGATATTATTCTCTATTGAGTGCCGGGCTTCGGAGGAATCTGTCGGTGCCGCTGTGTGGCTAAGCGACAGCTGTCCTTTCATGGCGAGGCTGAATCGTCAGGGCTTGGTCGCCGTTTAAAGATTATAAATTACATGGCTTTTGTGGAGCGCAACCTTATGTTCTCGAAGAATCTTTTTCGAGTGTCCGTTATCCTGGTCACAGCATTTAGCTTGTCGACGCCAAGCGTTGCAGAAGAGGGGCAAGAAGACCTGGACAAGGCGATCGAATTGCAGTTGTCTGCGGAATCGCCACAGGATCTGGAGCAGGTGATTAGCTACTGTGAGTCTGCTCTGAAGAAAGGGCTGGATGAGGACAATGCGGAATTTGCTGAACAGCTCTTGTCATCAACGGCTTACCGGTATGGGTCGATGCTGGCACAATTTATGACGCGCCAGCAACCTCAGTTACGTGAGCAAACGATCAAGATGTCGCTGGGGTTGTTGGAAAAGGCAATCAAGTACAATCCGGAACTCGCTGACGCACATCTCCTGCGCGCCGAACTCATGTTGCGCAGCGGCGGTGACCGCGAGGATGCAGCGGAATCGATCGAACTGGCGATTGACTTGTTTGCAGCAGCAGAGGAGCGGAGTAAGCAGGCCAAAGCCTATCTTATGCGTGCTGGCTTGCAAGAAGATCAAGACAAACAGTTTGACGCCATAAATCAAGCGATCAAAGCCGACCCCGATCACATTGAGGCGCGGCAAATGCGATCGCAGTTTTTCATCGCTCGTCAAGAATTTGACGATGCAATCGGAGACATTAAGCACATTCTTTCTGTGGATCCGACGAACCTCGACGCCATGCGTACGTTAGCCGCTGCATACGTGGGACAGGGTGACGTTGAGAGTGCTCTAGAACAAATTGACAAGATGATCGAAATTCGCCCGGAGTCGCCTCTGCCGTATCGAATTCGAGCCGGTGTTCATGTCACGGAGAACAGAATCGATGAGGCGATTGAGGATTTGACGCGTGCTTACGAACTCGACCCGCGAGACGTAGGAACTCTTTTGATGCGTTGTCAGGTTTACCACGAGAATCAGCAACTAGAAAAAGCGAAGGAGGATATCGAGAAAGTTTTACGTATTCAACCTGGTCTCGTTCAAGGGATTTGGCGTCGCAGCATGATTTCAGCAGATCAGGGAGAATTGACATCTGCCATCGCCGACTTACTGCTCTTGTCTCAGAATGACCCCGGGAATGCGATGTTGCGCATGGAACTGGCACGGCTCTATGATCGGGATGAACGGCCTCGAAAAGCAATTGCGGAGTACACCAAGGTCTTAGAAGAAGACGAGAATAATTGGCTTGCTCGTAGTATGCGCGGAACGACGTACATCAGCATTGGTGCCCACGAAGAAGCCATTGCGGACTATGGAAAAGGGTTAGAACAGCAACCAGACAATGAGCATATGCTTAACAATCTGGCGTGGATCCTGGCAACTTCACCGAAAGATGAACTACGTGACGGCAAGCGAGCGTTGGAATACGGTGAGCACGCGTGCAAGGTTACCGAGTTTAAAAAAGCTTATATTTTGAGTACGTATGCGGCGGGATTCGCGGAAGTAGGTGATTTTGAGAATGCCATCAAATGGTCCAGCGAAGCGGTAAAGCGAGGTTCTGAAGAAATTGAGCAAACGCCGGATGATGCAGAGAAAGAACGCTTGACGGAACAAGTCGAGCAGCTCAAAACCGAGTTGAATAGCTATCAAGAAGGTAAGCCTTGGCGCGAGAAGCAAGAAGTCAAGGAAAGGGCTGATCCGCTTCAGCCGGGTCGCGGGCGTTTTGCGACTTGAGACGCGAGGTCTCGGGATCCTATTTGCGCAGAGTGCTAGTTGCAGAGTGCTAGTTGCAGTAACCGTTAGGCGTCTTTTGCTTGCTCTGAGGTGTCTTAAGGAATCTGAAGGTTCCTGATTGCTCCCGATTGCTCGGACACGCAATGGTTGCTGGCGTCAGGACGTACCTCGAAATGGGTTCTTAAAAGTGGGGAATTTCGATGAATCGTGAAGAAGCATTTGCTCTGGTTTGCGAATATACGCAGAGCGAGAGTCTCCGACGCCACATGCTTTCTGTCGAAACGGCCATGCGTGCCTATGCCAGAAAATTTAATGAAGACGAGGAGCGGTGGGGGATTGTTGGTTTGTTGCATGATTTTGATTACGAGCGTTGGCCGGATCCCCCCGATCATCCTCTGAAGGGGGCCGATATTCTTCAGGAGCGTGGCTACCCTGAGGATGTCATCTATGCCATTAAATCCCATGCGGATTATCTAGAGGATTGCCCGCGTTTGTCGTCAATGGACAAAGCCCTTTACGCATGTGACGAGTTAGCTGGTTTTATTCACGCCTGTGCGGCTGTGCGCCCGGCAGGAATTCAGGATCTGAAGGCCAAGAGTGTGCGCAAAAAGCTAAAGCAAAAAAGTTTCGCAGCGGCCGTCAATCGAGAGGATATTGCTGCGGGTGCTGAAGACTTGGGGATTGAGTTGAACGAGCATATCGATTTCGTGATTGCTGCTTTAACCGAAAATGCTGCGCTCCTCGGGTTGGAGCCGACTTCGACGACTTGATCGTCAGTATTCTCAAAATCGCATTTAGAGGCCAGCGAGTTGTTTCGTCTCTGCTAAGTTGCGAATGCCCGCAGTACCGAGCGCGGTAACGCAGCAGGCGCCTGCGGCGGCACCGATTTTGACCGCCTCACCCAAGGGCATTCCGCGCACGAGGCCGGTTATTAAGCCGGCGTAAAAGCTGTCGCCAGCCCCGGTGGTGTCTACAATGGGGCCGGGCGGGCTTATTGGTGCGACCTCCAGCCACTCGCGATCGGCATTTTGGAGCAAGGCGCCGTGTTTGCCGAGTTTAATACCGAGTAAAGCGGAAGTTCCGCAGTCGCGGTACGTCTCGATTTGTGCTCGAGGAGTACTTTGGCCTGTTTGTTGTTCTGCTTCGGCAAAGCTTGGAATATAGATATCGACGTGGGGTAGGATGCGATCGAGTGGCTGGAGGTGACCACCGCCATTTGCGGTGTCGAGCGCGGTTTTACAACCGGTCTGGCGCACGGCCTCGAGAACCTCTGCGAGATCGTCCTCGAGTCGAGGCATCAGGTGGTAGTAACCGAAAAGAGCATAGGAAGAGGAGGCGAAAAGAGAGAGTCGATTTAAGTAGGTGCTTTTCTCGATCATTTGCGAGGCACCGGCATGAAAGGCAAAAGTGTGTTCGCCCGCTTCATCGACCAGGACTGCCGTCACGCTGCTTGCTGCCGATTCATGGGTGAGGACATGTTCGGTATCCACCGTAGCTGCCGTGAGTTGGCGACGCAGGAAATCCCCCCAGGCATCGTTTCCTACCAGGCAAAGAGCCGCCGTTTTAAGCCCTAGTCGTGACATGCCAGTGGCCGAATTGGGGACAATACCACCCGCCAGTGTTTGAATGGCCTCGATGTGTTGCGTGTTGAATTGGTTGAGTGGTTGATCTCGTGGAATGGGCCTGATTAGCAGATCGACACAGGCCTCACCGCAAACCACACAGTCATAAGTCTTCATAATAGCGCCGGCGTAGACAAGAATCTTCGATTGTATAGTGAGTTTGATTGTATCGTGAGTTTGGGAGAACGATGGACGCGGGGAGAATGACTCCGGAGGAGTTAACGGCCTTGAATAAAGTGCAAGGCAAGAGGCCACTGACCACTGACGTCGCCCGTTGCGACTGCTACACTAATTTGGTCTCATGCTCCGCACCGGTTTCTCGCCCGCAGTGACTTCATGACTAGCTATCCGACATTATGTTGTTCTCTGGCTGGATTTCCAAGTGCAGTGGGACAGGCCCTCCACAACGCCATGTACCGTCTCATGGATTTACCGTTTAGCTACGTCGCCTTCGGCGTGTCCGAGGAACCAGAGAAGGTCGTGGCAGCGATTCGGACTTTGGGTATCCGAGGAGCGGCCGTGACGATGCCATTCAAAGAAACGGTCATGCCCTATCTGGATCGTATCGATTCCTTAGCCTCAGAGATTGGGGCCGTGAATACGATTGTGAATGAAGACGACGTGCTCGTAGGTTACAACGTCGACTGGCTGGGTGTGACAGCGGCCCTCGAAAGTCAAAATGTGACGATCAGCGATCAACGGGTTGCAGTTATGGGCGCCGGAGGCGCGGCACGGGCAGTGGTTTTCGGGTTGAAGCAGCGAGGTGCCGGTAAGATCCGAATCTTTAACCGAACGGCTGAGCGAGGGCGCGCGTTCGCAGTTGAAATGGGTGTGGAGTTTGGCGGCGGTGTGGCTGATCTGGATGGAGAATTTGATATTTTTGTGAATGCGACATCGGCGGGGCATGTTTCCCAGCCCCATGTGTGCCTGCTGCCCGAAACCATGCTGACTTCGGCTCACACGGTCTTTGACGTTGTACCGGAGCCGTTGGAAACGCCCCTGATTGAAATGGCGCGGCGTCAAGGTTGTGTGATTGTGCATGGATATCAAATGCGTTTGCACCAGGCTGCGGCACAATTCGAACTGTACACCAAGATAAAACCACCCGTGGATAAGATGGAGTCGGTGTTATTGGACATCATGAAGCTTCGCGAGGAGGCAACCAAGGTTGTCTGAGCAGGTTGTCCCAATACTGCCAGGTGTTTCGTTGACAGGAATCTATTCAAGAAGATAGGCGCACGATGCAAAAAACATTTGACGAAAAAATAAAACGTATTCGAAATGACTCTTCGTGTCGTGACTTTATCTTGGCGGATGCCAAGGATGGCGACATGGGGCTCGGGCTCGCGGCGCCCGGAATAGTTCTTTCGAAGGAAGAAAAGTCAGCTTCTTCTTTTCGAACGCTACAGATGTATCGCCAGGCGATGCGTGATGTAACCCAGCAGGGATTGGTTGACATCATGCTGATGAGTGTCAGTTCGAGTGAGCAATTGACACTCAAAGAACGTGTGTTTGAGGGGTCAGCTGTCACACCTGCGGTGCGTGCTAATGATACCAGCGATATCTGGTGTGGAGACAGCGGAATTTATTCGAGTCAAGCATCGCGTCCATTTCGGACTACGACCCTGGCGCATGCGCAATGCGGAAAGATTAATTGCGATCCTGTTGAAAAAGAGAACGGTGTCGATCTAGGATTGTATTCGATCACTTTCAATAACGACGTTGAGCGTGACCACGAAGCACTGGAGCGTTATCGAGATTTTCGCATCGAAGCCGAACGAGTCGGGTTCCGGCATTTCCTGGAAGTCTTTGCGCCCAATGCGCCTGTCGCGCCGATCGAGGATGTGCCACGTTTCGTCAATGACTGTATTGTGCGGACGTTGGCCGGCGTACCCGAGGTGAGTCGCCCGCTTTTTTTAAAGATGCCGTATTTCGGACCCGCCGCCATGGAAGCGCTCGTTCACTACGATGAGACCTTGGTCGTCGGAATTCTGGGTGGATCCTCAGGAACGACGCATGACGCCTTTCGGATGTTGTGGGAAGCGAAGAAGTATGGGGCGCGCGCGGCCCTTTTTGGTCGCAAGATCAACAACTCGGAGGATCAATTAACATTCGTCAAGTTTTTGCGTGCGGTTGCAGACGATCAATTGGAGCCTTCCGAAGCGGTCAAGGCGTATCACGGGGAACTCGCGAAGCAACAAATTGCACCTATCCGTGCGCTGCAAGAAGATCTCGCGGTGACGCAACTGTAAGGTATCGACACCATGAATGGAGAAATTTATGTCGAGTAAAACCATCTCGCATTAAGCTGCGGCCTTTTGCTGCCGATGAATTGGTGGTAGATTTCGCTTTGATTTGCAAGTCGTTGTCGATTGTTTTCCGCACGCTCAAATCATCCGGTCAGGTAGCTCAGTTGGTAGAGCGCTGGACTGAAAATCCAGGTGTCGGCGGTTCGACCCCGCCCCTGACCACTCGAGGCAAAACGCAAAGCCTTAAATGA
>JAKVBY010000108.1 GCA_022446825.1 Pirellulaceae bacterium
CGTATGTCCCTTGAGCGTGTGGAGTTCCTCGCCCGTCGACGCGTCCCACAAACGGATTGTCCGATCCGCACCTCCCGAGGCGATGCGCGTGCCATCCGGGCTGAAACTCACGCTCATGACAAGATCCGAATGTCCCTTGAGCGTGTGGAGTTCCTCGCCCGTTGACGCGTCCCACAAACGGATTGTCTTATCCCAACTCGCCGAGGCGATGCGTCTGCCATCCGGGCTGAAACTCACGCTCCAGACATTATCCGTATGTCCATAGAGGTTCACATCCGAACCCTCGAATTGCCGGCGCGCCAGATACCATTCGAAATTACGATACTGTCGAGGCACTTTCTGCAATAGCTCGCGAGCGTCCGCCGCACGATTGTTTTCCCACCTCGCCTGGGCCAGGAAGTAGTTGGAACGAGCCAGCGTCGCTTCCGTTTTTTCCCGGGATGCAATCGCAGACGCTGTTTTCGTTTCAGCGATGCCTTTCTGCTTGAGAGCCTCTGACGCATTCTGTTCGGCGAGCCCCTTCTGTTTCACCGCTTCCTTCTCGTTTTGTTCCGCCTCAGCCGTTTTTTCGTCTGCGCGTTGCCGCTGTTTTGCCTCCGCCTGCTGTGCCTGTTCAGCCTTGTCTTTCTCAGCGATAGCAATGCTGCGTTGTTCTTCGGCTTCCGCTTGTGCCTGTTCGGCTTTTGTCCGTTCCGTGTCCGCTGCGTCACGGAGGGCGGATTGTCGCAGCGCGACCAGGGGCCCTCCGATGCCCAGGGTCAGCAGCAGCATTAGGGCGAGTAGGCTGAAGCCCGCCCAAGCCGGTTTCCGCTTGCACCACCGCCAGCCACGTTCCACCTGACTGATCGGGCGTGCCTGAATCGGTTCGCCATTCCGATAACGAGTCAGTTCAGCCACCAATTCGTCTGCCGTTGCATAACGACGTCGAGAGTCCTTCTCCAGACACTTCAAGCAGATGGTCTCGAGATCCTGGTCCAAGGCCGGATTCAATTGCCGGGGAGCGACCGGTTCTTCGGTTAACACGGCCAACAGCGTATCCATCGTATTTGCCGACTGGAAAGGGGGGCGTCCCGTCAACGATGCGTATAGAATGGCACCCAAGGAATAAATGTCCGCCGCAGGCCCAATCTGAGTCGATTCCCCACCCGCCTGCTCCGGAGGCATGTAACTCGGTGTCCCTAATACCTGGCCTGTGGCCGTTAAGTTGCTGTCGCCTCCCGTCTTCTTGGCCAAGCCGAAATCGGTCACCTTCGGTTGGCCCTCTGCATCGATAAGGATGTTGGCCGGTTTCAGATCGCGGTGAATCACACCTTGACTGTGTGCATAGGCGATCGCCTCGGCAATCGCCTGGTTCAAGCGAGCCGCTTCATCTGGAGGCATCGGACCTTGCTTTACCCGTGCGTCCAGACTGTCGCCCTCAACAAAGCCCATCGAGAAAAAGTGCTGGCCCTCAAGTTCCCCAATTTCATAGATTGGTACAATTCCCGGGTGTTCCAGGCTGGCGGCTGCTTCTGCTTCTACGTAGAACCGCAGCACGTCTTCCTGACCGGCAAGTTGACCTGCCAAGATCATTTTTAACGCGACGACCCGGTTTAATTTGGACTGCCGGGCCTTGTAGACCACGCCCATTCCTCCACGGGCGATTTCCTCCAGAAGTAGGTAGTCTCCAAAAGGACGATCTTGCTGGCCTGATAAGCCAGGCGAGACACTCGGCGGTTGGGTCACCTCCGTGGTTGCCTCGGTATCCTCTGGAGATCGTGGAGGGAGCGTATCCAGTGCCGCGTCGTGCCGTGGAGGGAGCGTATTCTGTGCCGCATCGTGCCCTGTCTCAGGCGCGAGTGTGTCCGCTTGGGTCTCCGTATCTAAATTGGCGTCAGTGGCTTGTTCGGCAGGAGACGGCGGAAGTGTCTTTTCGGCGGCGAATGACTGTGGGGACTTCTGGGCCGGTGATTCGTCAGACGGCTGCGGAGCGGCAGGAGATGGATCTTGTGGGTCGCTCATCAAAGCTCCAAGGACGTGGTCCCGCTAAGTCGTGCGCGCAGGCAACCTTTTTAGTCAACACGGTATCCCCGTCAATACGGTATTCTCGTTAATAAGGCCCTCACAAAATACCACAAATCACACGACCCTGCAGCGATCGTGAGACTGGGTGGCAGCACGAAAGTTCACTGCGGCTAGCCTCTTATTGGAGTCGAGCAGGTTCCGGTCGCTGACATCTGGTTTAACCTTTTTCAGTGCTGTAAGGAATTAGAGTTGAAAGTGGTGAGGAAAAAACTCTGCTTTGTTTACGGGGGTTCGCTGACATGGTGGTACGGTTGGTTGCATGGCGGAACGGCGCAAGAGAGGGACGTTTGACCGGGTTGCTGGGCGTCGATGGTGTCGCTAACCTTTGCGGAGAGAAACTGGAGCAGGGATTGGAGAAAAAAGGTGTCGAACATAGTCTGTCCGGTGCCTACCGGGCATGCCCGCGGCTGAAGACGGTAGACCGCCGCACAGAACAAGACTACTAAAACGTGAATCGAAGCGAGCTGAGGTCGATCATGTTTGACGTCTTAAGCGAACGAGGGTTGGTTGTGCTGACAATTGGGCTGAAAACCAGACTACTGGCTTTTGCGGGAAACATACTCGGGACCTACCTAGTACGCTGCATGCGGCACCATAAGGCGAAAAGGGACGAGGTCGTAAAAGCAATTGCGACGGAACTTGGTGTGAGCTTTGCGTAAATACGTGAAAAGCGATTGCTGGCGAAGCTGAAGGGAATGGCTCTCTTCAATTCATTCGAATCCGATTCGCGATCTGATCTTAATCAATGGCCGCGTTCGGAAACGGAGATGAAAATGCGGCTACAGCTGAAATCGACATCGGTGTTCGACTCGATATTTTCGATCACGGAAATAAGTTTTAAAACAGCACACAGCACACAGCACACAGTTGCCGCCGTGGAGTTAGATGCGCTCATACTGCCAGCTTTCTCCTTGTTTCCGAAAGCACGGGTTTTTTAAAAAAACCGTTGCCGCACTGACCACAGGGGAGATTCAATATTGATCGATACGAAGGTTTTTTGGAATTATTTGTTCTTAAGGGTACTGGCGAAGAAGATATCCGTCGGATTTTTGACAGGGAGATGCTTGATTTGTTTGTAGAACAAAAAGGCCAAGGGATTCACCACGAGGTGACACGCGAGCTCTTCATCGTCTACCGCGGAGGGGACCCGACACAAGACCGTCATCGCTTTGTAATAAGCCGTCGCTCCAGCTTTCGCAAGCCATCGGGCGAAATTCATGAGTTCATGAAGGAAGTGTTGTCTATCTATTCAGCATTTACTGAGCGATGCTCGGGAACGCCTTTCGGCACAACCTCAAGCGGTCTGAAAAAAATCGGCAGGTGCATGAGTTGGTCGCGACAAGTTGCAGCACATAATCAACCACCACCATGGTGCTGTTGATCGTGTCGCCAGAAACGCCCATTGCTGATGGCGATCCAAAAATGACACTCTGACTCGGCGATCATTGGGGGCTCGAACGGAGGGTGCGAAGTCAACTAGGAAGGGCGGTGGCTGAGAGCCTCTGCCCTGTCGGGTAAGCACTGTGTGGGGGTTAAGAGGCGAGTAATTTTGAAACGACTTCTCCACCGACATTGGTCAGACGGATATCAAAGCCGCCAAAGCGTTTCGACAGGGCTAGGTGATCTAAGCCGAAGAGGTGCAATAGCGTCGCATGAAAGTCGTTGACGTGAATTGGATCCTCTACAGGAGCCCAGCCTAGTTCGTCAGTTTGGCCCACCACTTGGCCACCTTTGATCCCACCTCCTGCCATCCACATACTGAAGGCATAGCGGTGGTGATCACGTCCCGGCTTTTGTCCGGATTGTTCGTGGGTATCGGCGATCGGCGTCCGTCCGAATTCCCCGGTACAAACGACCAGAGTTTCGTCGAGCAGGTCGCGTTGCTTTAAATCCTTGACGAGCGCTGCCGCGGGTTGGTCGATGACACTGCAGTTGTATTTGAGGTCTTTGTCGAGTGCATCGTGGTGGTCCCAAGAGGCGTGATACAGATTGACGAAACGAACGCCACGTTCCACCAGACGTCGCGCTAAGAGGCAGTTGCGGCCGAAGGTGGCGTGCGCATTGCCCGTATAGCCGCGGTGCTTGTTGTTAGCCGGTTCGGGGCGATCTAAGCCGTAGGCATCGTGAGTAGCTTGAGTTTCCCCGGACAAATCGAGTAGTTCGGGTGCAGCAGCCTGCATCCGAAAGGCGAGTTCGTAAGATGCGATGCGATTGGAAATTTCGGTATCTTGTGTCAGTTGGAAACGCTGTTGATTCAGTTCCCGGATCGCTTCGAGACTGGCCTGTTGATCTGCGCGGGAGACACCTGCCGGTTGCTCTAAATTGAGGACGGGATCACCCTGACTGCGAAAGACAACACCGCGATAGCTGGAAGGAAGGAAACCGCTGCTCCAATTGGAGGTGCCGCCACTGGCACCAGTCCCCGCCGACAACACGACGTACCCTGGAAGATTTTCACTTTCCGAGCCCAGGCCATAGGTGACCCAGGAACCGACGCTTGGCCGTCCCAGACGCCCCACACCCGTATTCATGACCAACTGGGCCGGATGGTGGTTGAATTCGTCGGTGTGGAGTGAACGCACCACTGCCAGGTCATCGGCACAAGTCGCGATATGGGGAAGGTAATCGGAAAATGGAGTGCCACACTCTCCATGTGGGGTGAACGTGCGTGGACTCCCCTTCAGGTGAGCTGTTTTCGCATTAGTGAAGGCTAAGCGAACTCCTTCCGAAACCGACGCTGGTAAGGTTTGTCCATCGCGTTCAGCCAGCATCGGTTTGGGATCGAGAAGGTCGATCTGACTCGGGGCGCCTGCCAGGAAGATGAAAATACAGCGTTTTGCCGTGGGCGCAAAATGCGGCATTTTGGGCGCCAGAGGATTGCCGGACACGTTTGAGTCTGCCAACAGTCCTTCGCCTTGAAAAAGGGAGCCAAGCGCTAAGGCGCCTAGTCCGCTAGCAGTGGTGGCCAGGAAGTCGCGTCGCAGTAGATCGTGGTGCATGGTTGTGGATTATTCCCGAGTAATGAACTCATCCAGATTCATGACAACTCGCGCTAGGCTGATCAGGGCTGCGCGTGTGGCTAACGCGTCTGCAGATTCGGGTGGCTTGTCACCCACCCAAGTGCGCGCGGAGTCAAGATCCTGTCGATAGCGTTCGAATTGAGACTGAAAAAGCTTTCTCAGGACGTTCCGTTCGTCCTCCGTTGGTTTGCGTGACAAACAAAGTTGAAACAAGTGGCTGATTTGTTGTTCATTCTTGGTGAGCTCTCCTGTTTGCAGGGATTCGAGGTTCGACACCCTCCGGCCGATCCCTTGGGCACATTCGATGAATACCGCGTCGTTCCAAAGAGTGAGCGCTTGCAGTGGTGTATTTGACCGTTCCCGTCGTGTACATGACGTGTTGGAGTCTGCCGCGTCAAATTGCACTAACATGGGGTAAGGAACGGTGCGCTGAAAAAACGTGTAGAGACCGCGCCGATAGCGGTCTGTTCCGGAGCTTTCCGGCCAGGAGAGACTATCTTGAAAACCGAGTTTAACCAGATTGTCTGGTTGAGGTGGATAAACACTTGGACCGCCGATTTGGTGGTAGAGAAGGCCGCTGGTCGCGAGTGCCAGGTCGCGCACGATCTCTGCTTCTACGCGCAAGCGGTTTTGGTGTGACAACCATATATTATATGGGTCCCGCTCGCTCAGGCCCGGGGGGGTTGCCGAAGACTGCCGCCACGTTGCTGAGTTGACAATCAAACGGTGTAGCGATTTGAGGCTCCACCCATCCTGCTGAAAACGTCGCGCAAGCCAATCGAGTAATTCCGGATGGGATGGCAGTTCGCCTTGCGTGCCGAAATCGTCATCTGTCACGACGAGGCCTCGTCCAAAATGTTGCTGCCAAACTCGATTGACCACGACGCGCGTCGTGAGGGGATTGGACTCGGCGACCAACCACCGCGCCAAGTCGAGCCGATCGGGTGTTTTACCTCGAGTGGTTAACGGGGGCAGAACAGCAGGCGTGTTGGGAAATACAAGATCTCCTTTGCTTAAAAAATCACCGCGTTCATGGACGCGGGTTTCGCGGGGTGTCTGGGACTCTGCGAGCGTTTGTGCCTTGTACATTGTTTCCAAAGGTACAGGCTTCTGTTGACGGTGCTCCATTTCCGCTTGGACAAGCGGATCGAGCCCCTCTTCACGATAATCGTAAAATTCGATCAGTCGTAAGGTTTCAGACCCTGTGCGGTTATTGAGGGGTTTTTTCAGAGTTTCGATCATCCCGGCATCAGCGAGGTCCATGGGAACTGGCTGCGGTGTGTTGGTCGTCGACAACCGAAAACGCCCAATGTTGTGATCCAGATGCAGGTCATGTTCTAACTCAATGGTGAGTTGTAATTCCTTCCCGGCCACCACGTTGCGAATCGGGCTCTCCAACTCAAAAATGGCCACGTGGCTCTGTCCTGCCTGCGGATAAATAGCCCAACCATTGTCGGATTTGTCACCGAGCACCGACGTTACTAAGCGACCGGCTTGAGAAAAGTCGGCTCGAGCAGTCTTGAGTGGAAAATAAGTTCCTTTGGTCTCGGGGTCGACATCGGAAGCTGGTTTGGCGAAGACTCGCATACTGGTGAGGACAAAGTTTCCATTAGTCGCCAATCCAGGACCGTTGGCGGGCAATCTTGGGTCAGCAAAAACTTCGAGTCGAATTGCGGAGATGCCATCCTGAGTCGTGCGGGCAACGACCTGATAGGTGTTGGGAGTGGCATTGGGACCTGTCGCAAAAATGGACAGATCTTTCTCAAGCTCAAGTTTACTATCGGGATCATTGGTCGTGATCACATCAGGATTGAGGAGAGACCAGCCTTCAATGATTTCAGGTAAGGACTCCAGCCATGTTTTAAAGGTATCACTGCGGTAGTCACCGATCGCCTTGAGAAACGGTGCATGCGCCGCTTGATAAGCACCTAAGGCCTCCTCTTGTTTTGTGAGCAGCTCTGCCGTAGGGGCAGGCTTGTCCGGTTCTAAAACGTTGTTAAAGAACGCATACATGCTGAAATACTCATGTTGCGTAATAGGATCGTATTTATGCGAATGGCATTGAGTGCAGCCCAGGGTAAGGCCCAGCCAGACCTTGCCAAGCGTATTGGTGCGATCGACGGTGCGTTTGACACGATCTTCTTCCCCGTCAACGCCTCCTTCCGTATTGACCAGTGTGTTGCGATTGAATCCCGTGGCAATTAATTGCTTAAGAGAGGGGTGGGGGAGTAGGTCACCTGCTAACTGCTCGATGGTAAAACGGTTGAAAGGCATATCTTCATTAAGTGCGTTGATCACCCAATCTCGCCAGCGCCAAGCATGTGGTCGGGGACGATCGGACTCATAACCGTTGCTGTCGGCATACCGAGCCATGTCGAGCCAATAACGGCCCCAGCGTTCTCCGTAATGTTTCGATGCAAGTAAGCGTTCGACAGCTAAGCTGTAGGCTTGGTCCGAAGTGTCGGAGACAAAAGACTTCAATTCAGCTGGTGTCGGAGGAAGGCCCGTCAGGTCAAGGTAGAGGCGGCGCAGCAAGGTTGCTGGTGGGGCTTCGGTTGCGGGTTTGACATTCTCCCGTTCAAGTCTTTGAAGTATGAAACGGTCGAGTTCATTACGTACCCAGGATTCTTGAGCAACCTGGGGAGGCACTGGATCGGCAAGCGGTTGGAAAGCCCAATGGTCGGTCGCTTCACTGGAAGACGACTCGGGACGCGTGTCAGGTGCCCCCTGTTCGATCCATTGCACAAAATCATCGATGACCGTGTCAGCAAGTTTCTTCCCCGGTGGCATCTCAAGGCCTTCATGTCGCAAGGCATTGATGAGTAGACTGTCTTTGGCATTGTCTGGGACGATGGCGAGTCCCGTGTTGCCACCCTTACGCATGGCTGCTGGTGAGTCGAGTCGGAGTCCCCCCTTCTTTGACTGATGTTGCGCTGAGTGGCATTTGTAGCAATGTTTTTGGAGCACCGGCAGAATGTTTTCTTCAAAGAAAACGTTGGCGTCTGGCTGCCTTTCCTGCTCCTGACCCTGCAGGGCGAAGCCTGAGATGGCGGCCAAGTAAATAGTAACGCTCCCAGTGCATCGGATAATTTGTGCGATTTTGGAGAAGGTCAAAGGCATTTTTCCCGTCTGGCTCCTGGGATTTATAGCGTAGGTCTTAAGACCGAGTGTGATTATAACCGAATGATGGATGGCTGCTAAGAATATCCCTCTGAAATTTCTGTAGGGCGAGTGAAATGTGAGCAGGAATGGATTATCTTGAGGCACGATCTTTGCCACTGGTGGGCAAGGTCGCGAAGAATGAAACATAGAAACCTGTAAACGAAACGGAAGGTGTATCCAATGACGGAAATATTGAGTGCGACACGCAGCAAGATGAAGGATCAGGGAGAGCAGTTGTCTCCGTTGCCACGGCGCGCATTTTTGGCGACTGCCACTGGTGCTGTAGGTGCCTTAGCAACCAAAGCATTTGGTCGCGATTATGGGCCCAACGCGGCACCGACGCGTTATCCCGAACCGGATGTGGTTGTGTTGGATGACCGTTTTAAGAAGTACAAGCTCGGCAACGCACCTATACAAAGACTTTATCACAGTAAGGAAATGCTGTGGGCTGAAGGGCCGGCGTGGAATGGTGTGGGACGCTATCTCGTTTGGAGTGACATTCCGAACAATGTTCAGTTGCGTTGGATGGAAGAGGATGGTCATGTCTCCATCTTTCGCCACCCTTCCAATAATAGCAACGGAAATACGTTCGATTGGCAGGGGCGACAACTCTCTTTTGAACACCTGACGCGCAGTGTCGCGCGATATGGTTATGACGGCACCCGCACGGTTCTTGCGAGCGAATACAATGGCAAGTCTTTGAACGGGCCAAACGATGGTGCGGTCCACCCCAATGGAGATATCTGGTTCACGGATCCAGGTTACGGTGGCTTGATGAATTACGAAGGCCGTCGGGCGGACACAGGGTCGGTGCAACCTTATCAGAAAGAGGCGATTTATCGTATTGACGGTAAAACAGGAAAGCTCTTTAAAATGTCAGACGAGATTTTTAAGCCGAATGGCCTGTGCTTCTCTCCTGACTACAAAACTCTTTATGTTGCGGACACCGGATGGTCGCACTACCCCGAGGCGCAAAAGGTAATTCGGGCTTGGGACATTGTGGAGGAGACGAAAGTTGCCAATGGTCGTGATTTTGCCTCCATGGATCTCGAATTAAATGGAGAGACTGTAGCTGGTTTCGCAGATGGCATTCGTGCTGACGCCGACGGAAATATTTGGGCCAGTGCTGGTTGGGTCGGTGATGGTTACGACGGAGTCCATGTCTTTGCTACCGACGGAACTCGGATTGGTCAGATTTTACTGCCTGAAATCTGTTCAAATGTTTGTTTTGGTGGAACCAAGCGGAATCGCTTGTTCATGACCGGCAGTTCGTCTCTCTATGCGGTCTATGTAGAAACCACGGGTGCCCATATCACCTAGAACAAAACGAGATAGCGTTGCGAATGATTAGGAAAGGCGCCTGCAGATTAAGGTTTGCAGGCGTCTTTTGTTCTCTTCATGCTCTGCTGGACTGCTACCTTTAACGGAGTGCGCCCTGGTCGAGCCGAGAAATGAGTTCTCGGCTCGGATCATGATTTGGAGCGACGCGTAGGGCGCCTTCTGCAGCGAGTCGCGCATTAACAGTGTTTCCTTGCTGGAAATGAATGTTTGCCATTTCGAAATAGGGTTCTGGTCGGCCGGGCCGATTTTGAGTCACGATGCTAAACACTCGCGCTGCCTCGTCATATTGGCGCAAGTCTTTGAGAACGAGGCCCCGCAGAAACAAAGTTTCGTCGGAATACTGGTTGTCCATCGAGTCAAGAATTGCGAGGGCGCGCTCTGGTTGTAGTTGTGAACGGTGAATTCGAGCAATTGCTAACTTGATCTTTGGGCTATCCTCGTGATAGGTCAGTGCGCGGAAATAGCTAGAGAGCGCGCTGTCTAATTGTCCTTGGTTTGCCAGGATGTTTCCTTTAAGTGCCCAAGCTGCCGGCAGTTTTGCATTTAACTTTAACGCCTGGTTGGCGTAATTCGTGGCCAGTTTGAGGTTTTCTTGGTTGAGATGCATTTCGCCTGCGCGAATCAAGAGAGTGGGGTCTTGTGGGGCGCGCTGAGCGGCTTCTTGCATCTGTTCGATGGCGTTTTGGTGCAGCCCACGCATCCAGAGGGTTTCTGCATATAAACGCCGCGCTCGTGCACCTTCAGGATTGGCTTCCACTGCTTGGGCAAAGTGCTGCTCCGCTTCTTGCCACTTTCCATCTCTCAAATCGGAATTGCCACGGATGGTAAAATCTCGCGCAGACAGGACATCTTCAACAGCGGTTCGGGAGGGATCCCAAGCGCATCCAATCCACATTGCCGACAAAGAGGCAATCGCGGTGAGACGCGTCAGTTTCTGAGTGCTAGCTAGTTTCACGGCAGAACCTCTGACAAGAACAACGGAGAGGTTAGCAAAACTGCTAATTCAAGACAAGAAAAGAACTACCGGCAGACTATGGTTCTTGCTTAATTTGCAAAATGATATCATACGTGAGTGGTTTCGCACCTTCCTTCCTCTTTCGCAATGACATGCCAGCAAATTACGACAAAATCGGCGCCGGATTTCTTTATCCAGATAATTGGCAAGTAGTAGAAGAAGATTTAAACGGTGAACCAGAAACAGTAACGTTGCAGAGTCCGACGAGCGGTTTTTGGTCTCTCAGTCGATATGGCAATGAAGTCGCTGCCGTTGATTTAGTCGATGAGGCGGTGGCCACCATGCGAGGCGAATACGACGATATCGAAACCGGACTGCTGCACGAGGAATTCGGTGGCCATGAGTCGATTGGTGTAGAAATGCGTTTCTATTGCCTTGATTTGTTGGTGGTCTCGGAGATTCGTGGAATTGTGATTGATAAGGCTACGCATTTGTTGTTTTGCCAAGCAGAAGATCGGGAGTTTGAAGAACTTGATCTTATTTTTCGTGCAGTCACGACCAGTCTGCTCTCCAGGAGCGAAGGCTAGTTAGGTGGTGGGACGGCTGTTGCGATGGAAAGATAGCGATACGTTCAGGCTGCGCCGTTTTTGGCTCTTGTTGTTGTTAAGTGAAGTGTGTCTTCTCGCCTCTTCTGCCGTTGCTCTACGGGTTTATCTTCTCTAGCAGCGACTGGGCTGTTCACATCCCAGGAGAGAAAACAGCCCGACCGTGATGAGATCGAGCGTCAAAGAGAGCTGGCCGTCGAAGAAGTCTGCTAGCGTTCGGGTGAGCGATTTTTAACAGCGTGGGAAATTGCGCTGACAAACGCCTTATAAAGTGGAGGGTGGGCTGGCCGCGCAGAATATAGCGATCTGGCAGAAAACGTTGGTCCGAACAAAGTGCAGGACTCGATGCGAATAAGGAGTTCGCCATGAGGATAGGTTAGGTCATGATTGGTTGGTTCTTTAAACACGGTCTGCTGCTACGCAAAGCATTCAAGTCCAGGGACACTCCGCGACAATTGGCTTATGGCGTTGCCTGCGGTTTGGTATTGGGGATCGTTCCTAAGGGGAATTTTGCGGCAGTTGCGATTACTGTCGTTGTTTTCTCCACACGCAGCAATTTACCCTTGGCGACGCTGGCCTCAGTGTTTTTTTCCTTCCTGGGGCCCCTGATCGATTCCTTGACCCACTTGATCGGCTGGAGGTTCCTGACTTTAGAGTTACTGCAACCTTGGTTTCTGAGGCTGGAAGGTTTTCCCTTGGCAAATTGGACTGATTTTCAGAATACGGTAGTGACGGGTAGCCTCATACTGGGATTGCTGCTGTTTTATCCGACCTATCGGCTGAGTTTTTGGCTGGCTACTAGATTTTATAGTAGCCGCGGAAATGTTCCGCAGCCGCGCGCGATGTCGAAGGAGGTGGTAGCTGCAGTAGGTACGCCAAGCTTACAAAGTCTGCAACCGTGTCCCGAGACGCACTGTCCGAGCGATCTTTTGGCCTGGGGGGGCACGGCGCAGCCTACCGAGCAGCCATCCCGGGCGATGCTTGGAGGTAATCGAGTCCGGCAGCCACCATGTTGCGATCTGAACTCGCGTCTTAAGACACCTGGACCCGTGGCAAGGCGGGCTGCAAAGCACGTGAGTTCAGAAACGGAACGTGTCTCTATTAGTGTTTCAAGTACTGCTAAGAGAATTGTCGCGGATGCGGCCGGCGGGAGTATATGTCTCGAACCGGATCAGCGATCAGGGTAACCGAGGATAATCCAAATGGTTCGTTGGGCGTATGTAATTCCGCGTTTGGTTGTCGTCGCGTTGTTTGGCGCACTTGTCTATTTCGGGTTTGACCCGGCGTTGCGCTATGTGGTTGTCAAAAGCACGGAGTCTTTGTTGGGGACGAAAGTTGACATTGGTGAGATCACCACGTGCTGGCGGCAGGGCCGCCTACAGGTCAAGAATGCAGCAGTTGCAGCTCCCTGGGCGATTAGAAAAAATGTCTTCGAATTTGATAGGGCAATCGTTGTCGTCGATAAGCAACAGTTGTTTCAAAAGCGATTGATTGTGGATTATGCTGAGCTTCTGAACCTACGAATTGACACAGACCGTCAAGACTCTGGATTCTTACCCGGTGAGTCTGCGAATGATTTGACAGGTTGGTTTGAGAGGGCAGAGGGTATTGGCAGGCTTGATAGGGGGTGGGCGCAATCTCTGCAAGGGCATTTTGAAGAGAAACTCGAAGCGGATTTGGAAACCATACGAGTTGGGCAAGTCGTGACGACATACTGGCTTGGTCAGCATGAAACACTCCAGGCGCGTGCCGAGTTGTGGCGTCTACAGGTTCTCCGCATCAAAAATGCTTTTGAATGGTTACAGAAAAATCCCTTGCAGGATCCCCGTGTGTACGAACAGCTTGCCATTGATGTGAAGGCCCTGGCGGTGGAACTGCAGGCAGTGCGTGAGACTGTCATGCAGTTAGCCCGGCGAGCCAGAAGCGATCGGAAAGCGATTTCAGAGGCGAAAGACCATGATGTTGAGTATTTAAAGCGTAACGTTGTGCAAATGGGTCTGGACGTGCGGCGGATGTCAGATTATTTCATTGGTGAAGAAGCGCGTCAGCAACTTGCTCAAGCACAAACGTGGTATTCGTCTGCGAGTGATATTTTCGCTCTATTGGCTCGGAAACCCGAATTTGTGCAGGCAGAGCGACGTGGAGTTGACGTTGTTTTTCAGGGGCAGCCGACGCAGCCAAGCTTTCTGATCCGAGAAGCGCGTTTCCAGGGAACAGCAACGGTTGGCGGCGGTCGAAAACCGTTGATTGGTCGACTGCAAGATTTGACATCAGCTCCCCAGATTGGCAAGCCGTTTGCATGTGAATTTCGACTCGGTGGTGAAGCTCCGATTCAAGCACGTGTGCTTGTTGACCAGGCTTCGCATTCGCCCTCCGGCGAGTTGTTTCTCGATTGTCCCAAACTCAATCTAGCGAGTCGGACTTGGGGGGATCCAGCTACATTCTCGCTCGACGTTTCCGCTGGCGAAGGGCGGGTTTGGATGCGTGTGAAACTGAGCGAAGAAAGGATCGACGGGCGCATTGTCATCAAACAGGATGAGATTACCATGAAGCCGACATTGCCACTGGAGGGGAGGGGGGCCCGTTTTGTAACGTACTTTTGCAAGTCAGTAGAACAGATTGATCATTTGCACATGGCGATTGAACTACAGGGGGAATTGTCCAATCCAAAGGTTTCGATTGAAACGAATCTGAGCCAAGACCTGGCACGCTCATTACAAGGGGCGGCAACCAATGAACTTCGTGAGTGCTTAAGGAAATGGGTTCGAACAACAGAGGTTGTCGCAGCGGACCACTTAGGCAAGCTTCAAAGTGGCTTCCAACGGTTGGAAAGCCAAGTCTTACAAAGCCTTGAGGTAGGCGAAAAGCAGTTGGCGGAGGTGCGCGGCTATGTGTCAGCTGGAGTTGGGTTGCCAGCAAGTCCAGCTTCCGCGTCCTCGATGATTCAAGGAATGCTTAAGCGATAGCCGTTTTGTGCATGTTGCTTGCGGATAGACGATCAAGCCATCAGGGGGTGATCGCGCGAACGAGATTAAGGAGCGGTTGCCCAGGAATGTACACCTTGGGACGAACAAGGACGGGCGCGATCGGAACCGTCACGATGGGAGTGTAGGCCATCGGTACAGTCGGTCGATAGGTTGTGACCAGGGGCGATCTGTAGTAACCGGTGCCAAGCTGGTGGCTAACGAGAGGACGTCTGGTAACCACGACGGGCCGCTGGGTAACCACGACAGGCCGCTGGGTAACCACGACAGGCCGCTGGGTAACCACGACAGGCCGCTGGGTAA
>JAKVBY010000109.1 GCA_022446825.1 Pirellulaceae bacterium
TGGCAGCCCTCACTACGCGGACCAATTTTCAGACTGGGCGGCGGGTCGCTATCACAGGGTCCCTCTCGACCGCGAGCAAGCCACATCCGCCCGCGTCCATCAGCAGGCCTTGATGCCAACGGCGGATTAGGGTGTCGTGTTCTGTTGAACTTGACAGGATGCTGGGGATGTCCCGAACGTTCTGGGGAGAGCAGTCTAGTGAGGAGGCTATCACTGTCCATTTTCGACAGGTGTTGGATGGGCACGGAGATGTTCAGGAGAGTAGAGGTTGCCATTGATGATAAGGACAAATGCCGCACGGAAATCTCTATCGACAGCGTGACGACTGTGGCCAAATTGATTTTAAATTGCTAGGCCAGCGGCGAGTGTCCGTATCAGGTAGATCGAAAAGAATCTGCCCGTCACGGGTAAGGCGATGCTCGCGAGTGTTGCTTGAACTTACAGTGCCGCTGGTTTGATCAACGTTGCAGCACCGTTCTCAGATATTTTGGCGCCAAGCCTGCTGGCTGCGGTCCGCAAGCTATGAACTACGGGCTACGAGACCCGCGTTCATAGCTAGTTAGCGGACTTCAATGGTACATGTCGCACTTGCAGAGGCTCGTGCATGGATAAATCTGGGTGGATATATGGGGAAAATGGGCGAAAAGCGGGTTATGTGGTTGATAGTTGAAGGGTAATAGCTATAAAACGTTCACTTTTAAATGATAGCCTATATGCGCAGTTTGGGTCGTATGGGTGTCATGCGACGGTTGGAGCGATGGATGCCGTGTATGACTTGCGGCTCTATCTGAGCTTTGCTTTCGCTAGTCCCGCGTTGTTGCAAATAAGGAAGATAGAGATTCCATGCACCGTAAGTACCTTGAGTTGTTAAACCGATCACGTCGGCGGAAACGTTTCCAACAATTAAAACAACGCCGGCGTTTGTTTGAACCGTTGGAGCCACGAATGCTCCTTGCGACGGCGGTCAGTTTAGATGCATCAAACAATCTTGTCATCGAGGATGAAAGTGCCCTGACCGTTGTCAATGATAATTTGACCATCGAAGCGGTCGGTTCGAACTATGTGATTAGCGATCCGGATAATGAACTTTCCTCGTCAATTCCGGGGCATTCACCAACTGGCGGCAATCATACGTTGACGGTGCCGAAGACCCTTGTCGACGACAAGGGAGAGATCAAGATTTTAACCAGTGACGGAGAAGACAAAGTCACACTCGTTGGAATCTTTCAAGATTCGGTGCAGGTGACCGGAACACAAACTGCTCTGGGTAAGGGCAATATTACTTTAGATGGCCAAGCAGCGATGGGTGGCAAGGACCTGACTGTTACGGCGCATGACATCAAAGTTGAAGGAACTGCCATTCTTTCTACTCGCGACGTTCCGAGTGCGGGTGCTGATTCAAGCGGTGATTCCGGAAATCTCAACTTAATCGGTCATGAAATTATCGTAGGCAGCGGCGCGAAATTGCTTGCGGATGTGAAGGGTTCGGGCGCTCACACGGCCGGTAACGTCACACTCAAGGCGAGCGATACCGATTTGACGGGCGTGGGTTGGTTTGACACTGTGTTCAAGGAAGTGTTCGCGCCGCTATTTCCGGGTTTGCAAGGCGGTTCGGCGAACGTTTCGAAGATCAACATCTCCGGCGCTGAAATTAAAGGTAAGGACGTCTCGATCACAACCACTGCGGCGTACGATTCAAAGTCGGTTCTTGGCGGGGAGATCTTTGACGGTTACAAGTTTTCCGATCTATTTTCGATGGGTTCGGAGTTGTTGTTCGGAAAGGATATTTTTGCGTTGCCACTTGGTGTCCTAGTCCGTTTCGCTGACGCGAAGTTAACGATTGACGGGACTTCCACAATCGATGCCAGTGGCGATGTGACGATTGAATCCAAGGCCAGCGCGGACGGCACTACAGAAGTTATTTGTGATTTATTCAGTGTGGCCTTTGGAATGGGGCATGCCAATGCCACCACGAATATTGATGGTTCTACAACGATACGGGCTGGCGGGGATGTTCTCCTACGCTCGGATGGTGCGACAAAAGCGGCGGTGCTGGCTCGGACCTCGACATTTTCCGACGAACACAAAAATACGCTTTCTTTAGCCGTATCAAAGACTGATTTGGTGTCGCATGTGAGCGTTGGCCAAAACGCGAACATTCAGGCGGATGGTTCCGTCAATGTGGTCGCGAAAGGCAACAATACGGCAACCGGTAATGCCGAATTTGCCGTCTACGATAAAGACGAAAAATCTGGGACGGGCGGCGTGACGGTCGCGGTGTCGCATGGTGAATCCGATGTGCAGGCATTTGTGGATGGTACGATTGTGTCTGATACGGTGAGCAGCGGGTCGTTCGCCTCGACCGCTGAGAAGGCCTTTGATGTGGCGGCGGTGGACAGTTCATCAACTGCAACATCCGGTTTTTCTGGTACCAGTTCTGCCACCAAACTCGTGGATAGCACAGCTGATTTCATTGACGCCGGGATCCAAGCAGATGATCTGGTTTACAATGCCACTGAAGGTAAGAGCGTCAAGGTTCTCAGTGTGGATTCCCAGACTCAGCTCACCACGGAAGCGGTGACGAATTGGCATGGAGATAAATACAATTTCGAAAAAGATGTTGACACAATCAAGATAATTGAACACGGCTTCAATACCGGGGACAAAGTTGTTTATACGAGTCCCGCATCTTCCTGCACAGCCACTTTATTTACTTCCTGCGATCCTTCTGAAATTGGTGGGCTGACGAACGGGGCTGAGTACATTGTGCTGGCCATTGACGCCGATCGGATCAAGTTGACGTCGGCGAGCGGAATCGATGTCAGCAATTCTTCAGTTGCTACGGGCGCGATACATCGTTTTGGGCTGAAAAAACTTAAAGAGTTTGATCCCACGGGAAACGTGAATGCGGGTGCGAACACCATCACGATACCGACACACCCGTTTTCTGCAGGTGACGTCGTTGTGTATTCGCCATTAGGTGGTGATCCCATCGCTGGACTTGTCACTGGCGAGCGGTACAAAATTCAAAACGTCGATAGCAACACGATTCAATTGCTGGACTATGACACGGAAACGGTGCAGGTTCTCAGTGGTATTGGGACGGGTACAAGCCACGCTTTTAATTACACCCACAGCGAGCAGACGTTTGCAGCAAGTGATGGCAGTGTTGTCGACAGCGAATCCAATATCTTTACGATCGCCAACCACGGTTATACTACTGGCGCTGTGGTGGAGTATGGCGTAGCTGATACCACCCACACAGAAACCCAAACTCAAAACCATACGATTGACCCGGATAAAGCTTATACGGGCGCCGATGATGAATCGAATCGGGTTGATTATGCAAATGATCGGATTGTTATTACCGGCGACAATGCGGCAGATCCTGACCCCAGCGTTCCGACCGAGGTGTTAGCTGTTGGCACGACGGTGCGATATCTATCCAACGGGAATCCGGTGATCGGTGGCTTGTCGGATGGAGAAGAGTATGTCGTAATGAGCGCCGATAAACGCTCTATTCAGTTGGCCGAGACAGCAGACCCAGATACCCTAATTAATCTTGTTGAGCCATCCGGCGCAAGTGCGCAGCCGCATTTGTTTGTGTCTGAGTCGACGGTAACCGTGAGCGATCCATCTATTCTGGGCCTGACATCCGGTGGGTCATATTACGTTAGTGTGATCGATAAGAACCGCTTTCGCTTAGCGAACTCCAAACTTGAAGCAGAGTCGGCTGATCCGATCGCTCTGACTACGGACGAAACAGCTGTTGGCAGCTCCCACTCTTTATCCACAGGCTTGACAGATGGCGTTGGTATTAGAGCTGAATTGAAAAGTGAAGATGGGACGAGCGCGGTCTCGGGGGTCGGTGGAGACCCTGCGCTGACCGATTACCTTGGGAAAAAGGAACTCCAGTCCGGTCCATTACAGAAATTGCGGGAAAAAATTACTGGGAAGGCGGCCGACGGAAATTCCAACGCGGGCACCGGTGCAGATACGTCTAAATTCTCCTACGCTGGTGCGGTCGCTTTCTCTTACAGTGACCACGACGTTAAGGCAGAAGTGGGTCCCAATGCGGTCATTAAGAGTCGGAATGATGTCGACGTATTTGCCACTCATTCCGCAAAGTTTCAGCATGCCGCAGAAGCCAGTATTGGAACGGCGAACGAAACCAAGTTTGTCGTCAGTGCTGCCGTTAGTGTCAGTGATTATCACAACGATGTGGAGGCGGTGGTTAATGGTGGATCGATTGACGCGGCCGCTGACGTCAATGTGAATGCCAACATCGAATACCCGTTCATTACGTCTCCGAGCCATCAGCGTGGACAATCGAGTTTATTTGATTACAAGAATTTTGGCGATGTTTTGAAGCCGAGCAATTTAAGTGGCCTCTTGGATGGGAAATTGGGTTTGCAGGGAAGCCTGGTTAATAACTGGACAAATAGCACTGCGGGAGGAGACAGTCCCCCAGAAGTTGCCGTGGCAGGTTCGGTCACCTATGTAGACCTCAATACGACGGTCAAAGCGACAATTCAGGGTGATGCTCAGATCAATCAAGGGTCCGATGCGAATTACCAGTCGCCTGAACAGTCGGTTCAAGTGAATGCCGCGTCGAAATTCGAATTTGTCATGGTGACGGGTGTGTTTAATATTGACCTTTCTCCCGAAGGCTTAAAAGACGCAGTCACGAAAAAAGATCCAAGTGCATTGCTCAGTCCAGTTGGGGTTGAAGGTGGGAAAGGTGGCGTCGGGGCTTCGGTATTCGTAATGTTCGCCACACACGATACTCTTGCGACAATCGGTGAGTCGGATATCCGAATTGGAACTAAAGGCCATTTGGATATTGATGCGAAGATCGATAATTATCACTTTAATTTTGCGCAGTCAGGGGGGGCTGCCGAGACCTTCGGGTTGGCCGGCACGTTTGCTTATAACAATAAAGATATTTCGACAGTGGCCAAAATTGAAAGTGACGCCAATGTTGTGGGCGGTACCGTTTCGGTTGATGCCTATGACCAAACGACTGCGCTCTTACTCAATGGAGGAATTGTCGTTGGCGAGAGTATCGGGCTTGGCGTCACCGTCGGCATCAATCAGATCGACCGAGAAACCAAAGCCAGCATTAGCGGAGCACGGATCAACGCCGACGAAGATGTCGTTGTCAATGCACTGTCGGTGGGCAATATTAAGGTGTTTTCGATTGCTGGGGCGATCACCAAAGAAGGAACAACCGATCAAGGGAATGGGCAGGCGGCACCTCCTGGCGCTGTGTCCCCCGCCCCGATGACCAGTGGGAGTGGCGCGACCTCCGGAGCAACCGCACCGAACAAGAATGGGATCGCTTTTGCAGGCGACCTCTCGATCAACCGCGGGGAAGATGTCGTCGAAGCCTTTATCACGGATAATAGTTATGTCTCGGCCAAGAGCATTGGCCTTGCAGCAAAAAATGAAACCGATTTGATCGCTGCCGGTGGGGCGGTTGCGGTATCGGTCAAGAAGACAGGCACGCAAGCGGGAATTGCAGGTTCTTTCGGTTGGAATGAAATCGATGGCACGACGAAGGCCTATGTTCAGAATGCGACGTTGCACCAACTGGGAAGTTATGATCGATCCTTTGTTTCTGGGAAGGTCGACAACGCCAAGAAGACCATTGATTTAGGCGCTCCCCACGGTTTGGAAACCGGGGCCGCAGTCGTCTACGAAGCAGACGGCAAGACGATCGGATCCCTGACGTCGGGCGTTCTCTATTATGTAATCGCCGATCCGTCAGACGCGAATAAGCTCCAATTGGCGAAGTCGTTAGATGATGCGAAAGCCGGGACCGCCCTGGTGATTACGAAACCATCGGGTTCCGATTCTCATAAGCTCAGCCAATCCCTATCTGTGAGTTCCGACCGGAGCGGTGATTTATTTGCTTTAAGCGCTGGCGTCGGAGTGGTGCCAGCCAAAAAAGGCATTGCGATTACCGGTTCGGTTTCCGTGAATCAAATCGACAATCTTACCGAGACGAGCTTGACAGGTGTCGATGCGATATTGGCCGGTGATACCGCGCTGCGTGCCAAAGACAAAACAGAAATGTTGGTGATTGCCGGATCCGCCTCCTATGGAGGCAAAGCCGGTATTGGTGCGTCGGTGGCGGTTAATATGATCGAAAACGACACAAAATCGTTGGTTACTGATTCGACGTTAAACCACAGTGGCGATTTAGATCTTGAGGCCAACAACGACAGTAGCATGATCGTCGTGGCGGGCGCGCTCGGTGTCTCAGGTGACAAGCTAGGGCTTTCTGGCACCGTGGCTGTCAACATGATTACGAACACCACCACTGCTGGTATTGACAACTCGGATACCACCGCAAGTATATCCCCCGGGGCGGTGGCAGTGAAGTCTATTGATGATTCCGTGATCAAGTCCATCGCGGCCTCTATTGGCGGTGCGAAGACCGCCGGACTTGGTGCGGGAGTGGCTTACAACGAGATCGGAAATGCTACCGAAGCCTATGTGCGCAGTTCCGAGCTGCGCGGCGCCTCGCTTGCTGTCTCAGCCGACTCCACCTCGACGATTAAGACCATTGCTGCAGGGGGTGCCGGTGCTGGGAAACTCTCCGTTGCTGCGGGAGTGTCGGTGAACAAAATCCGCAACACGATTGATGCTGCTGTGACAAGTTCCAACGTCTCGTTGTCCGGTTCGGCGACTGTCACGGCAAAGGATGACACAACTATTTGGGCGCTGGCTGGCAATGTAGCCGGGGCAGGTAAAGTCGCCATCGGCGCGTCGGTTGGTTACAACGACGTAGATTCAGACGTGAAGGCTTTTATTGATGGTGCGACGACTACGGTTACTTCTACAGGCGGCCATGTGCAAGTGCTGGCTGACTCGACGACCGAGATTCGTGCAATTTCTGCGGGTGGCCAGGGTGCTGGGAAAGTGGCGATTGGCGGGTCCGTATCAATCAACGAATATGGCAACGATGTGAGCGCTTATGTCGGGGATGGCACTTCAGTCGCCGCCGACGGGAGCGTGTCTATTCAGGCAGTCGATGCTGCTGATTTCTTGCTGATTGGCGGGGTGATCAATGGCGCGGGGACGGCAGCGGTTGGCGTGGCGAACACGACACTTGTGACCGACAATGATGTCGCGGCTTATGTCGGTAAGGGCGCGACTGTTCAAGCCAACGGGAACCAAACTGTCGTGGATGTCCATGTAGGTACCAACGCCACGGACTCTATGCGCGGAGTCGCGGTAACCGCTACCTCGAACGAAAAGATCTATTCGTTCGCCGTTGCCGGGAGCGGAGCGGGTAAGGCTGGTATCGCGGGTTCCGCGGTGGTGAACGTGTTGGATGAAACAACAACAGCCTATATAGATGAATCGGCTACTGTAAACGCCGCGAACGGAAGTGCTCACGGTGCTCAGGACGTTGTCGTTCTGGCCCACGATGAAACCGAATTTTTAGATGTTGCGGGGGGCCTGGCAGGCGGGGGCACGGCAGGCGTTGGAGCGGGTGCGGATGTTACTACCGTTACCAAGACAACGGAAGCGAAAGTTTGGGCACAAACGCTTGCTGCGAAACAAGACGTTCAAGTCAAAGCCAATTCAAAGGAAAAGTTCCTTTCCATCGCGGCGGCACTGGGAGCCGGTGGGACGGCGGGTATTGCGGGGTCGGCGGGTGTCTATGTGTTAGACAACACGACGCGTGCCTTCATTGGCGAAGACACGACCGTGGCCACCTTTGTTGATCTTCCAGGCGCAACCACCGTGACGGCGGGCGGAAGTGTGCTTGTCTCTGGAGTCAATGACACGGAAGGGGATATCATTGCAGGCGCGGTCTCCGGTGGAGGCACGGTAGGTGTCGGTGCCGCTGCAGGTGTCTCAGTAGTTGATAAAACCACCGAAGCGTTTCTTGGTTCAAATGCGGACGTCACGGCGTTGGGAGGGGGCGCCGGTGTGTTAGCGCATACCGGAAAATTCGACATCACGATGGTGACAGATGCGGGCTCAGAAGACTTGGCTGAAGTGCCTAGTGTCACCATCAGTCAGGTGGCCGCGGTTGATGACACGATCCAATTTACGAGTGATCATAGTTTTGTGACGGGCGAGCCTGTGGTGTATTCCAAAGGCGCGTCTGGGTCGATCAACCTGGCTGATAGCGAGACCGTTGATGATGGCACGAGTTACTATGTGATTGCCAGCGACACCGACGGCGGTTTAGATTCCCAGACCATCAAGTTGGCAGAAACAGAGGAGGATGCGCGGGATGGTGTCGCGATCGATCTGGAGGCCTCCACGCTTTCCGGTGACCATGAAATGACGAATGGCGTACCGGACGCATCGGGCCGTGACGTGAATGCTCCCGGTCAACAATTGGATGCATCTGCCGATACGGATTTTGATGGGGATGGCACAAACGACCTCAATGCCGACTCGGATACTCAGACCAAGCAGCGAGTTGCCACCGCGGAGACGACCCTCGTTAAAGGACTGGCGATCACGGCGATCAATAAGGACGATCTCGAAACGATTGGCGTAAGCGCAGGCGCCGCGGGTACCGTCGCAGTAAATATCGGTGGGTCAGTAAATGTACTCTCCAACGATACATTTGCGTATGTCGCTAGTGGGGCCAAAGTGAACAAGGCCACGGATACAACGGACGCGGCGACCAGCGATCAATCCGTACTCGTGGCTGCCGGAAATGATTTGTACCACATGACGATTGGCGGTGCGGTGTCGATTGGTGTTGCTGCTGCGGTAACGCCCGGTGCCTCGGTGCCGGTAATCACGAATAACACGAAGGCGTATATAGATGACGGTGCGGTTGTCAAGGCGGAGAATGACATCCAGGTCCTGGCCGATTCAACAGTCGATATCTTGTCGATTGCGGCAGGTGTGGGTGGAGGCGGTACCGTCGGTATTGGTGTCTCTGCTGGGGTGATTGTGATCAATAACACTACGCATGCCTACATTGGCGACAGTGACCATGTGGATGGTACAGGGGCGACGGCGAATGCCGGTGGTGACATTCTGATCTCTGCCACAGAAGTAACCGAGACATTTGTGGTTGCTGGCAGTTTAGGTGTTGGTTTCGGGGCTGCTGGCGTTGGCGGAGCGGCGGCCGTCGTTATTGTGAATAAAGATACACAGGCCTTCGTTGGACCCTATTCGACCGTCGATGCTAAAGGCAATGGTGTTGGACTAAGTGGCATACTCGATGGGAGCAATAGTTCTGGCTTCGGAAAAGAAGCCGAGTTTCATGGCTTGGCTGTGCAGGCCAACTCAAGTGAAGATCTGTTTAGCGTGGGTGCGAGTGCGGCCGGTGGTTTTTATGCTGGCGTGGCGGGTGGTGTGACCGTTGAGGTGATCGATTCCGATACGACCGCCTACATCGGTGCGAACGCAAACGTAAATACCGGTAGTCTGAACGAAAATGCAAAGCAGTCGGTAAATGTGTCTGCGGCCAATAAGGTCGACGCCTTTACGTTTGCTGGTGCACTTGGTATCGGGGCTGCGGGTGTTGCCGGTGGTGTCGATGTGGGGGTCGTGCGAAATGATACTACGGCGACGATTGGATCCAATGCCCAGGTAAAGGCACGCAGTGACGTCGATGTCAATGCACTTTCTCGTGAAGATGTGGAAACGTACGCCGTAAGTGTTGGTGGTGGTGCAGTAGGAATTGCCGCTTCCGTTATCGTCTGGTCTCTGGGAACCGAGTTTGATTCAAGTTATTCCTACGACGAGACAAATCAAGAAACGAGCAGCACGTCGACCCAGTCCGAGACCCCCCTGGAAAAGTCGACTCTCAACACCATCCTTTCTTCGGAATCCGACCAAAGTGCGGGCCAGGAGGGAGATCCTACCGGTGGCTTTGCCTCGAATCTCGGCAGCTATAGCGCGACCGATCAAAATGGTGCGGATACGGCACCGGACAACACCCAGCTTTTGGGCACCAAAATGGCGGCAGCTGGTACTCGGCTTGACTCGAGTACCTCGAGTTCCCTTATTGCCGATGCGTTGGCTGGGCCGATTACCGGTGGCACGAAGGCCTATATAGCCACCGGTGCGGATGTTCGTGCCGGTGATGACGTCAATATCCGAGCGGACGATTGGGCGAAATTCTATTCGGTCTCCGGCAGCGCTGCGATTGGTGGCGGGGCCATTGGCGCTTCGGTCGTGGTTGTAAATATCAACAGCAATGTATCCGCCTATATCGACGACAATGCTCAAGTTCAGGCTGGCCCGGATGCGGGTGATGATGTCTTGGTGCGCGCGAACTTTAAGGACGATCTTTATGGCCTGGTCATCGCTGGCCAAGTTTCAGCTGGCGCGTCCGTCGGTGCACAGGTCGTGGTGTTCAACGATACGAGTGACCAGGTCGCGTTTATCGATAAGGGCGCGACGGTCAGCCAGGCAGGCGGAACCGTCACTGTAGAAGCGAAAGCGGATCGAGATCTGGAAGCGTGGTCCACCGGTGGCGGACTTAGTCTGGGTGCTGCTGCAGGTGCATCGGTAGCGATCGTGAATGCCTCTGGTTCAACGAAGGCGTATGTTGATGATGCTAACATTGGCACCGTTCACAATGTCGCCGTAAAAGCCGATTCGCAAGCTGATGTGGAAGCTCAGACTATCGCTGTGGCAGGTGGCATAGGTGTGGGCCTGAGCGGTTCGATTGCAATTGCCAAATATAATCCCGCGGTGGAGGCAGTTCTTGCGGATTCCACCGTCGTTAATGCTAGCGGGAATGTCACGCTTGAATCCAAATCAAACTCGGATGTCGTAGCCGAGAGTAAAGGCGTCAACGTGAGCGCTGGTGGCGCTGCTGGCGCCTCCGTTTCCTTGCCGACGAATGAGCCGCTGGTTACTACACGCATCGGTGACGCGGACGTTACCGCTGGTGGTACCGTAACCATGACGTCCGACGTCGACGGATCTTCTGACGCTGACGCGATTACGGCTTCAGGGGGGTTGGTGCTCGGGGCTGCCGGTGCGATCGCCGACGCAAAGACGAAGCCAACGGTCAAGACATATGTCGCCAGTGGTGCTACGGTGAATGC
Source organism: Pirellulaceae bacterium (assembly GCA_022446825.1). GTDB lineage: Bacteria > Planctomycetota > Planctomycetia > Pirellulales > Pirellulaceae > JAKVBY01. The sequence continues at coordinate 11,049 of JAKVBY010000109.1, forward strand.
GGCGGGTGCGGTTAATCTGCTTTCTACAGTCGATAACGATGCCGTCGCGGATACGATGGGATTGGGTGGCGGTATTGTCGGTGCCGGCGTGAGCTTGGCTTATGCCACGATCGAGGGCACAAGCAAAACTTATGTGGCCGGTGCTATTCCCTCGGCTGCTAGTTTGCAGATCATAACCAAGGACGCCAGTGATGCGATTACCGACGCCTTAGCGGTCTCGGGCGGGATCCTCTCCGGGAGCGGTGCCGAGGCGAAGTCGAAGGCGAGCCGTACCGTCAATGCCTATCTCTCCGGTAGTAGTGCAAGCGTTGGAGCCAACGGTGTTCCCATTGACGGAAATGTTGTGGTAAGAGCCGAATCCACTACGGATGCAGACTCCAAGACGACAGGTGTGGCAGTCGGTGCGTTAGGCCTTGGTGTGTCCCTCTCTGATTCACAAGCGAATCCAACGGTGAACGGGTACGTTAATGCTCCGCTTTATACCAACGGCGGAATAACGATCGACGCGTTGCATAACGTAGATGCCAGTGGGGTCGCGGTGAACAATACATCGACTGCCGAAGCCACTGCTGGGTCAGGTGGTTTGATTGGAGCGGCCGGTGCAGATTCGGACGCCGCCGTTTCACCCACGGTGAAGGCCTATGCGGATCCAACGGGCGTTTTGAGAGCAGGAAATAGCTCTCCTGTTTCTATTCGAGCTCTTTCCAATAATCGGGCGGATAGTAAAGTTTTGGCGGCGTCGGGAGGAATCCTCGCTGTGGGAGCCGCGTTATCTGACGCGAAAACAGAGGGTACGACCGAGGCGTACCTAGATCGCAGTCTCAGCCAGGCGGGGAGCTTGTCGGTCAAAGCCGATAGCGTTGATTACACCGTCTCCAAAGCAACGGCCGGTAGTGGTGGAATCATCTCGGGTTCAGGGGCAGACTCGGATGTCGATGTGAAACCGAAAGTTAATGCGTACATTGGCAATGGACATACCCTGAATACTACCGGTTCTGTTGAGGTCAAGGCCAATTCGACGCCTTATGGTAAAGCTGAAGCACTCGGTGTGGCGGTTGGCTTGGGAGGTGGTGTAGGCGTTTCGATTGCGGACACGGACGTTACCGGGGCGGTCGATGCCCACGTTGGGAACAATGTGACGCTTGGTGCTACATCTCTCGACGTGGTGGCCACGCAGAGTGTGCCTGGTGGTGGTTACACCGCTTACTCCAAGGCGAATTCCGCGTCGGGTGGTTTGTTAGTGGGTGTGAGTGGCAGCGAGGCCTATGCGGATGTGTTGGATAATTCGGTGACGAGCTATGTTGGTGATTCTGCTGTACTGAATGTGGATAAAGTGACGATTGCCGCCAATAGCAACACCAACCAAGATGCGATCTCTTCAGGTCTTGCTGGCGGCCTTGTGGGCGTGGGCATCACAACCAGTGAAGCCAATTCGACGACTACAACGACTGCCACCGTTGGAGGCAATTCAAGGATTACGGCCAAGTCACTCGACATAACCGCGACCAGCAACGACGACAACTTTGCGGATACGGTGGCTGGTTCCGGCGGGCTGTTTGCTGGGGTTGGTGCGAGCGCTGATACGTCTTCCACGGCAACCACGACAGCTAAAATAAAGGACAGTACCACTGCAGGTGTCATCACGCTAACGTCAGGCGTGGGTACGTTTAATATCGGGGCGGACCATACGGCGACCATCAATGGTAGGATCCAAGCCGATACCGGTGGGGCGATTTCGGGGGCTGGTGCTGAATCGACACATTCGGTGATCGCAGATACAACCGCGTCGATTGGCGATCGAACAAGCCTGACTGCGAACGACATCCAGGGCAATGCGACGAGTCGTTTCGTTAAGCCTGATATTGGTAAAAATATCAACGGTGGGTCGGGCTCGGCACTTGCCGGTGGGGCGAATATTCAAACGCTCACCACGATCGATTTCGATACCATTGTGGATGTGGGAGATCACGCGACCGTGCAACTCGTTGGCTCATCCACCAGTCCGGGGCAGTTTAGCTTTGCCGCACGGAATGATCTGGAAGGCAACGATAAGGTGAATTTCTGGGCTTATGGAACGCTTGGCTCTGGAACAGAAGCGAATTCACGCATTAAAGCGACCAACGACGTTGCCAAGGTGAGCATCGGCAAGAACACCGCCCTCAAAAGTGTCGGATCGATTGACCTTTCTGCTCGTGGGAATGGGGATTTTCGCGCGAAGTCGAATGCAGAAGCGATGGGCGCCGTAGGAGTTGTGTTGGGGACAACAGAGACGACGATCTATCCGCATAACAAAATTGTGGTTGGTGACAATGCGACGATGGATGCCGTGGGTGATCTCAATCTATCCGCAGGGACGGACACGAACGGTGGCCGTGATGAATACTCTTTGGTGGCACGTTTCGATTCCTATGCAGGTGCGCTGATCCCCGTCGAGGATATTAATGCCAGCGCCAACGTGATTCAAGAAAATGTCATCGAAGTAGGAGACGGTGCCCATCTTCGTACCGAGGGGGACGCCAATCTTCACGCCGCGCATTTGGCGTGGGTAGAGATTGTCGCCATCGCCAAAGCCGTGACGATCTACAGCGATGGTGTTGATGTTGATGAGGAGAACCTCTTTGACAATGCCCAAGAACAGATGAAAGGGACGGATCAGGTTGCGGAGTCCTACGGCCTGGTCACGATTAACGGCACCGTGGAGACGGGCGTAAATCGAAATAAATCGCTCGTGATCGACGAGGTCCGCCGGGTTGGTGGCGGATCTTTTGATTATTCCTACACGGCTTCGGACGGAATTACGTTGTCCGCGGCGACGGAACAAGTCACCACAAACCTTGCAGAATCGCTAAGTGACGCCCGTGATCAAAAGGCAAAATACCCCGAAAACGTGCAGTTGCAAAATTTCTATAATGCTGAAATTGCCAGAATCGAACAAGTTCTGACCGATCAAAATTTTCGGGTACAAGTTGCGGGTCACGATACAGCGGACACGAGCGACGATGAGTATGAAGTAATCAATCAAGAAGGTGTTATCGTTACCATTGATCCGATTACGGCAAAGGCCGGACGAATTTTTGTCAGTGCCGATAAGCTCGATGGTGGTGGAGAGTTTGTATCACCCGCTGATGCCGATGTCAGTATTACCAACAATACTTCAGCGTTCATTAATATTTTGGGGATCACGATTCCAGAATCTAATGGAGGCTTAAGCCTCAATGGAA
>JAKVBY010000011.1:0-22802 GCA_022446825.1 Pirellulaceae bacterium
CAGCAGGCGTGATGCCCAATGGAAAGACGTTTAGCACACCTCGGGAAATGAAAGTCTTATTGCTGGAAGTCTATCAAGAAGAAATCGCCCACAACTTCGTTAAAAAGATGTTGGCTTATGCCCTGGGGCGAAACATCGAGCCGTTTGACCGAGTAGCACTGGAACCAATCCTCCGCAAGGTTCAAGACGACGGATACCAAATCGACACAGTTATTGAACAGATCGTCCTCTCAAGGCAATTCAGATGCCGCCAGGACCGCTGAGGCAATTCAAACTTTTATCTATCCACAACCAACAGAGCCCGTCAGGGTTAGAAACCGGCCTAAATGCAACCAGCAAAGAGTATCTTGCGACCTGCTGGCCTTCTTTACTGAGCGACAGCAAGATTGGATCTCGAGGTTGCCATCTTCTGGCCTTGGAAATGGGCGAATTTGAAATTGCCGACGCACTCTTGAAAGACCTTGCGGAGCTCGTCTCTTCGAGAGATGGCGGTCCGTCGGACCCAATCGACGGCGTTTGGTTTTAAGATACGACGATAAGAGGAGTATACCTGCTTGCGTCGTCAGCAGAGCAACGGGTCGCAGTGAAAATTGCGGCCTTTTTTTGTGCTGTTCTGCCATCCACCCGATTGCCAAGTAACCGAGGCGCGGTTCTCGTTACCCCTCCCACGAACTGGACAAGTGCTCCTCGCCACTGCGTTTTAGCCAGACGTGCGCAGCGCACGGAGCGGGCGGAGCGGCTCGCCGGCAGGAATCACGCCCACCGCCCCTGGCGGGCCGCTCCCTGCCTGCCGAAATCTCGCTAGAATGGCACGCTGGACTTCTTCCCAACAGACGATGGCACGAGGAGATGTGATGACGCTCATTTCAGGCGGTATTTGGCCCGCCATGCTGACCCCGGTCACGCCTGACGGCGAACCCCATCCCGCCATGATCGAAAAACTCGTCAACGTCTTGGTCGAGGAAGGCCTCGACGGGCTCTACCTGCTCGGTTCAACCGGGCAAGGTCCCGCCTTCAGCGTCGCCCAGCGAAAGCAGGTGGCCGAACTCGCCATCCAGGCCACGGCCGGCCGTGTCCCGACGATCGTCCATGTGGGCTGCGTTTCCACACTCGATTGCATCGAACTGGCGAAACACGCCGAGTCGGTAGGCGCGGACGGCATTTCTGCCGTTCCCCCCATCTATTATGCCAGTGGGCCGGAAACGGTTTTCGAGCACTATCGCCAAATCGGTGCTTCCACAGCGCTGCCGTTCTTTCCTTACCACCACTCCATGTTCGGAGAGGCGGCGCTGGCAGACCCCAGCTACCCCCACCAACTGCTGGAAATTCCCAACCTCGCCGGCATGAAAATCACCATCCGCGACCTCTACCTTTTCGGTCTCATCGCCCAACACACCGGCGGCCAATTGCAACTCTTCAGTGGGGCTGACGAGTTACTTTGCCACGCGACCGTCTCCGGAGCGGTCGGCGCGATTGGCTCTTTTTACAACCTCTGGGGGCCGGTCTGCCAACAAGCGCGACAGGCTTTTGTGGCGGGGGACTTTGAGCACGGCAAACGTTTCATGGCCGCCTTTCAAACGGTCCTCGACCAAATCTTGCGGAGCGGCTCGGCGTTCGAATTCCTCCGCACGGCCATGCGTCTGAAGTACGACGTCGAGGTCGGCGCCGGACGGGGCCCGATGGCACTCGCCAGCAAACCCTGGGACGAAAACCTCGTACGCCAACAAATCGCCGACCTCGATGCGGTCGTTCCCTAAGCCGGCACAACGCCCAGGCCCATTCGTCAGAGGGCGTCCCGGTTCTGTGAGATTGCAGTGGGCCGGCAGAGTGACGGCCGTAGAGTAACGAGGTCAGAGTGACGGCGACCGGATAACGGCCAGCAGGACAGGGCGAAATTGCCACATGCCATCTCTATCAGGCTTGTCTCTATCAGGCTTGTCCCCAGCCGACTTGGGGGTGGGGGAGGCGACCAGCGCCGCTGCCCGCCAAGGAGCTTACCATGCACCCTTTGGGGGCGGCACACGGCAACCGCACAAAACCGTTTGACCACGCTCCCGGACGTAGCTCTCTTCCCGCAACACCCGCACGATGATTTCCTGCAACCCCGCCGCGATGTCCGGCAGACCGGTAAATTTTCATGTAGCCTAGTCGCCGGAACCCGCTCGGGGCCCCGCGTCTGAAAAGCCGCCTGCGGAGACCTCAGGCCGAGGCCATGAGATCAAAAATCGGTTCGCCGCCATGGGCGATGGGGATGGGACGACCCGAGCGATCCGGCACGGTTCGACGAGGATCAATGCCGAGTAGGGCGTAGATGGTCGCGACAAAATCGGCCGGGGAGACCGGATGGCTGGTCGGCCAAGCACCGATTTTGTCGGTGCTCCCATGGACATGGCCTGCCTTGACACCACCTCCAAATAACAGACTAAAACCACATTGGGGCCAGTGATCGCGCCCCGCGCTGCCGTTGATCTTCGGAGTCCGCCCCATCTCTCCCATCACCACGACCAAGGTCGATTCCAGTAGCCCACGCGCCTCGAGATCTTCGATAAGGGCTGGCACCACACGATCCAAGAGAGGCAGGTTGAAATCTTTGAGCATGCGAAAATTATTCGAGTGCATATCATAGGCGTGCCCGTAGTGTGCAAAAATTTCCTGATGCACGCTGACGAAAGGAACACCTGCCTCGACCAGTCGCCGCGCCATTAACATGCTCGAGCCCATGAGATGACGGCCGTAGCGTTCCCGGATCGCGTCCGGTTCCTGGCGGAGGTCAAAAGCGTGCCGAGTCTTGTCCGAGGTAAGAATCGAGTAGGCCTGCTGCTTGACGTGATCCATCGTTGCGATGGGGGCCGAACGCGACACCTGGGAAAATGCGTTGTCCAATTGACCAAGCAGGGCGCGCCGCGCATCGAGTCGGATCTCGGTCATGTCGGGCACTTCCGCGGGAGTTGGAGGCGCCGGCTCTCCGAGTGGCATGACCGGATCATAATGCTGCTGTGCTGGTTCCCGCGCAAAGGTCGGACTGCAAAGGGTAAACAAGGGATCGTAGCGTTTGCCCAGAAATCCACCGTAGGGACCACGTCGACGCCAACCCTTCTGACCAGAGCCGGGAAAACAGGGGAGGCAAACGGCACCCGGAAGGTCCTGGGGGCCCCGACCGAGATATTGGCAAATCGCCCCCACGTCAGGCGGGTCGGAGGATTTGTGTTGGTCCAGGGGACGGTCGTCGGTGTACCCCGTCATGAAGGGGAGCGGATCGTGCGAATTGAAGGTATGGCTAAAAGTACGAATGAGCGTTGCTTGGTGCATCAACGTGGCCAATTTCGGCAGGTGCTCACAAACCTGCAAACCGGGCACGGAGGAGGCGATCGGTTGGAACTCACCCCGCACTTCTGCTGGAGCGTCGGGTTTCATGTCAAACATGTCCATATGAGCCGGTCCCCCCAGCAAATTGAACATGATGACCGATTTGGGCGGACCGGCGGGAGTTGGCGCCGCCTGCAGCAGACGGGGCAGGGTCAGGCCGCCAAACATCGACAGGCCCCCCACACGCATTAATTCTCGACGCGAGACATTAGCGGACGACGTTTGTACCGCGTGACCAATCGAAAGCATGGTTTGTTCTCCCAGGTGCCTGAGGATTATGATCGATCTCTAGACCCCTGTCTATCAAAGTTGCCACCAGCAGAGTCACCACGAGCAGAGTCACCGCTCAGATAGGCTTGGGCCGCAACCGCATAAATTTTGGCCGCTTGCACCAGAGACTCGACCCCCACACATTCATTTGGGCCATGCGCCAGGGGCAACCAGCCTGGACCGAAACTGGGAATCGTCGGAATTCCCGCAGTCCCCTGAAAATTCTTGGCGTCCGAGCCACCAGGAAAGGTACTCAGTTGCGGTCGAAAACCGAGGACCTGCTCGGACGCCTGCAGCAGCTGGTCGACCAGGGGATGGGTGGTCGACACCTCGGTCGGAGGGAACCAGTCCAAGGGAGGTGACTCGAACTCTAGTTCGACCTCTAGACCCGGCATTTCCTGTCGGCAGGCCTCCAGACAACGCTGCAGATCCACCTTTAATTGGGCGTGCGTCATTCCGGGCAACACTCGGATGTCGCTCTGAAATTCAGCCACTCCGGGGCAGACGCCATAGCCAACCCCGCCCGTAACCTGGACCCCCAAATTGACCGTCGGGGCAGGGCACAAGGGGTGCGAGGTGAACGTCAAGGCGAGCCGTTCCTGCATGAAAGTCAGCACGCGTGCCAGGACAACATGGGCATTCACCGCTTCGAGACGATCCGTCAAGCTGCTGTGCATCTGCGTGCCCCGCACGCGCACTTTGAAACAAGAAATCCCTCTGGAAACAACGTGCAGGTACTCGAACTCTGGCCCGTCGATTCCGGAAGGCTCCCCCAGTAACGCGATGTCGGCGCGAAGTCCATAATCGCTCGACAGAAAACCCGAGCCAAACTCCATCGTCCGTTCCTCATCGGCATTAATGACCAGTAATAGGTCACCTGCCAGGTCCGCGACACAACCCTTTAAGGCGGCCGTGGCGTAGACCATGGCAGCCACGGCTCCCTTCATGTCGGTCGTCCCCAGGCCGTACATTTTTCCGTTTTCGATCACCGGAACGAGCGGATCGGTCTTCCAGGCAGAGAGGTCTCCGACCGGCTTGGTGTCACTATGGCCACAGAGCATCAAGGTGGGACCGGGCTGCTGGCCTTGAAGACGCAACAGTAGATTGGGGCGGTCAGGATGCTTGGCAACCACCTCGGCACCCTCCAGACCCAGCCGCGTCAATTCCGTCTGGATCACTTCCACAACCGCGCGTTCATCCCCAGGCAGATTGGGACTGGGAGTGGCCACCAAGCGGGCCGTGAAATCCACCAGTTCCGCGCGGTGGGCGTCCATAAAGTCCAGTAACATTGTCTCTTCCTCAGGTTTACTTTGCCCGTCCGCGAATGTTTCTGATTCTTTCTCAACGTGCTGCCGTCGCCTCACTCCGCCCACCACCTGTACCCAACTTAGCATCTCGACTTTGCGCGGCCACATTCCGGTCCATTAGAAGGATGCGGTCCTTCGCGACTGACTCCTCGGCTGCCAGGCAAGCCTGTACGGCGGCCAGTACTCCTCGGCCGTAATCACCGGCTGTAATCACAGCGGGTGGCGACTCGGACCGAATGCATTCCACAAAGTAACTTAACTCGTCCTGCCGAGCTCCGCTGCGCTGCCCTTGCAAGGAAGCCCAGTACGTCGTAGCGAGAGATTGCCACCCCTCGGCATCACAGATGGAAAAATGGGGATACGTTTCGTGAATGGGCAAGGATCCTTCGGTGCCGATACTTTTCATCCATTCGTCGATCTGAAAGGCCGTGGCGACGGGCGAACTCCATTTTTAGGGCCAGGCCACGTTAGGGATAGATGGGAAGTGGGCCATCCAGAACGGTTGGGGCGTTGTCTGACAAACGGGAGAGTCGACCACGCTGCCCACAGCCGCGTTCACCTAGCAGTGGCTTTCACCTAAGTGAGCAATTCCGCCAAGGGACCACGTTGCCAGGCGGGATCGAGGTTGAGGTCCAAACGCCCAAATTGTTCTTGCACCTGCCCCACCGCCTGCAGCAGCGTCAGGTAAAAATTAGCGATGGTTCGGTGGCCCTCCTTCCCGTAGCCGGGATATTGCAGATAGCGGCCTCCCACCTGGGGCCGGAACCGCTCACCGAGTCCACCGAGGAGAACAAACGGCCACTCGAGACAACTGCCATGATGCTTCTCTGCCGAGTCGCTCAAATAAACAATCAGCGTGTTGTCCAGCATCGTGCCGTTCCCTTCGGGGACCGCTTGCAATTTGGCCGCCACACGCGCGATTTGTTCGACCTGAAAGCGACGGATGCGATTGCGTGCCTCGGTCGCCGTCATGCCCGGAACCGCTTCGGCATGGCCTAGTCCATGCACGTGCTTGCCGATTCCCAACCCGTGATAGGTCACGTCGAGCGTGTCGGCACGGAGCGTCACCACCTGGGATAGTCCGGAAATCAAGGTGGCAGCGGCGATATCAAAGTGCGCTTCAATCCGGTCGGTTTCGACCTGGGAAGTGAATTTATCACGGACGACCGGAGCGTGCTGTCGAATTTGCGCTTCCAGTCCCTGCAAGCGGCGGCGGCGCATACGGAGGCTTTCAAACGCTTCCAGATAATGATCGAGCTTTTCGTGATCGGCACCGGCAATTCGGTTCTGCAAGCGTTTGATGTCGTGCACCATGTAGTCCAACAGCATCGACTTGAGTTGCTGCTCGGCCTGGGCCGCCTGGCCCGTGGCGGCGACCCCAAACAAATTTTTGTAGGCCATTTGAGGGCTGGCTTGATAGGGCAGGGGACGATCGGTGGCCAGTGCCGAGATCCCTGGATAAACAACCGAGTCTTTCACACCAGAGAGCACTTTTCCACCCAACGTCAAACCGACGTGGGGGAAAATCGCCGGCAGCATATTAGCTAACATGCCGTCCACCGTCGCAGTCGCGGCACGCCCCGGATTTCCCTCGTTCCCAGTGTGGTAGCAGCCTAAAGCACCGTACCAGGCCGAATGTCCTCCCCGACACATTTTCCCCGACAATCCCTGCAGTACAGTCAAGTAATTTCGGAAGGGAGCCAGTGGCTCTAAGGATGGGGGCAGCGTCTGTTCCGCCAGCGAAAAATCTAACAGGTTGTCGCTGGCACGCAGCTCCTCCGGCCAACCCGCTTCGGCCGCCGGTTGCACACGGCTGGGCAGCTGTTCGAGCGGAACCAGTTCGGCGGGGGTCAAACCACTGCACTTCACGACGAACAAAAATCGCTGGGGAATCTGCGGCGTGTCCGCAGCGGCCTGCCGCTGGATTTGCTGGACAAAGGGCAACAATAGACGTGACAAACCGGCACCGAGCGCGGTTTTGATGACCTGGCGACGTGACCTACTCGACATCAGCTCACTTTTCCTTTCGGTAGAGAAACGAATCGGAAGACAATAAGGAGGCAATCAGCGCCTTCATGCTCCCCCCGTGATTCACATAGGCAGCCTCCGCAGCCAGTAAAGTCGGAGAATCGTCCAGCGTTTCATTGCGGCCCATCCAATAGCGAAACGCATGACGAACAAACGACTGCCGTACGCGAGGAGAGGTCGCCAATTTTTGGACCAATTCCAAAGGGGAAGCCACTTCTCCATCCAGCGTTGCTTCGCCGCTGTCAATGATCGCCCCACTCGTATCAATCGGGATCGTCTCCGCCTCTTGATGACGTTCGGCAAAAATCGAGAGTAATTCGCCAATCATCTCACGACGACGATAGCGTCCAAAATCATCATATTGCTGAAACGGCAACCCCAAGGGATCCATCTGTTGATGACATTGCCAGCAGTACTCGGCGCGTGTGACCTGCAAACGTTCTCGTAACGACTTGTGCGGATCTTCAGGTACCACGGCGTCAACATCGAGCGGTACGTCGCGCACTTTGTCTGCCAAAAGATGTTCCCGGATCCACTTGCCTCGACGAATGGGATCGTTGTCAAAGTTTCCACTCCACGCAATGAGCCAGGCGGGGTGGGTCAAGATTCCGGCGCGCTGACGGCTCGGCAGGCGAAACGGCTGTTCGATGGGATAATCCCAAGTCTCGTGATCCAGATTGTAGAAGCCCACATACTGCCGTGCGTCCGGTCCCTCGATCGGAATCGGGTGGCGTCCTGCAGCTTCTGACCGTTCAACATATTCCGTATTAAAACGAAAGTTCGCATCGTTTTTATTGGTTTTAATGTAGTGGAGATCCTTGGCGATATGTTCCTCGGACCCCAGGTAAGCCACAAAGTATTCATCGCTGGTCAGCAAACGCTGCAGGACGTCTTGGTCCTGATCAAAAATATGCATGACAAATTGGTCTGCGTCGCCAACCATCCGCTCGGTCAGGTAGCGATCTCCATGACCAATGCGTTTGGCATCTTTAAAGACTTTGGGAGCGTGGTGATAACCAAAAAATTCGCGAAAGAAGCGCAACACCCGCGTGTTGCCAATCCGATGATCTTCGGTGAACATGCGATAATCCGCCGTCGACATATTATTGTCATCGAGAATCTGCTTCACGACGCGACGGATCTGCTCTGGAGTCGACAAAAAGCCTTCGGCTGCCAACTCCAAAAGATTCGGGCGGCTTGCCGTGTGTGCGGTTTCATTCTCTTCCGCGTCCTTGCGTTCCGTTTCATTTTCTTCCGGCTCCGAGGAGCTACCCACAGTGGGCCCGTCAATCCGGATATCACGTGGGCTCAAGTCCGTCAGACCGCGCGCTAAGGCGAATGCCAGTTCCACATCCGAGAGCCGCCGCCGGCCAGCGTCATCCACGGGACCCAGGCCAATCTCCAAGCGATAGATCGCTTCGGGCTTCATGAGGATCGCCTGCAACATCGTCTGCAACCCCAGAACATTGCCAGCCAACTCGATGGCCGTTTGCCCGAAGGCGACAAGTTGTTTCTTCTCGGCATCTGTGGGCAAACGAGACAATAACAATTGGTATTCCCAGTTAATTGCCCGTTCCAGTTGTGCCAGCGTGGGCATATCTTCGGCACGCACAATTTCTTCCAACTCCGGCGGGGTCTGCTTCAGCCTCCGCAACCGACCTTCGTGGTCGCGATGCAACACACCGCTTGTCTGATATTCCACCAGGGTCTGACAGTTCATCAACAGCAGCTGTAACGTCGCGGCATCGGCGAAATGCTCTGCTGCAAAGTCGGCAAACGCCCCTTTGCCAGCATCTAAAGGAAACGGCTGGTGGATGGCCGTTTCGCGGCGCAGGTTTCGCCCAACTTCCTCCACAAACTGGTCATAGACATAGGGGCTTAAACGCCACAAGCGGGGTGGTGACGAAGCAGGTCCCGGCTGTAAACCGTCGAATAACTTTTCGTGATTGATGTGATTGCCAAACTCCGGCGATCGCAATTTGTGCTGCACCAGGGGGGTGACGTTCACCGTTTCAAATTCTTGCAAGATCCATTGCCGCACTTGGTTGACGGCATCCGGGGGCGGCTGCTGGACACCTTCGGGAGGCATGGCACCCAGTTCGAGTTGCTCGAAAACTCGTTGCCAGGCTGCGAGTGCCGTTTTATCGGTGAAGTCGGCCGAGAGTGACGACAGGGCGAGGCCCGCCTGCGGTTTGTCAGGTCCATGGCACGGCAAGCAGTAGTTTTTCAGGAACGGCACCACCCCATGGGCGTGATCCGTCGTCGCAGCGGCTGTCGGCTGCCAGGCCTGACATGTGCCACAGCCTAACGCCAGCACGAAGATCAATCGCCACTCTCTTGCCTGCATTGTGTTATTTCCTACTCGTCCGAGTTCAAGCAAAGTCGATTCAAGCAAAGTCGGTCAGCCTGCCAATCAACCCGGTTCATTCTAACAAGAGTTGGCCAGGCGAGAATGCTCTCTTCCGAACCGGCGGGCCACCGCGGCCGCTCCCCACAGAACCAGCGGCAAAACATGCGACGCGCACGCGGATCTAGCGTAAAAAGCCGAGCCAGGCAAACGCGCAAACCGACAGCAGCACTGGCCAAGTCCCAGGAACTTCTCCGCTCCCCAGCACCTCTCGGGGCCTCTCCCCAGAAAAACATAGCCCTCCACAATATCATCATCCACGACATGCCCCCTGAAAAACGCTCCTAGGAAAATGCGTTTCGCCAAGAAACAAATCCCAGCAATTACCTCGGGCTGTCCGTGTCACTCCAACAGCGCAGCGGCCGCGATCCCTTAGCGGCCGGCAACAGACGTCCGGCAACAGGCGTCTGGCCCCTTCCTGACAGCCGTCCACAAAACGGTCGCTCTGGAGGACCGCTTCTTTTACCTTGTTTTGAACGAAGCTTTTTCGGAAAACATTTCGTCTGACACCTGCCCCTCTGAGGTGATATTCCAAGTCGCCACCGGGGCATCGGTGGTGACCGCGCCGATCGTTTTAGCGCGGTCATTGTAATTTACAAAGAAAACACTGCGGTTGCCATTTTGCCGTGTGACCTCCAAGGCAAACGCTTCATGGTCCTGCACCTGACGCGAACCTTCTTGAACGGTGACGGATCGTACTCCACTGAGCTGCGGCCCTGTCGATTCTCGCCACGGTTCCTGTACAGTGGCAAAGACAGTCGCGGCAGCTTTCCTGCGGAGCATGACATAGTCGATTTCCCCCCCCACACTCTCGACAATCGGAATCCCAAAGAGCGCAACCTTCGTCTCGGTTGCCGGCAGACTCCAAAGCCTTACAAACGAATTTTCGTGTAACAGCCCGGTGGACCGCTTGGTCGGCGGTTTGGTAACGGGCGAGTTTTCCCAAATCACTTGCGTCGTCCCATGAGCCCGAAACGAGCGCGGGTTGACCGCAAAGGTGAGCGGCCCCGCTTCTGCCAGTTGGGGCACCGCCGTCGGCTGGGCGTCAACACTCCGCGCAGTGCCAAATGAATGGAACATCCAATCATATTGATGTTCCTCCTCGGCCTGGCAATGATGTAAGTCGACGATCCCGAAATCAGTCGTGAAAATCGTGCGGCGCAGATCGATCCCTTGATAGATGCGACTGGACTCGGCGTCGACCCATTGCACGCGGGCACCGCCTTGCGCCTCGCGTAAGCTACCTACCGGTACGGCGCCACTGGTGTGGAACTGCTCCCGACCATCGACCACCACCACGTTGTGCGCATAACTTCTGGTATGAAAACCGGTCGATACCGGCTTTCCATGCGCGCCGTAACCGTATTCCATTGAAACAATCTGCCCATTAAAAGACGGGATGGTGGCGAGTTTTGCCGCATGACCGTGCGAGCGGCCACCAAACAGCCCGTAATCAAAAATGACCTCCTTCCAATCCAGCGGATCGGTCGCAAGACGATTGCGGAGCATGGCCAGCCCTTTGACCGGCGCGATATAAACATGGGGCCACAATGTCTCGAGAGGTAGCTGACCCTCCAGGTACTCTTGCCGCATGACGGCCGCTTTCTGTGGGGGAGGCGCGCTGTTCACGCGCTGGGCCGCTTCAATAAGATCCGGCCAGACGTCGAACGTCGCGTCTCCAAACAGTTCTTTTCCCCAGGCATATTGTGCGCGACTCGGGCAGCCAAACCCGGCTCCCAGACCATTGATGTTCACACCTCCACCATCGTCAATATTCGGTAAACCACCCCCAGAAAAAATGAAACTCGGATGGGCTGAAAACAGTTTTCGCAGCGCCCGATCTTCCGAGACGTCCAAACCGAGATCATGCAATTTTTTGAGAAACGCGGCATAGGAACTCACCCCGCCATAGCTCCCGATCGAGCACTGATGGATTCCATCCGCCAACACCACGTCCTTGAAAACGTCATAGAAGAAACGGATGCCTTCCTGGGGTGCCGGATCGCCCAACACCCGCCCCATCGCTAAAAAAGGCAAATCTTCTTTGTTCGTTGCCGCAAAATATTCCGGCACCTCAAACAGAGGTCCGCTCATCCCTTCATACATTCCCCAACGGAGCACATTGTGCTCAATGATCGTACGTTCGGCCGGGCTAATGCCATCCCAGATCAGATCGAGCACGTAGACACCGAGAGCGTGGTAATAGCGCGGACCGAACTTGGCCAAATAACGCCCACCAATCCGACCACCCCACCAATCGCGATCTTCCCGATGCAAGCCAAAATTAAAGTGCTTTGTCAAATGCGTGTATTTGCGGGCAAAAATCTTCAGCATCTGGAAGGCTTTACGGGCGTAGGCCTTGTCACCCGTCAAGTAGTAAGCCTCTGCCAAGAGGGTAATGCCGGCGTGACTCGTACGACCGAGCACCGTGTCGCCATAAGGCGCACCCCCATAGAAGTCATGGCCCATCATGCTCACCCAGCGTGTGTCGCGCACGCAACTGATTAAATCTAAATCCTGAGCAGCGGTATAGGTTTTGGAATAGACGGCTGTTTTCCCCTGCTGGGGAGGACCAGAAACTGTCAGGGAAGTGACCTGATCGATATCCCCGGCTGGCTGAATCGCATGCACTTGCGGCATTTTGTGCCAGAGTCCCGAGTACTCAACCCCCATACGTTCCCAGCCGGCCCCATAACCATTGAACTCCGCAGGACCATCGGGAAGGTAGGCCTCGATGGCTTCGTCGTCCATCTGCATCCACGTATCGAGAGCCTTCAAACGGTCGCCGCTGAAAGGTTGGGGAAATCCGCGTACGGGCGCCGAACCTTCCGCTAGGGAAACGTTTCGTGCTCCGACCCAGCCCTGTAACTTTGGCGTCAGCGACTCGAGCTGCCGCTCCTGCAGCCAGTCTCGTAACAACGCTTGCAAATCCGTATCAGGCGGTTCCACTAACACCGGATGCCGTAGCGGTGTGGCGGTGGACGAGGGTACGAGATTCCAAAGGCGATATTTTTGCCGCAGGGCCACATCCTCGTTCCAGAAAAATATGTTCGCCCAGTGGGAATAGCCCGATTGTTCGCGCGCGGATTCAAAGGTGATCGCGAGGGCTTTTTCTTCAAAGGGCCCTAAAGTGATCTGCTGATCGCTAAGAATGATCTTTCCCGCTGCTGCAGAAGCCTCCTTGTCGGCTGGTACCAACGACGTCGCCGGAACACGCGGGAAATCGGCCAGAATCTCGTAACGACACGGCTCGTCATTGCGGTTGCGCAGCAGCACCGTATACGTGTCGAGTCGCTTGGGCCCCTCCCAAGCCGTGCGCTGTTCAGCAACCCACCAGGAAGGCGGGATACGATAATGATCTACCCAACGAGGGTGCGGCGCTGTCGGCCCCGCTTCTTTGGACAATAACAAGGCATCGTAAATCGGCTCCGCCAGTCCCGTGGCAAACGTCACCCGGATGGTGTGCACCCCTGCTTCGAGCGACAACTTCGTACCACTTAACAACGTCTGCCAAGCCCACATTTCGACATCGCCACGGTGTCCGTCGTAAAGGCCGGTGGGATAAAGGCGGTCTCTCTCGCCCGTCCCCACGGCACGGTCATCGACGGCCGTTTCGATCTCGGCATAGTTTTCCGTCCAGGGCGTTCGTGCAGTGGAATTTTGTGGCCAAAGCGGTGCGATCCGGCGATCGAGACAATAACGTATGGCCAGTGTGTACTCTCCCTTTTCTGGCACGTTGACGTTCCAGGTCAGCGTTTGCGTTCCAGGCACGACGCAGCAGCGCCCCGCTGCCGTGGAGGCATTGTTGCTTCCCGCACGCCAGCGCGCACCATCCTGAACTGGACTAGAAACGACTTCTCCTTGGGGATCCGATTCAGCCTCCACAAAAATTCCGCTTTGAGTCAGCCTGGCCCACGCCTGCCGCCGCGCTGCCATGGGTCTGGCTGCCTCGATGGTTTCTCGCAAAGCGAGTTGCTCTTCCAAGGCAGCGACATCGCCGCCGTCGTGTCGCATCAGTTCCCAAATCCCGCGCAAACTGAGCGCCTTATCCAACACGTAAAGTTCATCCACCCCCATCCCAGCCAGAGGCTGACCGATCTCCAACGCAACCGGCTGGCGATCCAAGTCCAGTGCCAAGGCCGCATAGGGACGTGCCTTCCAATACGCGCGCAGCATGCCTCGTGGACTCGGCACGCCACTTCCTGCCGCATCCCAGGTGAGTGTCAGGTGCTCTCGGCTGCCACGGACCCAGTAGAGGGCATCGAAACAATCTAGATGCGTCACCCGATTCTGCTCATCGTAAACAAAAACCCCGCCACTCTTGGAAAGCTTGACGATCGGTTGATCCTCCGCATCGAGGAGGGTGATGAGATTGTCTTCCGGCGCCGTCAGCCACTCTTTAGCCTGCATGCTTTCCCACAAAGCAACGGTCCAGCCGCCCGCGCCCAAACCGGTGGTCAAGTCAATGCGGAAAGTTGCCTGCTCGGCAGCCTCCGGGAACCAAGCGATCTGGCCGCCGAAACCATCGGAGCGCCGTTCCACGCCAGCTCCAGCTCGGATGCGCACGGGCGCCGTCTGAAAATCTGCCTGGTCAAGCCTGTCGTTAAAACCGTGGTAGAGCAGGACCTGCGGGCGTGCAAAACCCTCCGTCCCCAAGCCAAAAATTATCCCGACCGCCACGATCCCTGCGCAAAAGTAAGAAATAAACACCTAAAATCTCCTCCTCCGACACGTCCCTGAGAACATTTTGCAATGTGAGTGAAACTGCACTTTAAGGCTCTCCTGGGCGAGCCGCAATCGTTTTCCTGACGAGATTTCAGCAGCCACGAATGGTTTTCTCGTTGATGCAGGAGTCCGGTTTCTCAACAAAGCCCGGCCCCACCGCCCCAGCTGCTATTCCGCCACGGAAAAACCTATTTCTCAACACTCAAAAAGAACTCTATCCACGAACCGCTCGGATCCGACGTCACGCCGCTGCAAAACAGTAACTACGGTTCTGCGAATAGGGACCGTTCCCTTCCCAGGCAGCCGCTCGACGCGGGCCGCTACACCACGCCCGGACTCACAGCTTGGTCGAATTTCCTACTGCCAGAATTCCTGCCTAAGAATACGTCCCAGCATTACCGTTTCAGAATGACCGTCACGAAGTCGGCCCTGTGTCTTCTTGGCGGTGCCACAAAACGCGTTCTGTGGCCAAGAGAAACTAAGCGAGAATCTCGTTGACGACCTGACCGTGGACATTCGTCAGGCGGCGTTGAATTCCGTTATGGTAATAAGTCAGTTTTTCGTGATTAATACCAAAAAGCTGCAGCACCGTGGCATGAAAATCATGCCACGGAATGGGACGATCTACTGCCTTCCAGCCCAACTCGTCGGTCGCACCAAAAGTCATTCCCGGCTTAAGACCGGCCCCAGCCATCCAAACAGAAAAACCGTAGCGATTGTGATCTCGGCCTTCGCCAATGACTCCTGCAGCGGATTGAGCAAAGGGAGTACGGCCAAATTCGGTCGTAAATAAAACCAGGGTATCTTTCAACAATCCGCGTTGTTTTAGATCCTGCAACAATGCAGCGACCGGCTTGTCAATGCGTCCAGCTTCGTGCGAGTGATTCTGCTTCACGCTCTCATGCGCATCCCAACTGGCTCGTGGTGAACCGGCGATCGGCCCGCCAGAGAAAAGCTGAACAAAACGAACCCCTCGCTCGACAAGCCGCCGCGCCAGCAAACAACGACCGCCCATATCGGCGGTCTGTTCATCCTCTAAACCGTAAGCATCCTGGGTAGTTTTGGTTTCCCCTGACAGATCACTCACCTCGGGAACCGATAATTGCATTTGGGCTGCGAGTTGATAACTCCGAATGCGCGCCGCCAGCACAGGGTCTGCGCCAACGCGTGCCACATGGTCCTGATTGATGGCATTCACGAAATCCCGAGTTGCCAGGTCGGTACGCGCGTCAATCCCTTGCGCAGGAAACAAATCCCGCACCGGCTGATCCCCACCTCGAAGCTCGACTCCTTGGGAATGTCCCGGCAAGAAACCATTGGACCAATTTGCCGCACCACCATTGGGTCCACCCCGCGCATCGGAAAGCACCACATACGCCGGCAAGGTCTCGGTCACCGCACCCAGACCATGCGCCAGCCAACTTCCCATGGAGGGAAAGCCGTTGGCTTCAAAACCAGAATTTTCCACAAACAGGGCGGGCGTGTGATTCGCTGAATTTGATTCCATCGAGTTCAGAATCGTCAGGTCATCGGCTAATTCGGCAATATTCGGGAACATTTCCGAAAGGAGCAAGCCGCTCTTTCCACGCGGTTTAAATTCAAAGTCGGACTTTCGCAGCAAACCGATCTGCCCAAAAAAAATGTCAGGTTTTTTGTCGTACTGCAAGGTCTTGCCGTGCATTTTCTCCAAAGCAGGTTTGTGGTCAAACGAGTCGACATGACTCATTCCGCCCACCAAACAAATGTGAATCGCACGTTTGACGACTGGCTCGGTCTGGGCAGGCGTCGCCACCGCAGGCGTTTCGCCCTGCAGTGGTTCGCCACTGAGCAGGCTCAGCAGGGCCGTCGCACCAAGTCCATGAGAGCCCCAATGCAAAAATTCGCGACGCGGTAAATTCTGGGATGCGTTCATCTTCTAAGACCTAACCTTTATTCCACGATCACAAACTCATTGGCGTTAAAGAGACCTCGACACAAGGCCGGTAACCCATGGGACTCGACAAGTGCGATCGAAAGTTCCTCTTCCTTCGCATTCGGTGCACGTCCGACAGTCCACTGCCAAGCACTGCGAACCTGCGACTCGGCATCCGGCAAATTCAGGGAAAGAATGCGTTCCGCAAAATAATGACTCATTCGTAAAACGAAAGCGTTGTTAAGCAGGCTCAAGGCTTGCAGAGGCGTCGTCGTCACCGCCCGGCGGGGGGCCGTGGCCGACGGATCGGGGCAGTCAAATGTATCTAAGAGGGCACTGCGACCACCGCGCGGACTAAAGCGATAGACCGTGCGGCGAAACCAGGCATCCCCATCCACATCCAGGGGCTCGTAATAGGTGGTTCCATTATTTTCTTTGACGCTCACGTCTTCAAAACCTGGACCTCCCATCGCCACGTTCAACTTGCCAGCTACCGCTAACATCGAGTCACGCACGACCTCAGCCTCTAAACGTCGTGGCGTCATCCGCCACAGTAATCGATTTTCGGCATCCTGTGCTTGGGCAACTGCGTTGGGAGTCGAGGACTGCCGATACGTGCTCGATGTCACCATCAACCGGTGCAACGGCTTCAAATGGTAGTCATGGGACCGTAACTGATGCACGAGCCAATCGATTAACTCGGGATGACTGGGCCGTCCACCATTAAAGCCAAAATCACTGGGCGTATCGACCAGGCCTTGCCCAAAGTGGTAGTGCCACAGTCGGTTGACAATAATACGGGAAAAGAGAGCGTTTTCGTCATCGGTAATCCAAGCTGCCAAACCTCTGCGCCGGTCTGCATCCGAAGCGTCTGCTGCCAACTGAAAATCTGCCTCGACACCAGCGACCGAAGCCACGCCACCTGGAGTCACGACCTCACCTTCACGATCAACATCCCCGCGATGCAGGAACTTTGTCGCCGCAGGCATCCCCGTCGGAGTGACGGAATACATCACACGTTTTGAATCCTCCTGAATCTTCGCCAGCAGTGTCTGTCGCTCGTCCAACTCCGATTTCAGTCGCGCGCGTTCGAGGCGTTGAACCGGGGACAACCACTCGACAATTTCTGTTTCTCCAACGTAGTCAGTATTGGTGCCCGCCGAAGTGGCGATTTCCTCGGGCGTTAACGCGCGGTCATAAAAACTAGCCCGCAAAATCTTACCTTGGAGATGTTTATTGGGGCCTACGGGCGTGTGGCGTAAGCCGAAGATAAAGCGGGAAGCACCGGCATTATATTGAGACAGGCCAGCCTTGCGAATTTCTCGACCGTAGGACTGACCATCGCGATATCCAACAATGGTGCCGTCCGCTCGATAAACCAACGCCATATGGACCGCGCGCTGGTCCGCCTCCGATTCTTTCGGGCCCTCAAAAGACTCGGTTCGCAAAAAACCTTCGCTGCCTGCCATCCAACGCTGCGTTTCTCTTTCCGCAAATACAATCGAGTCAAATCGCACCCCATTCGACGTTTCCAAACTGATGGCACCACCACCTGCTTGATCGAGTCCGTCTAATTGCACCCAGACTTCCAATGTTTTTTCAGTGACATTCTTGTCAATCGGGGAGGTTTCCACATAACTCTTGCCGTCCAGCACCAACGCACCCTCTTCCAACTGGATCGCACCCACGGCCTGGCCATGGAGCTTCCCGATGCTATCCTTCAAGTCGCCATCGAATTCCCACTGAGCAAATGCTTGCGGGGGAGCTGGCGGTGGTCGCGATTCGTCCGTTCGCAATTTCAGAATAGCTTCTCGCGCAAGTGTGTTCATGCTCTGCAGGGATTGCGTAAGCAAGGTGATCTCTGCCTGCAGATTTGCCAAACGCGTTTTCTCTTCCACCAAACGCTCGGTGCGCTCGCCATGATTCACGCCAGCAACCGCTGCTGCCAAGCGATAATACTCGACTTGCCGAACCGGATCGAACTTATGGTCATGACAGCGCGCACAATTGGCGGTCAGGCCCAAGAAGGTTTGGCCGATCGTCCCTACCAGTTCTTCCAGTTCATCCTGTCGCGCCAGCTTCTTCATCCGTGGGCTCCCGCCGACCACCGTATTGTGAACACCTGCCACTAAAAAACCCGCGGCAGCCACACCTTCCGGACCTGGCTTCTCCAAATCACCGATTAATTGCATGCGCACGAATTCGTCGTAGGGTAGATCTTGGTTTAAGGCCTCAATCACCCAGTCACGGTAATGCCAAAAATTTCGTCGTGGTCCATTCCGTTCGAAGCCGTTACTTTCACCAAACCGTACCACGTCCAACCAATGTCGCCCCCAGCGTTCACCATATCGAGGCGACTCGAGAAGTCGATTAACGATTTCGAGATAAGCTGCTTCGGAAGGGTCGCTGACAAAATCGGCAATTTCCTGCGGAGTCGGTGGCAGGCCGATCAAGTCAAAATAAAGTCTCCGAATCAAAACACGCGCGTCCGCCGGAGCCGCAGGAGTCAAATCAACTTGCGCTAATTTTTCCCAGACAAAATGATCGATGCCGTTGCGTGACCACTCTCCCGCTGCAGGTGCGGGCAAGTCAGGCATGTGCCAAGTCCGCAAGGACCACCAATCATATCCAGCACGACGGCCAGAGGTGTATCGCAAGCGGTCGATGGAACCCGCACCCCAGGAAACGCCTGTCGTAATCCACCGCTGCAGCAACTCCTTTTCCTCGGCGCTGAGTGGGTGTTCGGGCGGCATTTCGTCCGTAGAGACCATCTCCCAAAGTCGGCTTTCCTGAATGTCTCCAGGAACCAACACGACGCCATTTTCACCACCCCGTAAGGCGGCCTCATGACGCGACAGATCCAATCCCGCTTTTGGCTCGGCGCCAGCATGACATTCCAAGCAGTGAGCCGCCAGTAACGGCGCGATCTGCTGTTCAAAATCGATCGGCTCGGCTGCACTACCGGTCTCGATTCCCAGCAGTGGAAACGCACTGAAAAATATGATCAAGTTGCGCAAGGATTGCCTCGTTTTCTAGAACAGGCTGAAAGTAGTTACATACGATGATCTTGCGGGCAACAGCACCCCAAAGAAGAAGACTCTATTGTAGACAGAAGTCCGCTTGGCGCAACCACTGGGGAGACACCAAGCAAGCTGAAAATATTCACTCCGCAGCTACGCAGCAGCCGAGGTGACGCCCGCCACTCCGGAATGTTATGCTAGAAAGGGTACTGCCGCAGGTGCGTGCAAACTGGTCAGTCGGTTCTCGACGGAAACTTGGGGTAGCACCGAGCAAATTTGGTCAATCGACTGCCATTTAAAGGTGGAATAATGCTCCTCGACGAGGCGCACGAAGGAAATCGCATTCATGGGCTGCTTAAAAGGAAAGCCAATTCGCAAAGCCAAACCGGGTGATTTCCGCTGTAAAGAATGCCGCGTGGTGGCGGCCAAGAAGAAGCGTCTCTGCAAACCAAAAAAAGTCAAGAAAATTTAAGGTGCGATCATCCGCAACGCGTCTGTTGGTGCTCTTTCTCAGATCCTTAAAGTTGCTGTTCAAGCTAGGCCGTTTCGCCAATCGCTCCAGGACGAACCGGCTCTCGAATGCGGCCAAGTGAGAATAGGGCGACGTGCGTTGCCAAGCTCAACTTCCTACTGCCAAAGATGATTTCGGACCGTCACTACTAGTGAGCGTCTCACCACAATATCGCCTTTTCCAGCGCAGGCTAGGTGGCCCCAACGTTTTCGCAACGTGTCACAAAACTACAGATTTCTGTGGCCAGCCCTGTTCGCAGCGGGGCTTCGCTGGCATACTTGATTGGCATACTTGATTGGCGTTTGGAGTCGCAGCGTACTTTGTTCTTTTACGGGGCCGCGATATGCCAAGATTGATCTCCCCAATACAGATCACGAGGAGACTGCCTTGAAATCTCGTTTATTGGTGATTGCCGTTGGCCTCTTCTTGGGCTTGCTGATTCGCCTCATCTCCAGTTTTGTCGCAACCCCTGCAGAGACAAGTCCTCCACGTCCACGCGGCCGCACCACGCAACCTCTGCGTCCTGAGCCGGGCGAAGAGACCAACGCCCTCGACACCCTCTAACGTCCTAAAGAAACATGCCTTTTGCAAAGCACCTCGCCGTCGGACCTTGACTTGAATCAAGCGATTGCGCCGCTTATAAGTGGGGAAGGTTTTCAGGCCCTTACACTCCCTTCGGATCTTTGGAGTTAAAAAACACCATGCTTCGGACAACCTCGACATTTGCTTGGCTCTGTTTTGCATTTTACGGCAGCCTGACCCAAGCCCGCGACGATGCGGG
The DNA here is from genome assembly GCA_022446825.1 of Pirellulaceae bacterium. Lineage (GTDB taxonomy): Bacteria > Planctomycetota > Planctomycetia > Pirellulales > Pirellulaceae > JAKVBY01. The sequence goes on from JAKVBY010000011.1 coordinate 20,328, forward strand.
TTTTCGCCACACGATCTTCAACGGTGCCAATTTGGATGGCTGGAACGTTACCGGCTGCGATGCCCAGGTTACAAATGGCAGTCTTCTGCTCCAAGACGGCAACGGATTTGTCCGCACCAATCACGCCTACACCGATTTTATTCTGGAAATCGAATGGCGTCCGCTGCGTGAGGAGAAATGGGATTCCGGCATCTACATCCGCGCTGCCTTGCCAAGCGAAAACGAACATTGGCCCCAGCAGTACCAGATCAACCTACTCCAAGGTCACGAAGGAAATTTGATTGGACAACCGCTGGCAGCCAATCCCGATTTAGTAAAACCGGGTGACTGGAATCATTTCAAGCTGACGGTCATCGGGCCCCATGCAGAACTGGAGATCAACGGGCATTTTGCCTGGGAGACGAATTCTCTCGAAGCCCTGTCGGGCTATATCGGTTTACAATCGGAAGTCCCGGGCGGGGGCCAATTTCTCTTCCGCAATATCGCCATCACCGAACTTCATCACCAATCCCTCTTTAATGGAACGGACCTCACGGGCTGGGAGGGTGCGGGCCAAGATGCCGCACTCTGCTGGAAAGCCGCCGGCGGCGAGCTGCTCTGTACCGGCGATCAGGGACCTTGGTTACGTAGTCTTGCGGAATACGACGACTTCAACCTGCGCCTGGAATACCGTTTGCGAGATGGCGGCAATTCGGGAGTCTACCTACGCGTACCTGCTGATGGTAATCATCATGGCGAGGGGGCCGGCGTCGAAGTTCAAATCCTTGATGACAAGTCAACGCGTTACAAAGACCTCAAGCCCTATCAATTCTCCGGTAGTGTCTATGCGATTGCGCCGGCGCGGCAACATGTCGGCCTTCCCGTCGGCCACTGGAACACACTTGAAATTCACTGTACCGCCAAGAATTATGTAGTGACCCACAACGGAATCGTAATCGTCGCAGCACAAACTGCCGAATTTCCAGAACTTATGGAACGCCGCAGCAAAGGCTTTCTCGGCTTGCAGAACCATAGTGAGGAAGTTTGGTTCCGGAACCTTCGCCTGGCGACACAATGACCGCCAACATCGTTTTGAAAGAGGGCAGCGAGTGCTAACTGCGGCGGTCAAAGAAACTGCGCAAAAAATCCTCTGAGCGAACCATCAGGTGTCGTTACCACTCCCTAGAACGATCACTTTGGTTTGCGAGGTTGCGGAAATTTCCAACGTTCCGAAGGTGCGTAAGCGTGGTCCATCAAGGCGGTCAACTCGTCGACCAGGCCCGCCTCTGCCGGTGCCAAATCCTTTTCTTCTCCCAAATCTTTCGAGAGATCATAGAGTCTTAGCGGGGTGTGCAGCGGTTGTTGCACGGCTTTCCATTTCCCCATCCGAGCGGCTCTCCCACCCCGACCTTCATAAAAAGCCCAATAAAGAAAATCATGTTGCTGTTGGTCTTGAGCCCGTCCTAATAGTGTCGGTAAAAATGAAATTCCATCGGTGTCTGCAGGAACCTCTTGTAAAACCCCGGCTAACTCCGCCAGCGTCGGCATGACATCCTGAAAACAACCCACATGATTTGTCGTCGTCCCAGCCTCAATCCGTTGCGGCCAATAAGCAATGGTGGGTACACGAATGCCCCCTTCTGTCAAAGCGCGTTTAATGCCTCGGAGCGGCCCGTTAGAATCTGGAAAATCTGGGTTGTTACCACCTTCCCGATGGGGGCCGTTGTCCGACGTGAAAATAATCAACGTCTCCTCAGTAAGCTGGTTTTTCTTCAGAGCCGCCAGAATTCTCCCCATATCCCGATCCATACGGGTGATCATCGCTGCGTGTGCTTTCTGTGCCAGTGGCCAGTCTTTGCCTTCATAGGGGCCCAGATCAGGAACTTCCATGCCTCGCTTCCTCGCTTCGTTGTTCGCATGTGGAATCGTCCAAGGCACATATAAGAAGAAGGGTTGACCAGCTGCTCGATCGATAAAAGCAAGTGCCTCGTCGGTAATTAAATCATGGCTGTAATCGACCTTCTTGGTAGCAACTCCTTGTCCGAATTTTCCCTCTTGAGGCACCACATTATCCAAGTGCACACGTTCCTCGTTGCGGAGCAAGAATGTCGGGTAGTAATTGTGGGCGTGATGTTGATCAAGGTAGCCAAAAAAGTAATCAAACCCTTGACGGTTCGGTACGCCTGTCGAACCTTCATGCCCGAGTCCCCATTTACCTGTCAAGCAGGTCGCATATCCCGCCTTCTGGAGAATTTCGGCGACGGTCAGATCTTCCGGCCGCAAGTTATCCTTACCGTTCCCTCGAATGAAAGCGTGACCGGTGTGGTAACCGGTCATTAACACGCAACGCGACGGGGCGCAGACGGTGGAACCGGCATAAAAATCTGTCAAACGCATACCGCCGTGGGCCAAACGATCGATATTCGGCGTCTGGATCTGCTTTTGGCCAAAACAACCAAGGTCCCCGTAGCCTAAGTCGTCCGCCATGATAAAAAC
>JAKVBY010000011.1:22902-44223 GCA_022446825.1 Pirellulaceae bacterium
TTGAAAAATCGTCCCGCAACCAATGGGCTCACTGTCCGAGTAAGCGTTCTCGGGCTGGGTTTGCCATGGCTCGTGGATTGCATGCCTAGAGGTCGTAAGGAATCTCCGCGGGAAATTCACCAGCGTCCTCCAGGATTTTACGTGCCTTTTCAGGCTCACCGGAAGCAAGGTAGCAGCGGGCAATGCGGTTGACCGCGAAAAGCCGGTACAGCTCGGATCCCTCGCCTTGAATGTCCTGGTTGGTAAGGACGCTTTGGTAAGCGGCAATGGCCCCCTCATAATCCTTCTGTTTGAAGCGGCACATGCCAGTTGCCAAATATGCGGGGACGCGGAAATGCCGACCCCCGAAGTAATCCTGTTTGTGCACCTCGCTGAACATAGCGACCGCATCGTCATACTTCTTCTGGTCCATCAGGTTGTACCCTAAGCAAAGTTCGGCACGCATGCGGTCATAACGGTTAAAAGAGATGGTCAATATCCTGCGGCAAAGTTCGCTTGATTTCTTCAGATCTTGTCGGTGGCGATATTGCTCCGCTGCGGCAATCAAGGCATGGGACAGATGTGTTGGGTCTGCGTCTTTCAACGCGATCAATGCAAGCGACGTTTCCAGCAGACTCGTCTGGTCCCCCCGCAGTCTTGCACACCCCAGCAGCTGGCAGAGGGCATCGCTTTTTTGATAGGCCGCAGCAGCGGGAATCGCCTGGGCCGCCTGAAACGCCTCGATCGCTTGGCCGTGCTCCTGGGTCTTCATCTTCTGCCGACCGACCTGCAGCAGACGTGCTGCCTCTTCCGAATAGGGGATTTGTGGTGTGGGGAAGTCCGGGTCCGGGCCGAGTTCGATCATGGCGACGGACGAGGGCGGCATGGTGAAATTGATCACAAGCGTGTCCCCTGCGAGTGCGACGGCGCCGTGTTTCGTGATGGCGGGGTGAGCCGCCTGCCACGTCAGCGGCTGCGAGGACTCGCGGAGTCGCAGGATGTTGCCGTGCTCGGCGTCGATCAGCTTGCTGATCATCTGGGGATTGGTACCGAAAAGATCACTTGCCTGGTGGATCTTGATAGTCAGTGTTTCCGGCACCGAGCGATCAATTGCCAAACTCGTTTCCGGGATATCCGCCGCATAGTTCCAGAGGAGGAGTTGGAGTGTTTTCTGTTTTGTATCCACCGTGGCAAGGGCATCGGTGTTCCCACCCTCCCGGTTCAGTTTCACACGTGTGCCCTGCAGGTCGGAAATCATTTTGTAGGTATGATAGGGGGCTTTGGGATACGGATAACCATAGGCCTCCGGATTGACGAAGTAGCTGCACCAACCCCAGACATTGTTCAGCTGTTCATGACCTTTGTCTTTGCGGGCGATATCGGTGGTTACCAGGTACGCAGCCGCATCGATGCCGGTCTCCAGCATGGCCTTGAGAAACGCCATATTCCAGGCGGCACCCGTGTGGTTGCCGTTGATCATGGCCTGCGGGCGGGAGGTGACGTCAAAGCTGGGCCCGTATTCGCTCATATAAATGGGCAGCCCAGGCTTGTGCTCGGCAATCGCGGCGTTGAGCTCTGCAAACATCTGCAGAAAGGAGGGATACGCATTGTATTCCTCGTTGGTATCGCCGCGGATGGGCGAGATGTTCCCGTAGTAGTGAACGCCGATGAAGTCCAGCTTGAGGTTATTCTTGGCGCAGTCCTCAACAAAACGGTTCCCCCAGTTGAACGCTCCAAACTTGAAGGTAAACGCCCAGGCGAGTGCGGGGCCACCTAACACGACTCGTTGTCCCGGATGGTTCTGTTCGAAAAGGGCCGCCGCTTCGGCAATGGTGCGGTAGTTCTTAAAAAGGTTGTCGTAAGCCTCCTTACTACCACGGCCCGGTGCTACGGGTGTCTCATAGATGAACCCCCCACCGATATCAGGCTCGTTGTAAGCCTCAAAGACGGCATTTGTAATCCCTTTGGTGACCAGGACATGTTCAAAGAGCGCCACGAAATAGTTGCGGTAGAGCGTATAGTCGACAGGACCGTAGATCCTCCCGGAAACGCCGACGTTCCCCATGATGCCTTTATTTTCTATCTGGGTGGTTTCGGCTCGGCGGGTCAACGCTTTGGGCATGAAGGGGCCGATTACCAGATGTGGGATGGCACCGACCTCGGTACAGGTCTTGAGGTGGTGATCAAGGCGTGTGGTCATGTGGCCATGGATTTTGTAGGCCCCTTGTTCATCAAATTCGCCAGGGAAGCTATCAATGTTGATACACCGAATCCGGTTGACGCCCAGATCTTTAAGGTAGAGATCAGTGATCTTGTTGCGGGTGAATTCCCAACCTGTCGATAGGGCAAGTTTCTTAAGCTGCTGAATATCGTTCCCGCCCGTAACCGTTTCTGTTTCGCTGGCCAAGATCTCGAGCTGCGCCGAAAATGCGGTGTTGCAGGAAGTAAGGAGCGCCGCTGTCACGACCCCCAAGGAAATTGTCTGTTTGAGAAATATCATGCTTTCCTCACTGGCGTTCGTTGGCCTTGGCGCTCTCGATTTGCATCAACATGGTCTTTAACTTGCCCCGCAATCCGGGGTGTGGATCCGGGAGCGCGAGCCCAGTTTTGCCTTCGGCCAGCGCCTTATCCCAGGCGTTTTGCGCCTGATAAAAAGCGACGACGGCGACCACGCCACCGAGCTTGGCGCTGTCGCTGGCGTTGCTGTTGAGCAACTCGCGGTAGACGGCAAACATCGGCGCAGTTTTTCCCAAGTGGCGCCAAGCTTCGATCTGGCTGACGCGGAAATCTCCCTTGAGCACGGCAACGTTTTCCAGGTCTTCTTGGCGGCCAATGACCGAATCACAGAAGGCGATCACTTCCTCGAATTTTCCATCCGCGGTCAGGCATTCGATCAGCGCGAGCTCAGTTCCAAAGCGTAAACGCCAATCGCAATCGGGGGCAGCCACCGCCTGCCGATATCGCTCAACAGCAGCGACATACTGCTTTTTCTCCCGCTCAGAGTCTCCCAAACGCCGCGCAACGGCAAAGGGGAGGGGTTGTTTTAACTCTCTACACAAAGTTTCGGAACTCCGGGCAAAGGTTTCCGCCACAGCGAGCTTCTGCGTCTTACCGGCCGCCACCACCAGCAGCGTCAAGGCGTCCCTCTGCTGCTCGCCGTGGCAATCGACGAGCTTCAGCAGCGTTCGGCCGGCCTGCAAGGTCTTCTCGGGATCGTCATCCCGATTGTCGCGCATGACCTTAAGAAGGATTTCAGCCTCCTCCGCATAGGGCGTTTGGAGTGACGTCCATGTCGGATGTTCGCCGAGTTCGAGCAGCGCGATTGAGCCGGGCTGCATCACGATTTCAAATTTGAGTTGTGCTGCGTTACGCGTCAGCGGGAGGGTGGTCGTCCTGGGGGTCGCCGCCGCCAGGTTCACGGGGCGATTCGCCTGTGCGGCACTGTAGACATCGCCATGCGATTTGTCGACCATGCGGAGGACTGCTTTGGCCTCCACCGGAATCTCTGCCTTGGCAATCGTGAGGGTGACTGTTTCACTGTGCCCCTCGTCAAGCACGGGGTCGTTTTCTGGGACGTACGTGGCGAAATTCCACAACAGGACACGGAGCGTCTGGCGTGCGGGGTCGGCTGCCGCGAATACCCGGGTGTTGCCACCAGATGCGGTTGCCGCCACCCGTTTACCGGCGAGTTCTGAGACCATTTTGTAGGCATGGTAGGGCGCTTTGGGGTACGGGTAGCCATGAAAATCACTGGCCGTCAGGAACGAGCACCAGGAGTAGACATTGTACGGTTCCTGAGTCTCGGGGTCGCGCCGTTGCTGATCGGCAGTCACCAAGTAGCTGGCGGAATCGACCCCCAAGGCAAGCATCGCGTCCAGGCAATCAAGACTGAAAGCCGCCCCGTTGTGACTGCCGTTGATCTCACCGACCGCGCCCACAACATTGTGGTGTGCCCCGTACTCCGTGAGCCAGACAGGGAGACCCGGAAGATGTTCCTCGATCACCGCCTGCACACCGGCGAGCATCTCTGGTAGAGGGGGATAATTGGTCAGCCCTTTACGGGCCAAGCCTCGAAACGGGGCAACACTGGCGTAGTGGTGCAGGCCCAGGAAGTCGAGTTTGAGCTGCTCGCGGGCGCAGTCCAACACGAACCTCTTGGCCCACCCGGAATCGTCGTAGCCGTAGGTGAAGGCGAGTGTAATCGCCGGTCCCCCGAGCGTCAGGGTGCGATCGGGATACTTTGCTTCAAACCTCAGTGCGGCGGCGGAGGCGGCACGGTAGATCTTAAGCATGCAGTCATAGGAGGCGTCGGATCCCTTGGCCGGGATGTCGTCGGTGGGATAGATCAGCATTCCCAAATCAGGTTCGTTGAAAATTTCGAACACTGCATCTGTGAAGCCATGCTTAATCTGAAGGTATTCAAAGTAGGCGAGATACCAGTTTTCCAGCAGCTTGTAGTCGGTGGGGCCGATCGCCTGGCGTTTGTTCACCAGGTCAATGCCGAGCGCCCGGTTACGCGTCACCCGAAGCGGTACCGATTTCAACAACTCTGTGGGCAAAGCGTGAATGATGATATGGGGGGTAGCGCCGAGTCGTTGGCAAAGCGCCAGACCGTCTGCGAGTCGGGGAGATGGCTTGATCTCAACATAGTTCCCAGCATCGTCAAAATGGCCGGAGATGCCGACATTAATCAACCGGATGGTCCGGATGTCCAGCTGCTCGAGGTAGGCGTCGGTCACCCGGTTGGGAGCGAAATCGCTCCCAACATTCAGCGCGAGGCGTTTGAGCTGTGCCACATCGTTGCCCGCCTTGGAAACGTTCAGCGATTTCGCGGCATCGACAGTAATCTCGGTTCCGGTCACCACCAGCGCGCTCAGTACAGCCAGCACCGCTATCGCCATCGTCATTACCTGCGGCCTACCCGGTCCCCTAGGTCGCCCCGTCCGGCCAGCATGCGATCTTCCTTGCCACCGACACCGATAACTACAACTCACCGGAGCTTCAGGTGATATCCTCATATTCTATATTCGCCTCTCAGCTGAACTTTTCACAAAGAAGATGACACGCGATTATCCTCAACTAACGTACCTAGAGCAATTGGCGTTCTGAGAGAAATCTGCACATGTGTAACGGTATCGGACACCGATTTGTGTCACCGATTTGTGTCACCGAGATTTGGCACTGAGGTTTGGCACTGAGGTTGAACGCACCTACACAATTCCGCAGCTAGTCTCGCTTATTCACCTGCCCGTAAATCGTGGACGGCGCAACCTCAATTCAAATCGTTCAGGAACTGGCTCGGCAACACCAAGTCGTCACACCCTCGATCAATCCTCGCAAACGATTACAGATAAAGTCGCTGCCACGCGAGACGCTTCCCCTACGACTTCGCACAAAGAAACGGGAAAGACAGCCCCCAAAGACTCACAGCCCGGCACCTGTCGCAAAGCGGTAGCCAGCAAAAGTTAACCCGCAACCCAACACCATAACGGAATCAGAGAGGAAGCAGGTGTGGATAGTTGAGCTTCTATTATTAATTGCTGACGTGATTGGGAGTGTGTTTGGACTGTCCCGTGAGGGTCATGAAGAGAAGAAGACGCCAGTCCTGCAGGAGAGAAAAGAACAACCCTATAAAAGATAAGGATCAGATTCTCCAGAATGAAAAGATATTACGTATTGGTTAGCAGCGTCAGATGCAGCGATCAGCACACGAAACTCCACTTTTGTCTGCGAAAAGGTACGAGCAACCGCAGTACGCTACAAAAACACGGCTGACCCCAAGTCCAAGAAATCACACGCCTTCGACACTCTGGTGCTGCATAATGCGACTAGGCGTGGTGGGAGTCGCCGGCGGAATTCGAACCCGAATAAAACGGGCCGGCGAATAAAACGGCCCGCCCGGGAAAACGGTTATCGCAATGGCTCACGCCTGCCACGGACAACCGAACAATCAACACCGAGTTGGACAGTATGCTCGGCGCCGGGCACTTCCTGCCAGCGTCTACCGGCACGGCGATCCTGACCTGCGCCGAGACTGACCAGGGGCGGTAATTGCCCGAACCGAATCGTGTCAGTCGCTGGTCCACTTGTCCGCAAATTCGCAGCCATTCCAGGGTCGACCAACAGCCTGTCGAAAAACAACACAAAACAGTGCGGAGCAAGAATGATCGATCTTTTCGTCCTGCATTACCCCAAAATGCATTAAAGGAATCAAAATAGTTTTGATTCCTTTGGCATGAGAAGCCACCTGTTGATTGCCCGCCACACGAGTACGACATATCATGAGCCCAGTGTAACATTGTATTTTCCGCACAAATTCAGCACCCAGCAGCTCTGGAGCGACAACATGAAACAAACGTTTCCCAATCGGCGCACGACCCTCAAGACGATTGCCGCCACCGCACTCACGACAACCACCCTCCATCGCTTGGCCTACGCCAATACAGCTAAAGACGATTGGCTGGAATTGTTTGATGGAAAATCGCTCGCAGGCTGGCACAAAAACCCTCAAAAAATCGGGCACGGTACCGGTGGTGTCTGGCGTGCGGAAGAGGGCACGATCACAGGTGAACAAGATCCTCCCGGTTCCGGAAATGGCGGGATCCTCTTGACCGATCAAAAGTTTGGCGATTTTGAGTTACTGATCGACATGAAACCTGATTGGGGAGTCTGCTCGGGACTCTTCTTGCGTGGCAATGACATTGGTCAGTGCATTCAAATGATGGTGGACTACCACGACGCCGGCAATGTCGGACAACTTTATGGCGAAGGGACCGGTGGCTTCAACACGCGCACTTTCGACATTGACGGCATCTATGAAAACGAAAACCTTGTCGGTCTCAAGACTTCAAAGCACAAATCGACAAAAGAAGTCGGATTGGATTATGCCTGTGCACCAGACGCCTGGATCAAAGCCTGGAAGGTTGACGATTGGAATACCGCCAAAGTTCGCTGTGAAGGCAAGTATCCCCGCATCACGACTTGGATCAACGGTATTAAAGTTTGTGAATTTGACGGTGCGACTTCCACTAATGAACAATACAACCGTGACAAAGAGGAGATCGTAAAACGTCTCGGTGGCGAAGGCAGTATCGCCGTCCAAGTTCACGGTGGAACCGGCTGGCCCCAAGGCGCAAAGTGTCGCTGGAAGAGCATCAAGATCCGAGAGATCTGATTTCCCCTCGCTTCATCAAACGCCGCTTGTGGGGTTCAGCCCAGCAAGCGGCGTTTTTTGTGAGTCTCCTTCAAGCTGATAGGCGTTTCACTGGAAAGACATCGAAGTTCGCTGAGGTTCCGTAAAATACGCTCGGCAGAAATCGAAAGTCCAGTTATACGCACCGCCAACCGGCGGCGGCAAAAATGAACACCGCGACCTGCGTAAGCGGTAGAATGCATTGGTATAAGACCCACAACGGAAACACAGACCAACCTCGCGCGATCGGTGGCATTTTGCCTCAGTCGTCACCACTGGAACGGTTGTTCTCCAGAGGGACCTCATAATACTCAAGTGCCCATTCCTGCATGTAACGCACGCGATGTGGGAGGACTCGGTAAACAATCAGGTCGGGGTTATCGAGCGTTCCCAAATACTGGCGCAGCAGAGGATTGGTTTCCCAAATCGCTTCGAGCAACGCTCTCTCGGTCACCACTTCCGCCACCCCGGTGACACGCACCTGATTGTGACCGTCATCCACGTAACAAAGTTCCACTTTAGGATTAGCCGCAATCTCTTGCGTTTTGTGGTAAGCGCGTAGATTCGCGACATAGATCGTAAATCCGTCGGTTTTGACTGGAGAAACGGGACGCAAACGTGGCTGATCCTGATCGATCGAAGCCATTTGTGGAAAACGATCGGCGCGCATCACCGCCTGAGCAAGGCTGAGCAAAGTAGTAGGGTCGATCGCTGAGGGAATCGGCTTGGCCATCAAATCAACCTCGTTGGTTTATCGGCAATCGTCATCAAATCATTCGGGGCTCGAATCGGCCCGGGCTTGCGTTCACGAGAACCTCAGCACGCCCTAGTCACCACACAACACGGATTGTTTCTGGCAACAAAGTAGTTTGCCCAGAACCTTGCCAGCGTAAACTGTGAGAACCTACTTTTCGGGTACAGAATCTTTTCCCTGCTGCCGGATAAGGTCTGCGTGAATGCGTGCAACATCCCACATATAACGATTGACACGCCTCTCGGAGTTCCTTTTATCGGCCGCTAGAAAAATATACTTCTGGGCCTGGGCTTCGTCACCGTTGGCTTCGTAAAACAACCCCAAATAGAGATGGGCATAAAACAAACGGGCGGCGAGCACTTCCTCGGTAGGCGAATCCGCTTCGGCCGCCTGCAAAACTTCTGCGGGTTGAACCGTTCCGCGGAACATTTCAAAGACCTGCATCATCGGCACCCGGCGATCGTTTTTGATGGGCAACATCGTCTCACGAGCCTTCTTAACCCCCAATTCCCTTGCCATGCAAAGATATCTCCAAACAGAATTTTCGACATCGTTGTCATGATACGTTTGATAAAGCTCGAACTGCTTCGCACCTTTTTCAAATTCACCAGCGTAATAGTAGGCGATGCCACGTTCCCAATGGCGCGGTTCCGAATTGGGATCGAAAGCAATTTGTTGATCGAAATCGGCAATCGACTCTTCTATCCGAGCTAGACGAAATTGCTCTCGACCTCGTAGATAAAACGCGGCCACAAAATCTGGTTTTTCAGCAATCGCCTGCGTCGCGGCAGCGGTTGCCTTGAGACTATCCCCCTCAGCAACAAACATTTGCGCCTGGGTTAAAAATTCGCGGGCTCTCTCTTCGTCCGCTTGAACCCTTGGTGCCCTCATTCCTAGGCCCCCTAACAACAGACAAACAAACCAAACCAAGCTTTGCAATCGAAATGTCATAGTCACCCTTCGCCAATCAACATAACCTTGTTACTTGGTTACCTCCGTCGTCTCCCCAGGGTTGCAATTGAACCCAACCCCACTCTTTCCGAATCTACCGGCCTGGGCAGTTTCGCGGTGAGTCACCTCTTCGGGGATTCTCCAGTTCTCTGCCAGCCATGATATCAAATTTTCACCCCGTGGTTGACGGGGGAACAATTTCAGCCACGCCAAGCCCCTGCGATAGCACTCCTTGGCGAGTTCAAAATATTTGGTGAAAATGTGGTAAATCCAGAAACTTTCGCCCAAGAAAGAGGGTACGTGAAGCGAACTCCCGATAGCACCTTTCCCGACTCCCATGCTGAGGAGTGAACGTACGGGAAAAGAAAAGTGGAACTTCACCCGCTCAAGGAGGAGGCAAACATGCTCGTGCTAAGTCGAAAAGTCGGTGATCGGATTGTGATCAATGAAAAAATCACGGTCGTCGTAAATCACATTTCTGGAAAACGTGTCTCCTTGGGAATTGAAGCTCCACAGAACGTCGAGATTCTTCGTGGAGAATTAGTAACCAACCCGGACACGTCTCAGCATGTCCGACAAGGCGACAATGGGACGCCGGGTAGTCCACCGTCCATCAGCTACGTTGATTCGTTTGCCGGTTCCGTCAATATTTCCCCTCGGGCACCAATGCAACTGACCGAAATGCCTCCTCCTAAACAGACGTCGACATCGGTTCCATTTTGACGGGGACGGCAATGGTAATCCCCGACATACCGCAGGCAACCTTCCGATTGTTGAAACGCCAAAGGTAGTGGCGAAGCGTCCACCGAACAGATCGTTACTGAGGGCAAAGGGTCTATGGTAAGGGGATCGGGGAAATTAACGTTCCAAAACGCCGGCTCTGCTGGCAGTTGCTGGACCGCTAATTCAAAAAGCATTTCCGCAGCGTGGACCGCTCGGTCCCAATGAACCGAACTGCCAGGACCTCGATAGTGGGAAAACGCGACCGCTCGTCGCCCATGCCAAACTGCCTCTCGCGTGGCTGCCACAGTTCCCGACATCTGCAGGTCGACTCCTAAATTCGCCCCGTCATTGATACCACTCACAATCCAATCGGCTGTGGGCGCGAGTGCGGAAATTCCTAGCCGCACACAATCTGCGGGCGTGCCGTCAACTGCATACCATCCAGGAGAACGTTCCTCAATTCGAAGTGGGCGGTCCGTGGTCACTCGATGGCTACAACCCGACATGGCAACTGCCGGAGCCACAACGACCGTTTCGGCAAACCGTCCCATGGCCGCTGCCAAGGCGACGATCCCTGGAGCCTCAATGCCATCGTCATTGGTAATTAGAATCTTCTTCATGATGGCATTCCCTGGACTTTCTGGAACAGCTTAGCTTCCTAACCCACCAATCACTTTATGGATCGCCAACGAGACTTGCTCCATAACCGTCGAATCTGTCAGCAAAACGGGATGGTGCAGGATAACGGTCTGCTCCGCCGCACGTTGGCTGTGTTCCAGGGTCCCGCTACGTCGGCAACGTCGTGAACTTCGCCGAGTAAATCCTCGAAATCCCGCATCAAGGGCAACTCCCTCTGCTCGAATGGCAGTAACGAAGGCTTCTCTAGAGAAGCCAGCGGCAGACTCGTCGAGCCGCCAGGCTAATTTATATAAACTTGGCGAATTTGTGGACTCGTTAAGATCAACTGGTATCAAACAAGGGAGATCCCGTAGCAACTCGATGAGCTGACGGGCATTCTTCAAACGCAGATCATGACGCTCCTGAAGTTTGGCGATCTGCGGCGGCAAAACAGCCGCTTGCAACTCACTCATCGGAAACGCCTGATTCCCACGCTCAGAGAAGACCTTTACCCTTTGTAAGAGATCAGACTTTTGCGTGAGCAAAGCACCACCTCGTCCTGCCGTCAACAACTTGCTACCTCCAAAACTGAGCACTCCTACATCTCCCCACGTACCTGCCATGCGACCATCAATCAGTGCCGCTGTCGCCTGGCAGGCGTCCTCAACAACCGTCAAGCCCTTTGCCGCAGCGAGCGCACAAAGCTCCCAGATTTCGGCAAGTCCACCATGCAAATGAGACACAATCACCGCACGTGTCTGCGAGCTCAGAGCATCCTCTACTCGCTGGACATCGATACACCAGCTCTGGGGATCAATGTCGACTAACACGGGGGTTGCCCCCACAGCTTCAATAGCACGAAAATTTCCCGGAAAATCATACCCCGCCAGAATCACTTCGTCGCCTGACTCCACCCGCCCCGCTCGGAGCGCCAATTCCACGGCGACAGTCCCTGACGCCACTAAGAACGCATGGTCGATCGCATGCAACTCTTGCACAGTATCGGTTAAGCGTGCGCAGTGCGGGCCGTGGTAACGACCCCAACTACCATCATTAAACGCACGATTTAATGCGCGTTTGACAGTCGCGTCCTGCAACGGCCACTCGGGCGGCCCGTCGGGAAATGCTGCATTGCCGCCATGAATAGCAAGTGGTTCGTGGGGCACAGTAATTCTCACGAGAAAGGGAAAAACACGATAAAACGTTGGTTCCTATTCTAGTACGCCACGGGGATCGTCGGCAAACGGCATTGACCATAAGTCCCCTTCACCACTACTTTCCCCATCTTCTCTTTTCTGACCTCTCGGTGCCGTTTCATCACCCACAACTTTGTGAGGAAACATTTCGTGCAGTGCATTGCCTATCCGCCACTGTGGCTACGGATTTCCAAGACCGGTAAATCGCGGCAGACTGCTGCTGGGTTCATGCTCGCCATGTTCCTGGCAATTACAGGCTGCTCCTCGGAAAGCTATTTGAGTGTCCGAAAGCTTCCACGAAATCCTCTAGAAAATCGTTTGCAGCTGCTCTCATGGAAAGGTCCACGCGCCACACAACGAACGGAAGATTTACTCCGCCGTCACGACCTTGCAGAGCTCCGTCGAGACAATCCCAGCAAGGCCTTAATGCGATTGCAGAATGAGATTACCACGTCGCCCTCTCCTGAAAAACTCTATGCTGCAGCAGAACTGGCGTACATTCACGGTAAGAAAGCCGAAGCCTTGCTGCAAACAGACAAAGCCTTGGACTTTTACGGTTCCTCGGTAGCCCACGCGTATTCGTTTTTGTTCGACTCCTCCATTGGTCGCTTGCGCAATGCATACGATCCTCAGTTTCGCGGAGCTTGTGACCTTTACAACGGGGCGCTCGAAGCGACGTTACGCATTGTCAACAATCAAGGGCGTTTAAAACCTGGAACAACTACACAAATCAAATCGGGTGACGTCGAATTTAACGTCGACATCTCTCTGCATGGCCCGTGGCATCCCGATGACTTTGAAAAATTGGAATTCGCCACAGACTACGAAATTGAAGGTCTTGCAAATCGGCACCACACTTACGGGCTAGGGGTACCTTTAATCGCTGTACGGCACCAGGATTCTCGCCGGGGAATTACCGAAAGCTTTTACCCAGCTGGTCTCAGTTTTCCAGTGACCGCTTTTTTACGTGTCATTCAACCTCCTCAACAAGACCCTCAAAGCGGTAGAGTAGCAGGACACTGTCGCCTTGAATTACATGACTCGGTCGCCGCGCAACACATCACCGTCGGGAATTCTCGCATTCCATTGGAAACCGATCTCACGACTCCACTCGGTTATTTTCTGGATCATCCAGCGCTGCAAGAAACGAAGGGAGCCGCCACGCTGGGACTGCTCAACCCTTTCAAAACAGAATCGCTTAAAGGCCTCTATATGCTTGAGCCCTACCGACCTGAAAAAATTCCTGTGCTGATGGTCCACGGTCTCTGGTCAAGTCCTTTGACGTGGATGGAGATGTTCAACGACTTGCGAAGCTTTCCAGAAATTCGCGATCGCTATCAGTTTTGGTTTTACCTTTATCCAACCGGACAACCATTTTGGGTAAGCGCAACACAATTAAGGAGTGACTTGAGAGTCGCTCGTGAAAAACTTGATCCCGACAAACAGACAGCAACACTTGACCAACTCGTGCTGGTAGGTCACAGCATGGGAGGTTTGGTGTCACGGCTACAAACCATCGAAAGCAAGGATGATTTTTGGCGTGCCCTGAGCGACAAACCTTTTCAGGACCTGGTGGCAGAACCAAGTGTTAAACAAAAACTGGCAAACACACTTTTCTTCCAACCCAACACATCGATCCGGCGAGTTGTGACGATCGGTACGCCCCATCGAGGCAGCCACTACTCCAACACCTATACCCAGTGGCTGGGGCAAAAACTCATTACGCTACCACCATTACTGCGGAGTGTGACAAACCGGATTACTCGTGAAAATCCTGGCTTCTTCAAAGACACAGAATTCTTGACCACGACTAACAGTATCGATTCGCTTTCTCCGGAATCACCCATTTTGCAGGTATTATTAGCCGCGCAAAAAGCTCCCTGGGTGACTCATCACAACATCATGGGACACACTTCGTCCAAAAGCTGGCTGAACCCATTTTCTAGCGAAGGCGACGGGGTTGTTTCTCTAGCCAGTGCCCGCATCGAAAATGTCGCTAGCGAAGATATTGTGGACGCCCGACATACGACCGTCCACCAACATCCTCGCAGCGTGTTAGCCGTGAGACGAATCCTTTTGCAACATCTTCAACAAGTCGCCTTAGAAACGACTGAAAAAACGGTCAACCTGCCAGCAACGTATCATGCCAAGGACTCCTCAACTCCGCACCTCATGTCCAAGGTGCCTTCTTCTATCGGGCCCTCTCGGACTGTGCCGCATTGAAACCACCCTTCATCTCGGAATCAACAAACCCTTACACTGCATTTGCAGCTAGAACTCGCGCTACCGTGGAATGCAGCGCTGGTACATTGAGAGGAGCCATGTCGGTGCCACAAGGATTTTCCGCAACTTCGTCTTCGGATGCAGATGGCTGGGGAACCTGCGAACTGCCTCCTAACGACGAAACTCCCCCGGCGTCGACAGATGACACCCCTTCGCGAGAACGCGCCAACTCGGCGCGGATGACTCGTATTTCACGCGGAGCATCGATCCCAATTCGCACCGTATTGCCTTTTACACGGAGGATCGAAATGGTGATATTGTCTCCAATCTGAATCTTTTCTTGAAGTTTGCGTGTAAGAACAAGCATGGGACACTCCTTTGCACAGCATTCCGCTGAGCTTGCGAACAAAGATGAGAAGACAAGTTGCCTCCATCGTTACGCACTCGGCGTGCCAATTCGCAACATGTTTCGCAATTCACTACGTAACGGCTGCTTTCAGCGTGAGTTAGGGAAACAAGAGACTCGCAACGCGGCTTGGACAGTTCGTGAAAATTTTGCAACTTCGCTGGTAAAATCGGCAACCAACTCAGCGATTAATGCGTGAAATCGCGGCGAGCAATTTCATCACGCAGCTCCGCGGCACGCTCATACTCCTCAGCTGCAATCGCCGACTCCAACTGTTCTTGCAATGAGTCCCCCAGCTTGTATTCGACTCGTAACGAATCTCTTAATTCAACCAGGCGTTGCACCAATTCGTCATCACCGAAGTGTTCATCTGCTTCATGACTCTCAAAAAACGAGCGAGTTTTCTCAAGGCCAACTTCGATCGCCTCAATGGCTGCCTCGGGACCCACGTCTTCGAGTTGGACAAGTGCGGATGCCTGGGTACGATGAAAGAGAACGAAGGGGCGGTACTGCTCATGCGAAAGTATCCACTGGTCGTGAGTAGAATACTCCTGACAGAAGTCCATCAAAGCAATTGTATGGTCGGCATCATCGACAGCTTTCTGATAATTTTGGAGCCTTAGCCAACAAATTCGACGGTGGTAAAACTGGACAAACTCCCGATCGATCTCATCAAAGTCGACCTCATTCAATTCGAAATCGTCATCGTGTAAAGCTTGCGCCACAAGATGGTCGTACAAGCTTTCGTAGCCACCTGGACGGGTTCCATCTGGCCGGCCCTCGAACTCTAACTGCAGCACACCTAAGTCCACACGCATCTGGATCACTTCTCGTCCATCATGTCCTGAGGCAACGCGCACATTGAGCGACTCAGGGTCATAAGGCCATTCTCTTAACATTTCGTCAATAAACTCGCGATCCGACATGTACCTACCTTAAGCATGGAAGCGTGCATTCCGTCTATTTCAGAATTATAACACGAAGGGCTTTCAGGGCGACTACCTTGCTGCGATCTCCCCTGAATGGTTTCACCTCGCTTTTCTCTGGGAAAGTACCACTAGACCGCCCAAAAAAGTCGACCGCGATGCATCACTGCCAAGTCATTGCGTCCTTTGTGAATTTTCATTTGCGGAGAAATCTCTGGACACCAACCTGCTGCCACTTCCTCTTTCACGCAAATCGTTTGCTTTCCATCTTCTGCAGGACCGCCTCTCTGAGAAATCCTCTGAGAAATCTTGTCCAGCAGGTCCACTTAACCAGAAATGCTCTCAAGTACAGTGAGACGCCAATGGCAAAACAAACCCGGCACGTCCGCATCCTCATTCCAGACTGAGAGAACAACGCAGTTGCGGAACTCAGAATTTGAAAGACACTGAGAATTTCAATCAACTTCACGCTTCTCAGTAAAATCCCCACCGTGCTAATTGCGGATTTCCTCGCAACAAATGCGATACGTCACTTTTTCCGTAGTAATCTGCTGACGGGCCAAACCTGGAAGGATCGTAAAAACCGCAGCATAGCTAGTCTTCAACTCGTGGCTGCTTGCGTTGCTGTTTTTTTTGCGATTTCGCCTTCTTCTCCTTCAGGCGGCGTTCGCGCGATGCACGTGTCGGACGGGTCGTTTTTCGCGTCCGTGGCACGACGGCCACCTCGGCAATTAAATTTCTTAATTTTTCGATGCAGTCGGCAACATTCCGCCCTTGGTCCCGGTACCGCTGGCTCGAAATCACTAACTGTCCGCGTTTATTAATCCGACGGTGAAATTTTTTACAAAAACGCTGTCGCAGACTTTCAGGCAAAGCGGGAGATTGCACAACATCCCAGTGCAAAGTCACTTTAGTATTCACCTTATTCACGTTTTGCCCGCCTGGACCGCTACTTCGGGCAAACGAAAAATCGAGTTCGGTAAACGGAATTTGCACATTTTCATCAATCGCTAACATTGCTTCCTCGGGCCATAAAGTATTTCACTCGATTTTGCACTCATTCGCCGGTGTTCATGCTTATAGCAGAAGGATTATAGTATGGCAGGTTTATGGAATTGTGAATCGCTTAGTTTCACAGGAGAATCGTGATGCGACGCCTTTTGTTCAATCTTATGGCCGTGGTGCTACTGGCTACCGGCACCGCGCCCCACACAGCAACTCATGCAGAAGACGGCCTGCCCAACCTCTGGACTCGAGAGGTCGGCGTGGATTGGCCAACGTTCCTAGGACCAACGGGCGACAGCAAATCATCGGAGAAAGGGCTTATCACCCCTTGGCCTGCCGAAGGACCTCGCATCGTTTGGAAACGTGAATTAGGTGTAGGCTACGGAATTGGTTCAATTAGCAAAGGACGCCTCTTCCAGTTCGATCGTCATGCAAATCGGGCGCGCCTTTATTGCCTCCAGGCTGAAACTGGAAAGGAAATCTGGCGATACGAATACGAAACCCGCTACCGCGACATGCTTGGCTACAACAATGGGCCTCGGTGCTCACCTCTGATCGACGATGATCGTGTCTATGCCTTTGGAGTAGAAGGAAAACTCTTTTGTGTTTCAGCCCTCGATGGCAAATTAATTTGGGAAAAGGATACCGAAAAAGAATTTGGTGTGGTGACGAATTTTTTTGGCGTCGGCAGTACACCGATCATTGAAAATGACTTGTTAATCTGCATGATCGGAGGAAGCCCGGCGAATAGTCCCGGGCTCTACGAGAGCGGAGGTGCCGTCGAAGGAAATGGGACCGGGATTGTCGCGTTTGACAAACGAACAGGCAAAGAACGCTATCGCATTTCTGACGAATTGGCTAGTTATGCCTCTCTCAAGGCCGTCACCATAGATGAGCGTCGCTGGTGCTTCGCCTTTTGCCGCAAAGGACTACTTGGCTTTGAACCGGCTACAGGGACGATTGATTTTCACTACCCTTGGCGTTCTCGAAAACTCGAAAGTGTGAACGCCTCCACGCCTGTGGTTTTCAAAAACAACATTTTCATTTCCGAAACGTACGGAATCGGTAGTTCCATGCTAAGTGTCAAACCTGGCGGATACTCTGTCACTTGGAAAGACGATCGGCGGAAACGTGACAAATCAATGATGACCCATTGGAACACGCCGATTTACGTAGACGGTTTTCTCTATGGCTGTAGTGGCAGAAACGAACCAGATGCCGACCTTCGTTGCCTAGACTGGAAAACCGGCGAAGTACAGTGGATTGAAAAACTTCCCCCTGAGTTTCGCGAACGAACATCTCTCCTCTATGTTGATGGACATTTTATTGTCCTTGGTGAGTTCGGCACCCTTAAATTAATTCGCGTTAATCCTCAAAAATATGACGTCGTTTCGGAAGTTTTACTGCTGCGTGAGCCGGCAAGTGACGGTCCCTTGAAAGACCGGCGCATTCCTTTACTTCTGAACCCATGTTGGGCAGCACCCATACTTTCTCATGGACTTCTCTACGTGCGGGGACGCGACCAGCTAGTTTGCCTGGAAGTGATTCCCGAAGAAAAACGCTGAGATTCAGACTGCCAACAAGGATGTTCCAGAAAGCCTATACAACCTTTTTTCGTCATTGCAACCAAGTCAATGAATCAAAGGCTCTGCGACAGAGCGAAACACTTCTGATTTCGCTGAGCTCAACAAGCGAGTGTAACTTTCTGCTTCCACGTCTTCGCCAAGTAATTCAACTTCAAAGAACCCGTCATAACCGGCTTTGCGAAAATCGGAAATGTAGTCCTCGATCGGAATTACGCCCTGCCCTAAAGGGCAACGATTTTGCTCTCCTGTGGGTGGCCGCTTTGCGTCTCCCACTTGTACCAGAGCGACATAGGGGACAATCCGGGCAAGTTCATCGACGGAAATTGGTTGATAACCAAAATGATACGTATCGAAGCTTAGCTGCAAGTGATCATTGGAGAATTCCTCTAAAAACTCAATCGTCATGGCCAACGACGTGAGAAACGTCCAATCTCTCGCACAGCCCTGGTGCATTGGCTCGATGGCCAACGTAACATTAAATTCTTCGGCAATCGGTAACAATTGACGAATTGCATTCCTGAGGAGTCGCCGCGCATGGCTGTGCGTGTGGCCAGAACGGCTTCCGCTGTAGACGATTAAACATCCCGCCCCCAGCTCTGCGGCCAAGCGAATCGCATCACGAGCATCGGCTACGGCTTCCTCATAGGACCGGCCGTCACTTCCGGTAAAACCACCCACCCAATTCAAACTCGAAACAGAAAGGCCGACTTCCTTAAGTAGTTCAACCCCTTTTTCTTCTCCATAGTCAGACAGCTTTGGCCGCCAGACACCCACTGCCGAAAATCCCGCCCTGACGTAATTATGAGCGTCTTCTTCGAATGACCAACGATACGTTGTCAGTTCATTTACCGACAGCATTGCCATCGCCGTGACTCCCACGTAAACCTGCACGCGTCAGCAATGCGACAACACTACCTGGCGCGGGCTAAATACAAAGATCTGCTGACAATATCGACGCCCTCAGATCGCCAGCGTCCCTTTTAACCTGCGGTGATTCGCCTATTTTTGCTTTTGTCCCAACGACCAGGCCGTCAGCCAAGTCTCGCTGGCACGTTTCAGTTGAAAATCAGAAATGAGCCTTTTTTCCATGTCGGCCAAATGGCCGGCCCCATAGAAAATTCCAATCCGCTTCCTGCCAGCTGCAATTTCCTTAGAAAGAACTTGCAAAGCCTTCTTATTACGTTCCGTAATAATCGTTGAACCTTGCGGACCAATAAAAACCGACATTTGTCCGTCGATGTTTTCAAATTGACTCGCAAAAGCCCGTTTCAGTTTGTGTGCGCGGTCCTTGGAGAAGAGTGCCAGCATGATCTGGGCATCACTCGCACCATTGGCGCCCGTCGATTGAGCAGCGATGCCTTGACCGATACTACGAAAGACAATCTGCATTAAACTTTCTTCTCGCATTTCCATCGACTTGGCAAACTCTGCAGGCGTCATGTCTGCATGGACAAAATTATCTTTCGAGTAGTCGACACACTCCAGCTGAAACTCTAATTCCAGCAGATCCTTCATGCCCTGTTGCAAAGCTGTCAGTGGATGACGCGGCCCTGGGCCAGTGTCCGCTGCACCGAGGGTAGGCCGAGCCCCGTCCGGTGCCACTAACTCGTAAAGCAAAACATCGTACTTTTTGAATTGCTCGTTTAGTTTCTCGAAGTACCCCTTATCTGCAATATGAATCGCTCCTACCAGATCAACTTGCAACTCCCCGTCGCTCCCGTCGGCCAGAACATAACTGACAATCGATGTCTGAAGTTCTGTCGGTTGATTACGATCATCACGGTTGACTCGAAGAAATTCTCCGGACAGCCTGGAAGACTTTGGCCCACTGTCTTGGCCACTCGCATCCGGCCCAAATGAAATTTCGCAAAAACAAAAAACAACGGCCAACGGCCACATTACATCCTTTAATTTCTGCATTGGTCACCTCACACGGCTGCGCCGAACAGCGGCTATCGTAATTCTCAATGAGCTCGCAAATATAGGTGGGTTCACCGAATTCGGCAATTCGGTCAACGCCAGAATCACCACTCTTATCGCTCAACGAACGCTCCGCATAGCTGGCGTGCTCACGCCGAGTCACCACCACCAACAAGCTAGCGTTTCATTCTATCTCCTTCACCTCCGGGCCGGGAGCAGATTATTCGATATTTCCGACAAGCCTTACCTTTCTTACTCAACTTCCGCGATACGGACATCCGATACTACCCGCACATGAAGTAGTTCGAACTCTGCGCAGACCATGTTGCGCAGAACACGGACTTTCCGCCATCAATCACGTTGGAACAAAAAGATGCCCGTACAAAGAAAATCGATTCTTGTCGGCGTGACCCTCGTTGCTTTGTCCTTCGCAACCGCTGCAACAGGTCAGATACAGCAACCGCCTGGACCAACGTATCACCCGTCGGGTGCCACTAATTTCAACATTTTGCCCTTACTTCCCATCGTTGATCCGGATGAATTTGATCCTGATCTCCAATTTTTCGCACCTGCCGAACTAGGGGAATTTGGAGAAGTTGCGGCGACTCGTACTGGGTTTTTCTTCACATTTGACCGTATTATGACGCGGGTGTCCCGTCCTGGACCGGTCGTGATCGACGTTAATAGTGAACCCTTTGGGGCCGCTCGCCGCAGCGATTTTGGCTGGGGCAATCGCTACGAACTGGGATACATGACAGAAGACAATCACGGCTGGATCGCCACAATTTGGGATCTCAAGGGACCCAATTTCGTGGGCGAACTTCGCGAACTTGAATTTGATTTCGATCCGGAAGATGAGGAAAATGATCCGGAGGAAGAAGACTTCGATGCAGACAACGACCAAATTGTGGCACCACGCTCTATCAATGTCGCAAAATATAGTAGCTTTGAATTAAGCAAATCGTTTCGCCTCGAGCAATTGCATTACGGGGGCGTCGTGGAACCTTATCTAGGACTTCGTTACTCTGTATTTAAAGACCGCACCAATGGCGCAACTGTCTTTAACGACATTACTCCAGACCCCGTCGACGAATCGGTAAATCAGATAATTACACGTTCTTTGTCCGGCATTGAAAACAGCATGTTTGGCGGTCACCTTGGTCTCCGCTGGGTGAAAAACAGAAACCGCTGGAAATTGTCCGGAGATATCCGTACTTTCGCCATGCAAAACTGGCAGCTATTGGAGGGACGAGGCTCTGTCGAAACAATTAACTACAGCGAGCTGAATTTGGGAGACGAAAACTTTCGTACTCTCACGCGATCCGAATTTTCGGATGATGCTGCCGAATTCGTCTTCGGTGGAGAAGTCCGTGTCTCCGTCGCCTATGAAGTCTGGCGTGACGTGGCCTTCCGTGTGGGGTATGACTTCCTTTACCTCGCGCAAGGCATTGCACGCGGAGCCGACCTCTCCCAAAATAACGAAGAAGCCCACATGTCAGGATTGACGTTTGGCATCGACATCAAACGCTAAGCACCAGCTGCTCATACAGCCTAGCCAGATTCGCATCATTGGCATCTAAAAGGGGCAACGCCCCTAGAAGTAATTGAGGCTAACCAGCGGTTAACCAGCGCTCGCCAACTCGCGTAGTTCGTCAATCTCGCTACTGAGGCGGTGCCTCAAAGGACTCTCCAGACGGAGCTCCTCAAGTAGCTCTTCGGCACGGTCGAAAGCCGATGGATCTTCTTTTGATTCAGAAATAATTTTACGATAGCTTCGTTGAATTTCAGCCTCGGTAAGCAACTGGCAATCTCCCGTGTCTGAGGAATCCATGCATTGATTTG
>JAKVBY010000011.1:44323-47897 GCA_022446825.1 Pirellulaceae bacterium
TGGCCGCAGTAGACACGACTTCACGAATCTGGGTTTCTTGATGCAGAGACGTGACAAAAAATCGCAATCGAGGTTCAATGCTTGCGTCGCCTGCGCGCCAAAGCGGGTGGACGTTGATTCCGTGATCAAAGAGCTGGTTACTTAAATGCGTGGCGTTCTTCGAGCTTTCTGTAATCACCGCAACCAACGGCGCCGTATTGCCATCGTCAATCTGCAGTTTCTGCTGCCTCGCCAGCTGCCGAAACAGCCGCGCGTTCGACTGCAACTGCGCCACCCGTTCTGGTTCGGCTTGCAACAACTGCAATGCAGCGAGTGCTGCTGCCGCGTTAGCCGGCGCAACGCCATCGGAATTCACAAAGCCGGGCAGCGTGTGCCGTAGATATTGCATCAACTCAGCACATCCAGAAACGAATCCGCCAGAGCTACCCAAAGTGGTTCCCAAGGATCCGGTGCGCAAATCAATTCGCGTCGCTTCCACCTTCGCTTGTTCGCAAATTCCTTTCCCACTAAGGCCTAAAGTTCCCAAGGAATGCGTCTCATCGAGTAGAAGAAACGACTTATGGCGTTCCTTAATCTCAATAAATTTCAAGAGGTCCGGAGAATCTCCATTTACGGCAGATACGCCTTCGATCGCAATCAAGACACGTCGATATTCAGGACGAACATCCGACAGAATTTGATCTAACGACTCCCAGTCATTATGGGGAAAGGTGCGACGCCGGGCATCAGAAATCATAGCGCCCTGGGACAAACTACTGTCGATCAATTGATCGTAAAGAATTAAATCACCCGGGCCGAACAAATGACCGATAGTGGTTTCAATCGCAGCGTGCCGACCATCAAAAACCAGTGTACCAGCAACGCCTAAGCTTTCCGTCAGTAATTCCTCCAACTGCCGGACGACAATCCGCTCTCCACCGTTAACACGACTCGACAAAGCACCATTGCCAAATTCATCAATGGCCGCTTTAGCAGCAGCGATCACACTGCCTTCAGCTCCAAGTCCAAGATAGTTGGCACTTGAAAAATTAATCAAACGCTGACCGTTTAAATTGACCGTTTCGCGATTTGTCCCCGTAAAGACTCGCTCGGAAGGCATTAACTGACCAGTCGCACCCCATTGATCATGACGAGCTTTCCACTGGGTATACTCGGGCAACTGGTCAAATTGGAAATAAGCTGCCGGCATTTCGCCATCAGTCAGTTTGCGACTTAGCATCGCTTGCGAGTCTTTCCGCTCGCGCTCTATCCTCGGTCGTGATGCGATGTGCCGCTGAATGGCGATCGCAACGTCTTTAACCGTTTCGATCTCCTGAACGACTTCCACAGGCAGCCAGCCTCCAAACGTCGCTTGAAGTGAATTGGCGATATCTAATCTCTCAAGTGAGTCCAAACCGAGATCCACAGCAACGTTGGAATCTGGCGTTAGCGTCGCCGCGCGGTCTTTGGCAACCGCTCGAATATGATCCATCACAATCTCAACAACTTCCGCATCAACCAGCGACGCTTCCTCGCCCGCTCGTAATTCGGAAGTCTGCGCTGCTTCTGCAGAACCCTCGCCGACTGTCGATTCGGCGCCCCAAGCGCGCCATTCTGCAACAACCAAAAGCGTTCCATCTAAAAAACAGCGGCGACAGGCGTGGCGTTGAATCTTTCCGCTGGAGGTTTTGGGGATCGAGCCAAATCGTACGAGAATGATCGCATCGGGGGGAAGTTCGTGCTCCGAAGTTACATTGCGACGGATAGCGTCGATCACGTCACCCCAATCTTTGCGTCGTGTTCTCTCTACCTCAGCCACAACAATCATGCGCTCTCGGCCAGAGACATCCGCCGCAAAGGCTCCAACGGCGCCTGCCTGCAAGCGTTTACTGGCTTTTTCGACCGTCATCTCAATGTCTTGTGGATAACGATTCACGCCGCGCACAATAATCAAGTCTTTTAGGCGTCCTGTAACAAATAGCTCGCCGTCATGAATGAAACCCAAATCACCGGTGCGCAGGTAGGGCCCGCCCGTACTATTCGAGAGCTTAGCGCGAAACGTCTGTTCCGTTAATTCCTCTTGTTTCCAGTACCCTTGTCCGACACTGGAACTGCTGACCCAGATTTCGCCGACTCGATCGTCGGCTAGCCGTGCGTACTTCATGGGGTCGGCAATCACCACTTCTTCGTCAGGAAGAACCTGTCCGCAACCAACCAAATGACGCGCATGCTCATGGTCGGCAGGCACAGGAACAATTTTGTACTCATCAATCGCCTTACCATGAAAAGCTTCGACTCGTGGTAGCTCGTCCTTCTTGCCTCCCGTAACGATCAAGGTCGTCTCAGCCATCCCATAACACGGATAAAACGTCTCACGTCGAAANCCAATTGGACTGAANCGCTCGACAAAATCATCAAGGGTTTTNGCACGCACCGGCTCGGCACCGTTATACGCTACTTCCCAACCGCTCAAGTCCAACCCCTCAATTTGATCATCGGTCACTTTCTGAACGCACAAATCGTACGCAAAATTAGGACCACCGCTGATCGAAACTCCGTATTCCGAAATTGCGCGCAGCCAACGCGCTGGCTTCTGCAAGAACGACATTGGCGACATCAAAATACTTGTCAGCCCAACAAACAATGGCTCAAGGATCCCCCCTACCAATCCCATATCGTGATAAGTAGGCAACCAACTAAAGCCGGCTCCCTCGCGGGCGGGGGCAAAGCCACAGGTAATCAACTGTACGTTGTGCATGATATTGCGGTGTGCCAGCATTACACCTTTGGGAGTCCCCGTTGATCCGGAAGTGTATTGCAACACGGCAAGCTGGTCGCTCGAAATCTCTGGAGCAACCCATTCGTCAGCAACACTGGAGTCTAAGCGATCAGTCCCGATCCAATGCAATTTTTTGAGCGTCGGGGCTTCCTCAAGCATGTTCCCCACGCGGTCGCGCACATCATGCACCGTCAACGCGGCACGCGCCGCAGCATCGTCGGAAATCGCCTGAATACGATTCATATTGCGATTTCGCCGCGGGGGATAAGCAGGAACCGCAACGGCACCGGCATAAAGACACCCCATTAAGCCTGCTACAAAATCGAGACCTGGGGGATAGAGCAGGAGAACCCGCTCACCTTGGATATCGAGCTTTGACAATTCGACCGCAATCGATCTTGCCAAACGATCCAGGTGCTTGTACGTCCAAACAATCTCAGACTCTTCACCATCGTACAAGCAATAGGCGGCCTTTTCCGGTAGGACGTCAG
The DNA here is from genome assembly GCA_022446825.1 of Pirellulaceae bacterium. Taxonomy (GTDB): domain Bacteria; phylum Planctomycetota; class Planctomycetia; order Pirellulales; family Pirellulaceae; genus JAKVBY01. Next base: position 47,573 of record JAKVBY010000011.1, read on the forward strand.
ACCAATAGCGAAGGCAATCCACCAAATTGCTTCTAACCGGTTGGAACGGAGTAAAAAATGGTTCCAGATTCATTGATTTACGGCAGAATCCACTCTGTCATAGGCAAGGTATTCAGTTGCACACACATCTCACACATTGAGATCAAGGGTAACATGCCGATGCACGGCCTTCAAATCCCCCCAACGTCAGTAAACCTCTATTCAGCGAACGCTTTCAGGGCCCCTAATTCAACAATTCCTCAATTGTTCTCCAACCACTCGAGATTCTCACGAATTACAACCTACTTCGGACATCTTGAGTACAACACTTTGGGTAGCGTACGCT
>JAKVBY010000011.1:47997-67998 GCA_022446825.1 Pirellulaceae bacterium
GAGGATGCCGCGACAAAAGTCGGGTAGGTCATCCGGTTTACGGCTTGAGACAAAATGTCGATCGACCACCACCGGAGAATCTTCCCAAATCCCTCCGGCATTCATAAGATCGTCCTTAATTCCAGGTGATCCGGTAACACGTACATTGCGGTAAACACCTGCTGAAATCAAAATCCAGCCACCGTGGCAAATGGCTGCCACAAGCTTGCCAGCATCACTGAAATCCCGCACCAACTGCAGTACGACAGGATCGCGCCGCAACTTGTCGGGCATGAATCCACCAGGAACGACAAGGCCGTCGAATTCCGTTGCTTGCAGCGTTGAAATCGACGCTTCCGAAAAGCAAGGATAACCGTTCTTCCCGTGGTACTGCACATTGTCCTCAGGACCGGCCACCACCACATCGGCTCCCGCTTCAATCAACCGTAATTTTGGATACCAAAGCTCGAGATCTTCGTAAATTTCGCCTACCAGGATCAAGATCCGCTTGCCCGTCAAAAGCTGGTCTTCTTTCATCGCAATCTCTCATTTCCTCAATATTTCAGAGCCTGAATTTGCGCGGGAGGCGCATCAAGATAAATCTCCACTTAAACTTTTCGATTCTCGTCGTGAGGTGTTCCCCAATGCTCTGGGCGATATTCTCGCAACAACAACCGATCGGCTCGTTCATTGTTTGTAATCTGTTCTTTTTCCCCATCGAATTCCAACTGCGTTGTGAGTTGAGTCGCGATATTGCCAAGATGGCAGAGGGTAGTTGTCATGTGCCCCAACTCAATGTCTGCATTGGGGCGTTCTCCCGTACGCACACAGTCAACAAAATTGGCGACGTGTGCATCCGTATCTTGAGGTTGCTGGTCAATTTGAACTTGAATACGTTGATTGCGGTCGCCGAAAACAGCAATCTTACCGCGCCGGCTTAAGAACATTTGACCTTGCGTTCCATAAAATTCCACACCACTATCCACGTTATGGGGGTAATTCGTTGACCACAACCGCTGCTCATAAATTAACATTCGCTTGTTGCCAACTGCTCCGTTTCCGGGGTACTCAAAAGCCACTTGCTGCGTGTCGGGAAACTGCTGATTGTCGTCAAAAAAATACTTACCACCGACTGCCGTGATCGTCTTGGGATGCGTCTCGACCCCGAGCCCCCAGCGGGCATACTCGACATCATGCACACCGTCATTTCCCATATCCCCGGTACCGAAATGGTACCACCAATGCCAACCACCATGTACTCGGTTTGCTTGGTACGGAATCATTGTCGCCGGTCCTACCCAAGTGTCATAATCAAATCCTTTCGGTGGATCGGTCGGTTTGCCATGGCCAATATTTCCACGCCGCTGAATATTCCAGGCCTTGCTAACCAAAACATCGCCGATGATTCCACTGCGCAACAATTCAACCGCCTCGATCATCATCGAAGTACTGCGGACCTGTGTTCCATGTTGCACAACACAGCGATTCCTCCGCGCCGCGTCAACGAGTAAGCGTCCCTCACGAACGTTATGTGAACAAGGTTTTTCAACATAAACATGCTTGCCCGCATCACACGCCAAAATGGCTGCCGGTGCGTGCCAGTGATCTGGTGTAGCGACAATGACGGCTTCAATCGTTTCATCTTCCAAGACTTCTCGCAAATCCCCGCTCGCCTTAACGTGCTTTCCAAATTTTTCTAGTGCCGCCTCTAAACGAGAAGCATCAGGATCACAAACGTATCCCAACTCAACATTTTTAATGCGCAAAAATGTTTCAGCAACGTTTGTCCCACGCCCACCACAGCCAATGAGGCCAATCTTAAGTTTGGCCTGTTGCGCTCCGCGCAAGGGTGAACTAATTCCGCCAGCGGCCATAAAAGCAGTTACCCCCAGAGAGGACTGCTGAACAAACAAGCGGCGATTGTTTTTCGACATAAGAAGTTCTCTTTTGCCTCACTGCAACTACACGGAGCAAACGACACNCATTTTGCCCCAGCCAGACACTATTGTTCCGACGCATNAGGCGNGACNCAACNCGGGCGNNCCAAACCANCAGCNTCGCCCTCTGGGCCTACTTGAAAATCTATCCATNGAAGGAAACGATTACTTCACAGTTGCACCAATGCAGTAAAGAAGCTCTTCCCCGCCATCAGCCGTATCGACACCTACACGNAAAAACAACTGCCCACGAGAGACTGCAGGGCTGGCGTAGGCATGAGTGCCAAGCTGATTTTCGGCGACCCCTTCAAAACCACGAGGAGACGCCTGAAAAACATGGGTCTTACCACGATCGTTGGTCACATAAATCAAACCATTACAAATGACCGGCGATGCACTGAAATTCCCACCCAGGCGCTTTTTCCATTTTTCTTCACCTGTTTCTGCAGCAAAGCAGTGCGCGATCCCTTTGTCCGTTATGGCATACAGGTAATCCTCAAATATCGACATCGAAGGCTCATAAACGCGAGCGGTGCCACTCCAAATCTTTTCTCCTGTCCCATCGGCTGCTACACAGACTGTTTCCGTGTCAGGATAGCCGCCGCTGGCAAACACATGTTTGTCATTCCAAACAACCGTCCCACAGGTCGCTTCTGCAATGGCGTCACAAGCCCAGAGTTGCTCACCCGTTGCTGGGTCATAGGCGACAACTTGGTCACAACCGCTAATGAACAACTGCTCACGACCAGCGACCGTGGCTACCACAGGGGAGGAATAGGTTGCTACAGCGGGGCGTTGCTTTCGCCAAGCAATCTTTCCGGAAGCAGAATCCAAGGCAGCAATACAACCACCCCCACGATTATCCGCGGCCACAATAACGAAAGACCGGTAGAGTAGGGGAGACGGTGCATACCCAAACTTCGAATTAAAAGTCGATACCTGCTGTTTCCAAACCTCTGTCCCCTGCAGGTCTAAGGCAAAAGCGGTGACCGCATCATGCGCTAAGAAAGCTCCATAGACATGCTGGCCATCACAAACCAACGTGCCGTTGGCATGCGTGCTTTTCTTGTGCATTTGCGATGCACTAGTAAAACCTCCTTGAGACACTATCGTGGACCATAATTGGCGACCGGAACGACGGTCGAATGCTAAGACCATTTGCTCCTGCTTCGACTCATCTGAAGTCGCCAAAAAGACTTGATCGCCCACGACAATCGGGGACGAATGTCCTCGACCGGGAACGGTCGCTTTCCACACCACATTTTCTGTTTCACTCCAAGTCGTCGGTAACGCTTGCTCCAGGACCGCGCCGTCACTCGAAGGACCACGCCAACCAGGCCAATCGGAATCAACAATTGCACTCGCATCCGCTGCACTTAGTTGAACGCCACTTGCCGAGATGGAGATTTCTGGGACCCATTTGACATCCACGCCGCAGCCCAACAACACGATGGCGACACATACGAACGTTTTTGCCACTGAACTCCTGCGTCCTCTCACCATTGCTCCCCCACTTTCGTTGTTAACGTTGTCGCTTCTTCAAAATAGCTGCGGCCTCCGCAGCTGCATCATACTTGGAATTCTCTTTTCTCGGGACCGGCGCATCAAGTTCCTGACGCCAGCCACGCAAGCGGTCCAGCAATTCGTCCCGCTTCGCTGGAAACCTACTCTGCAGGTCCGTTGTCTCTCCAATATCTTCGCGAAGATTGTAGAGCTCAACAGCTCCGTCTTCAAAAAACTCATGCAGTTTCCAATCCCCCACTCGCACCACGCTACAGGGACGTGTTCGAAACAGTGGGTCACGTTGCTCTCCCCAAACCGCATACGACTGCAAATAGCAAGGAAAGTGCCAAAAGAGGGCGCGCGTCGGACCCGAACGTTGCCTCCCCTGAAATAGTGGAAGTAAACTTTCACCATCGAGTGTTTGCTCGGGTGGCAGACGAATGCCCGCGATCGCACAGAGTGTTGGGTAAAGATCTACACCCGTGATTGGCTCATCCGAACGGGTACCAGAAGCCACGACTTCAGGCCAACGAACGAAAAAAGGAATTCGAATTCCACCTTCGTAATAGGTCCCTTTATAGCCCTTGAGGGGAGCCATGTCGGTGGCAGGACCAAATCCACCATTGTCGGAACAAAAAATTATTGCCGTTTTTTTCAAGAGGCCGAGTTCTTCAAGTTCTTGCCTCAGACGCCCTACACCATCATCAACCGCCTGAATCATCGTCGCCATCGCTACATGATGATGCAACTTACCTGCTGGCTTTTGCCGATATTTTTGCACAAGCTGCTGCTTAGCGTCTAACGGGGTATGGACGGCAAAATGGCTGAGATAAACCATCCATGCTTGGTCGCGTTGCGCGCGGACAAAGTCGATCGCTTCGCCCGTCAGGCGATCGGTAAGATATTCATTTCCTGGCGCATGTTTTAATCCTGGGGCCCCGACATGAGGTGGATAGTAACCTCCGGGCGGACTACCTGACTTGGTGCCGCCGACATTCAAATCAAAACCGTAAGCACACGGATCATCACTTAAATGCCACTTACCAATCAGCGCGGTGGCGTAGCCAGCATCCTGTAAACGATGAGCCCAGGTCCGCATTTTCGGATCCAAAGTATCCGTCCCTTGAACATGCTCTAAACGCCGGTACTTGGCTTTCCCTCGAGGCCTAGTGCCCACATTGAAAACGCGATGCCGTGGTGTGTATTGCCCTGAGAGTAGACTAGCCCGCGCAGGAGCGCAATTTGCAGCACAAGAATACGCGGAGGTAAAAATCATCCCCTCTGCAGCCAAGCGATCTAAATGAGGCGTCTCGTAGAAATCCGACCCCATGAACCCTGTGTCGCGCCACCCCAAATCATCTAAATAAATAAAAAGAATATTAGGGCGATCCTGCGCCGTGGTCGCATCGCCCCACAGAAGCATTCCAACCAAAAGAGCCAACAACACTCGCACACGCATGACAGGATCTTCTCCCCAGCACCTCGTGACTATCTGGAGCCTCGGCATCATGTGCAAACACCCGTGGCTGCCTCAGCAGTGTCAGTTTAGCTTCCCCAACAGCTGTTGCTCTCGAAGCCAAGCTAACGCCTGTTTTTGCCAAGCGTCCCACATCGGTCCTTGATATCCATCTAATCCATGGCCACCTGAAGGCAACTCTAGATACTCAGAAACAACCAGGTTCTTCTGCAAGGCAGCATACAACTCACGGCTGTTTTCGGGTGGCACCGGCTCATCATCGACAGCGTGGGCTAAAAATGTCGGAGGCGTTTCATCGGTAACTTGTTTTTCATTCGAAAACAGTGCAACCAGATTCTCACTCGGTTCAGGGCCTAAAAGATTCCTCTTAGAACCGGCATGCGTCTTGTCGCCCATCGTCACTACGGGATAAACCAAGATCATAAAATCAGGGCGACAACTCCGACGCTCCACCAGATCCTCTGCTTGCGCGTCACCCCCATCAAAATGAGTGCCTGCTGTCGAAGCCAAGTGACCACCTGCAGAGAACCCCATGATTCCGATGCGTTGTGGATCCAAATGCCATGTGGCAGCTTGAGCGCGAACGGTCCTCAAAGTTCGCTGTGCATCCCACAAAGGCACCCGTGAACGTCCCCGGGGCAATCGATATTCGAGCACGATCCCGGTGATTCCAAATCGATTTAACCACTTGGCAATCCCGTGCCCTTCCGGATCTTTAACCACCACCCCGTAACCACCTCCGGGGCAAATCACGACCCCGGTTCCATTCGGATGCTCCGGATGATGCACTGTAAAATAAGCATCGGCTTGCTCGAACTCGCCCTCACCAATCGGCGCTTGGCCTTGCCAGAGTGACTGGCGCGGTGGCAGTTCGTCAGCCATGATCAGCATCTCCGAAAGACTCAGCAGCCCTAATAGACTCATCATCCCCGATAGATTCATCAGAAAATTTGCCGGCAGCCTAGAGGCGGTGAAGTATCGCATTTCTTGGTTCCCGATAGCAGCACGGTCTTTGTGCGTCATGGGCTCATTTTTGCCTTCAGCTCGTTTGCTGGTACTCAGACGAGCTCTGAATTGAAGTCACTTCATAAACAAACAACACGATCATGCAATCAATTCATTCACAATTTGACCATGAACATCCGTCAGGCGGAAGTCGCGTCCCGCATGCCGATACGTCAAGCGTTCGTGATCGAATCCCATCAGGTGCAACATCGTCGCATGGAGATCATGAACATGGACGCGGTTTTCTACTGCTTGGTATCCGAACTCATCAGTCTCGCCGTAAGCCATGCCTCCGTTCACACCACCTCCAGCGAGCCAGACAGTAAACCCATGGTGGTTGTGATCACGGCCGGTAGGAGGTGCGGTAGAACCTATAGGAATCTCTACAGCGGGCGTACGTCCAAACTCACCGCCACAGATGACCAACGTTTCATCGAGAAGTCCGCGACTTTCCAAATCGCTAAGCAAAGCCGCCACCGGACCATCTGCCTCTTCTCCCAATTTTTTATGGGCGTCGGCAAGATCACCGTGGGAATCCCATGGCTGGACATCGCCATGATAACACTGCACCACACGGACCCCACGCTCGATCAAACGTCGGGCCATAAGCAGTTGACGGCCATGCACCGTTTCCGCCTTATAGAGGTCTTGTGTAGCCTGTGTTTCTTTCGAGACGTCTAAGGCATCTGTCGCCTCAAGCTGCATCCGAAAGGCAAGTTCAAACGACTGAATTCGGGCTTCTAAGTTTGCGTCTTCGGAGCGAGGCTCCTGATGTTGCTTATTCAGCTTCGCCAACAAATCCAACTGCTTCCGTTGATCAACCGTGGTCAAGTTGGAATTACGGATATTGGCAATCAATTTATGGACATCGCTCTTGCGCGTATCCAAGTAAGTTCCTTGAAAGGTTCCTGGTAAAAACGAGCTTCGCCAGTTGGAGTAATCCGCCACTGGCAACCCCGGGCACAACGTCACAAATCCAGGCAAATTCTGATTTTCCGATCCCAAACCGTAGACCAACCAGGAACCATAACTGGGGCGGGAGAGTCGCTCGTCCCCGGTGTTCATCAGCCGCATGCTCTGCTCATGATTCGGCGTATTGGCATACATCGAACGTACCACACAGATCTTATCGGCGTGCTGCGATGCGGTCTGCTCAAACACCGAGCTGCACCACAGCCCACTCTCGCCATGCTGCTTGAATTTAAAGGGAGATGCCAAGGCAACGCCCGTTTCACGTTCCGTGGTTAAATTTCCCGTGGGTAACTTTTTGCCTCCCCACTTGGTCAGTTCCGGTTTCGGATCCCATGTATCAACCTGCGAAGGGCCGCCATTCAAGTAAATGTGAATAATATGCTTGGCCCGCGGTTGAAAATGCGGGTCTTTCGGCGTTAAAGGATTGGGCGCTGCTTGCAACAAACTTGGTAGTGCCAAAAGCCCTAGACCAGTCCCTGTCTGCCGCAACATCTCTCGTCGATTGAGGGGAAAATTCCCGGATAAATTCATAGGATCGATTCTCATCTTTTCGTACCACTAATCGATGAACATTAATTCGTTGGTCATTAAGAGAACTTGGGCATATTGCTCCCAGGAGTTTGCCTCCACAAAGGCCAAACCCATCTCAATCTCTGCAGACGTTGCCAGGCGGCCAAACACTAAGTCATGACAGCGTGCCACGCGTTCTTCATCGGTCCCTTCCGATACACGGCTTGCGATTTCTGCCGCCGTACGTTGGATGAATTCAGCATTCATTACATACAAGGCTTGCTGCGGCACGGTCGTGAGGACCCTGCGTGCGGTCGAAGTGTCCGCGTTGGCAAAATCAAAAGTCCGCACCACATCCGGGACATTTTGTCGCTCGACAAATGCATAAACAGTACGCCGTCGATTTTCTAGATCCGTGATATGAGGTGGACGCCCAAACATCGTGTAGTCAATCTTCCCAGAAAGCACGAGCATGGTATCCCGCATCTGTTCCAAGCTGAGCCGACGACGATTCGCGCGCCAGAGCAACGTATTCTGCGGATCGGTTTCGAGTTGCTGCGCCATCGCGACCGTGGAGGGAATCCGCGAGTCGCGTTGATAAGCCGCTGAGGTCATAATCAACGTGTGCAGGGGCTTCGTTCGCCAGCCACTGGCAATGAAACTTGTGGCCAAATAATCTAACAGCTCGTTTTGGACAGGCCGTTTGGTGCGCAGTCCGAAATCACTAGGATCCGCGACCAAGGGGAAGCCGAAATGATGCATCCAGACACGATTCACCCACACACGGGCCGTTAACGGATTGTCTGGCGAAGCGATTGCGTCGGCTAATTCAAGCCGACCGCTGCCCCGACTGAATGGAGTTCTTTGCGGTCCGGCCACAATCTGCAGAAACTGCCGAGGCACCGCAGTTCCCCTTTGGGTTGGGTCACCCCGTTGAAAAATTACAGGCTCGTACAAAGTCTCACGATCTACCATCACCATCGCGCGACCGGCCGCCGCGTGATGCTTCACAGAAATCGCATCAAGCTGATTCACAAGTCCCCGATAGCTATCCTTTGCCTGCCGCGACAAATAGTGATAAAGGTCATGCTTGGGGAACCACACCGGACTTTCTTGGGCCAGCAAAAGATCGGCAAACACATCTCCTTCGAGCGCAGGCAAATTCTTAATTTGTTCTTGCAAGTCACGCCGCTGGCGTTCAAGGCTCGCAATCTGATTCTGCCGTTCCGGACTCACTCGTTGGTTCGCATCGGGAACAATTTCAGGATTGCCTAAGATCGCTTGATCGTGTGTCAGACCTTGCCCGCCTTCGGTCACAACCAAGGTTAAAAAACGCGCCGCCTCCGGCAAAGCAACATCGATCGGATGGCCTGTTTGCTGCGCTGCAAAGTCTTTAAGCTCCATCACACGCTTGCCATCCAAGTAGACTGCCGCATCAAGCGTGCTCTCATCCTTGGCACCGCCATGGCCGAATACTGCTTGAAAATGTCCTGTTTGAAATTCATGTCTATCTCGGAAAGCCTGCAAGTCAAAGGTGATCCCTTTGTTAGCATGGATCGCTAAAATCCAATTTGGCTCAGCGTTGTAATCAATTCCGTTGATCGTATTCACTGTAAAGCCACCACTCGGACCGTACTTAAAGTAGTCCCAAGTTTGCCCACTGGTCGGAGGCAAATCGACAATTTGAAGTCCCGTAGAAGAAACCGTTGCGACACTGGTTTTCGGCACAAACACNCCATCCACAAATGGGTTGCTGGGGACCGCGATCCATTCGTCACATTTTTCGATGGTGATAAATCCGGTTTCACCGGTCGTCGCTTCACCAGTACCGGGATGAATTCCATGGCCCTTGGCTGCCATTCCAAATCCATTTCCACCCGCTACTATATCGGAGAGATTAATCGGTTCTCCGCTCAGCAAGGCAAGCTCTCGATCGATTGTCGCAATGGCCTGCTGGAGGTCTTCTTCGGCGCCCCAGACGCCTCGTATGACCTCGCCATACGTCCGCGCAACGGTTGTGGGAGTGAGTGGCTGTGTCGCTACTAGTCCGGCAATCAGACGGGCATCCACACCCATTTCTTTCCAGCGTTCCACCTGCAAAACCGGCTCACGCATCAAATCATGCCAAGGTCCAAAAATCGGGTCCTCTGCGTAAGCTCGTCGGGCAATCAACTGCCGCCAGCGGTAAGTAATCTGAGGGCGCAATTGGTCAGGAAGCAGTGACAAAAAAAAGATCGACGTTTCCGAAATATCCGGTTCAGTGGTGGCTACCTGAACCAAATAATCAGGGGTACGGTCTCGGGCGATTTTAAGTAAACGGTCGTAGTGAGACTGCTGCGTCTCAAATACTTCTTCCAATTTTTCATTTAACTCTTTTTCATAAGCTTCGCCGTCAGAAGTAACTTCTTCGATCCGCGGACGTTGGTAGGGTTCCATGCTGCTGGCAAAAACACCATACAACGAATAATAGTCGGCCGTCGGCAGAGGGTCGAACTTATGGTCGTGACAACGGGCACAACTTACCGTGAGGCCGAGGAACCCACGACTAATCACATCAATCCGATCATCAACGACATCGTGCGGATTGCTATCGAACATCCGGCCAAGTGTCAAAAAACCCATGCCGGCCAAATCGGGATCATGAGGCGACAAACCCATCTGATCAGCAGCAATCTGCTGACGTACAAAATCGTCAAACGGCTTGTCTTCATTAAAGGCGCGGATGACATAGTCGCGGTAGGTATACGCAAAAGGGCGAATCCGAGCATCGTCATACATTAACACCCCGTCTTTGGCATCCGAATATCGTGCCACATCCAACCAGTGTCGCCCCCAATGCTCCCCATATCGAGGCGAAGCGAGCAGTTCCGCAATCAGCTGTGGAAACTCCTCAGATGAGGTGGCTAATTGAGTTGCCGTTGGCGGCAAGCCATGCAAATCATAAGTGGCACGTCGGATTCTTGTTCTAAGGTCGGCTGTCGACGTCACATGAAAATCGCGATTTGCCAATTGACGTGCGAGCAAAAAATCAACGGGATGCTCGGACTTTGGCACCTCCGGTGCCTGGAGCGGCTGAAAAGCCCAATGGGTTCGAGCCCTCACATCGATCGGATCCTGGATAACATCGCCAACTCGTGGATCAATTGCGCCTTGACGAATCCAGGTGGCAAAATCTTGAAGTTGCTGCTCGGTTAATTTCTCGCCTTCCTCAGCCGGCGGCATCTTTAAGTCATCCTCTGCTTGTGTCACAGCTCGGTAGAGTAGACTCGCCGCAGGGTCACCAGGAACGATGACCGGTCCGCTTTCACCACCCCGCATCCATCCCGTCTTGGAGTCCAGCCGAAGTTTTCCAGAGGCTTCTTCCGGACCATGACAGCGGTAACAATGGCTGACCAGAACCGGGCGAATGCGAGACTCGAAAAAATCTTCACGATCATCGGCAACAGCAGTGACACTACACCCGATGAGAACTGTCAAAGTCGACCAAAGTCCAAATTTCATAACGTGTTTTCAGCAGGGGAAGGGAATATGGACGGGTGAACTCCTGTTCCCACATTCTACACGTTTTTAGCCGACCTTGCGTCCCCATTTGGGCCTCTCAGGCAGCACAAGTAGCCTCTCCTGGATTAAGCAAGAAGTTGCTCAAAAATGCCATTGAGGGTCGAACTCGGCCGCATCGCTTGGGCTGCCTTGGACGGATTCGGCTGGTAGTAGCCACCAAGATCTACCGGTTCTCCCTGTGCGGCGTTTAATTCCTCAATGATGGCATTTTCATGTGCCGCCAGTTGCTCTGCACACCGGGCAAAGACACCACGCATGGATTCATCTGTGGCTTGGGTCGCCAAGGCCTCCGCCCAATAAAGAGCCAAGTAATAATGACTGCCGCGGTTGTCTAGCTCCTTGACTTTCCGTGACGGGGATTTGTTATTTTCCAGAAACCGGTCGGTTGCTACATCCAAAGCCTCTGCCAGCACGAGAGCTTTCTCGTTCCCCGTTTGTTGGCCAAGCAGTTCAAGCGAAACACCCAGTGCCAAAAATTCTCCTAAGGAATCCCAGCGCAAATGCCCTTCTGCAATGAATTGCTGTACATGCTTGGGAGCAGATCCCCCCGCGCCCGTTTCAAACAAGCCACCTCCCGCCAACAAGGGCACAATCGACAGCATCTTGGCACTCGTGCCCAACTCCAAAATTGGAAACAAGTCGGTGAGATAATCACGCAACACGTTTCCCGTCACCGAAATCGTGTCTTTTCCTTCTTTAGAACGCTGACATGTCCAACCCGTCGCTTCAACAGGAGACATGATGCGGATATCCAGACCCTCAGTGTCGTGTGCCGGCAAATATTGATTCACTTTTTCAATCAAATTTGCATCGTGCGCACGCGCAGCGTTGAGCCAAAAGATCGCGGGTGCCCCCGTGGCTCGGGCGCGACCCACCGCCAATTTAACCCAGTCTCGAATCGGAGCATCCTTTGTCTGACACATCCGCCAGATGTCCCCCGCCTCAACGGCATGTTCCATCAAAACCGTTCCTGTCGCATCGACAACCCGCATGCTGCCGTCATGCGGCACTTCAAAGGTCTTGTCATGCGACCCGTATTCTTCTGCTTTTTGGGCCATTAAACCAACATTGGAAACATTTCCCATCGTGGTGACATCAAATGCTCCATGCTCTTTACAGAAATCAATCGTTGCCTGATAAACTCCCGCGTAACAACGATCCGGGATAAGTGCCTTAGTATCGTGCAGCTCTCCGTCGGGCCCCCACATTTTGCCCGAGGAGCGAATGGCCGCTGGCATCGAAGCATCAATGATCACATCACTGGGAACATGCAGATTGGTAATCCCTTCGTCCGAATTCACCATCGCCAAAGGAGGCCTTTCCGCATACACGGCCGCCAAATCGGCTCGAATTTCGGCTTGTTTTTCCTCAGGTAACGCGGCTATTTTCGCGTCCACATCACCAATCCCATTATTGGGATCCACACCCAGTTCCGCGAAGATAGCAGTCTGCTTTTCAAAGACTTTTTCGAAATAGACGCTGACCGCGTGCCCGAAAATAATCGGATCGGAAACTTTCATCATCGTCGCCTTCAAATGCAAGGACAACAAGACTCCCTGAGTTTTGGCGGACTCGATTTCTGCTGCTAAAAACGCCCTCAGAGCACGCTGACTCATTACCGCCGCATCGATCACTTCTCCCGCTTGCAGAGCAAGTCCCTCTCTTAATCGGGACGTTTCTCCAGTCGCCCTCACTAATTCGATACAGACATTTCCCGGCTCATCCATCACATGCGATTGCTCACTCCCAAAAAAGTCTCCTTCCTGCATCGCAACCACATGGGACTGGGAATCGGGGCTCCAAGCTCCCATTGAATGCGGATTCTTCTGTGCATATTTTTTTACGGGTCCCGCCACGCGACGATCCGAGTTTCCTTCCCGCAAAACAGGATTCACCGCACTACCAAGAACTTTGGAATATCTCGCCCGAATTTCCTTTTGCTCGTCGCCTTCCGGCTCCTCCGGAAAATCCGGGATGGCGTAACCATGGCTTTGTAATTCTTTGATGGCGGACGTCAACTGAGGAATCGAAGCACTGATATTGGGAAGCTTGATAATATTCGCAGCAGGTGTTTTCGCCAACTCTCCCAGTTCCGCTAGTGCATCTCCCCGTCTTTGGTCTTGCGTCAAATTATCGGGAAAATTCGCAATAATCCGCCCGGATAGCGAGATGTCCCGTGTCTCAACTTGGACATCGGCAAAATGGGCAAAGGCTTCTACAATTGGCAAGAAGGAATACGTTGCCAAGGCAGGCGCTTCATCCGTGTGCGTATAAATAATTGTCGAAGATTGAGTACTCATGTACGTGCTCGCATCGCTCTAGAATGTGAATTGCTTAGGTCCCGTATTTCTCTTCAGAAAGATACCATTAGCCTGGCAGGGCTCCATAAATCGGCTTGTGTTTTGTGTAACCTCCGTCCGTAGTCAACACTTCCCCAACGCACCAACACTCCTTGGCCCAAAAAAACATCGTCGCCGCAGCAATGTGCTTGGGTTGCGTCAACTCGCCCAGCGGCATGGCATCTTCGACCGCCTGCAAGCGGCCTGCGGCGACCTCGTTCTGTGCCGCCATCGGCCCCCGCAGAGGTGACGGTGCTAGACCATTCAAAATCAGTTGATGTTCTTCAGCAAAATGTCGTGACTGCAACTTGAGCAGGTTCAGCAGGCCACCTTTTGATTCTTCGTAGGCAGCACTCGCGCGTCCCTCGGCACCTACCGTTGCCGATGTGGATAGAATGATCACCCCCCGCGCATGTGGGGCAAATCCACCGTGCTTAACACCTTGCTTTAAGACGTTGTGCGCTCCCCAGAGATTTACTTCACAGGCACCCATGATAACCTCTTTGGTCAGATCTTCTGGTGGTGTGAGGGGCATTGGCGAAATTCCCGCCGTATGCTGTAGGTAATGCATCCCAGGGTGCCGGACAAACAGGTCGCGCACTTCCTCTTCGCTGGTGATATTGACAGTTTCTGCCACAACTTCGGTAGGAGTCGCGCTGGCTACCTGGAGAGCCGCGGCAAAGTCCGCCAGGGCCATCTTTTCTGCCCCGACAGAAATCGTCGGCGAATAATCGACTAAAACGAGCTTTTTCAGCCCCAGCCAGTCAACCACATGCGTCGCCAGGTGCTGACCCATCAGCCCAACACCCAGAATCATGGCATTCGCATCGGACACGTAATTAAGTGAAGGGGACAAAGTAGACTCTCCCATGATTAACGGATTTTTGTTCAATGCTTCGAAATGTGCCACACACCCTGCAGAGGTGTCAAGCGACCAAACGCCCCCAACTCGTCAAAACTCAAGGCGACTAGAGGCGATTCTCTCCACCGCCAGCCGCCTCGTCTACCAAGCCTGTCGGTTTTGAGAGTGCTTGCTGTGCCCTCAGTGACTCCCTTAAACTTAAGGTCTTTCGTCAAAGAAAATCGCCCCCTGGAGATAATTTCAAAAGACTATGGACAGCAGCATTTTTTGCGGTGGGATCCCCGCCATCATGACTCCCTGCCATGCCGATCGATCGCCCGATTATGACACCTTGGTAGAAAAAGCGCAAGCGTTAGTCTCCGCGGGCATGAGAGCCGTTGTTTACTGTGGTTCGATGGGAGACTGGCCGTTGTTGACCGACTCCCAACGGCAGGAAGGGGTCCGACGACTGGCTGAGGCAGGTGTCCCCGTGGTCGTGGGCACCGGAGCACAAAATCCACGCCTTGCTGCAGAACACGCAGCGCATGCAGAACAAGTCGGTGCCAAAGGCCTTATGGTCATTCCCCGAGTCTTATCGCGTGGCAGTTCGACCTCAGCGCAACGGGCCCACTTCGCTGGCATTCTCCGCGCCGCCCCTCAGCTCCCAGCAGTGATTTACAATAGCCCTTATTATGGCTTTGAAACCAAGGCCGACCTATTCTTTGATCTGCGCCGCGAGTTCACCAATCTTGTAGGGTTCAAAGAATTCGGCGGGGCCGCCTCCCTGAGTTACGCTGCAGAATTTATTACTTCATCAGACCCAGACTTAGTGCTGATGGTGGGCGTCGACACGCAGGTGTTTCATGGATTTATCAACTGCGGAGCAGTAGGGGCCATCACGGGGATTGGCAATGCCTTGCCTCATGAAGTCCTGTGCCTCCTCCGACTCTGCGAACTGGCAGCAGAGGGTGATCCCTCCGCACGACGCTGGGCGGCGGAATTAGACCGGGCACTGCACGTGCTCTCCCAATTCGACGAAGGGCCTGATTTAGTCCTGTATTACAAATATCTGCTCGTACTGCTCGGAGACTCGGCATTTGAGCTGCATTTCAATGAGGCCGATAAACTTGCCCCCAGCCAACGCCAGTACGCAGAGACGCAATTACATCTCTTCCAATCCTGGTGGCAACAGTGGGAGGGAAAGGCGTACGGCCTCGAAACGGGACAGTCCGAGGAACCCTAAAAATCAACGGGCCCAAACCGCGGCGTCCAAACTGCGGGGCCAAACCGACGAGCATGCGCGGACCGACCCCAAGGGGAAAAGGACCACACCGCGTTTGCTAACGGTCGGCGCTGCGGCCTGCCCAGGAGACGAAAAGATGGCTCGGTCGATCGTGCTTTCCGGACGACAAACTCGGCGGGCCCATGACCATTCTGGGGAATGGTTGTTTCCCGCCAGATAAATGACGCTGAATCGGGTACCATCAGCAACGTCGCGATCACCCACCACCCTGATTGAAATCGACGACCGCAAACGCCGCAGGCGGATGGTCAAACCTTCCTTCGACCACCGCGCAGTATAGGGAGAGCCTAGCAGAGTTCAGACGCCAAGCGGGCTCCGCTTCTGGAACCTTCCCGTTTTCCGCCTCCCACAATCCATCGCGCCTCATTGGGGACCGCAAACCTCGCGATTACTTCAGAGTCGGTCGAACCATCGCCAATTTAATCGACAGGAAATCCCCGTTTCCGCAAGAGAGCACTGGTATCCACATCCCGACCGCGGAAAGCTCGAAAGCCGTCTCGAGGATCAATCGTGTCGCCCACCGCCATTACCGTCTCACGGAGTCGCTGGGCAATCTCGTCATCATAAAAACTGCCTGCTGCTTCGAAGACTTCTGCCGCATCTGCGGTTAAAGCATCTGCCCACAGATAACTGTAGTATCCTGCAGAATAGCTGTCGCCGGAAAAGATGTGAGCAAAATGGGGTGTCCGATGACGCATGACAATTTCCCTGGGCATACCCAGTTCCTTCAGGGTTTCGCGTTCAAAAGCATCCGGGTCAATATCCACATTGCCGGCAAGATGCAATTTCATGTCAATGAGTGCACTGGCGAGATACTCCACCGTGGCAAATCCCTGGTTAAACGTGGCGGCACGTTCAATTTTTTCTAACAACTCGGAAGGAATCGACTCACCCGTTTTGTAGTGCACCGCAAATTGGTTGAGTACTTCCGGGGTCGAGAGCCAATGCTCATTGATCTGGGAGGGAAATTCGACATAGTCACGCGCCACCGCTGTGCCAGCCTGCGAACGATAACGGACGCTCGACAAAAGCCCATGCAGCGCATGACCAAATTCATGAAAGAGGGTTAATGCATCATCCCACGAAATCAACACCACCTCCCCCTCGGCACCTTTCACAAAATTTGAATTATTCGAGACGATCGGTGTGATTTTTTCCCCCATATTTGCCTGCACGCGATAGGCCGTCATCCAAGCTCCGCTGCGTTTGCCTTCCCGAGCGTAGGGATCCAAATACCACAGCCCTACGTGCTCTCCACTCTCGTCAGCGACTTCCCAAACACGCACATCCGGGTGAAATACCGGCAAGTCATGGACCTGTCGGTATTGCAACCCATACAGTTCGGTCGATGCCCACATCATGGCTTCGCGCAATTTTTCAAGTTGCAAATAGGGTTTAACCTCATTGAAATCGAGATCGTATTTTTCTTTCCGTACCTTCTCGGCGTAATAACGGTAGTCCCATGGCTCGATCGTGACTCCCTGGCCTTCGCCGGTGGCAATCTTTTGCATGTCCGCCACTTCCTCGCCCACACGGGCCACGGCTTTGGGCCACACTTTCATCATCAGGTCCATCGTCGCCTGAGGCTCTTTGGCCATCTGTGGTTCAAGACGCCAATGCGCGTGCGTTTCATAACCGAGCAACTCAGCCCGCACAGCCCTCAATTTGAGGATCTCTGAGATGATCGTGTTGTTGTCGTGCTTGTCGCCGTTGTCACCGCGGCTGTAGTAATTTCGCCAGACTTGCTCGCGTAATTTGCGATCATCCGCATAGGTCAAAAAAGGATCCATCGAAGAACGGGTATTGGTCACCGCCCACCGCCCCTCACCGCCACGATCTTTGGCTGCGTTGGCCATCGCAGCAACCACACTGTCAGGCAGGCCCGCCAAGTCCTCCGCGTCGTCGACCCAAGTCACATGTCCTTTTTCTTCCTCCAACACATTTTGGCTGAAACTCGTAAAGAGACTTGCCAATCGCTTATTGATCTGGGACAAGCGAGCCTTCTCCTCGACAGTCAGCTGCGCGCCTTGACGCACGAACTGCTTGTAGCGA
This sequence comes from Pirellulaceae bacterium, assembly GCA_022446825.1. Taxonomy (GTDB): domain Bacteria; phylum Planctomycetota; class Planctomycetia; order Pirellulales; family Pirellulaceae; genus JAKVBY01. The sequence goes on from JAKVBY010000011.1 coordinate 65,477, forward strand.
TCCTCCACCAGCCGTTGCTGCGCTGTCGTCAATCCCTGCTTGGTGTCGCTGGCGTAAACGGCTGCAATTCTCGCAAAAAGCTTGGCGTTTTGCGTCACTCCATCTTCGTATTCGGTGAGCTTCGGCATCACAACACGTTCGACATCTGGAATTGCTCCCAGGTTGAGATTGGAAGAGTGCACGCCAAACAACGCCTGCAACCGATCCAGCGTTTCTCCTGCAGATTCAAACGCAACGATCGTGTTCTCAAACGTGGGGGGTGCCGAATTGTTCGCAATCGTCTCAATTTCCTCCTGCGCAGCAACGATCGCTGCTTCAAAGGCTTCCACAAATTCATCCGGGCGAACTTGATTCCAAGGAGGAACACCGCCATGTGGACCAGGCCACGGTTTCAACATTGCAGAATTTCCTTTGTTCTGCGCTCGCGCGTTCGATATTGAGGCTACGACACCAACGAAGCCAAACAGGAGGGCCAGAGCCAGCGCCGGGCGAATCGAAAACCAAATCGAGGCGATCATGTGAAAACTCCGTGAAAATCTTTAGTCAACGACTCCCGCTTGCAACCCGACTGAGAATCAATCAGCGTCTGGGAATCAATCAGCGTCTGGGAATCAATCAGCGTCTGGGAATCAATCAGCGTCTGGGAATCAGCGTCTGGGAATCGACAGTCAGGCCTAACGCTAGGAAAGGCCACCCAATCTATTTCCCGCAAAAGCGGCAACCGGGCCACGGCGGGCAGTGGACGCAATCTTAGCTTATCCGCTGCCGGCTCCAAACATGAACAACCAGAGGATCTACTTTTTTTTTCGCTGGCGAACCGGCGCATCGAGTGGCACGAGGGGAAACATGGACGAGGGGCTGTGTTCCCGCTCCATCACCTGGGCGAGTGCCTTGACCTTATCCGGATACTCCTCGGACAGGTCCTTTTGTTCTCCGATATCTGCTGTAAGGTTGTAAAGCTCAATCTCCAAATTACCCCGATTCATATTTTGCCGAATGGCTTTCCAATCGCCCACACGTACCGATTGCTGACCACCATAACTGGGAAACTCGCGGTACAAAAACGGCCGTGGAGCCTGCTCTTCGCCCCTTAAAGTGGCTGCCAGGCTGATCCCATCGATATCCGCAGGCGTCGCCGCTTCTGCACCGGCCATCTCCAGCAGTGTCGGCATCCAGTCCTCGAAACCGCCCACTTGCGCACTCAACGAATTTGGTTTAATCCGTCCGGGCCAACGGACCATCGTGGGCACGCGCACTCCACCCTCATAAAGTGATCCCTTGAGCCCTCGCAATTCGCCAACACTCTCAAAAAAATCATAATCGACCTCTTGCTTAAGGTGCGTTGTCCCATTGTCAGAACTAAACACCACGATCGTGTTCTCACGCATCCCCAACTCGTCCAGGAGCTTCAACAGGTTGCCGACGTACTGATCCAGTCGCGAAATCATGGCCGCATAGGCGGCGCGTGGCGTGAAGTGGGGCGTGTAGCCATAGCCCTTAGCACGTGTAAACGGGGGGTCCTTCCAACCTAATGCCAGATAAGGTTGCAGCGCTTCATCGGGAACATGCAGGGCGACATGTGGGATGACTGCGGGGTAATACAGGAAAAACGGCTGGTCCTCGTGTGCCCGAATAAATTCCAGTGCCTGCGCGTTGATTCGATCGGGAGCATAATCTTGTCCTTTGAAGCGATCGTAGCTGCGGGGATCCGCCGGATCCGCATCTTTTGCCAGCCCCGCATGGCCAGGCACTGGCGGACGATTGTTCAAAGGGATGCGTTCCTCGTCACTCCATAGATAGGCCGGATAATAACTATGGGCATGGCCCTGACAGTTATATCCAAAAAATCGATCGACTCCCTGCTGGATAGGGTCACCACACGACCCAGGCCCCCCGAGGCCCCATTTCCCAAACGCACCGGTGACATACCCTTGCGCCTGCAACAATTCGGCCAACGTCACTTCTTCCTCCGGAATCGGTTGCTGGCCTTCCGGAGGCGTGCTTTTGTTACTGCGCACATACGCATGGCCTGGATGCTTGCCGGTCATCAACACACACCTCGAGGGCGCGCACACCGCGTTCCCTGAGTAATGTTGCGTCAGACGCATTCCCTCACGTGCCAAGCGATCCAAATTGGGTGTCTGAATCAACTTCTGGCCAAAGCAACCTAACTCGCGATAGCCCAGGTCATCGGCAAGGATGAAGACGATGTTGGGAGGAGGGGTGGCGGCCCAACTTGAAATTGGCCACAAAAATACGCTGGTGGCAAAGACCAAAAATAACTCGGCCCGCAGAACTATTCGCACGATCTGTACCTCGCCTTATTCTATTTTCGAAGTAAAAACGCAATCTTTTTCGAAGGGAAACAAAACCTCTTCAACGCCGACCGCATTCCTCAGCAGACTGCGGTTTCTAGCCTCGACAATGCGGAAGAGAAGCCCGCTGCCAATACAATCTACCTTAAATAAAAATTTCTACACAACCGGCCGGCCCACGGTTTGATTTGTTCGCCACCGTAGAAT
>JAKVBY010000110.1 GCA_022446825.1 Pirellulaceae bacterium
CTGCAGGGCCTCCTGCGGTTGTTCTGCCAGGACTTTGTCCGCACGTTTAATTTCCACCCATCCCATGTTGTATGCCGCACGATAACGAACTTCAGCGTCCGTTCCAGCTTGGCGTCGCGCGTTTTCCAGCAGGCGTTCTGCTTGGTCGACGTCGGTGTCCAAGTAGACTAAAGACGCATTGAATGTTTTTCTTGGGTCAGTTGATTCTTCGGATAAAGATGCGTCTGTAGAAGGTTCATCTGTCGACGTTTGACCGGCCGGTAGATCATTGGCCACGTTCGGTGGACGTGCCGTTGCTGCAGCACCTTTCGACTGGGCTTGAGCTGTGGTACCAATGAAGAAAAAAGTACTCAAGAGTAAGATCACCGATGTCTTGGCCGTTAGTTCGGGAAAGGACTCTAGAGAGTGCTGAAGTTGGTTATGGACGGAGCCACTCCCGATTGCTACGGCTAAGATGAGGAAGAGAATTCCGACTAAAATGGGCCATTGGTAGGATTCTTGGCGTATCGCACGTCCTTGATCGTCGAGCTGGCCTCGCATCAGCGGTGCGATGTGGGCAGCATAAATGGAACGCAAATCTAAGGCTCCTGTACCAGCAGGAATGTATGCACCTTCGGTTGCCAAAGCCATTTCACGGAGCGTTTCTCCGTCAAGGTGTGTAATGACTCGCTTTCCTTCGTTGTCGAGAACGAAATTCTTGGCGCCGGTGTGTGGATCCGTGTATTCGATTTCGCTGCCTGCTTCATCCCCAAAGCCGATGGCTAAAATTTTAATGCCGCGTTCTGCTGCGGCTTTCGCAGCGTCGAGTGGATGGGAGTCGTGGTCTTCACCATCGGTAATCAAGAGAATGGCGCGGGAAACATCTGCTTCACTTTGAAACCCATCCAACGCTTTGCGTATCGGTTCTTCTAGTCGTGTTCCACCACGGCCAACGCTGTGAGGCCCTGCGCTATCCAAAATCAACTTAAAGAAACCGAAATCGGGAGTCAGTGGGCAAAGGACCGTTGCGCGCCCCGCAAACGCGGTTAATCCGATTTGGTCTCCTTCCAAGAAAGAAAGCAAATCAGCCAATTCGGCTTTTGCTCTTTCCAAGCGATTGGGGGCAGTATCTTCTGCAAACATCGACTTGCTAACATCCAAGCACACCATGATCTGGGCACCCACTCGAGGTGTCTGCTGAAACTCTAGACCCCACTGTGGGCGCATCATGGCCAAAACTAAACAGATTCCAGTAATGCCGAGGAAGGCGATTCTGGTCCAGCGGCGGAACGGGGAGACGCGATGGACTAAGCGAGTTTGCATCGTGACAGACAGAAATCGTTGTAATATTGTCGAACTACGATGGTTTAACCAAACTAGCAAGATGACGAGTGTAGCCACGAGCCAGAAGCCATGGGACCAACTCGGATTGGCAAAACGGAAGTCAGGCATAATACCTCAGGGCAACGTTCGGAACACACTGTCATTGGTTACCGCAGCGACCGCCAAAAGGCTAAGCCCTGCTATGACCAACGTTACATAATGTTCGGTGTACTGCAAATATCGTGTTTCCGAGATTTCAGTTCGTTCAAGCCGATCAATTTCAGTATAAATCCGTGCCAATGAATCTTTGTCGGTGGCTCGGAAATACTGACCATTCGTTGTTTCCGCAATCTCTTTTAAGGTGTCTTCGTCAATCTCCACAGACATGCTTTGTAGTACCGTTCGTCCAGAGAGGGGATCTCTCGCCGGATAGGGTGCTCGGCCATTGGTACCTGCGCCGATGCAATAGACTTTGATATTGTGCTCGATGGCGAGTTGGGCCGCGCGTTTCGGATCGATGGCTCCGGCGTTGCTGACGCCGTCGGTCAGGAGGATGGCAACTTTGGACCGAGCCTTGCTGCGTCGGAGACGCTCGACGGCCAGGGCCAGGCCGTCACCGAGTGCCGTGCCATCTTCGTCCTGCCGCTCGACAATACGTACGTCGCTAAGAATCGTTGTCAGATTTCCATGATCCAGTGTCAAAGGACAAAGACTATCGGCAAAACCGGCGAAAGCGACCAAGCCAATAATGTCATCCGGCCGACCCGCAGTCTCTTCTCCACCAAGGACGAATTGCTGAAATACGTCTTTTACTGTCGTGAGTCGATCGACACTGGAATCTTCCTTGACCATGTCGCGAGCGTCCATCGAAGAGGAACGATCGACCACCATCATCATTGCGATTCCTTCTCTACTGACGCGTGTTTCTGCGTCTGGTGTGCGCGGTCCCGCAAGTGCGATGGCAAGGATTACCACAGCGACGGCCAGTAAAAACGCGGGTAATTTGGCAAGTCTCAGCCGCACGGAGCGGGGTGCCCGATCCGTGATTGCCAAAGAGGAATAACGCACGACAGAGCCAGAACGACTTGCCAGCAAGTAGACCAATGGCGCAAAAAACGCAAAGAGCAAAAACAGTGGATCACGAAATTCCCAGTTAACCATCTTACGACTCAACCATCTCCATTGGCTTTTCGGTGGATTTGGCAGCAGAGGAATTATTTACATCGTTCTCCGCAACGTCCAGCATGGGCGCATTTTCACGTGTTTCTTCAAGAAATTGCCTCGCGGAATTAATAGAATTTTCGATGTCTTCCTCAGAAGGTTGCACACCGGCAAATTTTACGAGATCAGCTTGCCGCAAAAATTGCCGCAACAGAGCTTGGTGAGGTTGGGAAAAGTCCGGTGAGTTTCCCACCGATGCCAGGAATTCTTCGGTCGTGAATTCAGGTGCGCGCAAGTCAAAGCGATCTTCTAAATAACGCCGGACGATTCCAGACAAAGCAACAAAAAAAGCATCGACTTGATCGTTTGTGGGGCGTGGCTGTGCTAGCAAGCGATCCAGTCGTATGCGGGCGATTTCATAAGCACTACGTCTGCGGGCGCGTCGTCGCCAACTGAGAAAAGAGCGTATGGCGAAAGGTGTCCCTGCCAGGAGGACGATTAGGACTACTAGGAACCAAGGAAGTTTTGAAGGGCTTGGTGGGATGCGAGGCTCTAGTTTCCCCAGCGGTGGCTTTAAGTCGGCCTGAGCATCATCTGGGAGCACAGACTGAACATCAAACTCGATGCGTTCGGTGAGTAACTCGTAGGCATCTAATCCCTCGGGTGCCTCACGTTGTCCCTCACGGCGATCGATATATTCGATTAAGATAGGTGGAACCGCTTGTTGACCGGAGGAGCGAGGCTGCAGCTTGTAGGTTTGCAGGTAGACGGTATCTCCATCCTCGTCAATAAATTCTCGCGGGACAAAGGTGAGGACTGAGAAATCATCCAAGGCTTCACCAAATTCGGGCATCAAAATCTCGACATCTTTTTTTGTCTTCACTTGGATCGTCAAAGTCACGGAGTCGCCGATCACCGGTGCAGCGGGGGTCACTTGGAGCGTTGCAGTGACGGGTCCAGATTCGAAACCCCGTTCGATTGTTTCTCCGACTGACGTCTGTATGCAGGCAGCCATACCTAATAGTACAGCGACTAAGTTTTCACTCAGCAGTCGAGAGGAGAAATTTTGGGAAGGTACCATGGATATGTCGAGAACGAATACTTGCCCGATTTAACTAATGAAAAGGGTCCTCACTACCGGCGCATCCGCCGCTCGCGCATGCGAAAAAATTTGACTAGCGGGTCAACGACCGATCCCGAGGCATCGATGTGGATAAAATCAATGTTAGAACTTTGGAATGTATGACGCAGGGTTTCGATCCTTTTGGAGGAAGTTTGGGCGACTTGTTGGCGAAAGGTAGTCGAGCCGGTATCGTAACGAGCGACACGCCCACTTTCCGGATCTGCAAGGCTCACCAAACCGACATTGGGGATCTCCGTTTCTCGAGGATCGGTGACCAAGACAGCAATGACATCGTGTTTACGGTTGGCACTTTGCATCGCTTTGATAAAACGGTCATCCCAAAAGTCACTAACGACAAAACAAACAGTTTTGCGCGAGGTCACCGACATTAAAAATTCCATGGCTCCAGCAATATGAGTTGATTGGCGTCCTGCACGCCACCAAGTGCGACGACGTCCAAATGGCAACCAACGGCGTCGAGGTTTTGCAGAGACGGCTTGAGTTGGAGTTTTTACCGTTCCGTGGGCCAGCACCTCGCGCACGACACGCAAAGAATGCTTTTGACCTTTGCGTGCGGGGATGTACTGTTCGATTCCACCGTGAAAGAGTGTCAGTCCGACCTTATCGTCATTTCTGGTGGCCGAAAATGCCAAGAGCGCACAGAGTTCGGCCGTGGCTTCTCGCTTGGATCGGTTTGCAGAACCAAAATCTTGAGAAGCCGAAACGTCCGCCATTAACATCAAGGTTAACTGGCGTTCTTCCACGAATCGCTTGACGAACGGTTCTCCGGTTCGTGCTGTGACATTCCAGTCGATAATACGGACATCATCCCCGGGAACGTAAGGACGGACTTCATCAAATTCGATTCCCCGGCCTTTAAACACCGAGACATATTGTCCTGCTAACACGTCGGCTACTTGACGGCCGGAGTGAATTTGAATTTCGCGAACACGCTGGATGATTTCTCGAGCGAGCATAGGAGAAATGTTTCGTTTTCACTGTTCCCTAGAGCCAAGACACGTAGTGGTTCAAGGTACTGGTACGTTGTCTAGGATCCGGCGGATGAGGTCGTCTGGAGTTCGGCCTTCGGCTTCGGCTTCATAGGTCAAAATGATCCGATGCCGTAGAATGTCTGGTGCAAGCGTTTTAATGTCGTGGGGTGTCACATAACTGCGACCTTGTAGAAATGCATTGGCCTTGCTGGCCTTGAGCAAAAAGATGGACGCTCGGGGACTCGCGCCTGTTTCGATCATCCCTTCGAGTCCATTGACCCCACTATCCGCCGGTAGGCGAGTCGCGCGGACCACGTCCACGACGTAATCACGAACTTTGTCGTCAATCCAGATCTGTTCGACGACCTGGCGGGCTTCCAGGAGTTCGGCAGGAGTCGCAACTGCACTGATATTGGGAATGGGTTTGCCACCCCCCATACGGTCGACGATTTTTCGTTCTTCGTCCCGTGAAGGATAATCGACGAGCACTTTCAGCATGAAACGGTCCACTTGGGCTTCTGGCAGAGGATAAGTGCCTTCCTGCTCAATAGGATTCTGAGTTGCCATGACGAGAAATGGTTCGTCGAGAAGGAATGTTTCCGTGCCAATCGTTACCTGTTTTTCTTGCATGGCTTCCAGTAAAGCCGCTTGGACTTTCGCTGGAGCGCGGTTAATTTCGTCTGCCAGAACAAGGTTTGAGAAAACAGGCCCGGTTTTAACGCTGTAGGTTGCCTCTTTCGGATTGAACACTTCGGTGCCCACCACATCGGCAGGCAGCATGTCTGGAGTAAATTGAATCCGTGAAAATCCGGTACTAATGGCTTGAGAAAGACTGCGCACGGTAAGAGTTTTGGCCAGACCAGGGACCCCTTCCAGTAAAATGTGGCCACCAGAAAGCAGACCTATCAACAGGCGGGACACCATCTCTTCCTGACCTACCAGTACGTGACTGACCTCGTCGATGAGTTTGGTGCACAGTTGCGCATAACGCGCGATGTTTTCGTCAATTTGTGAAGTGCTCATTGCGTTGACTTGAGGACAAAATGCTTCATTTTGGTGAAAGAAAACCAGAATCTATGAACTCGTCTCTTGTTGCTACGCAATTTTAGCGAACTGGTTCGGCATTCTTCAATGGGACGTGTCGTGTCAAACCGGAGTTAAAAAGGGGGAAAATGGCGATTTCCCCATATTTTTCCAATTGCCTTATTTAGCGGGATGGCACCCGCCAGAAAATCGCATATTTTCTTTCACTTGCTTGGGTGTGGACTCGGTGAATCATGACGACGATTTGTTTCTTGTCCGTCGATAGGGTTCACAAGGCCTTGCAGGGGAATTCTTCGGGAATTTTCTGATAGCACTTTCCGCTTTTGATTTGCGCATCTTTGCTTGGGGCATCGATCGGGGGATATTCCGATTTTCAACGGGCCGCTTTGGAGTTTCCAAGGAATGTTTTTTCGCGACAATTTCTCGGAAGGTGTAGAATTGGGAGAGGTTGCCAAATTCACTCTGCGTAGCATGACCTGCGAATATCGACATGTTGTACCCGTTGCGTTTTAGACCAATTTTTCGTCAATATCTTTGGGGTGGCCGCCGGTTGGCAACGGTTCTCGGGAAGTCGCTAGGGGAGGGGGACACCTTTGCGGAAAGCTGGGAGATTGTTGACCACGGTACCGATCAAAGTCAGGTCGAATTTGGACCCTTGGTGGGGGCCACGTTAGGTAGGTTGGTGCAGGATCATGGCAAGGATTTACTCGGGCGTCACGCGCCGCAAAAAACATTTCCTTTGTTGTTGAAGTTTCTTGACGCCCAGCGAGACCTTTCGGTGCAAGTGCATCCTGACGATAGCCAGGCGCAGTTATTGAACCCACCAGACCTAGGCAAGACCGAGGCCTGGGTGATTCTCGACGTCATGCCGGGGAGTCATCTGTTTGCTGGATTAAAACCGGGCATTGATCGCCAAAATTTGACGAAGGCAATCGCTACTGGTCAGATCGTGAACTGTCTTCATAGAGTCGAACCAAAAGTGGGCGATTGTTATTTTATCGAGGCAGGAACCGTTCACGCGCTCGGTGCAGGATTAATGGTTGTTGAAATCCAGCAAGCGAGTGATACGACCTACCGATTATTTGATTGGAATCGGGTTACTGCAGATGGCCAGCCGCGCCCTTTGCATGTCACCGAAGCGCTCGAAGCGATTAAGTTTTCACTTGGTCCGGTGCATGCTCAGCGACCACAACCAACTGCGGACGCAGAGATTCAACAACTTGTATCCTGCCAGCATTTTGTGATTGATCGCTGGCATTTCACAGGACTAAAGACGTTGCCATTGAATCGTTCTTGTCATCTGCTCTCGGTATTAGAAGGTAGCGTGCATGTTGAGCATGATCCGTCAGGCTTGGCATTAAACCGTGGCCAGTCGATACTTTTACCTGCTTGCTGCAAAGCCGTTCAAGTAAAAGCCTCCGCCTCGGCACTGATTTTGGACATCTATTTGCCTTGAATTACTATGCTGTTTGAACTGTCTTGTGGCGTAATGCTGTGAAAATAAAAAGTTGGCTGCCGAGTTGAAATAGGCGGGGCCACTTGAGGGGGATCGAAGTCTCTGGAAATTATGCAGGGAAGCGGAGAGGGGGCACAGTAGGCTCGCCATCGAGAGGTTCTTTTCATGCTGTGCGAGGTGTAGCTCAAATATCGAGCGCGTGAGGAGGATCCAGCAGTTGTTGGTTACGGCCAAAGTATTTCTGCCTTTGGTCAGTCAACATGTGAGCGAGGCATGGGTATGGAACGGAAAAAGAAAAACAAGAGTCTACTTGAAAGGCACACACTTTCTTCATTTTAGGAGAGTAAGTTGTAGCGCGGATGGTGTGCCGTAAGCCATGGACAAAAGCTGTTAGGTGACGCACCTTGTATGGGCCGAAACTAAGGAAACAGACAAGTGCCATCTTGCAGTGTGGCGAGTGGTGGAGAAAATAGTCTTAGCAAAGGCTTTTCCTGGCCTACGTACCACAGACTTTTAGATTTGGCGAGTTATGTGCTTGCGTACCGCACGTGATGATGAAAGAAAAGCATACGAGGTGAGGTTAACTAATGACTCCGAAACGACGAGTAGAAATTTTCAGTGCCGGTTGTCCTTTGTGTCAGGACGCTGTTGCCATGGTGGACAGTATCGCTTCTGCAGCATGTGAGGTTACAGTGCTTGACATGCAGGATGCCGAGGTATCGGATCGGGCCAAGCGTCTTGGCATTCGATCGGTTCCAGCAGTGGTTATTGATGGCAAGGTTGCTGATTGTTGCGCTGGTCGCGGACCGGACAAAGCAACGTTGCAAGCTGCCGGTGTTGGTCAGCCTCTTTAGACCCCCATGTCCTTGGCTGACCGACGTCTCGTGAGCCTTTTTGCCACGGCATGCCAGAGAAGGCCTAGCAGTAGTAGCGCTGAGCCGAGCAACCAGATTTTTGTTTCAATGCAGAAGGCAAGGAAAAGACAAGCGAGTAATCCAATCCATGAGACGATTGGCGAATAGAGTCGCTCGGCTTTGCTCAGGCGTAGCGCCGCGGCGTTGGTGAGCGAATAGTAAATCAGCACGGTGAATGCGCTGAAGGACCAAGTGGTTTTGGGATCACCGACAAAGACCAGGCCTCCGATGAGGATGGCGACCAGGATGACGGCCAAATAGGGTGTTGTGCCTTGACGATTAAGTTTCGCGAGAACGGGCGGAAGATCGCCACGACGACCCATTGCCAGGACCACCCGTGAGAGGCCCAAGATCAGATTCAAAAGAACCCCGATCATGGCAGTCATGGCACCGACACAGACAACTCCTTGGATGCCTCGCTGGCTAAATTGCCCAGCCACCCTCTCTAGTGGAGCCACTGGTTTGGAATGGTCTAAACCAAATTGGTCGGCACCCAGGCTAGCGATGCCGACATAAGCCACGCTGGTATAAATCAACATTGAAACAGTCAATGTCCCGATCATGGCTCGGGGAATATTTTTTTGGGGGTTGCGGATTTCTTCGCCCATGGTGGCGATCCGGCCATAGCCGGTGTAGGCCACGAACATGAATGCACTAGCCTCAAAAAAACCAAACCATGTAGCGGGTTCCGAGGTTGGATTGAAGAACGGCTTCAAATGCTGCATGCCGGATCGTATTGCAGCAGGTAAACCGGCCAGGACGAAGATCAGGAGGGCTGTGAGCGTCATACACACAATGATCGAATTTGCCCTATTTGATCGTCGTAAACCGCTTAGTACGAGGATCGTCAATGCAACTACCGTAATCAGAGAGACAGGTGTCAGGTAGGTGAAGACATCCAGACCTGCCGAGTGCAAGGCATACCCAGAAAACCCCAACGCAGCAGTTGCGGCCGACGCGCTCTTGGCACACAGAAACATCCAGCCAGCGAGAAAGCCTAACTCAGGTCGTAACCAGCGGTATCCATACTCATAGGTACCACCACTGACGGCATGATTCGCTGCGAGTTGAGCACTACTGAGCCCGTTACAGGTGGCCACCGCAGCAGCGACGGCAATGGCCAGAATAGTCGCTGGTCCGGTCATGGGAATGGCGAAACTAATACTGACAAAGACACCTGTTCCTAGGATTGAACCAAGACCGAGCATTATAGCTCCGAAAATACCCAATTCACGACGGAGGGCTTGAGAGGGGTTATGCACGAAAATCACTCGGGGGCTAGGTTGGTTCAATCCTGGTGCAAGTCAAAGCTTCGCTTAGGGTACGTTGAGCGACTGTGAAACGTTAATGAGTTTTATCGTAAAAGCGACTCATAATTCTAAGCCGATGAACGTGATAGCCAACAATGCATCCGTTCGCATACAACACGGCGACAAAAACGATGGCGTAGTGAAGCGGAGCCAACTGAGGTCGCATGATCATTAGAACTCCGAAACTCAGGATACAAAGGATGGTTGTGAAGAAGACCAGGCGAACGCGAAAGAAGATGCCGGAAACGACGATGAGCAAGGCGTACGTCACCGGTAGTATACCAATCGACTCTTGGACGAGAATCAAGCAGAGTGTGAGGAGAATCGCATCTGTCGCAGCCCACAGGTATTTAATCAGGATCTTGCCACGCAGCTGACCGTGCAATTTTTCAAAGGTGATGCAAGCCATAATCCAAATGCCGATTGTGAGACTGATGTTCGATTGAAAAGGTGTGTCGAAATCGTCACGAAAAATATGTTGCAACTGTCGCGAAAGTTCCACGAGGAGGAGTACCCCGCCATGGGCCACGAGTAGCGGTTTCTGGCGTCCCCAGCGTCGAATGCGATTCCAAGTGCGGCCCGCTTCCGCCAGGACCGGTTCCTGGGCGAGAAAACGTTCGAGATCCTTGGCTAATTCGGTGGCAGACGTGTAACGTCGCACCGGGTCTTTTTCCAGGCAACGTAGGCAAATGGATTCTAAATCGCGTGGCACGTGAGGTGCGAGACGGCGCGGAGGTGGGGGCTCGCTTTCCAAAACCTGTAACAATAGTTCAACCTGGGATGAGGAAGTAAAGATCGGTTCTCCCGTGAGGCAGGTAAAGAGGATGGCTCCCAACGAATAGATGTCGGCCGGTTCGGCGACTTTGTTGTGTTTGGCCGCCGCTTGTTCTGGAGCCATGAATTGTAGCGTTCCCAGGATTTCACCGGTGGCCGTGAGGTTCCCCTCATCGTCAAGACTTTTCGCCAGTCCGAAATCGGTGATCTTCGGCTGTTTATCTTGATCCAGCAGGACATTCCCCGGTTTTAGATCCCGATGCAGTAAGCGATGTTCATGTGCGTAAGCCACAGCGCGGGCGGCCTGGCAAATCAATGCGGCAGCTTTCTCGGGTTGCAAGGGTCCTCTCTGTAGACGATCGGCGAGACTTTCCCCATCGATCAATGGCATCGTATAGTAATGAATGCCGTCTTCCTGAGATATTTCATGAATCGGCACGATGCCTGGGTGGTCCAGTTTGGCCGCTGCCTTAGCTTCCGCGTAAAAACGGTCGATTTCTTCCGGGCCGGAGAAGCGGCCGGTAAGTAATGTCTTCAGGGCGACAACGCGTCCGAGTCGACGGTGGCGTGCGCGGTAGACAATGCCCATGCCGCCGCGCGCGATTTCTTTCTCTAGGTCGTATTCTCCCAGTTGTTGACAGATGGGAGGGTCAGCAACCGGATTTGGCGCAATTTTGTTGATTGTTTCTGCCACGAGGTTGCCACGGAAGCGCAGGTCGGCTTCGAAGAAGTCGCGCAAGTCAACCGCGAGGTGCGGGTGTGCGGCTAGAATCTCATCACAATCAGGGGTCTCACCTCGTTCGATGGAGAGTAAGTACGTTGTGATGACGCTCTCGAGATCTTGTTGGTGATCGTCCAAGTCAACCAATCCAAACAGGGGTGCTAAAACGTACCGGTAGCGACCAATAATTGTTTTGCTGCAACTTGCAATCAAGCGGCATATACATCATCCTCGAAGACACTTTAATTTTTCCCGTCAGTTTCGCGGCCGATTGAATCCATTAGAAATCATAGTGTAGCAGCCTCATGCCTTACTCCCAGGTAGTGATAAAGATGGCACGGATCATTTTAAGCATTGTTGGAGCGTGCTTGGCGACTGGTGGCTTGCCAGAGGCTTACTCGCAATGGCATCAGTGGGGCGGACCAAACCGAGATTTCAAGGTTGCTAGCGCCAAACTCGCAGAAAAATGGCCGGCCGATCTGCTCGAGAAAAAATGGCAGCGACCTTTAGGCGACGGTTATTCCAGTATTGTTGCCAGTGGCGATATGTTGTTCACAATGTTTCGTCAAGATGACTTAGAACATCTCGTCGCGCTGGACGCAGGGAGTGGCAAGGTAGTCTGGAAGCATAGCTATGCGGTGGAGTTTCGTGAGGGAACGGATGTGGAAGAATTTGGACCTGGTCCTTTAGCAACGCCCTTGCTGCTGGGTGATCGAATTGTTGGCATTGGTGTCACCGGCATGATGCATTGTCTCGATATCCAATCAGGGCAAGTACTTTGGAAGCATCATGTCATCGATGAGTTTGCTGGAACCAATTTGTACCGAGGGTATTCAGCGAGTCCGATTGGGTACGAAAATTTGGTGATTGTGCCGATCGGTGGAAAAAAAAGTGGTCTGGTGGCCTTTGATCAACAGGATGGTTCCGTTGCCTGGCAAGGACATGACTTTGATATTGCCCACGTTTCTCCACTGTTGATTCGTTTTGGCAACCAAGATCAGCTCGTGATCGTAGCGCATCACACGGTCGTGGCTGTCCATCCGGATAACGGCGAGGTGCTCTGGCAAGTTGAGCATCCCATCGATGGAGGTTACATCTCGAGTACGCCCGTTTTTGCTGAGGACGGGCGTTTGTTTTTTTCAGCTGCTTACGGGAACGGGAGTCGCTGCATTCAGTTGCGCCGTGAAGGTGATTCGATTCGTGCTCAGGAAGTGTGGCATAATCAGCGTTTGCGGATTCACCACAGCAATTCGATTCGTATTGGCAAGTACTTGTACGGACCAAGTGGGGATTTTTCTGCGATGTTGTATTCCTGCATTAATGTGGAAACGGGTGAGTTGGCTTGGCAAGATCGTAAGATTGGTCGAGTCGCTGCGCTCTTTGCCGATGAGAAATTTGTCATGCTGCAAGAAGACGGTGTATTGATTTTGGCACGGATGTCTCCCGCTGGTCCGACGTTGTTATCTCAAACAAAGCTGTTTGACAGTCGAGCATGGACGGTACCGACGATCGTGGGAAAGCGGATCTATATTCGTAACCGCGAAGAAATCATGGCATACGAGTTACCTTAAAGTCTGGGACAAACGGATAAACGTTGTGAGCCACCGTCAGTCCAGGACGCGTCGATGAGAAAAGGAAGCTGCTTGGCAGTTGAGCTTGTGAAAGATTTAAAAAATCATTGGCTGCAGGTCGTGCTCGGTTTCATGTTTTGCGGTCTTGGTATCCCTCTCTGTTGGGCCACGACAACAGAAAAGCCGAACATCGTTTTTATTTTGATTGACGATTTGGGGTGGATGGACCTGGCCTGTCAAGGCAACACTCTGGTCGAGACGCCGCATCTCGATCGCTTGGCAGATCAGGGGATGCGATTTACGAATGCTTATGCCGCCGCCCCCGTTTGTTCGCCGACCCGTGCTGCGATCCTGACAGGACAGGCTCCGGCAAGATTGCGGATTACCAATCACATTCCAGATCATCCGCGTTTCACTCCGTCGGATGCCCAACTCGCCTCGGCGGAAATGAAGGATCGATTAAACCTGGATTATGTCACGATTGCTGAGCACCTTCAGGAGGGGGGATACCGGACTGCGTTTTTGGGGAAGTGGCACCTAGCCGGCCGTGGCGATGCGGCCTTTTATCCGGAACATCAGGGGTTTGAACTCAATATTGGTGGTTGTGCGTTTGGAGGGCCGCCAACTTTTTTTGATCCTTACCGTATCCCGACGCTTGAGAATCGCCGCGCTGGTGAGTATTTGCCGGACCGTTTGGCAGCGGAGGCGATCCGCTTTATGCGCTCAGACCGTCAACAGCCGTTTGTGCTTTTCCTCTGGAATTACACCGTCCATTGGCCGATGGAAGCGCCAGAAGCCTTGCTGGAAAAATATGCGGAGCGCACCGGGCCGGGTTTGAATGACACACGGTACGGTGCGATGATCGAAGCGATGGATTCCTCCATTGGGCGGGTGATCGCAGAAGTGGATGCGCTGGGGATTGCTGAAAATACACTGATTGTTTTCACTTCGGACAATGGCGGATTTGGTGGTGTCGCAGATAATCGTCCCCTGCGCGAAGCCAAAGGGCATTTGTACGAAGGAGGAATACGTGTACCGTTAATCGTCCGGCAGCCGGGAACCATTGAAGCGGGTAGTGAATGTGCTGAACCGACGATTAGCATGGACTTCTTTCCAACCTTACTAGAAACGGCCGCCTTGTTGCCCGATCCAGAAGTGCCACTTGATGGAGAGAGTTTGTGGCCTCTGCTGTCGCAGGAAGGCAAACTGAAACGCGATGCGATTTACTTTCACTATCCAAACTATGCCTGGCATCAATCCAACCGATTAGGAAGCGCGATCCGCGCTGGCGACTACAAGTTGATCGAACGTTTTGATGATCGGTCACTGGAACTCTACAATTTGTCCGAAGATTTGAGCGAACGGCACAATCTGGCAAACTCGCTGACAGAAAAGGCGAGTGAAATGCAGCAACGCCTTGCGGCTTGGCGGGCCGAAACGAATGCGGCGATGCCAACGGTCAGGAACTAGCCGTGCCATGCATCCGTACTATTTCTATCGATACTCTAGGGAACTGTGTGATGAAACGATCTGTTGTTGTGGTCTCGATTGCTCTTGTTTTGGTCATTAGCATTGCTGGAAGAGTTTGCGGGGATGACG
>JAKVBY010000111.1:0-7880 GCA_022446825.1 Pirellulaceae bacterium
GTCATCGATTGCTTGGAGACTCAGATCCAATTCCCGCAGGGTCCGGATTTGGCCGACAAATCGTAGCCCATCGTTCGAAATTGCATTTCCATAAAGGTCGAGTATTTCAAGCTGCGGCAGAGTGCTTAACTGTTGAATACCCGCATCGGTGATGCGTTTGGGTTCGAAGCCGGTCTTCTTCATCAAGACAGCTTTGAGGCTCTCTATCGAGGCGAGTGTTACACAACTCGCATCGGTCACGCCGTCACAAACTTCCAAGTCGATGGCGACGAGGTGATTCATCTGTTTGAGGTATTGGATGCCATCATCTGTAATGGGGGTCCCCGGGATGAGTAATACCCGTAAGTCGTTCAGCTTTGCGAGGTGGCGGAGTGACAGGTCGGTAATATTGCGGCACAGTTCTAGATTGATCGCGATGATCTGCCCCAATTGCGCAACTGTCGATATGCCCTCGTCACTGATTTGGGTTCCGGCTAAGTTGAGGACAAAGGGTTGTGTTTTTTGGCGCAGTTGTGCAAGGATCTGGGAATGAGGAAGTCCCGCCTTGGTGAGGGCACGAGCGGTTAATGTGATCACAGGGATGGATTCAGGGGAGGCGTTGTCCTTGGCAATAAATCGATCCAATTTTGTCAAGGATGAGGTTTGTGCAGACTGAAAATGACTCAGTCTTTGGGAAAGGATTCCGCGCGTGGGTGCAGAGGCTGTGGTTTCGGCGGCGCGATCGTTGTGGTGGCGTTGGATGTCGTAGACAAACAAGTCGTCTTTCTCACGCAAAAAAAGCCGACCATTGGCAACGACGGGATGCGCCCAACTATCACCCCCGGCTCCAGGAATCTGTAGGGTACCAAGTAGTTTAAATCGCTTTGTGGATGCTTCGAGCAATGCTACCAAGCCATCTTGGTAGCGAAAATAGAGTCGCCCGTCGGCGAATGTTGTAGCGGCCGAACCAGTACCTGGACCACGTCGTTTCCAAACGATGTTGCCCGTGTCAAGTTCAATACAGGTAGGAAGGCCGTTGTTGCTGCCGTGGCCGCCAAAAATGTAATTCTCGACTTGGACTACGCCGCCGTGGTGGTTTTGGAATTGACGACCAGACAGTCGATAGACTTCTTCTACCTGAATGCCTTGCTTACCGTCGCTCGATAAGTTTAATAATACACTTCCAGCATGGTAACCGTTTGCCGAGAAAACAAAATCTTGATAGACGACAGGCGTCGGAATGTTGGCAGTTTGATTCGCAATATCGGTATAGCTCCAAAGGAACCTTCCGTCATCGGCTGCGATTCCGATCAAGCCTCGACCAATCAGTTGAACATACTGGCGGATTCCGGCGGCTTCACTGATCATAAGAGAAGAAAAGCCGTGGCCTTGACCACCGCCCGAGCCGAGATCGGGTATTCCTGCTGTCCAGACGGTTTTGCCGGTGTATTTGTCGAGTGCGACAATCATGGCTTCGTCGGAACCTGGGGAACAAATCAGGTGGTCTCCATCAATTAAAGGGGATTCACCGTAACCACGTCCCGACATCATGACACCTGAGAAATCCTCGATAAAGCTCCGCGACCAGATGATCTTTCCTGTAGAGACAGCAGCACAAACAAGTTCGCCATCGGGGTCGAGCGCATAGACACGGTTGCCATCGACGGTTGGCGTGGAACACGGGTTCCGAGCGGTCGAACCAATTCTGGAGTTCCAGTGGGGTTTGCCCGTTTCTTCATCAAGGGCAAACAGAAAGAGTTCCTCGCCATGTTTACCGATGGTAAACACCATGCCTCGACTGACGACGACACTGGAATAGGCCTCTCCTAAACCTGCCGCGTGCCAAGAAAGTGAGGGCGGTTCTTGCCAGCGTTTGAGTAAACCGGTTTCTAAGGAGGTACCGTTCCGTTGCGGCCCTCGCCAATGAGGCCAATCTTCCCCGATGGCGAAGGGAACAAGCAGAAGAAGGAATGTGCTAGAAAAACATAACACCTTTGAAGAGCAGTGCCACCCACGTCCTAAGTTCAAATTCATTGTGACCTGCCTCCGATTGCATGCGACTAGATATTGGGCGTCCAAAGAATATTGCGTGTTGCTTATTTTTCGGTGTTGCGTTGCCGAGCAATATTGCCGAGCAATGCTACTGAACAATGCAGGCGAGCAATGACGATGCTGGCGAACAATGCAGAGCAGAGCCTAAAAGGGCTCCCTTCTACTTTAGAACGTCACCTGCAGTTTACTCGTCCGCGGAAGCGAGAGCTACTCGATAACAAGCAGCTTCTTGCGCATTTCGCACCAAAAGAAGCGTGCCATAGAGACAGAGATTGTTCCATGTCGTGTCAGCTAATGCCTCGAAGGAACCCAATTCACGGTGTCGTTTAGGATTGACTTCGAGCATCACAATCTCGCCAGACTCGGTTTGCACTAGCAGGACATCGTTGACGCCCAGAATCTGACCATGTCCGTAACGCCCGCGTTTCCATTGCCGTTTGCCATCCTTTAGATCGATACATTCCATGACGCCATCCGATAGTCCGTAGGCATGATCGTCAATAGTGACAACATTGGTGAATTTTGTTTTAAGTACACGTTTGTTGGACCAAACCACATGACTTTTAAAGCCTCCGGCATGTTTTTCAAGGTGCAGCATGCGGGCTCCACCGCCATAACCCTTGCTCAGTAAGAGGCGATCACCAGCAAGCAGATGAGCTTGCGATACGTTGGCCGAACTGGTACTGCCTCCGGGCCAGTCGAGTTCCCAAAGAACACGACCCGTCTCTGGATTATGTCCTGTCACGTTGTCTTCGTTAACGATTACGATTTGGTCTTGCTCGCCAACGTCGCCAAGAATGGGCGAAGCGTAACTGATTTGTCGGGTTCCTGCCTCCCAGGCAAGGTTCCCAGAGAGTTTATCGAAAGCGACCAGAGAAACGCCTTGAAAAGTGCCATTGCTGGTTGCACCGCCGGCGGGAACCACCAGAAGATCATCCACCACGAGCGGCGAATTAGCTCTTCCCCAGCCGATTTGAGCAAAGTCTTCATCCGGTGTCGCGACACCATAACGTTTTAGCAGGTCGTCACGCCAAAGTTCCGCGCCCGTCGCACCATCCAGACAACGTAGGATGCCGGTTGCTCCCAAGGCATAGACGCGCCCTTCATGGATCAAGGGAGTGCTGCGTGGACCAATTCCTCCCAGCACGGTCTGATGACGAGCCGTCACGGAGTGTGACCAGAGCAATGTTCCGGTTTTCGTTGCGTAGCATGTGACAAGTTCTTTTGCACCACGTTGTTCCATGGTGACAGCAAATCCATTGACCACCGTAAAGCCGGACCATCCCGCACCAATGTCCTGCCGCCATAATTGTACGGGTGGATTTGTTTTCCAGTCTCGGTGGAGGTGGATCTCGTTGTAAAGTCCGGTCCGTTGTGGGCCGAGGAATTGGGGAAAGTCTTGTTTCGTTGTTGACCGTAGGTCGACTGGTGCTCGAGACTTTGCTGTAGTCGGTGCCGCGAGTTGCTCATCTTTTGCCGCTTTCCAGCGTAGTCGAAATTCTGGTACTAGCGTGCTCGACACGTTGTCGATCCGAAAAGCAAAAGCGAAAGTAAGGATGGCGGCCGTGACGAAAACGGCTGGTCCATAGCGTGCGTACCAAGGATAATCTGGCTGACAAGCACACCAAGAAAGACCCGAACAAATCGCCATGAAGCCAAAGAGTAAGATGAGCACATGGGCCAGAGCTTCATCCACATCGAGTGGCTCTTGGGGTGCAAGCCAAGAAAAAATGACACCGACGACAGCCAATACAATTGAGACGAGCGAGAGTTTTCTTAGTCGCCGTGCTGTTTTTCCCTGTGTCTTGTCCGGGGGAAGGCGGGAGTTCTTTTGGTCGATCGCGGGATCTGAGATATTTTGGTCAGACGTTTCCATGGAATGTTTTTATCAAATGCGAACTGAAGGCGCTAGTCACAGGCCGGATTTTCCGGACGCTCTCGTTGTTTCACGAACCGAGAGATATCATCCTAGAGTCAGTTTTCTGCGAGGCAAGCGAAGGTTGGCAGACTTTATCATTGAATGCACCCAAAACATGCCGAAAAGAATTTTCTTCTGGGTTGTGATGGGTATTGGTTTCGACAGTAAATCCGACCTGGGCAGACGAATTAAGGACACAGCCAGGACCGTCTCAAAAAGCTCGCAAAGTAAATGGCGAATGGCGGATTCAAGTCCATCCGGACCAAGTTGACAAGTTCCAGCTTATGGAACAAACAGGTCGGGACTTAATTCGGGATGCAGGCGGGCATTTAGTAGGTTGGTGGGAAACACAAATGGGGCATCTCTGAGCAGTTGACAATTTGCGAATGCGAGAGCATGGCAGCATTTGAAAAAGCGGTTTCCCGGATGAAAGCGGACTCTCGATATGCCTTGTTTTCTACGCTGCGGTCAGCAATGTTCGCGAAGACCAAAATCGATTTTTGCGGGTTATGGAATTTGCCGAGCTTCCTCGGTCTCCCGAGACGTTCGCCAGCGATATTCACGAATTTAATCATATTCCTTTCGAGAAAGCAGAAGCGTATTTGGCTTTTATTGAAGATTGAGAGATTGGTGTCATTGCGTAGACATGGCTTCCGACCGATCGGTCCGTTTAGGTTCGAGGTTGGCTCTTGGAATGAAGCGGCGTTCCTGTTTCGCTTTAAAAGTTTTGCGGAATGTGAAAAGCTGTGTTTTGATTTTCAATCGCATCCGGATTCGAAAGTTTACCGGCAAAAGTTGAGT
Organism: Pirellulaceae bacterium; assembly: GCA_022446825.1. Classification (GTDB taxonomy): domain Bacteria; phylum Planctomycetota; class Planctomycetia; order Pirellulales; family Pirellulaceae; genus JAKVBY01. The sequence continues at coordinate 4,751 of JAKVBY010000111.1, forward strand.
CAATTGGTGACGGATCTGACGATGCGCGTTTTTATTCCGACCCCGGTCATGAAGTCGCGCAGGTAGTCGTTGCTTAAAGTGTGTCAGTCATTCACGGGAGGGGCGTTCGGGGTAAATACGCCACCTAGCTGAGTACGCAAGGTATCGCAGCGGTCGCGGAATTGGGCGAGAGTTTCTGCATGTTCGCTTTTTCCAACTAAGTTGATCAATTGATCCGGATCGGTTTGTAAGTCATGAAGAAATTCGAAATGGGGTGATTGTTCGAAATAACGTGCGTAAACAAAGCGATTACCGCGGACTCCTTCCCATTTGGGAATCCGGGTTCCGAGTTCCATCAAGTGCTCGCAAAAGAAGTCCTTTCGCCAGGACACGACCTCATCTCCTTGGATCCACGGCTGTAGGCTGGCGCCTTGGTAAGCGGCTGGAACATTGAGTCCTGCGTAGCCCAATACGGTTGCGGGGATATCGACATTCAAGGCGACATTTGTGGTGACTTGGCCAGCTTGTTTTGGAGAGTTGCGCGGGTCAAAGACGATGAGCGGCACGCGCAGAGATTCTTCGTAATGAGACCACTTGCCAGCAAAGCCACGATTTCCTTGATAGTAACCATTGTCGGCGGAAAAAATCACAATGGTATTGTCGGCCAAACCAAGGTTTTGGACGGCTTGGCGAATCCGGCCCACGACATGATCGACACCACTGATCATACGAAAATACGCCCGCATATTGCGGTCATATTTCTCTGGTGTGTCCCATCGCCAAAACCAACGTTCTCGATTCAGCGATTTTTTGAGAAATTCGGGATGGCTTTCGAAGATCGTCGGATCGTGAAGCTTTGGCAGATCAATCTCGACATCCTCATACAATCCGTCGACGACTTTTGGCCAAGGATAGTGATTGACTTTGTCGCTGTCTTCAGCATGGACGGCGTTGAAACTGACGGATAGACAAAATGGTTGATCGGCTTTGCAAGCTTGTAAGAATTCGATTGCTTGGTCGCCCGCAATCTCGACTTCATGACGAAATGTACCGTCGGGCAGTGTTTTGAAGTATGGACTGCGACCGTGGGGCTGGAAGTAATCAAACATTTGTTGGGTAAGACCGTCACCCACACGGACGCCGAATTTGCCTACGAATCCTGTTCGATATCCAGACTGTCGCAATAAGTATGGGTAACTTTGCCGGGCATGCTCGTCTTGAATCGGCGGCGTTCTAAAAGTGAAACGATGCGTTCTTTCATAAAGACCGGTAAAAAGTGTCGCGCGGCTGGCAGCACAAATTGAGGTTGTTACGAAGGCATTTTCGAATCGCGTACCTTCTTTTGCCAACTGATCGATATGAGGTGTCTGTAAAATCGGGTGACTCACGCAACCCAAAGTGTCGTTTCGTTGATCATCTGCCAAGAGGAAAACAATGTTGGGGCGTTTTGTTTCCGCCGCAAATGTTGCTGGATTGATCGTGACGATTGCCATTGCTGGCAATATGAAACAGATTGTCAAGAAGTAGAGAAATCGATACATGGATTAATGCTGACTCATGACGTCGAGGTGGGATGCTGCCCGAGGTACACGAGACACAAGGGCGTCGATGCTGATTTCCGTAAAGTTAGAATAGATCCAATTCAGCAAGAACGAAAGCAACCGTGCGAACATTTTTGCTCGCACGGCTGTTTTAGATCGTTGGGAAGGGATTTTTAAGGTAACAGCAGCTTGTTAATAGTTTGACGATGCACCCGCATCTACATTACCGACCATGTGGAAGTGATTGTGATCGATATAAATGACTTCCACAGCATCTTCGTCAATTAAACGATGAGGAATTGGCCAACCAACGTTTGTCACTTCCTCAAAGTAGATGGTGCATTTGTAATGGGCATGGTGCAATTGGGCCGGACCAATCAGTGGAATAAATCGTGGCGGATCGATGTAGTCGGCAATCTTTTCTTTGACGATTCGCACATTGTTGCGTTGCTGTTCGTACAAGAATGGGACATTCCCTTCCAGTGGTCGAGCTTTGGCCATTGCTCGCATGACTTCGTCGTCGCTTGGTTCATCTAGGGCGGTGGTTGGCCCACCGGCGACAATGGGTCCGAGGATTTCGACGCGATCATAGCGTTCGCGTTCCCAGAAGCGATCTTCCATTTTCTTTTGTAGGAGTGGGCTCACTGGCATAGGAAACCCAAGAATACCTAAGTTGGGTCCCATCGTAATTCCGGTACATCCAGTTCCGCTGCTCACGACTACGGCCAGGATGCCAAATAAGATTGAGGACTTGATAAATCGCGACATGGAATCGTCCTTGTTACAAAGTCTCATAACTAGACGTAACTATCGTGTTAATCTGTGCCGAACTTGCGGATTTTTCCGGCGACAGCCAATTTTCGAGTAAATCGGTTTTGTGAAGGCGTAAAAGAAAGCTCCTGTGGCGCGGGGCCACAGGAGCTAGCATCAATGTTACGTTAATCTGTTGAGCCTCAACTTACTTGGATTTGAAGTCGAGTACCCACCAACCATCGTCCCATTTTAACGTCACTTTCCGCCATCCCAGAGGAACTTGCGGGTAAGGGTAGAAGGGGCCGATGTAGGGCCAAGCCGTGGGCGAATATTGCTTCGGATAGCTGACAGCACCGTAGTTTGGGTGTGGTGCATAGCTAGGCCACGCGTATCCTGGCATCTGAGGATGATCGTACCGTGCAGGAGCAACACCCAAATTGCTTCCGTAGTGGGCAGGTACGGGTGTATTTCCGTTGATCTGCCTGAGACCGGTTGCGTAATTCGCTTGGGAAGTTGCAAAAGGCATTGGCATCCGATTCGCTTGCAGTGCTTGTACCTGTTGGGCGGTCGGAACTTGGGGAACAGGAGCAACGATTAATTGCACTGGAATCTCAGGAGTCCGAGGAGCGACAAGCTGTTGAATCGTTGCTTGTGTCACACTCCTTTTGGACTTTTCCAATGTTGGTTCGATTGCTGCTGTCCCCACGGGAACTTCGGGTATTGGCGACGCCCGGTGTAGTACCGTCTCTTCCGCCATGAGTTTCGGAACTTCGGTAACAACCGAAGTGGTAGGGCGTTGTTGGGTTATCTGTACAGTCTCTTCTTTGGGACTGATAGGCAGGTTGGCTGGGCTAGGC
>JAKVBY010000111.1:7980-12916 GCA_022446825.1 Pirellulaceae bacterium
TTGGCTGCCGGTTCTTTCACACTGACCGTCGGCACGATGATCTTAACTGCCGGTTCTTTCAAACTGACCTTGGGTACGGCCGGTTTGGCTTCGGCAACTTGCCGACGAACTGCGGGGACGGCGGGGATAGGTTCAGGAATTGGCCGGCGATCATTCGCCACCTTGGGACTGGTCGTAGCCACTTTGGGGCTAGCCGTGATTTTAATGTCATTGACAACTTGGCGTACGTTCTGAACACGTCGCACCATGTTGAGTACGAGTTGGCGTTGTTCGTCGGACGCAACCCGTCCTTTGATCCAAACGGAACCATTGGTCACATCTAGATCGAGGGAAAAGCGTCGTAACTTGCCTTGCTTTTTAAGCTCTTGAAGCGTCTCAATCACGCTTTCTGCCAGCTTTTGGTCAGCCGATTTTGTCTCCACAACAAGCTTGGCTGGTTTCGCTTTGCCTGTTTGGTGACCTGCTAGTTGCACTGGTACGGCTTCAACGGACTCACGAATTTCGATAGGTTCGACTTTGGCAGGTTGAAGCTGCTTCGAGACTTTTGACAAGTTCGTTTGACGAGACTCTTTGCGTACCTGTGAGTAGCGTGTGGAAGGACTCTTATGGGGCTTGGGTCGATTCGCCACTTGTTCCTTCGCTGTTCTTTCGGAATTCGGTTTGATTTCCTTGGCTTTTATGGAGAAAAGCCCCTTCGCTACTTGCGAAACCTTAACCAGCGAAGACTGCTCACTACTTTTCGGAGCCGTCTTTGCAGCCTTGGTTTCCAGGTTTTTGCTAGCCGGTTCGGTCACTTCTACGTCCGTCTTTTTAAATAAACGATCCGCATTCGACTTGGCGATCTCAATCAGGGAGCGACGACTGGTCGGTTCCTGCTTAGGTGTTGCTGCTTTTGGAGCGAGCTCGACGACTTTGGTCTGCTGCTTTTTCGCGGCAGGCTTGGTCGCTTGTGCTGCGGACTTTTTAAACAACCCACCTGCATTCGCCTTGGCAATCTCTAATAGCGAGCGTCGGGTCTTGGGTAGTTCCTTCGGCAGTTCCTTGGGTTGCGCCTTGGGTTGCGCCTTGGGTAGTTCTTGCTGCTGAGCTGTTTCTACCACTTTGGTTGCCGGTTTTTTCGCGACCGGTGCATTCGCCTGAGGTTCGGTATTTTTCAGTAAAAGCCCGTTAAAGATGTGCTGAACACCTTGGACTTCACGTGTTGTATTGAGGACCAGGTTTTGTTGCTCTTCACTTTCCACCTGACCAATCAGCCAAACCGTACCTTCTTCAACTTCGAGACCGATGTTGAAGTCGCGGAGACTACCGGCGTCTTTGTGTTTCTGAAGTTTACTGACAATGTTTTCGGCGATTTCTAGATCGTCTGCACAAACCAATGAGGTTAATACGGCGATGGCTAGAAACGTCAATCCTGAAGTGAGTTTTCGCATGGTCCCCCTCCTGAGACTCGGGTCGAATTGCGTTATTACTTCGCCACTTATCAAAAACCGCCATCAGCAACGTCCAGGTTTCGATATCCTCGAGACATGGCCGTTGCACAAAGNACGGTTTTGCGGGATAAGTTAAACGTTTGAAGTGTCAAACGTTTAATTGGCTGTTTGGGTAGCCACAAATCATTGCTACGAGGGGCTACAGGCAGATCGCTGATCAGATTTTCGAGCCTGCACGAAGCCCCCCTTCGCGCAGACAGAGCATTGCTACACTCCGTCTGATAGTTTCTTTCGGCTGTCGCTCATACCGAATAGTAGGTTTTTTCGGATTTTAGGGATCTTCGCGATGAATCCCGTTGCCGGGGCGATAAAAGTCGACCTGGATTCTTCTTGTTGGCAGGCAAATTGTGCCTTCGCGAATTGCTATCGAGGCGATTGCTAAAAATCGGCAACGGGATCCAAGGGGCTCAGATCGATGGTGCCACCGACTGCCATCAGTGATAGCACGGCCCCGCACGAGATTCCGCAACTGCTGTCGTAGCCCAAGGCAAGCAATGAAGCACAGCCCACGGCGATCATGACCAAGAAGAAGATTGGTTGATGCCAATTTTGTGTGCCGTTACGGCTGACACATCGAATGATGAACACCGTAGCAATGCCAAGGAACTGAACCAGCGTTAAAAAGAGAAATGGAAACACAGCATCGGATTGCCACATTTTTGCTCTCCCAGAGTCCGTTCCGGAGGACAGTCAGTGCGACAGTAGCTAGAAATAGGATGGTACGATCCTGCCAACTGCCATGTCAGGTTCCTGGAAAAGCGAATGGCGTGCCAAGATAGAACAATTGCCACGTTTTTCCAGGATCCATGCAGGATCCATGCGCTGAGCAGAAAATTGTGCTTGTCGGGAACGTGATCAGAAGTTCCCCAAGCAAGCGGTCTGTAATCTTTACACGGTTGAGCAAAAGATCGCCATGCTAAGGTTGTAAGACTTGCAAAGCAGTCGGAGCTTGGCCACTATTTTGGCGTGAGTAGAGCACCCCGAGGCGACATCTTAAGCTGGTTAAAATAGAAGCTTTGCTAGTTCATCCTCGAGCTCAGCTGCATGTATGTTGCGATTTAATACCTTGCCATTTTTATCGATCAGCAACATCGTGGGAAGCGTTAAGATTCCTAGTTCGTTTGCCAAGCGGCCATCAAGACCACCCGTTTCAAAAAGTTGTGGCCAAGACATCCGGTTTGCTTGCAGATGAGTTTTCGTCAATGTCAGCTCGGTGTCCAGATTCACACCAACCGGTGAAAACCCTCGCTTGCCGTACTTAGCCTGCATTTGCTGGATAATGATTGCGTCTTGTTTACAGGGACGACACCATGTTGCCCAATAATGAATCAGGACCACTTGCCCCCGTAAGTTAGAAATGTTGAACGATTTTCCCTCTACCGTCGTGCCTTTTAACTCGATTGTTTTACCCACCGATTCCAACCGCCGTTTGGCACCAATTGCCTTTGGGGAGAGTTCGTTTTTGGCGTGATTCTTGGCAATTCGTCCGTACCATTGGATCGCTTCGTTCTCTTCACCAGAAAATTCCTTCGCAATGGCTAATTGCAACATGGCTTCCGCCGCATCGCTGCTTTCCCCATGTTTTTCGATGAATGATTCCAAATTGGACATCCAAGCCTCTTGAATCTTGATGAAGTCAGCATCCGCAGCTTGGAGGCTCTGTGAATATTCTGCTGACATGGCACGAAAATGAACATAAGCAATTTCGTTGACTTGGACGTTCCTCGCGATCAGCTTTTGTTCGAACAGCTGCATTTGCTTTAGTCCTTCCGGGAAATCACCGGACGTGACCGATCCGCTCACGCTGTCTGCAAATTGCCGGATCCACATGACCTGATCTTCGGGAGAGCTTGCTTGAAAGGCGAGCTTTTCTAGCGTCTTGGCATGTTGTTCGAAGAGTTCACTGGACTTTTCCGAGCTCGTTCCCGCACTGATTTCGCGATCCAAGCGATCGAGTTCTCCAATGAGTTGCTGAGTTTTTTCATCGATTCCTGGAGGCGAATTTTCCGGTATTTCTGGATTCGAAGGGATATTTGCTTGAAAGAAAATCCCAGTCGGGTGACTGACAACTTGATCTTCCAGAAGACCAGAGGGTAAATCAATAAGCCGCCAGCCAGCGTCGAGCTGAACTAAGGAGCCAATGACGATTTGAGCGTGTTTTGTGCCGGTTTCTACGACTGCGACGACGTTGTCGTAGACTTGAATGTCTTGACCGGATCCGTCGGTGCCAGCTGGGATGAGCCCGGGTAGACCGCCCCCAAAATGCAACCATTTGGTCTGCAGCGTAACAATGCTTTGCTTCTCAGCGATTGATTCAAAGTCTTTGTTGGCAGCGTCAGTTTTTTTACGGAGTTTCGCCGTTAACGCGCTTCCTAGTTTAAGCTGACTTAGTTCATCAGAGTTGAGTAGCAAGCGAGAGAACTGCTCGGAATCTTTGTTTCGCAGCGCATGGATCAACTCGATGGAGACTTCTTCGGCCGAAATGGATTTCCAGAAATCGACGCTGCCGTCTTCGTTCCGATCGATTCCCCAGCGAGTTCCTGCCGTACCCAGCCAGCGAAATTGATCCGCTTTGCCATTAAAATTCGAATCGATGTCGCGGTAGATTTCCACGGAGTCTTTGAAATAACACCAAAGGTCGACCTTGTTGTCGCCGTTTGTATCGATAAAACGTCTGAGCGTCTTTCCGTTGCCATCTCGAACGACCCAGCCTGTATTACTGCCGGCGTTTGCTGAGTTAATCTTGCATTTTGTGACTTCTTCCGCGTTTGGCGTGTCGTAGTCAATTTCCTGTTGAATGGGTTGGAGTTCTAAGGCCTGTTTTGCCGTCGGACTGGCTGCATTGAGCGGAGAAGAAATCAGCAGCAGAGCAGGAGTGAAGAGTATGCAAAGTTTGGGGATTGCCAGCATCGCGGCGATTCCTCTGTTTGTTGGATAAAATTAAGCAAGTGAAATGTCTGGAATGCATTTTCAATAGGTCTATTTCGACTGCGGAGGAGCCAAACTATTGTTAAACTGCGGAAATTGTTCCGATTGTATGGTGCAGAACCCAGGTCTTTTGCTGTCGAACGGAATTTCCTCTCAAGGTTGCCACAGATCTGACCGATTTCCGCTGGGTCCCGGAAATTGCTCTATATTTTACAATCCTTGGGCGTTTGACAGTCGCTTCGAGAAACTTAGAATGATTGACCCTTTAAGTTTGTGACTGCGAAGAGGGCGTGTAGCTCAGTTGGTTAGAGCGCGTCGCTGATAACGACGAGGTCCGAGGTTCGACTCCTCGCACGCCCACTCGGTGAATGAGGAATGAGCAGTTTTGGATCGTGTTTCTTGGCCTAGAAACTGTTTATTCCTGAATTTCCCCAAGCTCGGGGGGACGTAGCTCAATTGGGAGAGCACCGGCTTTGCAAGCCGGGGGTTGAGGGTTCGAGCCCCTTCGTCTCCACTTT
>JAKVBY010000112.1 GCA_022446825.1 Pirellulaceae bacterium
GGTTGCTCTGTGGCTCTGATTTTCGTTGTTCAAAACATTCATTCGATCTCCACGCAGTGGAATTGTTTCCAATCACTTTCACGGTTAGTGAAGTTTGGCATCAAACAGAAGCAGGTAACGACAGCACTGGAGAGACCTCTTTCAAACCCATTTCAGAAGCCGTCGTATAGAACGGATCGATTTCACTGCGACGGATCGGTACCTCGGCAGGCGCTTCTACACCAACGCAAACGCGATTTCCTTTAATCGCAAGTACTTTCACAGTGATCTGGTTATCAATGACGATGACTTCTTCCGGCTTTCTTGTAAGAACCAACATGACGTTTCCTCCATGAACCTAGAAATGCGGCAGCGCTAACAACATCATTCCACATCGAATTATGCTACCACGCCGTGGAATTCAGAGACGTGACAAGAGAACTACGGGCTATCGAGGTAACAACGTACGTCGAGTGCGTTCCGCAACCCTGGCTGACCTTGAAGTAAGGACCACTGCCTTGCGGTGCTCCGATTCCGACTGTTCATGGTCCACGTTCGCCAGTGTGTAATGATCTAGCAAACTCGGCAGTAGCTCGCGCACCGGTTGTAAGCCCTGTCGTCGTCCTGGAAGTCGTCGATTTGCTGTGGATACCATCAGTCAATTCCCCTCATGTCAGAAGTATTAGATTGTTCTCATGTCTCTGATGAAGAGTATCGAAAAGCAGTGGACACCTTAGGTCACACGATATTTTTCCTGCCCAGATGAAGCGGATTCCATCGCAGGTTGTCAAAAGTCGCACGTCACTTGCTGCGACCAACTACACGACACCACAAGTACAAATATCCAGTCAAAAGCAAACCAACTCAGCTGAAAACCGGTGGAGGAATGGTTTACCCCGCGGAAACGTCGTCTGCAAACCAATCGCCCGTGCAAATGGAAGCCTAGAAAATCCTGAGTCAACCATCGTGAGGATTTTGGGCTGCGCTGCAGATCTCGTGGCGTAAAACTCTCACCGTCCTCTGATTATTTCCTGTTAAACGTCTGGTCCCGGCGGGAAATGGAGTCTCACATGACACGCACCTGCAGCGACAACTCGGTGTCGGGATATTTTTTTATATTGGGAACCGATCAAGGATCAAACCGGACAAACGGTATTCATCGACACAATGTTACACGGATACAATGTTGCACGGACACAACTCCTCTGCTTCGCATGGATTCGGCACGTCAGCACCATCTACTCACAACTTTGTCCACGCGCCAAAGAATAAAATGGCCAGTCAGAATCTTCGCGCTGAAATCTTCGCGCTGGGGAGGGCCAGACGCGTGAGTGGGGTGAGTGCTTCGTCGTTTCTGCCCATTGGAAACGCAGCGCGTCTACATCCACTCTTTGATCGGCTTCCCTTCAATAAGTCTTACCGGCCGATTGTCCGGACTAAAAGCAATTAAATCGTCCGGAATGCCGAGTTTCTGATAGATGGTCGTGGCGATATCGGATGAATGATATTCATCCCTAGCAACGTGGCCACCTTCACCGTCTGTTGCACCCAACACATGCCCTCCGGGAACACCGGCACCAGCCATAATCGCAAAACCGGCCGTCGCCCAATGATCACGTCCACTCGCCGAATTAATTTGTGGTGTACGGCCAAAATCCGTCAGCCAACAAACCAACGTTGTCTCCAGCAGACCATGGTCTTCAAGATCCTTGATTAATGTAGGCAGCGCCTGATCTACATAAGGCATGCGCGAATCTTTGAGTGACTTAAAATTATTCTGGTGAGTGTCCCAGCCACCATCGGTGATGGTTACAAAACGGACACCGGACTGAACCAACCGTCGAGCTAAGAGACAACGATGACCAAAACCATTGCGACCGTAGCTCTCACGGAGCGATTCTTGCTCTTGCTCAATCGCAAAGGCCGTCTTCGTTTCTGGCGAGGTAATCATCTTCATCGCCGCTTTATAATGCTCATCCAACGCGTCGAAGGCCTCTGGTTGCAAATCGATCGTTTTCTGTAAATCGTCCACCCGCGCCAGCATGCGGCGACGACGGTCTAACCGTTCGTGGCCGACACCCTGCGGCGGCGTGATATCACGAACGTGAAAGTTTTCGCTGTTGGGATCGGGAGAAACGACAAATGGATTATGTTCCAAGCCGAGAATCCCAGACAGACCACCACCAAAACGTCGGTCGATACTTTCGCCCAATTGAATGAAGGGAGGCATCGCACTCTTAAAGCCATGTTGATAACTGACCACGGAACCGTACGTCGGGTAGCTAATTGCTGCATTGAACCGTCGGCCCGAGAGCACCCATTGATCCGCCATCCCATGACTACCGTTTTGCGGATTCCAACCGCGGAGCAAACCGTACCGTTTTTGCTCCTTGGCAAGGTTGGGACAGACTTCGGTAAATTGAATCCCGGGAGTTGCTGTGTCGATAACTCCAAACTCACCTTTCACGCTGGCAGCCGCGTCGGGTTTGGGGTCTACCGTATCGTGATGACTAGTACCCCCTTGGGTCCAAATAACAATGCAATTGATATCATCACCTTTGGTGCCAGCCGCAGCCTGCTTACTCGCAAGTAGGTCCGGTAAGGCAAGACCCATCCCTGCGAGAGTTCCGATTTGCAGGCAATTTCTTCGACTGAGGCGAGCGCCATCGCAGGAGTTGGTCGAATCGAGATTGAGCATTGGTTGAACTCCACCGTGCTGAAAAGCCAAACTGGCTGGTTTTGAAAACGCGTCTTTATTCGCACAGCCAAAGTTGCCGGGTCGTTGTCCAGCAAACATGAATTGCGACTTCCCTTGAAATATCACACGAACCGCAGTCCATCGCAATGCTCTATGATAAACAATTGCTGTCTTCAAACAACGTGAATTACAACGGACCTAGCGAAAATCGCTATTTCCACGCTGCAGCCGGTAATCTTCCCACGGAGGGTTACTGTAGTTTTGAACGTCTATTTGGAACATAATGAAGGAACTCTGCTAGATATTTAAACACCCCCACACTTTCCTGCCCTCTGCGCTGGTCTTATAAATAACATCGGCAAACCGATTCTTGTTACTTCAATTGAGTCGAGCATGATCTACCTCCGTTTGACAATTGCTTTGGTCCTGTCTTGCTTTTGCAGCGCCGTCGCAGCAACAAACAATCCGTTTGTTGTCCGCCCGCTCCAGATCCAATTGACGGGTAATTTTGAAGTTGTCCAATTAGTCGTAACCGATGCCATCAATGCGGAAGCCATCAATGACCGTTCTGCCGATTTAACAACGATTGCTTCCTACGGATCCTCAGACCCAAATGTTGCTCGTGTCGACCAGTCGGGTCGTGTCTGGGCTGTTGGCAATGGAGAAGCTCAAATCACTGCGACCATCGGCAATGTGTCTTCCATCGTACCGGTTGTCGTGAGCGATGTGCTTGTCACAGCAAAGCCAGATTTTGCTGTGCACATCCAGCCAATCCTAAGTAAGCAAGGCTGTGCGGCTGCCGCATGCCACGCGAGCCAACATGGGAAAGGTGGCTTTAAATTGTCGGTCTTCGGGTTTGATCCACCTGCCGACCATCGGGCTATTGTTCGAGATCGCATCGGCCGCAGGGTGAATCAACTCGATCCTCCGTCAAGTCTCCTTCTACAAAAACCAACCTTAAAAGTCTCTCACGGTGGTGGTCAACGTCTCGTCAAAGGGACGAATGAGTACACAACCCTAGCAGCCTGGATACGATCTGGATCTCCAGGACCCGTCAAAGAAGCACCAGAAGTCAGTCAGCTAGTTGTGACCCCAACACGTCGTGTTGGACAGGTCGGTACCACACAACAACTGCGTGTTGAGGCGCATTACAATACTGGTTTGATTCGCGATGTGACAAGAATCGCTAAATTCGACTCGATCGATACGAGTTTATTGACCGTTTCCAACGAGGGCCATGTAACCGTTAAAGGCCGTGGGCAGTCGCCGATCATGGTCCGGTTTGCAGGCCAAGCAGCCATCGCCATGTTTGTCATCCCTGCCGCAGACAGCATCGCGCTTAACGACTGGAGCAATAATAATTTTATCGATGAACACGCCGCTGCAAAATTTCGTGAATTGGGGATCGAACCCTCTGAAATCTGTGACGACACCACGTTTGTGCGCCGGGCGTTCTTCGATGCCATTGGTGGCTTGCCAACTCCTGAAGAAACGCAGAGTTTCCTGCAATCAACCAATCCAAACAAACGTGAAGATCTGGTAAACCGACTCCTCGGACTCACCGGCGATTCTCAGCTCGACATCTATAACGACCGTTACGCCGCCTTCTGGACACTGAAGTGGTCCGACTTGTTGCGCAATAGTAGTGATGACTTGGGCGAGCAGGGGATGTGGTCGCTCCACAATTGGATCAAAGACTCCTTTCGTACCAACAAACCTTTCACTCAGTTTGTCCAGGAGTTGGTCACTGCCAAAGGCTCCATTTATTTTAATGGCCCCGCGAACTATTTCCGTATCAATACCGATTCTTCAAAACTTACTGAAGCAACCGCTCAACTGTTCTTGGGCGTGCGATTAGAGTGTGCGAAGTGCCACCATCATCCGTTTGAAAAATATAGCCAAGCTGATTACTACCGTCTGGCAGCGTTTTTCTCTCGTGTCGGCACCAAGAATAGTCAAGAGTTTGGACTTTTTGGTCGCGAATCTGTGGTGGTCGTACGAGACAGTGGAGATGTCAAACATCCGCGCAGCGGCGAAGTCTTAAAACCAACACCGCTCGACGGCGCCGAGATGGAAAATCCACTGGACCGGCGAATCCCCTTAGCCGCTTGGCTGACCTCCCCAAAAAATGAATTCCTGGGAAAGTCCATTGTGAATCGCTATGTGGGTTATCTACTGGGCCGTGGTTTGGTCGAGCCGATCGATGACATGCGTTCGACGAATCCTCCCAGTAACGTCGCCCTGATGGAAGCGCTCTCCGCCGATTTCATCGCCAGTGGGTTCGACCTCAAACACCTGATCCGGACGATTATGACATCTCGACTGTATCAACTTAGTTCTCAACCGACCGAGGCGAACGCTTCGGATCACCGATTCTATAGTCACTACAAAGTAAAACGACTGACTGCCGAACCGTTACTCGACGCCGTGGACCAAGTCGCTGGTACCCAAACCAAATTCAAGAGTTTACCTTTGGGAACCCGGGCCATCGAACTACCGGACGCGAAGTATCCCAACTATTTTCTCAACACGTTTGCCAAGCCACGTCGCGTGAGCATCTGCGAATGTGAAAGGTCCATGGACGCCAATCTCGCGCAGGCGCTGCATACGCTCAATGGTGACGTCTTGGCCCAAAAAATTTCCGCCGACAATGGACGCATCAGCACACTTTTGTCAACGGACCGCAGCCATGCTGAAATGGTCGATACCATTTATATGGCGGCCTTATGTCGTCACGCCACGAACGAAGAAATATCTGCCACCATCGAATTCCTTGATCAAAGTCAAACACCCAAGGAATACTACGAAGATTTATTATGGGCCTTGGTTAACTCCAAACAATTTTTGTACGTACATTGAATGGCAAAATGAAACACCTCAGCCTCTTTTTTCTATTTCTCTGCGTTGTACCGATGAGCCAACTGGCGGTCGGCCAAACTTCCTATCCGATGCTGATGAGCCTGCGCCCTGTCGCAGCACAAGTAGGGAAAACTTCAGAGCATACAATCAAATCTCGCTATAGCATGCTTGGTGCCTATCAAGTCCTTGTTTCCGGAGAGGGCGTCGCCGGTGAAATCGTTCCTCCGGAACTGACAGACGAACAAAAGAAGGACCCACCGAATCTACAGGAAATGAAAGTCAATTTCACGGTCAGCCCTGAAGCCATGCCGGGCGTCCGAGAATTTCGCATCGCGACTCCTAATGGTGTGAGCACTATCGGACAATTGGTGATCGTCCAAGACAACATCCTTCTGGAAGCCAGCACTAACGATCAATTGGAACAAGCCCAAGAAGTAACCGTTCCAGCAACTTTGTGTGGTGCCATCGAGAAGGCCGAAGATGTTGATTACTTTAAATTCAACATCCCTTCGCCCCTAGCGTTGAGTTTCCACGTCCGCGCAATGCGGTTGCAAGACAAAATACACGACCTGCAACAACATTGTGATCCCATTCTGACGATCCGCAGTTCAAACGGGGCGACGCTCGTCGCTTCCGACAACTACTTTTATGGAGATCCGTTCATCGGCTATCAATTTGAGCAAGCCGGCGAGTACTTTCTCGAATTACGGGATGTGCGATATCAAGGGAATCAATACTGGGAATACAGTATCGAGATCAGCGACCAACCCTTTGTTTCCAATGTCTTCCCGTTAGCAGCCGCCCGGGGCCAAGAATCGCAGTTTCAACTGGTCGGATTCAATATTGGAGTCGACCCAATGGTACCCTTCACATTACCGGTCCAGCAGCCCCTTGGTGCCCAATCCATTCGTTTGCCCTACGGCGACAGTTCCTTGAATCCGGTTCCCGTCAGTGTGACCGATTTGCCAACCATGATAGAAACCAGCACGGTCAACAATACAGCCAACGATGCACAAATAATTACGGCGCCGGTAGCCATCAATGGTCGCATCGAAGCTGCAGGAGACATCGATTACTATGCCTTTGAGGCCAAAAAAGGGGAGACCTATTCCGTCGAAGTCGTCGCTCGACGTCAGCAATCCGCACTCGATTGCAACCTGCGGATACTCAACGATCAAGGCAATCAACTCTCTAGCAATGACGACATGCAAATTGGCAGGATGACGGTTGCAGATTCACAGATCGAAAACTGGACAGCACCTGCGGATGGTAAGTTCTTTGTCGAAATCCGTGATTTACATTTACGCGGCGGCCACGAATTCATTTACTTCATTAAGTTGACACGCAGCGAACCATACTTCGAATTACTCTACGACACCGACAAGACATTACTCACGCCAGGGACGAATGGCGTGATGTTTTTGCGCGTCACCCGCAAGAATGGTTTCGCTGGGGAAATCACTTTGCACATCGACGGACTGCCTCCAGGTGTGACTGCCCATTGCGGCCGCATTCTGCCGAAACGTCAAGATGCCTGTATCATCTTGCGCGCCGAGAACGAGGCGGCGATGAGCGTTTCCAACATTACCGTGACGGGAGCATCGACCATGGATCTAGGGGACGGCCGGATGCAAACCTTTTCCGTCGTTGCCCAGCCTTTGCAGGAAATCTATATGCCCGGTGGTGGCCGGTCACACTGGCCTGTCGGGATGCATACGGTGTCGATCGGACAACCCGGCGACATTCGCTCCGTACAACTGGGAACCACCGAACTAACCATGAAACCGGGCGAGTCGCAAAAGATTGACGTGACCATCGAGCGGGCAGAAGGCTTCGATGCGAATGTGACGCTCGATGTCCTCTACCAACACCTCGGTGGCATTCACGGAAATCCACTGCCAGAAGGAATTGAAGTCGACAAGGCGAATAGCAAGACCTTGCTGACCAGCCAGGAAACCCAGGGTCACATCACCTTAAAAGCCGCCGAAAACGCAGCGCCCGTGGAACGTCAGCAGATCGCCGTGATGGCCAACATTTCGATCAACTTCGTCATGAAAACAACCTTTTCCAGCCAGCCCGTCTTTCTATCCGTGGCGACACCCGACGGCGAATCGGTCGTAACCACCGAGTAATGGTTATTCGCCTGGACTCGCGGAAACTGCGGGTAGCACTCGGATGATACGGCGGGCCGAGATCGTGCGGCCGTTCCTGTCGGTCGCCCGTATTTGAATCGCGTGCGTTCCTGGTAGAAGCGTTTCAGAAAGCTTCGCATGCCACAAATGCGGAGTGACTTCAGGGACCGGCAACGCTACCCAGGTTGCACCTGTCAGGCTCTGTTCCTCGGCAACGAGTTCGACATAGCGCGGATCGTTTGTGACCTCTTGGGTCATCGTCTGCCATTTGGTTTCATCACCAATGCGCATCTCCACTTTGGAATGTTCATTTCCATTAAACACATTCACATAGATTTCTGTTTGCGTCACCTCCGCTGAGGCAATTTCTTCGGGGGCATAAATATTCATTTGGTAATCTGTTGGTCGCCCGGCGGCCTTGAAGTCCAGTGCATACTTGTTGCCGTCAAACGTGATGAAAGAATAGCCGTTCGGAGCCCCATCTCGCATCAACGTGTGAGGAATTCCCCGTTCGTCCGGTGCACCACCCCACCAACTGCCACTAACCGTTACATTGACGACGTGATGGTGAGCTTCGGGTCCCTGCCAACCATCCTCGTGGGTGATAAAGCGGTGCTGGTGATAGTGTTCGTGTCCAGAAAGGGACATGCAGAATTTGCGTTTTTCAATAAGACGATAGAGTTCTTGGCGATCCTCGACTTCATCAAGAGGGATATGCATCATCAAAACTACCAGCTGTTCATCGGGCACCTGCATCAGATCATTCTGGACAAACGTCATCTGTTCCTTGCCGAGGCCACCGCGATATTTTCCGTTTCCATCCGCAGCGTCGATGTACCATTCAATATCGTCCAGCACGATAAAATGAACGGGACCGTGTTCAAAGGAATAATACGCGGGACCAAAAACTCGTTCGAATGACTCATCCGACAAAAAGTCTTCTGTGACATCGCGGTTGATGTCATGGTTACCGATGACGTTGTACCAGGGAATTCCTACCAGAGCGATCGAATGACTTTGCGGTTCAAACAAGGCAAGGTTATCGAACACAATGTCGCCCAGAGTCACGCCGAACGAGGCATCCGTCCCAATCAGTTCTTCAATCACGTCATGAGACATGTAATCAATTTCTTTTTGATTACGCGGTTGCGGGTCGCCAAAAAATACAGCTTTGAATTGATCTGGTTCTTTCTGAGGATAGAGCGGAAAATCGATGGATTCGGGCAGCGGTCCGCTAGGTGTTACACCAGGAAATGTCAGTTCGGGAGAACCTTGAGGCTTATGAATGTAATAGAACCGCGGCAGCATGGCTTTACTGAGAGGAGTACGCCAATTGCGCGGCTTGATCACAAAGATAATCGCATCCTGATCCACTTCAATCTCATAACGTCCCTGCGCGTCCGTCCTGACAATTTTGGTGCCGTTGGAAACGCGGACATCTTCCAGTAGTGGCTCTCCAGTCTCATACGCGCCGTTCTCATTCTGATCGTGAAAGACCACTCCCTGTGCGATCTCATCCGCACCCGCCTGGTTGAGCGGAAGACAAACGGGAGTCGTTAAAAATCCCAACCAGACCATTCGTTTCGCAAGACTCGTCATAGCTAACCTCATACCGCTGATAGATGACTATTTTCCGTTCGACTCGTCGTTACTGAGCCGCATTGCTGGGCCTCTTAACCGACGTTGGCGAGATTGTGATGATAGCGTACTGAAATGGCCGCGTCGATCAAATTATTTGGCGCTCCGCAGCGATGCGTTTCTTTGACAGACTGCGAGAGTTTCCTCGAAGGGCAGGGGAGGGCTTTGGGCAGATTGTGCGGTCGAACAATCCAAAACGATGGGCAATCCAAAACGATGGGGAACAACAACGGCGTGGTTGTAGGCGTCTGTTTCTAACCGCGGCACTTTGTCCTAGTCCGTCCTAGTCCCAGTTGTCAGCACCCGAAACACAACGAAGGACATCGGACCTGGCACGAACCACCAGATCGGTTTCGAATTTTTCTGGCAGTTCTCGAGGACTGTTCGTCACACAACATCTTGTTTCAAAATGCCAACTTGTTACGGTGCTGTTCGTAAACGATTTATTGATTAGACCATTTGCGTTACTTTGTTCCTGTGATTTGCTGACAATCATGAACCATTCTGAACTCTGTTTTTTACCGGCAACCGAACTTGCCGAACTTATTCGCACCAAGGAAATCTCCGCGCGGGAAACCATGGAAGCGCATCTTGCGCAGATTGATAAGATCAATCCCAAGGTAAATGCAATCGTCACCTTGCTGCCAGATCGGGCGATGGAACAAGCCGCTCAAGCCGATGAAGCGCTGGCTCAGGGAGTGCCAAACGGGCCACTGCATGGTTTACCAATCGCCCATAAGGACCTCGTGCTGACCAAGGGCATTCGTACAACGTTTGGTTCACCAATCTACCAAGATTTCGTACCGCAAGAAGATGCGCTGCTCGTCGAGCGACTTCGCAGCGCCGGGGCCATCACCATCGGAAAAACCAATACACCAGAATTCGGAGCGGGTTCGCAAACCTTCAACGAGGTGTTTGGTGCGACCTGCAATCCCTACGATGGAACGAAGACCTGTGGGGGAAGTAGTGGAGGTGCTGCTGTCGCTTTGGCTTGCGGTATGCTTCCTCTCGCCGATGGTAGTGATATGGGTGGTTCTTTGCGAAATCCTGCGAACTATTGCAATATTGTGGGATTCCGCACCTCTCCTGGGCGGGTGCCGCATTGGCCAGCCGAGGCGGCCTGGTTTCCAATTTCAGTCGATGGCCCGATGGCCCGCACTGTGGATGATATCGCCTTGATGCTTACCGCGCTGGCGGGACCCGATCCGCGCTCACCGATTTCGATTGCCGAAGCGGGCAAGCTTTTTGAACACTTGCCCGAGCGAAACTTTACCGGAGTCAAAATCGCTTGGAGCCGTGATCTAGGTGGGTTGCCTGTCGATCCTCAGGTTACCACGACGATCGATTCCAGCCGCAGCGTGTTCGAAGATCTGGGTTGCGAAGTCATCGATGAAGATCCAGACTTGAGGGACGCCGATGAGATTTTTAAAGTTTGGCGCGCTTGGATGTTTCATTTGAAATTCAGTCCGTTAGTGG
This sequence comes from Pirellulaceae bacterium, assembly GCA_022446825.1. Classification (GTDB taxonomy): domain Bacteria; phylum Planctomycetota; class Planctomycetia; order Pirellulales; family Pirellulaceae; genus JAKVBY01. Next base: position 10,783 of record JAKVBY010000112.1, read on the forward strand.
CCCAGCATGCCGAACAGCTTAAAGACACCGTGCTTTGGAATGTCGAGGAAGGTCGCAAGATCACGGGACCACAACTCGCCATGATCGAGCAAAAACGCACACAGCTTTATCACCGTTTTCGTGATTTCATGGAAACGCATGAGTTTTTGATTTGCCCTGTCAGCCAAGTTCCACCCTTCGGTATCGACCAACCGTATGTGACTGAAATAAACGGTCATAAAATGGACACTTATATCGATTGGATGCGATCCTGCTATTACATTACCGTGACCGGGCATCCTGCNATCAGCGTACCCTGTGGATTCACNGACGACGGATTGCCCGTAGGTGTTCAAATCGTCGGACGCCACCAAAATGAATTTGGCGTTCTACAACTTGCACGGGCCTTTGAACGACAAACTGAGTTCTGGAAGTCTCGACCAGCCATTTGCAGCAGCTTGTGATCTTCCATTTTTAAAACCCCGAGTCGCGCTTCNGCACACNTAACCGCGAGACAAGAAGTGTGGGGGCANGTAGAGCGTGGGGTCNCTACGGACTCGGCTCGACAACTTGGGTTTGCCCGGCAAGCCAGCTGCTCGCCNGGCGAACTTCATCTGCCATTGATGNCAACGGCAGCACGNNNAGGGGCGCAAAGACTGGTAAAGACTCGGAACGGNAAAGACTCGAAGNATTAGCCCAGTAATCCACTAATCGGTGAAGCATGGTAGATCTGGTGAGGACGGTCCACTTCGTCCAGCCACGCCGTCGTGGGCGGAATTCCTAGAGCATGGTAAATTGTGGCTGCCATATTCTCTGGCTTTTGTGGATCATCGACAGGGTAACCCGCGACCGCATCTGACTTACCGATCACCGTGCCACCGCGAACGCCACCACCCGCAAAAAACACGGTCTGCACAGCACCCCAATGATCGCGTCCCGGCTCTTTATAATGTTCCGGTAGTAAGGAAATCTTCGGAGTACGTCCGAACTCACCTGCCATAACAATCAAAGTGTTTTCTAACAGGCCACTTTCGTGTAGGTCATCCAGCAGCGCCGACAAGGCCCGGTCGGTCGGAGGAAAGAGCTTTTCACGCAATCGCCAAAACGCTTCGCCGTGTGTGTCCCAAGCCTCGTTGTTGCCAAGATTTACCTGAACGAGATTCACTCCCGCTTCGACCAAACGCTTGGCCATTAACAACGACCAGCCAAAACTGTTGCGACCATAACGCTCTTGGATGGTGTCTGCAGCGTTGGTCACGTCGAGCGCCTCTTTGATTTCACTCCCGGCCAAGAGAGAAATCGCCGACTGTCGGTGTCGATCATAGCCAATCACTCCCGCGGAATTTTCCAAGCTGCGACGTTGGTCATCGATCGTTTTTAACAGGTTAAGACGGCCATCAAAGCGTCGCGAATTCATGCCCACGGCTAATTTCAAGTTCGGTGCTTGAAAAACTGTCGGTGTCGCAGAAGTGGGATCGGTCTTGGGCAACTGATGAAACGAGTATTCAGGATAGGCACCGCGCCAAAAAGGATCTCCATAATTCGTCGCCTCAATGAAGAACGGATCACGATGACTACCCATTTGGCCACCGTAAGCACCTGGAATAACACCGCCTGACCAATGTACGAGTCGTTCGGGCAACACCACCGCCGGGGGCAAATTGTCGTTTCTCGCAGGGAGCACGTCACCAAGAATCGAACTGATCGCCGGCCAATCCGAAGGTCGTGGCAAACGATCTCCGCGGAATCCTGGCGATGCCACAGATCGCCCGGTCAACATGAAGTAATGTCCTAAGGTGTGACCATTGGTCGGATGCGTCAACGAGCGGACCAGAGCCCAGTGTTGGCTGCGCTGGGCAAGCAGCGGCAAATGTTCACAAATCTGGATTCCCGGTGTCGCCGTGTCGATCGGATTGAATTCACCGCGCACTTCACTCGGCGACTCTGGTTTCAAATCAAAGCTGTCTTGTTGAGCCAACCCACCCGAGAGAAAAATATAGATGCATGACTTGGCTTTACCACCCCCAGCACCATTGGATCCAGTTGCCCCCTGCAGCGCCGCCAGATGATTCGATCCCAAACCCAACATGCCCACTGCACCAGCTTGAATTGCTGTGCGCCGTGTGAGCTGTGGATGCTGCACTGGAACATTTGTGGAAGATGCCATTGGATCATTATCCTCAAAAAGACATGTGAACCTTGATTAATTCTCCAGCAACAAAGACGCTACGTCAATTGAATAAGCACGA
>JAKVBY010000113.1:0-5356 GCA_022446825.1 Pirellulaceae bacterium
CGTGCCCTTTCTAATTCATCAGGATTGAGCTCTAAAACTTGAAATTCCAAGCCTAGAACAATACTGACCTTTTCCACCCAACAATGCATCAATGCATTTTGATCTATTGGCGAGTCTGCTATATCAAAGATACCCGATAATTCAGGCGCTGCGTGAGAACGACGCAAAAGCAGGCTGCCATGCTGAATAACTCCCCCTTTTGCGCGCCGTTGGGCACTGCCTAAAACTTTTTGGCAATCTAGAACAACATCGCCTTTGGCATGACGTTGGAAACAAAGAAACGCTTTTGGGCAGCTTGCCTGCTCTGAAAAATCGCCATTCGTTAAATTGGACTCGATACCAAACTCAGCCAAAACTCGAACCAGCGAGTCATGGAACGCCCGATAAAAGACTGAGGTCTCCTTCGCATGTCTGCTATTTAAAGGCGTCGCAAAGCTGTAAGTAATCTCCTCGTCGTGAACAATCGCTCCACCGCCACTAGCTCTGCGCAGCATACGACATGGTAGGCTCGCAGAATGATCAAAACGGTCTCGGATAGACTGAAAATATCCAAGCGACAAGGTGGGTTCGGACCAACGATAGAACCGCAAGGTAATCGCGTCTTGCTGACAAGCCGATTCTAGCAAGAATTCGTCGATCGCCATGTTCATGATACCGCCGCGCGGTGGATCGATTATCAAGCGAGCGACTTTCATGATCCGATGACCAGAACTATTCTACTTATCCGTAACATGAACGGATTCAGGCGTCCATTTGAGCGTGGGGACACGTGCGGCTTGCACTTCGTCAGGACGACTGATCAGCGTCGAATGTGGTGCTTCCTGTAAGCATTCCTTGGTCTCATCAGTGATCCGAAAGAGTGTTTCTGCAAACGCATCCAAGGTTTCTTTACTCTCCGTTTCCGTAGGCTCAATCATCATGCACTCAGCAATCGTCAATGGGAAATAGACGGTCGGAGCATGAAACCCAAAATCGAGCAACCGTTTGGCAAGATCCATCGCGGTGACTCCCTTCTTTTTCTTCAGTTCGCTGGCGGTTGCAATGAATTCATGCATGCATCGATCTCCCTGTGGTACAGGTAGCATATGCTTTACTTGACTCAACAAGTAATTGGCATTGAGCACTGCATTTTCCGCAACCTGCTGAAGTCCCTCAGCCCCATGTGTTCGAAGATAACAGTAAGCCCTTACCAACACTCCCACATTTCCAAAGAAACTACGAACACGTCCAATAGATTTAGCCCGGTCAAAATCGAGCCGATAACACGCGTCGTGTTTGGTAACCACCGGTAACGGAAGATAGTCACCCAATTTCTCTGCAACACAAATTGGACCTGCACCAGGACCACCACTTCCATGCGGACCGCTAAAAGTCTTGTGCGGATTAAAATGCATCATATCCGCTCCGAAATCTCCTGGCCTAGCAATCCCTAAAATGGCGTTCATATTTGCGCCATCCAAGTAAATTAACCCCCCTTTGGCGTGTATGATATTAGCAATCTCGTTGACTTGGCAATCAAACAATCCCAACGTGTTCGGATTCGTAATCATGAATACCGCAACTTCGTCATCAAGCTTCGCTTGCAGGTCCTCAAGATCCACATTTCCATCAGCATTGCTTTTAATCGTGACAAAATCGAATCCGGCCATCCTCGCGCTCGCTGGATTCGTGCCATGCGCAGAATCCGGCGCAAGCACTTTGGTGCGGACTTCACCAAGTTCTCGAAAATGTGCCGCCGCAACCATCAAGGCGGTTAATTCGCCGTGAGCCCCAGCTGCCGGCTGCAGGGAAACAGCAGGCAACCCTGAAATCTCTGCCAACATTTCCTGCAATTCATAAAGTAATTGCAACAATCCCTGAATGGTTTCGTCAGGCTGATAGGGATGGATGTCAGAAAAACCAGGCAGTGCTGCCAAACGTTCGTTTCTTTTCGAGTTGTACTTCATCGTACATGAGCCCAGCGGATAAAAATGGGTATCCACCGACATATTCAACGTGGAAAGATTTGTGAAGTGCCGGACGACATCCGGCTCAGCAACTTCTGGTAGAGGAGGGGGGGATGCAGAGAGGGCTGCCGCTGGAAGCAAAGAACTTACGTCCTGCCGCGGTACGTCACAGGTAGGCATCTTCGCACCACGACGACCGTCTTGCGAGAGTTCGAATATCAATTTCGTTGCTTGCCGATTACGCATGAGCCACCGCTGTTGTTGTATTACTATTGGTAAGTGATCTTATCAGACCATCAATTTGCGACTTGGTACGTTTTTCAGTGACTGCCACCAGAAAACAGTCGTGAAGTTCCGGATACCATCGCTTCAAGGGGACTCCTGCCAAATAGCCAACTTCTCGGGCCGAAGCTAATAGGTCTGCAATATTTCTGTCTCGGTCTCGAACCACAAATTCTTTGAACGTGGGACGCGAAAACGGAAGTGAAAAACGCTCCTGTTCAGAGAATTGGGATGCCGCATAATGTGTTTTCTGCAAACAGAGTTCTGCGGTATCACGTAATCCACGCGGGCCAAGCAAAGATAAGTAGATCGCCGCTCGCAATGCAAACAAGCCTTGATTTGTACAAATATTGCTCGTCGCCTTCTCACGTCGAATGTGCTGTTCGCGCGTCTGCAAGGTTAAAACCCAACATCGCCGCCCATGCCGATCGACGGTTTCCCCCGCAATACGTCCTGGCAATCTTCTCACAAACGATTCGCGACAGGCCATAATTCCGAGATAGGGACCGCCATACTGCATCGGCGTGCCCAACACCTGACCTTCCGCAATTGCGATATCCGCACCTAAATCACCTGGTCTCTTCAGTAAGCCAAGGCTAATTGGATCAAAAGAAACAACCGACAATGCGCCTGCCTCATGTGCCACCTCGCTAACAGCCTGGAGATCCTCCAGACAACCAAAGAAATTTGGTTGCTGAATGAGAACACATGCCGTTTGATCATCGACAGCAGCTACCAATTGTTCCATTTGTGTTGCACCATCGGTTGTATCAACCGTCACTAATTCAACACCGCTACCCTCGAAGTAGGTTTCTAAAATCTGACGATACTCTGGGTGCACACTTGCCGTCGTCACGACTTTTTTGTCGCGGCGAGTGACGCTCATAGCCATCAACACAGCCTCTGCAGCAGCACTTCCGCCGTCGTAGAGACTCGCGTTCGAAACGTCCATGCCGGTCAGCTGACAAATCATGGTTTGGTACTCAAACATGACCTGCAAATTGCCTTGACTAACTTCTGGCTGGTAAGGCGTATAGGAGGTAAAGAACTCCCCACGAGAGGCAATGGCATCGACAACAGCGGGAACAAAGTGATCGTAACTACCGGCTCCCAAAAAACATGCCTGCTCGCCTGCGTGCGAATTGGTGCTGGCAAGCTCAGACATGTGCTGTGTTAATTCCATCTCCCCCAAAGCAGGAGGCATCTGCAAAGGCCGATCGAGCCGAAGTTCAGGAGGGACCAACTCGAAGAGTTCCTCAATCGACGCCGCGCCGATCGCCTCAAGCATCTTACGTTGATCTTCTGGTGTGTTAAAAAAATAGGCCATCTTTAAACACTTTCGCTGCTAAATCATTCTCACCTTGAGACACTTAACCTTCTTCAGCACATTGCCGTTGATATGATTCGTGGTCTAGCAAACTCGACAAGTCGAATTCATTTGCTAATTTGATTTTGATAATCCACCCCGCTTCGTAGGGATCTTCGCCCAACGTCTGTAAGTTGTCCGGCAAAGACAAATTGGTTTCCACGATTTCGCCACTGACTGGGCTATACAAAGGACTAACCGCCTTTACAGATTCAACTTCACCAAATTCGTTACCCGCTTCGACCGCTGTCCCGACTTGCGGTAACTCCATAAACACGAGGTCCGTAAGCTGCTCGACAGCAAATGCCGAGATGCCAACCGTTGCAATCTTTTCACCGTTATCTTCGACAACATGTACCCATTCGTGCGTCTCGGCGTAAAGTAGTTCCTCTAAGTTCACAATTCGCTCCCTCTAAGTTGCATTGGGGCGTGAATAAAATGGTAATTCAACAACGCAAGCGGTTTCGAGCTTGCCACGAATATCAACCTTCACTTCGGTTCCAATTTCTGCAGCTGCAGAAACGACATAGGCCATCGCAATCGGTCGTCCAAGTGTTGGCGAAAATGTACCGCTGCTAACTTTGCCGATCTCCTCACCATCTCGCAAGATGGCATAATCCTCACGAGGCACGCGCCGGCCACGAAGTTCCAAGCCAATGCGCTGAAATGGATTCTGCTGATCGGCAAAATCAACCAGAGCTTGGTGTCCTGAAAATTTACGGTCTTTGAGATTGACTGCAAAACACAAACCCGCCTGAATCGGATTAATCTCTTCTGTTAATTCATGACCATAAAGAGGCATGCCAGCTTCAAGACGCAATGTATCTCGTGCTCCCAAACCAGCCGGTCGCACACCAAATTCGCGCCCCGCAAGCATCAGATTGTTCCAAACTTGCTGTGCGACATCCGTCCGAACAATTAATTCATAGCCATCTTCACCCGTATACCCTGTTCTGGTGACGATGCAAGGCTTGCCCATTTGTTCTGTAACAATGCCTGTGTAATACCCCATGCTGCTGAGATCCTTAGCGAACAATTGCTCCACGATACGCGTCGCATCGGGTCCCTGGACAGCAATCATTGCCGTCTCCATTGTACGATCATTGAATTCAACTGCCTCACCTGGCTGGAGTGACGCCTGAATCCATTTGACTATTTTCTCTCGGTTGCTCGCGTTCACCACAAGCATATGATAGCGCCGGCTACTCGGCGTTTCTAAGTGATAAACCAACACGTCGTCGAGAATGCCACCAGAGGCATTGGTCATCAAGGAATAACGGATACGGCCGAGGCCCATGCCAACCACTTTTCGAGTCAGCAGGCGATCCAGAAAGGCCTCCGCATCGGGACCATCAAAGCGTAACCGCCCCATATGCGAAATGTCGAAGATAGTCGCAGCTGTGCGCGTTGCCTGATGCTCTTCCACAATGGAAGTGTACTGGACAGGCATCGACCAACCAGCAAAATCGACCATCCTGGCACCGTGCTCAAGGTGCCAATCATTCAGAGGTGTTTGTGCAAGCATCGTCTTTCAACCGAATTCACTCCCTTAATCATCCCGAACGGAGTGCGCAATCACCTCAGCCCATCTCTCGCAGTCGAGGCAAGAGTTTTTGCTTTCCAATCCAGATGCCAATGAACCGAAGTTCAACTTATGGAGGCAATTCTACCGAAACCAAACCAGGTTGAAAGAGGCGACCCCCAAGGCCGTCTTTCTCAACCCACAATTTGCCTATCCATGCAAACGAAATCGCCCGATTTC
>JAKVBY010000113.1:5456-11940 GCA_022446825.1 Pirellulaceae bacterium
CCACAAACACTCAGTCGAAGAAAAATCCTGAGTGACAGCGCCGGCTTGGTCGGCCTTTCGTTACCTGCTTGGATGGCGTTAACCACCCCCAGCACAGCCGCATCTAAACGTCAGACCGCCGGAAAAGCCAAGTCCTGTATTGTGCTGTACTGCTGGGGCGGCATCAGCCACTTTGAAACCTTTGACCCCAAACCGCATGCTCCGGTCGAAATCCGTGGTGAGTTTGGCCCCATTGCAACTGCCACACCCGGCATCCAGTTTAGTGAACATCTTCCGCTCCTGGCACAACAGACCGAAAAACTTGCCATCATTCGTTCGCTACACCACGAAAGTTCAGCCCATGGCAAAGGCATGTATTGGAATTTGACGGGACACCCACCGCCACAACCAACCGCTGCCGTTAACCTAAGACCAACTCGTAGTGATTGGCCGTCGCTGGCTGCGATGGTCTCGAAGTTTTGCGGAGCACCACGCGGAGTACCGCGTTCGGTCCGGCTGCCATACCCGCTTGTCGATAACGGCACACTGCAAGCAGGCGAATACGGTGGCTGGCTGGGAGCTCAATACGATCCCATTGTCATGAGAACACCCGCGGGTGAACCATACGGAGGTGTGTCCAGGACGCTCGGTTCACAAGTACTCGAATTTGGTAAAGTCGATTTATTACGGACTCAGTCACGTGAAACTTTGCTACAGGCCCTGGAAAGACCGATCAGCCGGCGCAACGACTACGGCACCTTTGATCACTTCCGCGAATTGGCGACCGGAATGCTGCTGAGCTCTGCCGTTAAAAACGCCTATAACCTCGAGAGAGAAGATCCACAGGTCCGTGCATCCTATGGGGATCACATTGGTGGCCAAAGCATGTTGCTGGCACGACGTCTGACAGAAGCCGGCGTCCCAATCGTTCAAGTATGCTGTTCGGCTGGTGACCTGAATGGCGGAAGTGGCGACATGTGGGACACCCACGGTGACAATTTCAATCGCTTAAAAAATCGCTTACTGCCGGTTTTCGACCGTGGATTTTCTGCCTTATTGAACGATCTCGCGGAACGTGGAACCCTAGAAGACACTTTGGTAGCCGTCATCACCGACTTTGGCCGCACGCCGCGCATCAATGGTGCGGCCGGGAGGGATCATTACCCCAGTGTCTATTCTCTGGTGCTTGCCGGTGGCGGAATTCAGGGTGGCCAAGTCTATGGTGGTAGCGATTCCAATGGCGCTTTCCCCCGCGAACAACCGTGTCGCCCTGAAGATCTTCACGCGACAATTTTTCACAGCCTAGGTATCTCACCGAGGGCGGAAATTCACGATGTGCTCGGGCGACCCTTTTCAGTCAGCAATGGTGACGTGCTACCATTAACTTAGAACGCAGCTTCAAAAACGAGGTTCGCAGCCAAGGTAGGAATCTCGTTCTCCGACTTGGCCAGCTCCATCTCAAGGTCATCCGCACCATCTAATTTATCTGTCGATCCCATCAAGAATCGCCCGATGCAATCGCTAGAACAAATCTTTTTCAGTCATTCACCTAACTGCCCATTGAACAGGGCCGAGAACTGCTCAACTACACGATTGACAGCCAACCCAAAAATCTCCTTGCACGGGACGTCGGCATGCTTAACCTGGCTTTCCACAGAAGCGACACTACCTCAAAAACCTAGTTCGTTAAAGTCAATCGCGGCATTACAATCCACCCCGCTGTAAAATGGTTGGTTTAAGACCAGCAACCTCCACGTCAGCGGGGAAATAGGGGCGTTTCATTTCTTTAAACTGCACGTGACGTAGCGTCGCAGGTGTCGGTCCAGGAGTGTCCAGAACAATCATTTTCTTTGCCAGCTTTCCATAAGCCAAACGGTAATTCATCGGATTTTTTGCCACCACGAATTTGGCATTCGCAGCTTCGATACCCAGTGCTTGGAATTGTTCATCGGACCAATCATAAGTCGCCCGGCTCATAATTAAAACGCGAATCGTTCCGATCGACAAAAGCGCCGTTTGGCCCATACTTTCCTCGTGCCCTTCCCATTGACCGCCCGTATAAACAAATTGTCCGTCGCTACTCAGCTGCTCTACTTTCCCTGTAAATTCGCGCGTCTGTCCCCAACGAGGATCGAGTTTATGCCCCAAGGGAAGGCTGACCGTGGCACCGGTACCAGCTTTGTGACATTGAGCTGCTGCTTCAGGGTCGACCAACGGGACAAGCGATAACTGATCGACATCGCTATCAACCAGTGCAGACAAGGTCGCAATACTGTCACCGGCTGCGCCACCACCACAACAATCAGCGGTTTCGACCAAGATGACAGGCCCTCCCTCAATCGCTAACCCCTGGCGAATCGCCTCGGCGGGTGAAAAGATCTCTGGTTCCAGCTCATTTCGTCGGTCCCAATAGCGGGTGGCGATCTCACCGGCCAAATCGATTGCCTTTTCCATATTGTTATTCGTGATCACCAAACCACCACTACCCATGTCCGGCACATCCATGTAGGGGTGAATCAAAAACAAGCTCGTCGACAAGACATCGTCTTGGCTTTCAAGTGACTTGGCAAAACGCATTAACTCAGCAAATGGATCCAGGTCGTTCGTAGAGCCATGAATGGCACTGGTAAGTACCGGAACCTTGCCCATCGCCATCGTTGGCTGGCACTTACCTGCCAGCATCTTCAATAACAGCGTCGTGGCACGCTGCCCAGTATTGAATTGATCGCAATGGGGATAAGTTTCCCAAGCCAACAGCGCATCTGCGAACTCAACCATCTCTTGGGTTACGTGCGCGTGTAAATCCAATGTAGCGATAATCGGGACATGCGGACCAACAAGATCCCGTACTGCGTGAATCATATCGCCTTCTGGATCATGCACTCCTTCAGCAAGCGCCGAGCCGTGTATAGGCATTAACACACCATCGACAGGAAGTGCAGCCTGCAAACGCTCCAGTAACTCCCCACGCAATTCCTGATAACAGTTGCTTGTGATAGGACCGCCCGCACATGCGGAAGCATACAGTAAAGGAATCGGTATAGCCCCTTCCTGGTTCAAGGTCGCTAACATGCCACCAACAACGCTGGTAGAGAGCTGAAACAATTCTTCCCCTCGAAACAACTCCGAAGCTTTGTAGGTCTGCATATCGATGGGAATGCCCCCTAGATGGTTGCATTCGGTGAGGATACCGCCGACAGCAATTCGGTACGTAGAGCTCATAGGTTGGTACTCCCTGTTTATTTCAAGTTGTCAGTCAATATCATTCATCCTTCCTCGCAAGCCCTAAAACTTTTCTTGCGAAAACTAAGGTATGGCAACACTATATCGGTAATGCCCATATCACGAATACCTGTTTGTGCTCGGGAACAAACAGTAAATTTGAAGCAGCCGAGCGTCTGAGGCGAGATAATGGTTAAAAGTCCCTGAACGAGTTCTTTTTATCGTTTAGGACTGCTCTCATCGACATGCTTAGAATGTCAGGCGAAATCTTTCCGATACCCCGCCAGTCTCGATTCCAGGATTCCTGACCTCCCCCAAGCCAGCATTATCATCCCAACGGCTGGAGGTTTACCTCCCCCCCCAAGCAGTCAATGCCTCACCTACCCATCGCAGAGAAAACCGCCAGCCACCTGTTAAAAGTAAAGTGTCGCTCGCATTACCAAAGTCAGGACAAAACTCTTACCAACAGACGGCATTCTGACTCGGACTCAGAAAACGAGGACAGTAACAAGGGGCTTACCGTTTCTGCTCCGAGTAGCAGAGTCCCACAGCACTTACTTTCGAAAAAGCTGTAGTTCCCATGCTCGCAACTAGGATGGTAAACACCACCACGACTACATGCGCTGCAACAAATCTGTTTCGATCGCCGCTTCGTCATTTCTCCCTGCAGCTCGCAGTATGTCCACTAAAGCTTGTCGTAATGGCTTGTTGGAAGGATCAATCTCCAACCCTTGACGGCAGGCTTGAATCCCCAATTCGACATCGCGTTGCCCGATGGCTACTTGTAGTAGCATTTGATGATAACGAAGATAGTGTGGATTGCCGGCGATCAATTGGGAAACAACGTCGTAAGCCTTGTCCCATTCTCGTCGCTGTAGGAATGCCAAGGCGGCATCGCCTAGCAAGGTTTCATGCCGGGGGACTCGGAGCAACGCGTCCTCGACAGTCTTCACTGCTGAAGTGGTTCGATTCGTACGAAATTGAGCATGCGCCAGTGCTTCCACAGCTGCCATATCCGTAGGGTCGCGAGCCACCGCTTGCTCCAGCTGTGGCAGTGCGGAGAGGATATCTTTTTGATCAACCATTTCCGGGTAGGTTGCCGCCAAAGCCATGATGCCAACGGCAAAATCACGGCGGTTTTCCATGTTCTCCGCATCCATCTGTCCGTGATAAAAGAATTCCAACGCTGCCCCCGTAGCCGCCCTTTGTTTTGGCTCCTTACCGGGGAGCAACGGTTTTCTGGGAATCCGATGGTCCGTGATAGCGGCATGCTTCACGGAAGAAGTCACCGCCGGCATATGACACGTGACGCAGTTGTCAGTAACAGCTGTCGCTGCACGTTCTTCCGACGCTTCCAGACAATCGTCCTCCCCATGACAGCGCAAGCAACGTTGGCGAAAATATGCTGCTTTCTCACTAATAGCTGGCTTTACATGAGGGTCATGACAAGAAATACAACTCATCTCACCGTTACTCCCTGAAAAACAACCGCTGGAGCGCAACTGATCGACATGCCCCGTAACTTCGGCTGTGACATTTTCCACGGTCGGAACCGAAAACGTCGTGACAAATTCATGCCACAACAATCCTGGCCGGTACTCGTACGGATGACGACCGCGGCGGGCAACTCTTACTTTGCCTGGCAAATGACACTGCTCACAAACACTGTCACGACGGAGCGGATCAAGTCTTTGGGGGTTCACAATGGTATCGTCCGGCATCCCCGAAATCGTCCCCTCGGTTAAATGCTTTGCCACGTGTAGATCGCCAGGACCATGGCAACGTTCGCAGTGAATCGACACTCCGCCAAAGGGAGGAGATTCATAGCGATTGATCGTGTGCTTCACATGATTGGCCCGATTCGAATGGCAGAAGAGGCAATCGGCGACAATCGCCCGTGTAAAATGGGCATTTTGAATTTCGTAATTCGGAGAAAGAGCCCAACGATTTTGTTGAGGGTACCAGGTAATCGGTGACATCCACATCGTTTCGTCACGACGGAAAAGATACGACCGACCATGTTCCCCGGCGCCAACTTCGAATTCCATTTCAAACGCTTGCTGACAAAGCACGTGGCCAGCATCGTCAAGCATTTTTTCGTGATGCACCATCCGCTCACCATCCCAGTTAACCTGGTATTCGAACCGCCCATCTCGAAACGAGTTAGCGGCATCGGCGTCAAACTGCTGGGGACCATCCGCGAGCAAATCACGTGTCGACTGGCCCATCGGATGTGCCGCATAACTCGCGGCGATCTCGGAGTGACACTCAGCACATCGCGCATCGCCGACAAACGGTACGTCACCTGTGGTATTTTTGTAGGCCGACGGCGAAATGCTCGGCAAAGCAGCCAGTGTTTGGCTTGCTAACGAATCGACAGGGGTATCTATAGCAACGCCCGCCGGTAAGGACTCGGTTTGGGGGTCTTCCGGTTGACATCCGAGTAAACACCCCAGCAGTCCCACAGTTGCGCAAAGATGAGATTTCAGGAGTCTCACTCGATCAAGCCTTCCAACTCGTTGTGCAGAAAATTGCCTACCCAAAATTTCAACTAGAAAGGCACCAAGATCGAATTTAATCGCTCCACGACAGCGAAACCACAGATCGCCAAGGATTTGCTATCATCACTATTTTGCTTCCGGCTGCCAACCGTTTTACAGAATAACATTTGCCGTATGCTCCAACTTCACTATGTGGGCCACGCTTCATGGGTCATTTCTAGTCGGGAAACACGTCTTCTGTGTGATCCCTGGCTCAACCCCCAGGGAGCCTTTATGGCAAGCTGGTTTCAATTTCCGGCCAATGACCATATTGACCTTGATTCGCTAAAGACTGTCGATGGTATCTTTCTTTCTCACACTCACGAAGATCATTTTGATCCCTGGTTTCTTGAGCAACTGGATCGTACAAAGCCGATCATTATCGCAAAATTCAACTCGCCCGACCTGAGACATCGCTTGTCCGCCTTGGGTTTTCAACAACTGCTGGAACTTTCTGATGGTGAGCCGCAAACCTTCGGTGACCTCTGCTTAACAACTTGGCGAGACGAAGATCACGGAATGCTCTTCGACTCAGCAATTATGGTGGAGAGTGGCGGCGTACGTGCCCTTAACTTGAATGATTGCCGCCTGGACGAAAACACCGCCAAACAAATTGGCCGTGAGCAACCTGTCGACGTACTCTTAAAGTATTTCTCTGGGGCGAGTTCCTATCCCATCGTCTATGAGTACGAGCCCGAACAAAAAACAGCCTTGTGCCGTCAGAAACGTCAAAACAGTTTTCG
>JAKVBY010000114.1:0-10299 GCA_022446825.1 Pirellulaceae bacterium
CATGTAAGCCGCGCTAGAAGAATGCTAGCGTACGGCTACTCGATTGAATCGCCTGCTGATTTTCGTATCGCCAAGTCTATGATTCGTGTAGCTCTCAAAAACCCACATCTCGTGGCTGTGGTTGCTTTAGCAACCGTTGTTCTCGGAGGGTATTCGTATAACAAAATTCCGGCCGACCTCCTGCCGATGTTCGAGACATCCGCGGTCCAAATCGTAACTTTCTATCCCGGTATGCCCCCAGAAGTCATGGAAAAGGACATCATGAGCCGTCTCCAGCGTTGGACCGGTCAATCTGTCGGCATTGAACACCAAGAGGCCAAAGCGATGCAATCCGTTTGCATCGTCAAAGACTTTTTCCGCGAAGGTATCTCCATGGATACCGCCATGTCACAAGTCACCAGCTATGCGATGAGTGACATGTTCTATTTGCCACCGGGCACCATTCCTCCCATGGTCATGCCGTTTGATCCTACCGCGTCGGTGCCGCTCTGTTTAGTGGTTGTGTCCAATCCACAAATGGACGAGCAGGAATTGTATGACATTGCCTATTACCAACTGCGGAACAAGTTGCAATCGATCCAAGGTGTGATCGCACCGGCAGTCTACGGTGGCAAGTTAAAGCGTATTTTAGCCTACTTGGACCGAGCAAAACTCGAAGCCCACGATCTGTCCTTACTTGATGTACAGCAAGCATTACTCAAACAAAACGTCTTGATTCCTGCTGGCAGCATCAAGATTGGCAGCCAAGAGTTGCAGATCGTTACCAATGCCAACGTCGATCATGTGGAAATGTTGAATGACATACCCGTGAAGGTCGTCCAGGGGCAAGCGGTCCTCTTGCGCCACGTTGGTGAAGTACGCACCGCATCACAAATCCAATCGAATATTGTCCGGGTCAATGGATCTCGCAAAGCATACATTCCGATCTACCGCCAACCAGGCTCCAACACGATCGAAATCGTACGGCAAATTAAAGATCAATTACGCACCATTGAAGAACGTTTACAGGCTGAATTCGCGAGTGATCCCAAGATGTCGTCTCTCGTCCTCAGCGTCGCCATGGATCAATCAATTGGTGTCGAAGAAGGAAACCAATCGTTACAAGTGGCCGCGGCATTGGGCGCTGCACTAGCGGGCTTCGTGGTATTTGCCTTCCTCCGTAATATTTTCTACACCTTAGTTGTCATCTTAGCCATTCCACTCGCACTTCTTGCTGCAATTTTCGGATTATATTTTACCGGTGATACGATTAACGCGATGACACTCGGCGGCCTGGCTTTGGCCATCGGAATTCTTGTCGACCAATCGATTGTCGTTTTAGAAAATGTCGTACGCCACGCCCACATGGGAAAATCGCCCCAACAGGCAGCCAAAGATGGCACCGCTGAAGTGGCCCTGCCCATGCTCGTAGCCACCATGACTTTTGCCATCGTCTTTTTTCCCGTCGTCTTTTTATCCGGTCTGGCGAAATTCCTTTTCACACCGCTCGCCATTGCCGCCAGTATTGCAATTTGCGTTTCCTATTGCCTCTCGATCACGTTGGTGCCCGCGTACTGCGCCACTTTCCTCACCTTTCCGAATTCCTCGACAGACAATGTGGCTGCCAGCCATTCGACGTTCTTTACCAGGCTGATCACCAACGTATTAGGGATTAAATATTTAGTCATCGGTACCGCCGCAGTCGCCTTCACCCTGGCATTCCTGGCCTTGACCAGCCTTCTAGGACGAGAACTTTTTCCACAAATTGACGCCGGGCAGGTCTCCATTTTTGTCCGCATGCCAACCGGCACACGAATTGAGAAAACCGAAGAACGGATTATTGAAATTGAAAAAGAAATCATGGCCATCGTCGGCGAACCGGACCCAGCATTTGCTATTGGCCGAGAAGAAAAACCGACCTCTAACTGTCAGATTCTCGTCTCCAACATCGGTGTCTTGCTCGACTGGCCAGCAGCCTACACACCGAATTCTGGCGCGATGGATGCCTTTATGTTGGTCCAAACCAAAGGCAAAAGCGGTCAACCCAGCATTTTCGAATACGTCCAGCAGATGCGGGCGCAACTCACAGAGCGTTTTCCTGAAGTAGAGTTTTCTTTTGACACCGGTGGAATGCTCTCAGCGGCGTTAAACCAAGGCGAACCGTCACCGATTCATTTTCAAGTCCAACAGGCATCCTCTCTAGAAACTGGTGTCGAAATTGCCCAGATCATCCAGGAAGCTGCCAACGAAGTACCAGGCACTGCAGATGCAAGAGTCGCGCAACGAATCGACTATCCAGTGCTTGAAATCGAGATGAACCGTGAACTCGCCGCGCGGCTTGGACTGACTCCAGACGAGGTCATGAAAAATCTCGTGTCGGCAACCAATAGTTCCATTAATTTCGAGCCTGCTTTTTGGGTAGATCATGCGCGTGGAAATCACTATTTTCTCGGAGTTCAATATTGGGAAGAAGATCTAAACAGTCTTGAGACATTGAAAAATATTCCGGTCCGAGGCTCCGCAGCGGGGTCGGTACGACTGGGTGACATCGCCACCATAAATCAGGGTTCGGCGCCTGGCGTTGTAAATCACCGCAACATTACTCGGGTCATCGACGTCTATGTAAATATTGTTCCGGGTTATGATGTGGGATCCATCGTCGACCAGATCGAACACAAGTTGGAACAAAGGGGGGCAGTCGCCGCATCCGATGAACGTGGTGCGCTCTACAATTTAGGTACGGGTGTCAGCCCTTCGGAAGAAGGTCAGTCGACTACCAACAAGGGCCTCTCAGCGTCTCCCTTGGCGGATGGAAATAAATACAAGAGTGTGGTCGTACGAATGATGGGCGAAGTACGCTCGATGCGTGAGGCCTTTGCCCAGTTCTCGGGAGGGTTAGCAATCGCAGCGGTACTCGTGTATCTGGTCATGGTCGCCCAGTTCCGCAGCTTTGTCGATCCGTTCATCGTTTTGCTGAGTGTCCCCTTGGGCTTCATCGGCGTAGTCGCTGTTTTAATGTTGACCGGAACCAATCTTTCCATCATGGCCTTCATGGGCATCATCATGATGGTCGGAATTGTCGTCGAATATGCGATCGTCCTGGTTGACTTTGCCAACGCACGTGTGCGTGCAGGCCGTTCGCCTCAGGAAGCGATCATCGAGGCGACACAGGTTCGCTTGCGGCCTGTCATGATGACTTCCTTAACGACTTGGCTCGCTCTGCTTCCCATGGCGTGGCCTCAACTCCTGACGACCGTGGGATTTCACAGTAGTGCAGCCAATGCTCCGCTGGCCCGCGCAATCATTGGCGGAGTCCTGGCTGCCACGTTTTTATCCCTCATCGTTGTCCCCTGCTTGTACGTGATCTTGAAACGACCGGAACGCAGAGGCGACATGCTCAACGTCAATACAACTCAAACCAACCCCTCTTTTTAGCGACCTTGTCGCATACACCTCGGAGCTGGGATCTTTCATGAAAAGGCCTCCTACCCAATCACCGCGGTTGTCCTTATCGCAACTTACTTCGTGCCACACCAAGTGCTCGCTCGGTGCGGCGTTCTGCTTCGCCCTGATGGTAGGATGCGAAGTGGATCCAGTGATCTCCACCACATCGAGTAATGGCTCGGCCAAGGCCCCGCAGGCCATCGCTGTCTCCGGCGTCATCCTACAGGACATGCAGCTCAACGTCGAAGTCTCGCTCGAAGTCGAAGCCTTCGAAACCACCGAACTCGTTTCCAAGCTTGAGGGCTACGTCGGAGAAGTTCTTGTCGATATCGGTGACGAAGTGGTNGCAGGAACCGTACTCGCACGTTTGGAAATCCCCGAAATGGTCGCTGAGGAAGAGCGTCTCATGAAACTGGTCGAACAAGCCAAAGCCCATGCAGAAATTACACGGGCCACGTTGGCGGTTGCGGAAGCGCGGCGAGAAGAACATGCAACTTTGCAAAAACTACGACAAGCCGAGCGTGAACGCATCGAGAAACTTGTCTCGAAAGGCGCCCTCAGTGAGCAAAGACTTGAAGAAGCTGATTTTTCTTTGCAGGGCGCCGCCGCCACTTTGGCTAGAACGGCTGCCGACATTGTTGCCGCCCGCGCGAAACTCCGTGAAGCAAATACCTCCATCGCGGTCGCGGCCGCCGCTGTGGCAAAGGCGGAGGCGCTGGCAAGCTATCGTGAAATTAAAGCGCCATTCGCCGGGCTGATTACGGAACGCCACGTGGATCCGGGCGCGTTAGTGCGACCCCTTTCCCAAGGAGGGAGTCCGCTGCTAAAGATCGATCGTGTCGACAAAGTAAAACTTGTGACTTTCATTCGCACCGATGAAGCAACTCGATTAAACGATGGTGATCCCTTTCAGATCACTGCGATCCAAGGAGCCCCACAAGCACCTCAGATGTTGTTGGCAATCAGCCGTCACGCCAAATCCATCCAACAAGGTTCAAGGCTGATGCGGGCCGAAGTGGATTTCATGAATTCCCCCGATTCCACGGGCTCCGGTCGACCACTGAAACCTGGTGATTATGGCGTCGGCATCGTCACGCTGGAAGATTTCCCCCAGGTCACGGCCATTCCTAAAACAGCCATCGCAGAAGGGGCAGACGGAAGTTACATCATGACACTCAATGAAGACAACCGCTGTCAACGTGTTTCGGTCAAGGTGCTGGCTGAAAAGGGATCGCTTTTAGGAGTGGCGGGTAATATGAGAGAACTTCATTCCGGGCAACGACTCATCACCACAAATCCCAATCGTTTTCATGAAGGCGAAGAAATTCCCGAGGCGACGCTCATCACGGAGGATGCGGATCCCTAGCCGGCCGAACAATGCCTTTTGACTACCTTCCCAATCCTCGTTTAGATTAAAATCGCTCGATTCCACGCAAGCATGCACCGACAAGACGGTCAACCTTCGGTCGCTTACTTCACGATCCTGCTCTTAATATGGATCACTCTTCACGGCTGCGCTAATCGACCGGAAGTCGTCTTTCAAGACGGGCATACTTATCATCAACTCCCTAGCAGTATGCCTCCTCGAGCGACACTCGGTCCAACCCACCCATATCCCGTGCGACCAACCTCGTTTGAAGCCATACGACCTTTGCCAGAACCTCCCTTGCTGGTAGCCAAGAATCCAGAGGCTTTACTTCCGCAGGTGCCAGACAAGCCGGCAGTGCCAATCCCACGACCCTCTGTTGACGCGCCGGAGCATCCGATCAGCTTATCCAATGCGCTGGCCATGGGGGGCGCCAATCACCTTCAAATCCAATTGGCACGTGCAAAAGTAGTTGAAGCCCACGCCGATTTACTGGCGGCAGAAACGCTTTGGCTGCCCTCCCTCCGCGCCGGCATTGGATGGAATAAGCACGACGGTCGCCTGCAAGAAACAGAAGGCAATATACTCGAAGTTAATCGCAACTCATTCTATCTTGGTGCTGGAGCGGGTTTAGGGCAGGCTCCTCTGGCAGGGGCTGCCTCCGGTCCCATGCGTCTGATGATGAACCTTTCGCTGGCTGATGCAGTTTTTGAAAAAGTAGTTGCCAGCAACCTCAAGGAATCTGCCTCAGCCGCCAAAGCGGCAATTTTCAACGATAGTCTGCTGTCGATTGCCGTGGCTTATATTGACCTGCTCGAATCCCACAGTCTGCGAACGAATGCTCATCGTGGACTAGAACAAGCACGACACATGCTGGACACGGCAACGACGTTCTCAGAGGCTGGTGCTGGTTCGCAGGCAGAAGTGGACCGTGCGCGGGCAGAAGTTGGCCACTGGCAGCTCCAGGTCTTGGAAGCCAAGCGTTTGTTCAGAACTCGGTCTGCTGAATTGGCACGGCTCATTCGCTGGGACTCCCCGGAGCTTCTCATTCCCGTCGAGACCGAACTTGTTCCCCTCGAAATTGTCGACCCCCACCTCAGCCTTGAGCAACTGCAGTCCCAAGCATTAGCAAATCGCCCCGAACTGACTCGGTCTCGCAAACAAGTACAAGCGGCTTCAGAACGGGTTTCACAAGAACATTGGCGTCCTTGGTTGCCTCATGTCCAACTTGGATTTAGCGGTGGAACTATGGGGGGCGGGCCTTCTTCACAATTTGACAATCAGGGCAGCCGCAGTGACGTCGACTTAGCAGCAATCTGGGAAGTGGAACAACTTGGTTATGGCAATCTTGCCCGCCAGTACCGAGCCACCAGTCAGCAACGACAAGCCCGCTATCAGGTCGATTGGACCCATGATCAGATTGTGGCCGAAACGACTATTGCCGTAACGAACGTGGCAAGTTATCAACAACAATATAAAATCGCCCAGGCAAATCTCACCGCCGCAGCTGCAAGTTACGACCGGAATCGGGACCGGGTTCGAGAAGCTGAAGGATTGCCCGTGGAACTCCACCAATCGATTCGGGCCACGGGAGCTGCCATGAACGCCTACACGCAGGCCATATCCCATTACAATCGGGCACAATTTCATCTACTGCGTTCCATCGGGGTTGTACCGTCCGACTCAGTTTCAGAAGGTGCCGGGCAAGCTGACTAGGCAATGATGTCGTGAATAACCTGTCCATGCACGTCGGTTAATCGCATGTCACGACCACTGTAACGAAAAGTCATCCGCGTATGATCCATCCCGAGCAAATGCAACATCGTCGCGTGCAAGTCATGAATTTCCAAACGGTTTTCGACTGCTTTGTAGCCGTATTCATCCGAAGCACCATAAACCGACCCACCCTTGATACCACCTCCTGCCATCCAAATCGTAAAGGCAAACGGATTATGGTCCCGCCCATCGGCACCTTGAGCAAAGGGCGTTCGTCCAAACTCTCCAGACCACACGACTAACGTGTCTCGTAACAGATCCCGTTGCTTTAAATCCGTTAAGAGTGCCCCAATAGGCTGATCCACGGCCTGGGCATTGTCGGTGTGACCTTGTTTCAGGTTGCCATGCTGATCCCAGCGATCGTGCCCCACCCCTGGACAAGTCAATTCAAGGAAGCGGACACCACGTTCGACCAGTCGGCGCGCGATCAAGCATTGCCGTCCAAAAGTGGCCGTCCCCTTCGTCTCGGCCTCCAAACCGTACATTTTCTTCGTCGTCGCCGTTTCCTGGCTCAGATCGGTCAGTTCGGGTACCGCCATCTGCATGCGGTAGGCCAATTCGTAATTGGCAATGGCAGATTCCAGCGGATCCAACTTCCCTACCCGGCTGACCACCCCTTGGTCCAACTGGCGAATCAGCGCTAGTTTATTTTTCTGGAGAGCATCTGTGGCTTCCTGCCGACGAATGTTAGCTACCGGCAAATCGTTGGGGTTAAAAACAGATCCTTGAAAACTTGCTGGCAAAAATCCGCTGTTGAAACAATCCAGGCCACCCGGAGGAATCAGACCCCCGTTTAAAACAATGAACCCCGGCAGATCCTCGCACGCACTACCGAGTCCATAATAGACCCACGCCCCCATACTCGGACGGCCTTGTTGACCATTTCCTGTATGTAAGAAATAGTTTCCATTGGTGTGTTCCGAAAACTTCGACGTCATCGACCGCACGACCGCCATCTCATCAACGTGCTGGGCAATGTGCGGGAAAAGGTCACTGACCGGCGTCCCTGACTCACCATAAGGTTTAAACTTCCAGGGGCTTGCCAACGTATTGCCAATATTGTTGAACTGAGTCGGCTCCATCTTCAGCCCAAAAGGCTTACCATTTTCTTTCGTTAACCGCGGCTTGGGGTCAAAGGTATCGACCTGAGACGGGGCCCCATCCATATAGAGATAGATGACCCGTTTGGCGGTGGGCGCAAAATGCGTCGGGCGTGGCACTCCAGGACTCGCCACCGGCGCTGCCACGCTCGCACTCCCATATTTTTCCTGCGCCATCAAAGCGGTCAAGGCAACCGATCCAAAACCACCAGCACAGCGCTGCAGGAGTTCGCGACGGCTCATGGGTGGTGGCAGGACTTTTCTGCATGCATACATCGTCTCGGGTCCTCGTGCGCGGCAGACAATCAACGTCAGTGTTTAATGGAGGTAGATAAATTCCTTGGTATTCATCACGACATGACACAAGTCGGCCCAGATTCTTTCATCACGCCAAGCCGCTGCTAATTCAATTCCGTACTCGCCAGACTGCACTTGCACAAACTCATGGGCACTCGTTCGTTCTTCTTCCGTCGGCGGACGTCCGAACGCCTGAACGTAAAGACTGCGGATTCGGTCCCTGGTCGAAGTTTCTCGTTCCTTCAACAACCTGCGTGCCCAAACTTTACCCTGGTCAATGACAAAGGGATCATTCAGTAAAATTAAAGCCTGGGCAGGTACGTTTGAGACGGTGCGACGTCCTTGTGTGTTAAACGGTTGCGGTGTGTCGAATGCCAACATCATGGGTGACAGAAAATTTCTTCGTACCGAAAGAAAGATACTGCGTCTTCCCTCTCCATCCAGGGGACCGCTTCCCGGGTGGCCGCGCCCCTGCATGAAGGGCGTGACATGAACAGGCACGCTGGAACCAAACATCTTGACGTCTAGACGTCCGCTGCCCGCTAGAATGGCATCGCGAATCACTTCCCCTTGCAGGCGGCGAACACGTTGACGATGAAGCCACTGATTGGCCGGATCGACCTGACTCGCGGAAGCATCAGGCCGACTCGACATGCGATAGGTTTGACTAAGAACCATTTCGCGAATTAAAGATTTTACCGACCAGCCAAAACCCTCTTCTCCGGACAGGGTCTTCCCCTCCGTGACGAAGCGAGCAGCCAGATAGTCGAGCAGTTGAGGGTGGGACGGGCGTTCTCCCAACACCCCAAAGTTGTCAACCGACGCAACAATGCCCCTGCCAAAAAGGTGATGCCAGACTCGATTCACAAAAACCCGCGACAGGAGAGGGTTTTGGGGATCGACAAACTGCCGAGCCAACTGCAGTCGACCACTCCCCTGAGCTGCAATCCCGTTCTGCGCACCACCCAATGCCGTCAGCAGGCGACGAGGCACTTTTTCGCCCAAAGTTTTATGATTGCCGCGAACGTAAAGAGCTCGGTTCTGCCCGTTTCCATCGGCCATTGCCAAGACTCGGGTTGGCGAGGGCAAACTCTCTGCTAGGTCATCTAATTGCTGACTGGCTATCTCCAAAGATTCGCGGGCGACCGCAGGTATTTCCACGAGTTTTTTGGAGACCGCCCAGCGCACCCAATCTGTCTGCGCAGGACTCGCAGCTCCCTGACTCCAATTTTTTAGTGATTCACGAAAGAGACCCGCAACAGCTAAATCCAAGTCCTTTCTACTTTGAATCGGCTCGCCCATCACCAGTTTTTCCACGACAGGACTCATCACTTCTGCCGGAAGCTCCCCATCCGAAAACCGTATTTCGTCGACCGCAAGCCAACCGTCGCCGTAATCGAGAATCTCGATATGCACACGATGTCCAAGATAACGCCCAATGTCACCCGCTTGCCGGTGCCACGTCCACTCACCCTTGGTGTTGGGAGAAAAAGCAAAGCCTTCAAACAACAAGCCATTATGGACATCCATGAAAAAACTATCGCAGATCACACGAATTTGGACATTTTCTCCTAGGACGGATGCGTCATTGGCCTGCTGTGTGGCAAGTCGGTAAAGGATCTGGGGGTGCTTCAAAATAAACGAGGGGGACCTCAGCACTCCTTGATGGGATTTCGCTAATTGCCCACTATGGAGCACTCCAGCCGGAGCCAGGTTCGTTCGCCGCAACTGACCATCCCACTGCCCAGATTGTGTAGGCGACTTCCCAAACGCGTCTCCCGTCACAAACCAATCTCCAAAATCATCGCCGCTAAAATCGGTCATCAACGGTACTTTTTCTTGGTTTTCAAGCGACCGGGCTACCAACTGCTGCTGACGCTTCCCAAATTGCTGAAACCGCTCAGACATATTCCCATCCGTTGTGTTGGATAATTCCCACCAGCCATGCATGGGATGAGACGGTTTAGCGACATCCTCATCTGTTAAGGCGGCAACCCATGCACCAAGTGCCTCCGCATCCAGACCTCGTGTGGCAGCGATCAACGCCACTCGCTCTGTTAGGGAGCCGTTATTTTCTGGTGATTCGTCCGACAACTCTGGCCAAATCGCATCACGCGCTGCTGCCAAGAACACCGGCCAGCCCGCTTGGATCCCGCGGCTCAACTTGAACATCTCCGCACGGAGTGTTTTATCCGCCTGCTCTTTCACCACCTCCATTTTCTCGGTGGTGGCAAGAATTTCACCATCTGGATCGAGGAAAGCCTCTTGTCTCCGCGAACTCTTTAAGAACCCCGACAAGGCATAATAATCCTTGGTGGAGATGGCATCGAACTTATG
>JAKVBY010000114.1:10399-11576 GCA_022446825.1 Pirellulaceae bacterium
AAGAGGTCACCATAATTAATTGCTTCAATGAACCGACTCACTTCTCCCTCGTCCAGGCTGACCGCTGGACCGGATTCACCACCTCGTAGAATGTGGGCCCGCGAATCCAATCGCAAGCCGCCTTTCGGCGCCTTTGCTTTGGCGCTGTGGCACTCGTAACACCGCGTCACCAGAATCGGCCGCACTTTCGCTTCAAAGAACTCAATGGCCGCAGCATCAAAGGCGGGCGCCTCGGCGGTTTCCCCTCGCGTGACGCACGAAAACAGGATAAACGCGCCGCTCGCCAACAAACCCTTACCCAAACGCCGAAACATCGTCGCCATCCTCCCTATTATTTCCTCACTGTGTCCCGGTCGTCTCCGGCACAAACACCTTCACAACGGAAATCCGTTTCTTGGTTTAATCTGCCATCCTGCTCTCTTTTCATCGACCGGGACTTTATCCATTCACATGTTGCCACCGGCTGCATGAGCCTTCAATTTAACCAGGCTTTCCTGATACCCACTCCTGTCGTGCTAGACCAGTAAAAGTTTTCTGGGATATAACCCGCGAATCCCCTTACATTAACTCACGAGTCGCCTGTGCGCGCCAACCGGAGAACGCCCACACCGACCGATCGGCACATCAAACCTCACTCCATTTTGACTTCCGTCCGTCGTCCGCCCTCGGCAATCAGCTTCATGCAGACTCGTTCCGTCGGCTTTTTCTTCATTTGGCACTTACAGATCATCGAAGTTACCTGCCCCAGACGCCGTTCGTGATGCCGACAAACCGGACACTCCCAGACGCGCCGCATATCATATTTCCAGCGTTCGTAAGGACCCTTCATTTACAACCTCAATTACCCGTGTAAGAACTCGTGTGCTAAATCATATCCAATGATAAAAATCCCTGCATCTACCAAAAGGTGACTCAACCAAGGGCCAGCCAGCGAACCACTTCGCTCGTAGAGCCAAGCCCAGGCAGCGCCACCGATAGCGACACTCGCGGAAAACAGGTAAGTCGCGGGGGAATCCCACCCAAAGAACGTTTTCAACACAATGACGTGGTGGGCCATAAAACCAAGGCTAGAAATCCACACCGCCGCTGACTGTGGCATCGTAATTCGCAATTGGCGAAACACAAACCAACGCCAATAATACTCCTCGAGAAACGAATGCACGATCGCATAGAATAA
>JAKVBY010000115.1 GCA_022446825.1 Pirellulaceae bacterium
GTCGGATCGCTTTGTGAGAGGAGAATCTGATGCCGCGTTTTCTCTCCGGCTTCCTACGGTTTACTTGGGCGTTTGCGCTAGGGCTTTGGCTCTGCATTCTGTTAGCTCCTGTGGAAGTTTGCGGCGACATCATCACGCTGCAGAATGGCCTGCAGTACCAAGGCAGCTTGGGGTTGATTGCCGAGATTGGTGAAGATCCCACCAACCCGAAGTTAACTGCGGGGGGGATACGGGTCACCAAGATTGTCTTAGTGGACGACGAACTTCGCCGGACCTTTGTCTCGAAAAATATGCTGCGGTCAACGAAAGTCGAGCCACCGGCACGGCAAGTCGCGATCACACTCGACAAACGCGTGGCCGACAACGGTCGTCGCATTGCCGGTGTGGGTCCTATTCTTGGTATCACTCCATTCGACGAATTAGGCAATCGGATTTTTTCTTTCAACACGCCACAGCGTCGCATTGATGTGGTGCAAGGCATCACCAAAATAACGCCAGACTTTACAGTCATTAAAGGGCTTTTGGTGCGCAATCCTTATGTCTGGACAATGAAGATTGCGACCAGCTCAATTCCCCAAGAGAGTCTCAGTAAAATTTTTGAAACTCAGGTTGATCAGACGAATGCCAATGCTCGTTTGGATGTTGTTAGTTTGTACATTCAGGCTGGTCGAGACAAAGACGCAGAAGCCGAGTTAGAACGGATCATCGAAGACTTTCCCGACTTGAAAGATTTTAAACGTCAAAAAACGATCTTGCGTCAGCGGATTGCGGATCGGGCGATTCGAGAAATTGATCACCGTCGTGATGCTGGTCAGCATCAGCGTGCATATTTTCTACTTGAGAATTTTCCGTCGGAAGGAATTGCAGGCGAAACACTTTTGAAAGTGAAGGAACGAACTGAAGCATACCAGGCTTTAAAGGACCAATATACGCTGGTGATCGAACGTCTGGAGACAGATATCCAGGAGATTCAGAAAGCGGAACTGCGCGAGCAATTGTTGTTGATCTACGCCGAGATCAAGAGCGAGTTAAACGCCAACACGTTACCGCGATTTGCGGATTATTTGCGGTTAATGGACGATGACAAGACCACAGTTGAACAAAAAATATCTCTTGCCATTGCTGGTTGGTTAAAAGGCAATGGGGCGGGAGATGACCGTCAAAATCTTGCTGTGACGGTCTCGCTATTTGAAGTGCGGAATCTAATACTCCGCTATCTGCGTTCGACGCGGGCCCATGAACGAGACGATCTGATCGAGCAATTAGGAAGTCTCGAAGGAAGTGAGCCAAAGGATTTGTCGGAGTTAATTGCTCATATGAAACCAGCGATCAAAACAGAGGTCGCAGAAGAAAGCGACATTCCTGGATATTATGAGTTACAGGTTCCAGGTATCGCCGACCAACCTGAGTTTGAATATTTGATTCAGCTACCACCGGAGTATGATCCCTATCGCCGTTATCCTTGTGTCGTCAGTTTGTGTGGTGCGGGAAGCACTCCCAAGGCACAGATCGACTGGTGGTCGGGTGTTTACAATGAGCAGTTAAAGACTCGTGTAGGCCAGGGAGCGCGTCATGGTTATGTCGTCATTGCTCCTAAATGGACCAAGCAACATCAAAGTAAATATGAGTTTTCGGCACGAGAGCATGTCGCCGTGTTATTTAGTCTCCGTGATGCTTGTCGTCGGTTTGCCATCGATACCGATCGAGTTTTTCTGAGTGGTCATTCCATGGGCGGTGATGCGGCTTGGGACATCGGGTTGGCTCACCCGGATCTGTGGGCGGGCGTGCTGCCGATTGTCGCCACAGCCGGAAAATACATTACCCACTATTGGGAGAATGGGCGGCAGGTACCGATGTATTTTGTGGCAGGTGAACTTGATGGCAATAAGACGTCGATTAACAAGACAGAGTGGAATCGATACTTAAACAAACACAGTTACGATAGCACCGTCGTAATGTTTCAAGGACGGGGTCATGAGCATTTTCATGGTGAGATTCAGCGGATGTTTGCCTGGATGGCGGTTCATCAAAGGGAGTTTTTTCCGCAACAGTTTCTCTGCAAATCAATGCGGCCTTGGGATAATTATTTTTGGTGGGCGGAAATAGCCGATTTGCCAAATCAGTCAATCGTTATGCCTGTGAGTTGGC
The DNA here is from genome assembly GCA_022446825.1 of Pirellulaceae bacterium. Taxonomy (GTDB): domain Bacteria; phylum Planctomycetota; class Planctomycetia; order Pirellulales; family Pirellulaceae; genus JAKVBY01. The sequence goes on from JAKVBY010000115.1 coordinate 2,149, forward strand.
CGAAATCCAATGTGAAAGCCGCCAAAACGGAAGGACGATTTATTCGAGAATCGAATCGTGTCATTCTTGATACGGCTGCAAAAAATGTGACCGTGTGGCTATCCCCCGAGATGGTTGATTTTACGGAAAGAATTGTGGTGACGGTCAAACGCCGCTCTGTCCGTGAGCCGATCAAGGCCTCAGGACGAACTTTGCTAGAAGACGTGCGTACCCGCGGCGACCGACAACACCCATTTTGGGCCAAAGTCGAAGTTGGCAATAGCCGTTAACGTCCTAGTAAAGTCCACTGCGAAGTCGTTGGTCGCTACTACTGCAAGGTGGTCGCACTAATTGCGTCATCCGCTGCAGCCGAGGCTTCTGCTGGTATTTCCCGGAAGGAGGCATCTGTAGAAAGCTCTGCTTGCTTGGTGAGTAAGCAACCGGCCATGAACCAACCCGCCTCTTCTTGTCGAAGATAAATGCCGGTTGGCCCCAGGTAACGACGCACGAGATCAAATTCAGGCATGAGGGCCCCATCGATTTCCTGATTGCGGAGCACCCCTTCTTCTTCTGGACCGAGCATCGAGTTGAGCATTTTCCCCAACAGCGATTTCGATTCCGGCATTTGCCCGTTTTTGATTAATTCGTAAGTGGGACGATAACTTTCGTCCGTGCGGGCAAACACACGCAAGGAATCTTCTTGCGAGCCTAGTTCCTTCAAGGCTTCTAGGACCAGATTATAGTCTGCCGCATCCTTTAAACGTTCGCCAACGACCGCTTCCTGAAGAATGTCGGTGATGAAGTCCGCGTGTGTGGAGACAATCAGGTGTCCCGTAGTAACCGTGAGAGCAAAATTAGGCAATGCCGCAGCTTCTTCTTCTTCTTCCTCTTCTTCGTCACCAAATAAATCATCATCGAGACCGTCGATTTGAAGTTCTGCGACTTCAACCTCTTCATCGGGTGCTTTCAGAATCTGCCAGATGGTATGGCCGTGGTATTCTTCCTTTTGTGCATCCGGATCGGACTCCATTGCTTTGTCAATCGTGTTGCGTACTCTGGCTGTCTCGGTAATTTCGATCGCCAGTAGCAAGCGTTCACTTTCCGGTGTGGTGGGTAAAATATTATCGACTAAAATCGTTCCTCGTTCCCCGAGAAGATTTATCAATTCGTTTTCCAGGTCGATCATCGGACCTTGTGGATCGTCCTTAATACTATCAATGACATCTCGAAAAACCGGATCACCAGCAATTTCGTCGACGAGCGTTTCCGCATACCAAAACGCATTCTGTATCTTCCAATTGAAGGTGATGTGGTTGGCTAAGGAGCGTGGCACCCAATCTTTCGCGACGAGTTGGTCGGTGGGCGGAAAATCGAGCATGCGGGCAGCGAGGTCGTATTTATCCGGATTGTCGTCTCCTTCAGGACGCGTCACAGGTGGCGCGTAGATGAAGGTGCGATGCATGATTTCGTGTGCGTCGGTAGCGAAATTGACGAATCCGCCCAGACCACGGACTGCGGTGAAGCCTTGGTTGGCCAGGACTTTGAGCATATCGGTACCACGTTTTTTACGACCATTATTGGTCGCCCGATTGAATTTGACATAGCCAAATGGCTCGATAAACCAATGTATTTGCGGGGTGATGCTCTCTTGTTCTTGAGCGCAGCGTTTTTGTGTTTCGACAAAGGCTTCGACGTTTTCGAGGGAGTCTCGAGGAGATTCACCAAATCGCCCCAGTATGGCGGTCAGCTCTTCGAGATCGTCCACTGCGATTAACTGGTCCTGATGCAAACAGTAATAAGCTTTTCGCAAGTTTGTCTGACCCTGTTTTGGTGGCAGTGAGAATTCGGTAACGTTCACGCCGTCGATCTCAAAGTCGCGTTTTTTTGCGCCTTGCTCAAGGAGATTGTCGCTGGCTTTTTTAACCGCAGCGTTGGCGGCCTCTAGGTTGCCGCTGACGTCAACAAGGATGGCGGTGGCGTGCCGTTGCGGATCGTTTTGTGGTTGGATGTTGGCAACGCACGTTTCACCAGCAGCGATCTCTTGAAGTTCATCCCAGCCTAAGCCGAGTCGTAAGCGGCTGGGACTTAGTTTGCTCTTGATCTGTTTTTTGATGTCGTCGACAAAGGGTTGTATCACGGGATCGTTCACTAGCTGCCCGAGTTGAGTTTCATGGAAACTGTCAACGAGGGCATCCACATCTGCGACGGAGAGAAAACCGACGGTTGTTGATGGTAATAACTTGGCCGCTGGTTCTACGGCCAATGTGGGGCAGGCAAAACAGGCCGCCAAGAGCGTAAACGAGATAATGGATGAAATGACGCGTGTGGCCACGGGATTCTCCTTGTGCCGACAGTGAGAGTCGGCAAGTCGAAGCTGGTGTGAGCGATGGCGAGAGTTTAAAGGGGTTACGTCACTTATCGGCACGTTGTCTCGAAAACACGATTCGCAGTACCCATGCCCGCCTAATTTATCAGGAACGCAGAGCGAAGCAGCTGGCAGTCGCGTCGAGCGCGTCAAGCTAGCGAGAGTTTGCCGATTTTTCTGAGGTGGTGAAGCTGTTTGTGTGGTGGACGGCACCTGGGTGAAGCAGGATAATTCCGCCATGCTTGAATTTGACCGAGAGAACTTAAGTTTTGATGCTGTCCATGGATACCTGCCCATCGCCATGTCTGCGAGGGGATCCCAAGATGAAGTCAGCGAGTTGGATCTCGTTGACCATGCCTGGATCCAGCGTCTGCGACATATTCATCAGCTGCAAACGGCTTGGTGGGTCTTTCCCTCTGCCGAACATACGCGATTTCAGCATGTGTTGGGTGTGATGCATCTTGCCAGTCGGGCGATTGAACAGCTTTTTCCCAGCCTCCAGGAGGTTTGTCCCGACGTACCCAGCCGCGGCTATGTAGAGTCCTTACTGCGGCTAGCAGGACTGTTGCATGACGTGGGCCATGGACCTTTTGGTCATTTTTTTGACGAACATTTTTTGCAGGGTCACGGCCTGACGCATGAATCGCTGGGGGCCCATATTATCCAGTTTGAACTAGGGGATCTCATTCGCGGTGTCCGTCGCAATCCCCACGGCGCACTCACAGCAGACGAACAACTCGATCCGGCACAAATTGCTTGGTTGATCCAGCGCCCTCAAGAGGGGGACGAAAGCGCGTGGCCGCGTTGGTTGTCGATGCTGCGGAGTTTACTGTGTGGCATCTATACGATCGACAATATGGACTTTGTCTTGCGCGATGCTTACATGTCTGGATATAGCCAACGCGCGTACGATATCGACAGGCTGCTGCATTACAGTTTTTTTACCGAGGCCGGGTTGACGATTCACGAACGTGGCGTGGAGGCCCTCGTGCGTTTCATGAGCGTCCGCGCCGAATTATTCCGCTCGGTCTACTTTCATCGCAGTGTCCGAGCGATCGACTTGACGTTGGCAGAGTTGTTTGTAGCAAGTAAGTCACAACTTTTCCCCGGAAATCCACTCGAGCACCTCGATGCTTATCAAGCTTTGACGGATGCTTCCTTATTGGTCGATGTTGCCCGCTGGAAAACGAGTCAGGATTCGGCAACGCAAGTTCTTGGTCGACGCTGGGACGACATTCTGGCGCGCCGCATTCGGTGGAAAATGAACTGTCAACACAGCATCATTTTCTCGGAAGCGGATGCCGAGCATGGCAGCATCTTTTGCGACGCCGAGTACGTGGAAAAGAAGCTCCGCGATCGACTTGGTAAGCCACTCAACGAACTGCCGTTAAAGGTCGACATTGCCCGGCACATTCATCGACCTCACACGTTGGGCCCTGCGAGCGGACAAAACTTCCTTTATGATGCGGTTCGAGAGACCGTACGGCCGTTGACGAACAACGAATTGTTCGAACGACTTCCTGTCAGTCACCGCATCTGTCGCGTTTATGCACCTTCTTATGAGCACGTGAAAGCCATTTCGGAGGCCTTTCACGCCTTAGTCGGTGGGCGGGGTAGCGACGACGCCACGAATATGTGACGGTTACGAAGATCGTGCAATCGTTTGTTTTTTGAAAAATCCCTTTTGTAGGAAAGAATCAGCAATGTTTTTGGGTTTTGGCGAAGTGATGGCGAGGATTGCCCCGCCCAATCGACAACGCTGGCAACAGGCGGTGCCAGGGGCAGTCGATGTGACTTGGGGAGGTGGCGAAGCGAATGTCTGTGCATCACTCAGTATGTTGGGGAGAAGGGCGCGTTACGTAACGGCCTTGCCCAAAAATGCGATTACCGATTGCCTGGTCAGTTCGCTCCGCGGTTTGGGGGTCGATACCGATCATGTTTACTGGCGTGACGCAGGTCGCCTGGGCGTGTATTACGTTGAAGTCGGTGCAAATCAGCGCGGTTCCACGGTTTTGTATGATCGGGAATACAGTGCGGTGAGCCTGGCTGAAGTGGAGGAATACAACTTTTCTGCCATCCTGGATGGGGTGACTTGGCTACACATCACCGGGATTACGCCGGCCATTAGCGAAAATGCCTGCGCGGTGAATCTGGCTTTGGTCCAAAAAGCGAAAACTTTGGGCGTGACGGTGAGTTGCGATTTGAACTATCGCAAAAAACTCTGGAAATGGCGTGCCGGAACCGAGCCACGAGAACTTGCCCGGGCCTGTATGGCCGAGGTATTGCCCTTGGTCGACGTGGTGATTGGTAATGAGGAGGACGCGGCGGATGTACTGGACATTCATGCTGCCGACACGGACGTAGCACGCGGCGAAATTAATGCTGCTGCTTACACCAGTGTCGCTCGCCAGATTGTCAATCGTTACGGAAATGTGCGCCAAGTTGCGATTACGCTTCGCGAAAGCATCTCTGCAGATCACAACAACTGGGGGGGCATGTTGTTTGACGCGTCGGCGGATCAGGCTTACTTGGCACCGTTAGACAACGCGGGAAACTATCAGCCCTATGAAATCCGGAACATCGTCGATCGCGTGGGCGCTGGCGACTCGTTTTCTGCCGGTTTACTGTATGCACTCACTTCGGACGTGTATGCGGAACCACAGCAGGCGGTCCAGTTCGCCGTGGCGGCCAGTTGTCTCAAACATTCGATCCGGGGCGACTTCAATTATGTCATGAAAGACGAAGTAGAGGCCATGGTGCGGGGCAACACGACGGGTCGGGTGCAACGTTAGAAGTCGTTGGTGCAGCAAAGGTTCCCGTGTTGCTGCGAGGGTCGCTGCCCCGGTCCGGGCAATGCCGTATGCGGTCGGGTTGTGGCCTGCCGTGGCCAGGAATCGCGCGTTAAACTGTCGTTCTTCCACTCCAGCTTTTTCCAGGGTGCCTGACGATTATGTCAAAAAACGAATATGAAAATCCGCTGATTACACGGTATGCTTCCGCAGAAATGAGTCGGATTTGGAGTGCGCAACGAAAGTTCAGTTGTTGGCGCCAGTTGTGGATTGCCTTAGCCGAAGCGGAACAAGAGCTGGGCGTCGATATTTCTGATGCGCAGCTTGAGGAGATGCGCGCCCATGTGGACGACATCGATTTTGTGGCCGCCCGCGAATACGAACGCCGCAAACGTCACGACGTGATGGCCCATGTCCTGACATTCGGAGATGCATGCCCCTTGGCCAGGCCCATTATTCATCTTGGGGCGACGAGTTGTTTTGTAACCGACAATACCGATCTGCTCTTGTTACAGGAAGCGTTGACCTACGTCCGCGACCGTCTGGTCAACACGATTGAGTGTTTAGCAAAATTCTGCCAGCAACAACGTGCGGTTCCCTGCCTGGGATTTACGCATTTGCAACCCGCTCAGCCAACCACGGTCGGGAAGCGGGCGACCTTGTGGGCCTATGATTTGGTCTTGGATTTGCGCGAGCTGGAACACCGTTTAAGTAGTCTTTGCGCGCGGAGTACCAAGGGAACGACCGGGACGCAGGCCAGTTTTTTATCGTTGTTTAAGGGAGACCACGACAAAGTTCGGCGCCTTGAATCACTGGTGGCCAACAAGCTGGGCTTTTCCGCATCGTATACCGTGACTGGTCAGACGTATTCGCGCAAAATTGATGCGCAGGTTTTGGACGCGCTTTCGGGAATTGCCCAAAGTGCGCATAAAATGGCTACCGATCTAAGGCTGCTGGCGAATCGCAAAGAAGTCGAAGAGCCGCAGGAAAAAGAACAAATTGGCTCGTCGGCCATGGCCTACAAGCGAAATCCGATGCGGAGCGAGCGGATCTGTTCCTTGGCGCGGTTTGTCATGAGTTTGCAGTCGAGTGCAGCCAATACGCTGGCAACGCAATGGATGGAGCGCACACTGGACGATAGTGCCAACCGGCGGCTCACCCTGCCGCAGTCGTTTTTAGCGATTGATGCCATTCTGGTCTTATTACAGAACGTTGCTTCCGGGCTGATTGTCTATCCCAAGGTGATCGCCAAAAATCTCCAAGAAGAGCTTCCCTTCATGGCCACGGAGAATATCTTAATGGCCGGGGTTACGGCCGGAGGGGATCGGCAGGAACTTCATGAACGGATCCGAGAACATAGCGTTGCGGCAGGATCCGTAGTCAAAAATGAGGGCGCACCCAATGACCTGCTGGAGCGGATTGCCGCCGATCCGGCTTTCCAAGGCATCGATGTTTCTGCCGTCATGAATCCTGCAGATTATGTGGGACGGGCGGCCGAACAAGTCGATGAATTCGTGGTTCAGGAGATTGAACCGATCCGCAGCCGGTATGCGGGCCAATTGAGGAGCCTCAAGGCCGAGGTGAATGTGTAAGGCCGGGGGGTTCTAGATTAAATCCTGTTTGCGCCGCTTGCGCCGCCGAGTCAGTGCGCATTCTTGGCAAATCCCGCTGATAATCAGACGATGACTCATCACGCGAAACTGATGATCTTGGGCGACTTTGTTGCGCAACTCAATTAATTCGTCGAGGTGAAACTCGTACAATTTCTGGCATTGCTGACAGTAGAGATGGTCGTGTTCGGGGTATCCATAGTCATGTTCGTAGACCGCCCGACCATCCAATTCGAACTTTCTCAATAACCCGGCATCGACGAACTCGTTCAATGTGCGATAGACCGTCGGGCGACTTACATAGCCTTCTTGGCCTTTTCGAGGGAGTTGGTCAATCAGGGTGTCGGCGTCGAAGTGTTCGTGGCGGCTGAAGACGTGCTCGAGTAAAAGCCGTCGCTGCTCGGTGGTGCGCATGCCGCGACTTTTCAGGAACTCTTCAAAACGTTCCTGAGGCGAAAGAGAGACTTCAATGGATTCCAGCGAATAATCCGCAGGCATCTTCGAGGTTCCTGAGGAAGGGGGAACTTTCAATGGAGGCAACCTTATTGAGACAGGGGATCAACAGAAAGAGGAGTTTTTCCAGTATAAAGAGACGATCTCTCATTCGTTAGTCTCAATAGCGATTGTAGACAAGCGTTGCCTGGTCGCAAGTCGGAACTGCCGTTTTGCGCACAAAAAAACCGGACTGCCGTCACTAGCAGCAGTCCGGTGAATTGTCTCGTGGATCTGAAACGGAGCTTGAAAAGCCTAACGACCAATCTCGTCGAGCAATCCATTCACCGCTAGGTCGAGCTTTTCTTCGGTTTCATAGATGCCTTCATCGATCGCGGCACGGATGTCGGCCACGCGGTCGGCACGAATTTCCGGCAGCTCGCGAACGCGACTTACCAAATCCGCTTCTTGAGAAATGTCGAGTTGGTCCGCATTGGACACGGTTTGCGTTTCCGGATTGGTTTCTTGGACCGCTGCGCGGTGTGGCGCATTGACCGACTGGGGGCCGTGGACCTGGGACGTTCCGTAGATATGCATGTTTTAATTCCTCTCGCCCGTGGAGCACTTCCTGGGAACCGTCGAATTGACTCTGTTCAACGTATTCTCAACAAGGTCCTGTTACTAGTGTAGGTCACCTGGTAGTTGCTGGCGTCGCTATCCGTGTCGGGTGAGAGCTATCCATCGCTAGGTTTGACAAGCGCGACTGCGCCGAAGCGAAGTAACACACTTATCGGTAAGCAATCACCAGCAAATCGAACGATTCCTCCGAAGTCCCTTTTGTATCATCCCGACCCGAAACGTCGACCTGTAGCGGCTTTGGCGACTGACGGCGAGTTTGTCGGTCAACGCCAAATAAAGGTGCTGGGATTTCGTGGATCAGGCGGTAAACCTCGCCTCACCACGCAATCGCACAGGCCTCCATTCCCGGCAAGGTGATGCGTGAGAGCACCAGCGGTACCGATCGTTATTTTTGGTACCACCGTTATCTTTACGCACCGCAGACGAAAATGGTTCCCGCCGAGGTAAAAAATTTGTTTTCTCCAGGAAGTTGTTTGCTCCGGGAGTAACTCTACTTGTACTTCAGCAGGCGGCGAAATAATACGGAAAAGCGGCAAATCCCTCAAGAGCAACTCCAGACGCTGCTAGCAACGCCCCACTAGACTGTAAAACGCGGGGTTTTAGCGACGGTCTGGAAGCAGTTCCCGTGCCAGGAGAGCGCTTTGCTGGCGGTGGCGGCGAGGATTGTGAATGAACAAAGCCGGAACCTGGCACGTCTAACAAAGAGTGTGAAGGGGATCGGATTGGCGAGCCGCGAACAGGGACTTCGTGTAACCTGGGACCGCGCACGATGGGCGGCAACCGAAACGGAGGCAGTGCAATGTCGCAGAAATCCACGACGCAAGGCCAGATTATTCTCAGAGACTCTCCCGCGCTGGGACAGATCACCGTCGACATGGAGTCCTTCTTTACTTTCAGTTTTTGGCTGGCAGAGGAACTCGAAGATATGGTCGCAGAACAATCCTGGCAGGCCGTCGCGGCGGGGTCACGTTCCTCTGGCAGATTGGCGGATGACGTCTAAGTTGTGGACCGATGTGGCAAGACGCCAAGTAAGGTTCTAGCCAACGTTTTATCGTCCCGGCTTGGCAGTG
>JAKVBY010000116.1:0-1091 GCA_022446825.1 Pirellulaceae bacterium
TTTCTAGTAACAGTGGGAGTAGCGAGAGGCCGTCGACTTTGTGATCGACCTTTGCATTTGCCGCCTCGCAAATGGTCGAGAAGAGATCCATCGTGAGAGCAACTTCGTTACACCGGCTGCCGGCGACAATCCGGTTCGGCCACGTGATACAGGTGGGAACTTTTAAGCCGCCTTCGTACATGCTTTGCTTACCATCACGATGATGGCCGTTATGAGCACCCACATTTAGCTGCCCGCCATTGTCTGAGGTGAAAATGACGAGCGTGTCGTCAGCGTGGCCCGCCTCTCGAAGTGCGTTCATAACTTGCCCGATTCCCTGGTCCATGTGTTCGATCAAAGCCACTAGTTTTGAGCGTCCCCCATGAATTCCAGCTTCTCGTGTTTGCACCCTTTCGATCCATTCCTGGGGAGGTTGAATTGGCGTATGCGGTGCGTTGTAAGCCAAATACAACAGAAAAGGTTTATCATTTCTGGATCGCGACATGAGATAATCACGTGCCCATGCTGTGAAAAGATCCGAAGCATGGCCGCTGGGGTCGATCTCTTTTTTGTTGAGCCGCATGTAGTTAATCCCGTGGCGGCGATGTTTGTAATAGTCATCCATCATGTCGCCCAGAAATCCATGGAAATGATCGAAGCCACGTTCATTAGGGCGATTTGCGTCGGCCAGCCCCAAGTGCCATTTGCCTATCAAGGCAGTGTCGTAGCCAGCTCGTTGGAGCAGTTCGGGTAACAAGACAGCACTTGGAGCAAGGTAGCCCCAGTTGTTTGTTGCATGTGTGCGGATGACTCCCGGAACGCCAACCAATTCTGGGTATCTACCTGTCAGCAGGGAAGCACGCGTCGGTGAGCAGACGGGGCAATTCGCATAAAAATTGTCAAACCGCATTCCACTTTCGAGTAAAGCGTCAATGTTGGGAGATTGCAGGTCGGTTGCTCCATAGCTGCTCAGATCTCCAAAACCGAGATCGTCGGCAAGGATAATCAAAATGTTCGGAGGAGGCGTGTTGTCGGCGAGAGTCGTTTGCGCAAAAACCAAATAGAGCAGTGACAAAAAGACACAGGTTTTTCTGTAACAAAGCCGTCGGTAG
>JAKVBY010000116.1:1191-10316 GCA_022446825.1 Pirellulaceae bacterium
TTGCCTGAGAGGTGTCGACATGTCCAGGAGGACACTTTTACGCCATTAATTCGGTAATGGGCTTGCCGCGATCGACAATGGGAGTCGGCCGGCCGTTGAAATCATCGATGGTAGTGGTGAGATCGATGCCCAGATGCTGATAAATGGTTGCCAGGAAGTCACCTTCATGGCAGACTCGTTCAATGGAGTCTTCGCCAAGACGATCCGTTGCCCCAATAAATTGTCCTCCCTGAATGCCACCGCCTGCCCAAATATTGGAAAATGCTCTGGCCCAATGATCCCGACCTGGTTGTTTGCTGCCAGCAGGGGCGCTGGCATCACCAGCTCCCGTGCTGGGCTGGTAGCTGACTTTGGGGGTGCGACCAAACTCACCAGTCACAACGACCAGCACCCGTTCGCTGAGCCCGCGCTCATAGATGTCTTCGATGAGTGCCGAAACGGCTTGGTCATAGGCATGAGAACGGAATCGTAAGGCATCGAAAATATGGTGGTTCACGGGGTGGTCGTCCCAGTTTTGGACGCGGCCGCAAAGTGGTCCACGCAAACTGGTTGTGAGGACATCCACGCCCGCTTCGATGAGACGACGTGCCATCAGTAATTGCTGGCCCCAGGTGTTTCGACCGTAACGATCACGCGTTTGATCATCTTCACGTGAAAGATCAAAAGCTTCTTTTGTCTGCTGATTGGTTAAAAGCGTCATGGCCTGTGTTTCGAATTCGTCCAACGCACTTAATTCTCCGACTTGATCGAGGCTGCGTTCTAGCGTGTCTAGATTCTTTCGTAGTGTGGCACGGCGGCCGAGATGTTGTACTTCGTTGGGATCCGACAAACCGATATTCGACACGCTAAAGTTGGGTTTTGCTGGATCGCCAGTGATGTAGTAAGGTGAGTACGCATCTCCAAGGTAGGCTGGCCCGTTATAAGACGCCGGTCCATTGAAGGCGACGTGAGGAGGTAATGGAGTTGCACGTGGTCCCGCTTTCGAACGCAGGTAGCTGGTCACGGACATCCAGTCAGGCAGCCTGGGTTTTACCTTGTCGCGTGTGTCTTGATCACCAGAGAGCATGCGCATCGTTCCAGCCGGGTGGCCGGGGCTACCGTGCCGCATCGACCGAAGTACCGAGAACTTGTCAGCGATTTTCGCTTGCATTGGTAGCAATTCCGTGAAGTTCATGCCGGGAACTGCTGTCGAGATCGTGCCAAACGGTCCACGGTATTCACTGGGAGCAAGTGGTTTCGGGTCATAGGTATCGATATGGGAACAGCCCCCTGGTTGCCACACCAAAATCACGGCGTTTTTCTTGGGTTTCGTGGGAGACGGATTTTCGGCACGCAGGCGCAGAACATTGGGTAGGGTTAAGGACGTAAATCCACCGAGCCCCATTTTCATAAATCCACGACGTTGGATCGGCCCAGGGCAGAAGTTGTTTGGCAACGTTTTGAAGACGCGTGTCATGATTACTCCGCTTTATCCGTAGGATTTACTCGAATCTTGATCGGTGTAGAAACAATGATGTCGACAATGTCAGTAGGCTGTGATTTTGCCGTGGCATCTTGGAGGTTTTTTTGGGCAGATGCAACTTCCTGCTCAGCTACTGTCTGTTGAAGGGCCGCTGCTTGGGCGGCTTGCTTGGCGGCTTCTTGTTGGTCGACGGGAACTTTCTTTGCCTCATCGGCCAAAATAGCCGCTTTTCTTGCCAGGTCCTGGGCTCGTTCATGTGCTGACTCGACTGCTGCCTGGGCCGCTTCCACTGCCGCCGGATCATAACGGTACTTCGTCACCGCACTGCCGTAGAAAGCGACAGTGTAGAGCCCAGGTTTTTGAGTTTGAGCCAAGTCGAAGACTGCTTCGGAGGTATCGGCGGTCAACGAAGTTTCCATGGTCGGTAGATTTTCCATGCCGTCACTCCAACCCATCAAATTGATGGTGGGACCTGAAAATTCATTACGTCGAGTATGGATCAAAGGCACCGTGAGTTTTTCGCCGGCAGTAACTTCCCAGACCTTATCGAGAGCTGAGGCAATCGTAATGGGAGCGAATTCTGACTCGCATACGGAAACCGGGACGTCCGCCAATAAGCGTGGGCTGGGGATTTCGCTCCATTGATCGGAGACAGGCCATTGCATGGAGGCCAGCCGGCAGGGGCGTGTGACCAGTTGACCGTCAATGGTGGCTCGGCCGACAAAAGAAGCATTTGAAAAGCCGCGGGGAGCCCCCTCGTCCGCTGTGAGTAACATCATGCCGCGTGATTCACCTGCGGGAATCTTTAACCCACTCGCCGTCACTCCAACGGGCAGGTTTTCCATGGTCAACTCGATTTCGCCATCAAAACCGTCGCGACGTACTGTGACAACCTCAAAAGCCATGGTTGAGCCACAACGCAAGGCTAATGGTTTGGAGAGGCAATTGCGATCTCCATTGCGAAGTTGCATATGAATCGCCCAACTGACCAACGCGAAATCCGGTTGTGCTTTGCGAATGATTAACTGATAGATATTTCGCGGGTCATTGCGTGTGCCACCAAACAAGTCGCGCACTTGCAACCGATAAATCCCATCCGTCTTAATTTCAACTTTTCCCAAGATGTCCAATGACCCTGCATTGTATGGTGGTCCATCGTACGAGTAACCGTTACTGGAGACTTTCACAGGACTAGGGATGTCATTGAGTTCTACAACATCGATCAGATTGCCTTCCGCATCAACCTGTTGCACAACAATGGCTGGGTCGGTGAGCAAGCCAAGCCGTTCAGACGCAACCTCGACCCACCAGACTTCTCCCTCGGTTGCAGTGAACTCGAAGGTGTCGACATCCGCGGCGGGAAAAAAACTACCCGTGATGTGACAGGGAAGGGAAACTTTGTGAGCTTGGTTGTGTTGGTTGTTGGGTTCAATTTCAGCGGTCGTGTTTTGGTCGATCGCTCCGGGGGCAGGCCAAGAAAAGGAACTGACCGTTTTAATTGTAGGAAGTCGAGAAGCCAATTCCCCTGGGGCAAACTCACGCAGCGCAAGACGGTAAAAGAATTCGCCGCCGCCGTTGAACGTCAGATCATGAACTTTAATCACATAGGTGGCAGACTCAGACGCGATAAAGTCAAGAGAGCCACCGCGACGTTCAACCAGCAGGTCCGCCCCCTGCGCGTTCGCTAGAATAAGTACAGGTTTCAGTTTGGAGTCAATTCCATGAGCTGCGCAGTCAACGACGATGCGTTGTCCCTTTTTGAGTTGAATCGCATAGTAATCAACCGATTGCTTTGTCATGGCCGCGTTGCAGATAGTGCCCATTTCCAAAGGCATCGCAGTATCGAGCGATGTGTTTGGCGTTTGGCGAGTTGTTTCAGGTACTGCTCCGACATTGAAAGCACGTGACGAAGAGATACCGAGTCGCGTCATGAGACGGGCTTCATGAATCCCCAGAGGGCAATCTGCGTTAATCGCAACGAGATAGGTATCCGGAATGGGCATGCCCATTCCGTCGAGTTTGGGAGTTGCGGTCAGGCTGGAATGTGAAAACAGGAGTTCGGTCGCGTTTTCCGCGTGCTGGCTGGTAATCGTGATCTCCACTGTGCTACCGGCCTGTCCTCCCATGGGCATCGTTGTCAATAAACGAGGAGCCGGGAGGCACACAGATTGGGCCGTCAGGAAATGTGGTGTGCTAAACGCACAGCAGAGAATGGCGATCCTTACGATGCATATTCGGATGAGTTTCCCCCCTCTGGCTGTCCTGACGCAATCGTCTGAGCTGCTGTGAATTCTCGACAACGAGGATCTTTGAGGCAGTGATGATGAACAGCCCGGCGAGCTCAAATTAGAGATCAAGCGGTGGGGTAGCATGAGATGTCGGTCCCTAGAACTTTTAATGGTTAAAAAGAAATTCTTTGGAATTCATCAAGGCCCAGATGAGATCTTGGAAGTTTTCTTGCAGGGCCTGTTTTCCGTCGATGGGTTTCCCTTCGACATCCAGTAAGGTATCGCGCAGATAGTCGACGGCTGTTTGCAATTCATGGCTTTGAGGTTTGCGTGAAAAGGCTACGAGGTAGAGCTTGGTAACTCTTTCTTCAAGTGAGGAATCAAGTGCGGCTAGATTGGCAGCCCTACCATTTGCGTCGGCAAGTTTCGCTTTGATTTCATCGGAATTAATTAAGTGAAGGCTTTGAGCCAAGCTTGAAGACTGGACACGTTCACATTCACAGACGCTTTGACTGTTTGGGCGCCCAAAGAACTGCAAGAAATTGGAAGACTTGTTGTAACTGTTGTCAGGCAACGCGATGGCACGTGTGCCCGCAGGTAGATTGGCAAAGGCCGTTGTGGTGCCGGTTAGATCGTCGATCGCATCAAGAAGAACTTCTGCGGGTAGACGCCGAGGATAGAACCGTGAGTAGTTTTGGCGGTCCGCAAGATTGTGTTCGTTGGGCAACGCACTCAGCTGATATGCCTTGGAATTCGTGATCAGACGAATGAGTTCTTTGAGATCAAAACCACTTGCGAGGAAATGCGCTTCCAAGGCAGCAAGTAATTCAGGGTTGGTGGGTGGATTCGTCTCGCGAATGTCATCTTCGGGTTCAATCAGGCCTCGCTTAAAAAAGTGCTTCCAGTAGCGGTTTACCAAGGCTTTAGAGAAATAGGGATTGTTTTTGGAGCTCATCCAGTCGGCGAGTCGTAATCGCGGATCTTCGTCTGCAGTAATGTCACCAACCTCGTCACCCAATGCTGCTGGGCGGAGCGACTCACCCGTCTTGATGTTTTGAGCAGTGGCGATTCCCCGTTGATGAAAGATGAGGTCTTCGCCGCGCACGCCGGTGGGTTTGCGTCCAATTTGACTAAAAAAGGCGGCAAAGCTGTAGTAATCGTCCTGGCTCCAACGCTCGAATGGATGATGATGACATTGAGCGCATTGCATCCTTACACCCAGAAACAATTGGCTAATATCTTCGAGTTGTTCTTTGGGATCCTTAACCCGTTTGTACCATGCAGCAGGAGGGTTTCCGACAACCGTACCAGTGGCGGCCAGCAACTCACGAACAATTTGATCGAAGGGAGAATTGGCGAGCAGGTTGTCACGAACCCAGGCATGAAAAGCAAAATTGGCAGTGATATCACTCGCCTCATCGCGACGGTTTTTCAGCAGAGGTACCCATTTGCTGGCAAAGTAATCCGCATAACTCGGACTTTTCAATAGCCGTTCGATAAGTTGGACGCGGCGGTCGCTGTGGGAGGAACCGAAGAAGCCGATGGTTTCCGAGTCTGTTGGCAGTCGCCCGGCGATGTCTAATGTGACACGACGGATAAAGGTAGCATCGTCGGCAAGGGGCGACGGCGGGACACCGATCTGTTGCAAGTTTGCGAAAAGATGCTGATCGATAAAATTTGCAGGTGGGGGTAAATTTGGGACGGGGGCTCCTAGGGGGACGGCCGCAGAGAAAACCGAGACTTTTCCTTGAAAGCGTACCATGACCGCAAAGGTCCCGGGCAAATCGTGCGTCGTGACGAGTCCGTCCGGCGAAGCTTCTGCCAGCGCTTCCGCATTTGACTCGTAAAGGGATAGTGACGTTACATCACGGAGGGAACCATCAGAGTATTCGGCAGTTACGGTGAGCTGTTGTTGTCCTTTCATCGCGATCAAACCTCGTGGCGGGTGGACATCCACGGCCACAAGTTTCGGCTCGGTCCCCGTTTGAAAGGCAGCGCCTTGTTCAATCCATCGCTGCAACATCGCGTATTCAGCAGAATTTTGTTCCAGTCGAATGCCACCGCCGTGGGGAACTTGGCCTGATGCTTTTCTAAGGATGAGGCTATGGTGGGGAAGTGCGGGAAACAGCCTTCGTCCATGGGCTTGCTTGACTAAACTTTCATAATCTTCCGCTGGTTCAAAACCAAGTAACGAAAGCTGGAATCCATTCTGTCCACCGCCGGCTTTCGCGTGACATACGCCGGCATTGCAACCGGCCTTGGTCAGTACGGGGACAATGTCATTGACAAAACTGACCTCTGTCTCGCTAGCACCAGCACCATGGGCCAAGATGCCTAGCAGAACGGCGCTTGCTGTGAGTAGTTGGCGGGGTCTGCACAATCTTTGATAAGAGTGATAGAGCAGCAGCAATGTGTTCACAAAAGAAACCGTTGGGTGGTTGTTGTGAGGGCAGTCTAGTCTGAGAGATCCTCCTACCTGCCGGAGAGAATTCTCACTATCTACAAAGGGGTGAAATGGAAGTAGCAGTAGAGTGCAGGTCAGGGCTGCATGTCAGTGCATAGACTACTGCGACGGCTGCCTGAGGTCAAGATTTGCTGCCGGTCTGCCAAGGCCTTTTACTTGACCGAAGTTACTACTGTAACTATATTTAGCATTAGGGTCGGTGGTCATTTGATGTTCTTTCGGGCGTTCGTCCGGTGCGGCCCGGCAAAAAAAGAAAATTTGGGCCTTCCCTCGTAAAATGGGTTGCGAGGTGGGCAGCGATAGTCCCGGAAAAGTTTGAAAACCTGTTGCGGGCGCGTATGGGGCAAGAATCCATAGAACCGACGCCGAAGGATCCTGCTGGGGCAGCACCTCGCAATGATGGCGACGTGTCGACGCCGGCGTCAACGAATGTCACCAATTCGGGGGTGGATCAAAAGGAAGCATCGTTGACGCATTCGTCGGAATCCCATGACAGGGCTTCGATGGAAGACCAAAAAACGGTCATTTCAAAAACGCCCGTGATTTCACCGGCCGAATATGCCCCGTCTGGTAGTCCACGCGATTTAGGGCGGGTACTCGAAGGCCAGCAGCTAGGCCATTTCCAACTTGATGAGTTCATCGGGGGAGGTGGCATGGGCGCGGTTTTTCGTGCTTCGGATCTTCGCCTCGATCGTACGGTTGCCGTGAAAGTTGTTTCCAATGACCGGGCAGACCCAGATACTTTGCTTCGTTTCCGTAACGAAGCCCAAAGCGCGGCACGCCTTGATCACCCTAATATCGCTCGCGTGTATTTTGTAGATGAGGCTCAGGGGTGGCACTTTATCGTATTCGAATACATCGAGGGGCCGAATCTCCGTGATCTGATTGATCACAAAGGGGCCCTGTCACTTGATGAAGCCATTACCTATACCTTGCAAGTTGCTGAAGCGCTTGATCATGCTCAGCATCGTGCCGTCATTCATCGGGATGTCAAGCCTTCCAATATTCTCGTGACACCGGATGGTCACGTGAAACTAGTGGATATGGGGTTAGCGAGGCTCCATCATGTCGAGGCATCCTCGCGCGATCTTACAGCGAGTGGCGTGACCTTGGGCACGTTTGATTATATTTCCCCCGAGCAAGCTCACGACCCGCGCAACACGGACGTTCGCAGTGACATTTATTCACTCGGTTGCACTTTGTACTTCATGCTCGTTGGCCAGCCGCCATTTCCCACGGGCACTGTTTTACAGAAGCTATTGAGTCATAGCAGCGATCCTGTTCCGGATCCTCGTGACGTGCGTCCCGATTTGGATGAGCGGGTGGTAGGAATTCTCAATAAGATGCTGGAGAAAAAACCAGCCGACCGACACCAGGCACCTCAGGAATTGATTGGGGAATTGCTCCTGCTCGCCAATGATCTTGATCTACCAATTGCACGAAAAGGGGGAACTATTTGGATTTCCCCAGCAACGGAATCACCAGTTTCGATCAAGAGTTTGGTGACAATTTTGCCAATTGTCTTAATGGTAGCCGCCATCTTTATTGTGGAATATCTCGCTCGGCCTAGGGCTGAAAACCCCGGAATGATCATCCCCGATTTGCCAGCACGGTCGCGTACTAGAGAAAAAACTTTGGTAACTGTTAATCCACGAAGTTCAGGGGAGACGCCACTTAATGAGATTGGCAGGCGCCCTGGGGTGGTAGCAATTGACGTGCTTGACGAGGTAATGAGACCGGCAGAAGGTGGAGAAACGTCGGAGGCTCTGTCGCCTGGGACGGATGTTCAAAAAACCGGCGATGCCTTACCCAAAGATTTAGACATTGCAACGGACCAATCTAACCAAGAGTTACCAGCGGAGGTGAGTGATGGGGTAAGTGGTAGGGCAATGGTTGCTGCGGTTGAGCCCCGGTCTTTGGAGATTTCGCTGGTTGAGCCGGCGTTTTTTGAGATTCAGAGTTCTTTGCAGCTTGATAGCGAAAGGATTCTTGCGGAGACGGGAGTATTGGAGCCTAACCGGATCGTCGTTTCTCGGTCCCCAATTTCCTTCTTGGATGCGATCGTGATCCAAGATCTTGGACAGGCTTGGGACCTGGTGGAGCAAAATTCGGAGATTCGTACGATCGAATTACACTTTAACGGCGTGATGGAATTACCACCGTTGATTGTCGATTTAAAGTTGAGCGAAGTACCACAAGTAAGTTTGCGTGCCGGAGCAGGCTATTCACCCATCCTGAAATTTCGCCCTTCTCTTACGGAGTTCATTACGATTCGTGAGCCAGCGATGATCGAACTTCGCGACGGTTGGCTATCTTGGGAAGGGATTCACTTTGAATTTGAGCTTCCCACAAGCTTTACTGCGGAACCGCAAGAGAGTTGGTCGATGTTTCAAATTCATGAGGGAAATCACGTCGATTTTAACGACTGCACGTTGACCATTTTGAATGAAGGCGAGTCCATGCAATCTCTGCATGATGCCGTGACTTTCTTTTCCGTGAGACCTGTGGTGGTTGTTGAAACGCCAGAGGCGAAGTCTGAGGTCCGCAGTACACGGATTGATTTCAAGCAAAGCATTGTACGAGGCCAAGCCTCGCTCGTTGCATCGCGCACAGCAGTGCCATTTCAATTGACTTGGCAGCAAGGGATGTTGGCAACCACGGAGCGATTGTTTGAGATCGGCGGAGCCAGCGATGATCCGGAAGATCTCCTGAATGAACGCATTGGCATCGAATTGATCAATGTGACGGCCATTCTTGGTAAAGGATTGGGAAGGATCACTTTGCGGAACCAAACGCCTCATCTCATGGGCACAGATCTGCGAAACGTGAATTGTCTTTTTCAGTTTCCGCGAGATCGCGCATTGGTAGAGCATTTTCGTGTTGAGACAAGCGAATATGCCCGACAAAGATTCGAATTTGACGGAAATGAGAACTACTACTTTGGCAGTTCGTTTTGCTGGGCGATTAATAC
>JAKVBY010000117.1 GCA_022446825.1 Pirellulaceae bacterium
AGCTCCCCCGGTAGGACTCGAACCTACGACAAGGCGGTTAACAGCCGCCTGCTCTACCAACTGAGCTACAGGGGATCGTTTGCGAAGTAATTTATTGAATCCTTGCAATTTCGGCAATACGGGCGTCGCACGGTTTTTGCTTACCGCGACAGGTAACCACCAGGAATGATTCCGGGGATGCTACCCGCTATCATAATTGCTCTGTAAAAAATTTCCCGGAAATTTCCCTGTGACCGATCGATGCAGGAGGTACACCGTGCGTTTTTACGTCACTATTTTTCTCACCGGCTGGATCCTCAGCAGCAGTTACTACGGCCGCGCTGAGGATTGGCCCCATTGGCGCGGGATGCAAGGCACGGGTGTGGTAGACGAGGAGAGCGGGTTCAATCGGGGCGCGTGGCCGCCGGGCAAGCCCGCGTGGAAAGTTCGCGTCGGCTTGAGTGGCAGCAGCCCGATCGTTGCCCAAGGGCGATTATTTAGCTTGGGATGGAGCGACGAGCAGGACACCCTCTTTTGCCTCGATGCCGTCACCGGCCAAATGCTCTGGAAGCAATCTTATCCGTGCCCCCTCTACGGCAGGCGTAGCTACGGCGACAAAGAACTCTATTCCGGACCCTCGTCCTGCCCAACCTATGACCCACTTACCGGTTTCGTCTATACGCTGAGCACCGATGGAGACTTGCATTGCTGGAATGCCGCACAAGCAGGCAAACGGGTGTGGGGATTTAATCTCTATGACCGCTTTGGCGTCGCCCAACGGCCCCTGGTCGGCTCCCGCCAATTGCGCGACTACGGCTACACGTCGTCCCCTCTCGTGGAAGGCAACTCGCTCATTGTCGAGGTCGGTGATGACGAAGGCAATTTGATGGCATTCTCCAAACATGACGGGACACACCAGTGGAGTTCCCAAAGCAAGCAGCCCGCGGGACACAGTGGTGGCATGGTGCGGCTGCAGGTTGATGAGATTCCCTGTGTCGCGGTACTTACCATTCGAAACCTCTTAGTAGCCCGGCTGGATCCCGGCCAGGAAGGAAAGACGCTCGCCGAATTCCCCTGGATTACTGACTTTGCCAACAACATCGCGACCCCCGTCGTGCAGGGAAACTCGCTCGTTATTACCTCGGCGTACAACCAATACTCGATCTGTCGGGTCGATGTCACGCGCCAGGGGGCAAAGGAAATCTGGCGAGCGCCCTACGCCGCCGATGTCTGTTCTCCCGTACTGCACCAGGGACGTCTGTACTTCATTCGCCAGGGCATGCACTGCCTCGACTTTGCCACGGGGCAACGGATCTGGAGCGGGGGGAAATTTGGCCTGACCGCATCGCTTTTGGCAACGGCCGATGATCGGCTTATCGTCTGGGCAGACCGTGGTCAGCTGGTTTTGTTGGCTTCTGTGGCCGAGTCCCCCGACAAGTATCGGGAATTATCCAGCCAAAAAGTTCCCATGGAAAGCGATGTCTGGCCGCATCTCGTCCTCTCCCATGGACGTTTATACTGCAAGGATTGGGATGGCTCGTTGGTCTGTTTCGAACTTTAAAGCGTGCCAGCCAGGCTCACCATCCAGTTCCCGCAGCGAAACTTTTGTCGGCAAAACGGGGCCTTTATTGCTTTCAGAAAAGCGGCATTTTTTTCTGGGACTCTGCAAGGTCCCTGCGGGCAGCCGCTAACGAAGCCGTTTTCAAAAGTGTATACTGCTTAACTGCATCACCCAGAGTTGCATCACCAGAGTGATTTGCAGAACCACAAGAAAACCGCTGTCGTCATTCCTTGAAGGAAAAAACATGAACGTAAGAATTCTGAGCTGCTTTGTTCTCGTGACTGCCATTTCCTCCAGCGTCTTCGGCGCCGATCCACAGTATCAGGCCGAAGGAATTAAAATCGCCGCCGCCTCCGCCGGGGAAAATCTTCGCGAGGGGTTCTCTTTAGAGGCAGCCAAAGCCTACCTGGAAGGGGGCGCCACTGCCTGGAACGCACAGCACGGTTGTGTGACCTGCCACACCAATGGATCGTACATGCAAATCGCGCCCTCGTTGTCCAAAGTCATGGGTCCGCCCTCCGCAAGCCATCGCGAATTCTTTGTTGCGCAGGCAGCCGATTTCCAAACAAAGAATCCGGATGAATTAAAGGGCGGCATTCAACCGACCCAAATTGCTTATATCGCGCATGGCTTAGCTTCCTGGGATGCCAACGTCAGCGGCGAGCTCTCGGAGGAAACCAAACAGATCCTGCAGGTGATGCTTGCGGTCCAAGCAGACGACGGCAGCTGGGGCAACACCAAATGCTGGCCCCCTTTCGAATCAAGTAACTATCAGGGGGCCACCGTAGCCGCCCTCGCCCTGGCAACCGCGCCTGGATTTCTCGACCAGTTGACAGAAGAACAGTCCGCACACGTGGCACTGCTGAAAAAATATCTGCGCGAAACCACGCCACCGCATGACTATGGCCGAGTTTTGTTGCTTTGGACGGCAACCCAGCTGCCTGATTTGTTGACGCAGGCAGCACGAGATGAAATTATCGAGATGTTGTTAGCGCACCAAGCCGAAGATGGTGGCTGGTCGATTCGCTCTTTCAGTACGCCCGAAGCTTGGGGAAGTGGTAATCGCGCTGCAAAACTGCGGGCCGAGTCCGAGTTCGAAACGCCGCCGAGCGATGGTCATCAAACCGGCTTGGCGGTCATGGTCTTACGGGACGCAGGCGTGGCTACCGACCATCCGGCTATCCGAAAAGGCATCGCCTGGATCAAATCAAACCAGCGCGAATCGGGCCGCTGGTGGACGCGTTCCCTAAACACCGATGGACCACACTTTATCACCTATAGCGCCACGCTTTATGCTTTGTCGGCGTTACACAAGTGTGGCGAACTGGAATAACGGCCACGCTGGGAAGCAGTTCCTAGCGACCTGTTAAATCTTTCCCGCACGACGCAGTTCTTCGAACAGTTCTGTGTGGTAGGACTCTTGGGCCATTTTGTCGAATTTTGCCCGCTGGGCGAAATAGATCAGTCCCAGTCCGCGGCGGTGACGACCACTTTCATTCCTCGTTGCGCGATGGACTGTCAGGCTGTGGTGCACCGCCAGGTCGCCTGGTTCCAACTCAATACACTGTTCTGTTTGCTGATCTACTTGGTTGAAATCAGAGATGCCCTGCGAGAATCCCAAGGTTTGCGTGCGGCTGTGGGGGCGGAGTCCACGATGATGGGAACCGGTCATGTAACGCAGGCAACCATTGTCCTGGTCGGCCGGGTCAATTGCCAACCACATAGTCAACGCTTCGTTCGGCTCGATGGGAAAATAAAAACCATCTTGGTGTGGCGGAGTCGGGCTATTTTGAGCCGGTGGCTTGTCAAACCATTCGCATTCGTGCAGAAACACTTCGTCATCTAAAAGCTCTTCGGCAAGCCCGCGAAATGTGTCCCGGGACATCAGTTCGGCAAAGTACGGCTCGTGCTCCATGATCTGACACATCTGTTTCAGCGTTTCTGGTCGCTTCACATCTTCATAAAACTGATGCCGCGAGTCGAGGCGAGGCAACGTTTCGACAATGTAACGTTCCAGTGCCGCAGCAATTTCCTCCCGCATGGCGACGGGAAGAAAATTCCGCAGAATGACATATCCGTCGCGCCGAAAGGCGTGCTGCAGTGGGGTCGGTTGATTTACCGGCATCGAGTCTTCTCTTAGATACGCGNGTCTTCTCTTAGNTACGGCTGCTGNCAGGTGCAAACTCGCGGGCTTGCGGGGGAAAGCCTTTTCCTCAGCTTCGCTCAACGGCTTTGCCTGCCTGAAGCGGCAACAGGATGATGGTCTGACTACAAATAGTCTACCCGTCGCTACTTGTGCTGCACAACACAACCACCGGGGCGCTGGCCGAATTAAGCAGAGTCACTCACAATGAAGTCGTTTGTTAAAGTCGTTTGTTCGCAACATGGGTGATTGCTACGATAGCGGGACGATCCTAAAGCTGATGATCGGATGGCGAACTGCAACACCCGCAGCAAGGCGCGCCAACCGGCACAACTAGCAACTCCTCCAATTCCACAACATCCCACAACGGTAATCCAATGGCAGTTACTGTGAATCCCATGACGATCGATATCGATCAGGAAATTCTCGACGATTTGTTCGATCGCTTGCGGCGCACGCGCTGGCCAGACACGATTCCCGGAACTGGCTGGAACCGGGGCGTCGACCTGGATTATATGAAAGATCTCGTCGACTACTGGATTCACGAATATGATTGGCGTAAGCAGGAGGCAGAACTCAACAAATTCGCACATTTCAAGGCGCAGGTCGACGGGCTGGGAATCCACTTTATCCACGAACAGGGGAAGGGTCCTCACCCCATGCCTCTGTTTCTGATGCACGGCTATCCCTGGTCCTTCGTACTGCTCTTACGCATCCTCCCCATGCTGACCAACCCAACCGCCTTTGGTGGTGATGCGGCAGATGCCTTCACGGTCATCATTCCCTCCATCATTGGTTATGGATTTTCCGATTACCCACCTCAAACTGGATTTGGCTTTCAACACCATCCCGAAAAATATGACAAGCTGATGACCGAGGGTCTAGGCTACTCGCGTTATGGCATCGAAGGTGGCGACTGGGGTGGCTTTCTGACCGCCCCCTTCGGTTATCACCATCCAGAAAATTTAATTGGCATTCATCTCAACTGCCTTTTCCCTCGCTTGGGAGACGAACGTGAACCCGCTGACAAAGACCCCGACCTGCTCCGCGGCCTGGGAATGAAATGGGCTCCTCTCAAACCGCGTGACCCGGAGATGCTGCGTTACTGGAAAAATGTCGAACAATACTGGATCGACGAAGGGGCTTACTGCCATCAACAAATGACGCGCCCCCAAACCCTGGCAGTGGGCATGACCGATTCACCCGCCGGGCTGGCTGCCTGGATTATCGAAAAATGGCGCGCCTGGTCGGGCTGGAAAGACGATTTTGAAGAGTTGTTTCCGCGGGACATGATCATCAACAACGTCATGCTTTATTGGGTCACTAACTCTTTCTGGTCGGCCATCCGACTCTATAGCGAATCCTACTACCAGCCCTGGGAATTGCAGCCCGGAGAAAAAATTGAAGTGCCCACAGCCGTTGCCGCATATCCGCATGAACTCGCCCCGATCGTGCGTCAAAGAGCTGAAAAATACTACAACGTCGTGCATTACAACGAGTATGCCGCCGGCGGACATTTTGCCATCCACGAACGGGCCGCGGAAATGGCCCAGGACCTGCGTGAATTTTTCCGGCCTTTGAGACAGACCTAGTTGAATTGTCGAACCGGGACATGGTTTACAATGACGGACGCTTCCCCCTGCTTTCACCTCATGTTTTTGTACGGTTACATTTCCATGAAATCGACATTCTCACTCTTGTTTCTCTTCCTCGCCGGAGAAACGTTCGCAGCCGACGCGGTGTCGTTACCGCTCGACTTGCCTTGGGCAGGCCGTGGTCAGTATCGCCTGATTGTTTCTGTCGATCCAACGCCAAGTCCGCGTGCAGACGACCTGTGCCCAGCAGAAGTAAACGTCGATTTTACGACCTTGCTCGCCGAACTGGCCCCCGCACAACGTGCAGACATTTCCGGCTTGCAGGTCATTCAGCATGCCCTGGAAACTGGTCAGCCCGTCCCGGCGGCCCGATTGGCTTTTGCCACCAGCCCGCTGGATGTCGAATGGAGGTGGTACGACAACGCCATTGCTTATGATTTCCCTGAAGTCTACGAGGCCATTAGTCAAACCCAAGGAAAACTGCGTTGGGAAACCCGACCACGTTTCGGCTACTTCTACGATTGCCTGGGCGAGTGGAAATCAGGGCGTCTCGGCTTCACCCATCGAACTTCTGCCAGCAAAGCGTTCTACGGCATCTACTTTGATTTATTAAAGCCGCAGGAGGAACCCTCCGTGACCCCGCCACGCGGCTTTCTCGGTGATGGTTTGCAGCGTTGCACACCGCTCGGTGAATCGACGACCGGATTAATTCATTCTCGTGTTGAAACGGCTGATTGGAATGGAGATGGATTATTTGATTTACTAGTAGGCTGCGCGCGCGGTGGCATTGTCTGGTACCCCAATCGAGGGGATGCCAAACAACCTGACTTCCCTATCTCGAAAATATTGCAGACTACTGATGGCAAGCCGGTCGATGTCGGCTGGTCTGCCGCCCCGCACGCCGTGGACTGGGATCAGGACGGCACGCTCGATTTGCTGGTCGGCGCAGAATGGAATCGTCTCCTGTTTTATCGGAACCTCGGCAACAATGCCGCACCCGCACTGGAGTACGCAGGTCCCGTTTGCACCCAGGACGGTGAAGTCCTTTCCTTACCCATTGCACCGATTCCCGAATCTCCAGAGGGCGTATTTCAGCGAGATTACTATCCTGTCGTAGAAACCATCGACTGGGACGGTGACGACGACCTCGATTTACTGGCCGGCGGCTATGTCACTGGTCGCGTTTTCCTCTTTGAAAATGTCGGCCACCACCAAGAACGGCCCACGTTACAACCGCGGGGTCCTCTCTGGGCCGACGGCAAAGCACTCGATGTTGGCTGGTGCGCTGCACCCTGTCTGAGTGATTTTGACAATGATGGCGATGTCGATCTGGTGAGTGGTTGCATGGTCGTTACCGACACGGGTGGCGACTCCCTTTCCAGCAAGCAATTCCTGCATTATTTCCGCAACGACGGCGCTCCTGCCGAGCCACGATTAACCCGCCAAGAGTTTCCCTGCCAGGGTAGTTTCCCCCAATCTGCCCTGGGGACTCCGTCTGCCGTAGATTGGAACGGGGACGGTTTGCTCGACCTCGTGGTCAGTGCTGCGACAAACATTTATTTGTTCAAAAATATCGGCACCAAACAAACACCCCTGTTTGAGGCGCACGTGGATCCCCTGCCAAGTCGCTGGGGAAGTAGTTCACTTCCCATCGTACAAATGTTGGACTGGAATCAGGATGGATTTCTAGACGGACTCCAGGGTACGACTCTGTATCTTAATCAGGGAGAGGGCAGCCCTGGTGTGTTCGCGCGGGCAACCTCCTTACTTCCACCAGGTGAGACGATTTCCCACCTTTCCGGAATCGGTGATGACTGGCAATTCCAGCGAATTTTTGACCTCGACCAGGATGGGCAACTCGATCTCATGGACGCCGACCATGGTGGTCATATTTGGTGGCATCGTAATCGCGGCACCTCGACCAAACCCGACTTTGAACCTACCGGAATTCGACTGCAACAACAGCAGGGCGACCCCATTCGCGTCGGACTGGATCGTGAAGGCTTCGATGCTTTGCAAGGTGCTCGGGCTGCCTACACTGTCGGTGATTTTGAAAATGACGGTTTGTATGATTTGGTCGTCACCGACACCTTTGGGTTTGTACGTTATTATCGCCAAGTTACGCCGGTTCCCGACGCGCCGCCAGTTTTTGCCAAACCACTTCAAATCGGCAAGCTCTCGAGTCGCTGCATTCCTTTCGCAGCCGACTGGAATCAAGATGGCAACCTGGACGTCGTCGTCGGTTCGCGTCCAGAAGATGTGCAGGTATTTCTGGGGGGGCAAGAACCGACCTCAGAAAATCCTTTTGCCGCTGCCCAACCCATCCCGCTGCCAAGTGCGCCGTATGGTGCGGGGGCACCATTAGTCGTGGCCGATTTTAATGGGGATGGGGATGACGACCTGATCGTCAACACGGCCTATGGCTATACCTGCCTTTACGAGCGTTCTTTTATTGAGAACGGGTACACCAGCGGCCAGGTTTTGAAAGTGGAACGCCGCCCGCGCCCCTGATGCCACCTGCCAGCATCTGCCCCAACACCAGCTTCTGCCGCAACAACTGAGTAGGAACTACTGAGCAGGAACCCCAAGGAGATGTCCCAGTGAAGATGTTCCTGAGGAGGTGCGGCAGGCAATGGTTCCGCTAGAATGAATTTTTGTGCTGTGTACCTTAGAAAGATCTTCCCCATGAATTCCCACCGCCTAGGCATTTTCCAAGTTAGCTTCTTACTTGTCCTCGCGTCGGGGATTCCCACACCCGCAGCCGAGTTACCGGTGCTCGATTCGACTGCTTTTCCCTATCGATATGAAGGCGAGGACCCGCTGCTGGAGCGAGAAGATCTCGTCTCCCTTGGAGCTGGATACTTTGGATCCTTGGGCCATGCGCGACTCAAAAGCGACGGCAAAACCTTGCATATTGATACACCCGCAACAGCGGGCCTGATGCTCTACAACCCTTTTTGGAAAACCGATGCGGGCGACGCCGAAGGTTGGACTTGGGAGATTCGCTTGCGGGTCGCCAAACAAAACACCCAACGCAGTTTTCAATTTCGCCTCGGAGATGGAGATGGGGTGGGCGCCTCGATAGGACTCCAGGTCTGGCCCGATCGTCTGCAAAGTTTTCAAGGTCGCGTTTTGTTCGCACACGATTTCAGTGCTGACTGGGTTACCTTACGGATCGCCCAAACCGCAGGCAGCCAAGAATATCTGTTTTGGATCAATGGTCGCTCCCGGACACTTGATATGGAAGGCGAGTATTTGCAAGATGGGGACAAACACTGGATCGGTGACGGAAGTTCTGCGGCGTTCGGCAAGACTGCTGTTGACTACCTGCGGTGGACTGGCCTGGGAGCCTTTGCTCCCGACAAACGCATCCCGAAATCGCCGTCTGCTTTGGAGCACAAGGCGCCTCACCGAAACACGCCTGATGTCGACAAGAAGGCCCCAGACACCAACGATTACATTTCCCAGCGACGACTGCTCCCCGACTTTGGGCTGTTACTCAATGACGACGGTGACGGCTCGTTTCCGAGTGCCGATCCCACCAAGGCGGCCTCTTATCGGCGCGCGATGATCGACAGTTTTGCCGGAACTCCGGTGAAAACCATCATGGTCTCTGTCGGTGCGGGATCAGACACTTTGTACTATCCGACCCAAGTTGCCAGTGTCGTCGGCTGGCGGACGACCAAATACGACCGTCAGATCGAGCCCGCGACCTCCGAAGAAGAATTGTGGGGACAGCGGATCACCAACATCAAGAACGGCATGCAAGCTGGCATCGACCCCGTCCGGCTTGTTGCGGAGCAAACGCGCTCACATGACATCATGTTCGTGCCATCCTATCGCATGAATGATGACCATTTCATGTTTGACCCGCTGCATTATCCGCTGACGGGCAAGTTCTGGATGGACCACCACGAACGCTTCAAAATCCGACATTCGCCGATCCTCAGTGAGCCCCGCTATGGACAATTACTCGATTATTCTCACCTTGAGGTCCGCGAGTTTCGCCGACAAACAATTTATGAGATTATCGATCGCTATGGCGAGACGATGCATGGACTGGAATTGGATTTCAACCGTGTCCAGGTATTTTTTCCTCGCCATCAAGCCACCGCACAAGCCCATTTGATCACCAGCTTGGTCGCCGACATCCGACAACGCCTCGATCAAGTCGGACAAGAATGCGGACGAGACTTGTTCCTGTTTGTCCGGATACCGCCAACCTTGAAACACTGTCGCTGGTCCGGATTGAACGTCCAAAATTGGATCGAACGTCACCTCGTCGACGTTTTAATTCCAGCTCAATTAATGACCTTGGCACAGGACATGCCGATCGATGAGTTCGTGGCCTTGGCCCAGCCTCAAGGAGTGCAGGTTTATCCTGCGCTTTATCCACGGTCCAATTGGAGATGGGCCTGGCATG
>JAKVBY010000118.1:0-1834 GCA_022446825.1 Pirellulaceae bacterium
TGGAATCGAGCAGACCACGATTCTTCAGATCCTCCAGCAATGCGGCAACCGGTCGATCCACAACCGACGTATTCTGCTGGATATTCCCCTCAAGCGATCCGTGTGCATCCCAACCACCGTGAAATAAATTGATAAATCTCACTCCGCGTTCTACCATCCTACGAGCGAGCAAGCAGTTGCGGGAAAAATCGCCTTCGACCCCCTCTCGCATGACACCATACGTATCCAGAGTACTCTGATTCTCTCCCGACAGATCAATCAAATCTGGCGCTGCAGATTGCATGCGAAATGCCAACTCATATGCGGCAATGCGGCTATTAATTTCCTCGTCTTTTTGCTGCTGTAACCGCTGGCGATTCAAGTCCGTCAAAGCGTCTAACGAAAGTCGCTGTATTTTTGCTGAAATGCCGGTCGGATTATCCAAATTCAACACTGGTTCCCCACGCGACCGAAACAGTACCCCCGCATAAGGGGAAGGCAAAAACCCACTCGAATAGAGTGTAGCGCCGCCCCGTGCGGCCGGCCCCGCAGTGAGCACGACATAACCGGGTAGATTCTCCGACTCACTTCCCAGCCCATACGTAAGCCACGAACCAGCGCTTGGCAGGCCAAAACGCTGCTGCCCACAACACATCAACAATTGTCCGGGATGGTGATTAAAAGCTTCGCTATGCATGGAATGAATCATGCAAAGATCGTCTGCGTGCTTCGCGAGATGAGGCAAGCGATCAGAAAACCACATCCCCGACTCACCATGCCGAGAGAAGGTCCGTTTGGATCCCAGCAATTTTGCGCTTCGCTGAATGAAGGCAAAGCGAACTCCCTCCGTGAGCGAATCCGGTAACACCTCGCCATCCATCTCCTTTAATTTGGGTTTTGGATTAAACAATTCCAATTGACTGGGTGCTCCGGCAAGATAAATAAAAATGCATGCCTTCGCCTTCCCAGCAAAATGCGGCGACTTGGGGGCCAGGGGATCGGTGCGAGCGTCACGCGACGACGCTCCTGCAACGCCTGCCGTGCGGTCCAATAGGGAAGCCAAAGCGGCCCCACCGACCCCACTAGCGTGCGTCGTCATGAAATGACGACGTGTTAACTTTGCCAACTGATTCACTGAACGCATTATTCCCTCGTAATGACTTCGTCCAAATTTAATACCGTACGCGCCATCGCGACCCAGGCAGCAGCCTCGGGCACCAGAAGCGACTTGGTCCGTATACTTCCGTTTACCAATTGCTGTGCAGCTTCCGGGTCCCGTTCATACTCCGTCTTTAATGCGTGGTACAAGGCCTGCATCCGACTACGTTCATAGGCCGTTGGCAGACGACAGACCGTCGCTAAATACAGGGCGTCAAGACCTTTCTCTAAACTCGCATGGCCAAGCTCTCCGACCTGGCCACCAAGTACCTTAGCCGCAGCAAAAAATGTAGGATCGTTGAGTAACGTGAGCGCCTGTAGTGGTGTATTCGAGCGATCACGGCGAGTGCACGAGATGATGGAATCTGGCTGATCAAAGGTCACCAGCATTGGCAAAAGTAAATTGCGTTGCAAGTGAATGTACACGCCACGACGATGCAACACGTCCCCCGTATCGGGAGTCCACTGGTTGGTAAATTGAATCTGCGCCGTTCCCGCAGGCAATGGCGGACGAAAACTGGGGCCACCGACTTGCGGATTCAAAATATGCGCGGCATGCAAATATTGATCCCGAATCAATTGCGCAGGAAGACGGTATCGATTCTGTCGGGATAGCAACGTGTTCTCCAAATCAACAGTCACCTCAGCCAAATGACTAGTGGATCGCTGACGGTAGGTATTGGACATAACGATCAAT
>JAKVBY010000118.1:1934-6214 GCA_022446825.1 Pirellulaceae bacterium
AAAATTTCGCCAGGGAGGTCACCGTTCGCTTCCAACCCAAGTGGATCATCCACATCGGTGAACGATACACGAAACTTACCTAAAGAGCGTTCTCCTGAGGCGTGCGAAAGACGAATCCTCAAACGCACACTCGTTTGATCTTTAGGCCAACGGTGCACTTCGGGACTTGCCACGCGCGGTTCGAAATGTGCTTGCAGGATATATTCTCGCTTTTCTGAGAAGTGCGGATATTTCTCAAGGAGTAATTCCTCCCCCGCTTTTGGAAAACGCTCCAACGGATAATAAAGCTGGTCTTCATTCTGAGGATTACCGAAATAACCTGGCCCGCCGTTTCCCGAATGGGCAAAGAGGTCACCCCGCTGTACCTGCCAGGGCGTAGGCAGTCGGTATTCAACCAACCCATCCTCTCCTTTGGCTTGAAACGTTTCGTGATAAATCACACGAAATCCACCTTCTCCATCGGGGCGCAACAAATACAATCCAGCGTCGCTTCCTTGGGCGGCCCTTGTAAAAAATCGCAAGACTTCGACCTGACCAACTGCTGGAAACGGTGACTGGTGGTACACATTCAACATGGCCGTGGCGCCATCTTGATTGGCGGCTGTAATTTCATTCCCCAACCAGCCAGCCTGCACAGTTTGCGCTGCAATTTCAAAGATTATGGTGGCAGACTTTCCCGCCTCACCGCGCCAGCCTTGCCGCGTCGGCTCGAGTGCTTCCGACGGGGACACATCACTGAGATTTTCCAGACTCCGGGCATTTACCAGAGGTATATATTGAAATTCTGTCGCTGTCGGGCCCGTCGCCACTTCTAACTTTAGGTGAGACAGTTCAAACGCTCCTCCGCCTCCTCGACCTGGCCCTAATCCTGGAAGCCCCTCCCCAGTCAGCGCCTCGATGCGCAACGCGTGGAACATCGACAAGGGCACCGAGCCCTGTAGCACATAGTCTGTCCTGGGGCGAAGAGGGCCGCTTGCAGAGACAACCCCGTCTTCCAACGCCACCAATTGCGTTGTACCCGGCGAGTTCAACGCCTCAATTTGCAAAGGGCTCCAGGCAACATCTCGCTGCTGTTGTAGTTCTTCCCATTTCAGCAGCCTCGTTAAGACAGCTGGCCGTAGTACGACAAGTTTTTCCCCCAACTCCTTCATCTTGGCTTGATGTGATGCAAGAGCAGCCTCGTAAGCCACCTGCTCTTTGGCAGACAACTCAGCTGGGCGATCTTCTTCATCTGCGTTGTTAAAAAATGCAAAGAGCTGATAAAATTCTCGCTGAGAAATTGGATCATATTTGTGTGAATGACATTCCGCACAGCCAACAGTTAAACCCATCCAAACGGTAAACACCGTGTTCAATCGGTCCACCACCGCTTTTACCCGAAACTCCTCTTGATCCACACCCCCTTCGCGATTCGTAAGTGTGTTGCGATGAAATCCAGTTGCCAGCCGAACCTCCTCACTCGCCCCTGGCAGTAGGTCTCCGGCGATTTGCTGCACGGTAAATTCATCAAATGGCAGATCACGGTTAATCGCATCGATCACCCAATCTCGCCAACGATAGGCGTTGGGCCGCGGCAAATCCTTCTCATATCCATCACTATCTGCATAGCGC
The DNA here is from genome assembly GCA_022446825.1 of Pirellulaceae bacterium. Lineage (GTDB taxonomy): Bacteria > Planctomycetota > Planctomycetia > Pirellulales > Pirellulaceae > JAKVBY01. The sequence goes on from JAKVBY010000118.1 coordinate 3,546, forward strand.
GCCATGTCCAACCAAGGAAGCGCCCACCGTTCACCAAACTGGGGCACCCCTAAAAGACGCTCCACAAGGTTCTGGTAAGCGTCGTCAGTAGTATCTTCCACAAACCGTCGGACCTCCTCAGGCGTTGGCCCAAGCCCGGTCAAGTCAAGATGCAAGCGACGCAACAACGCATGTCGATCTGCTTCTGCCGACAACGACAATCCAACTCGCGTGAGTCGCTCAACCACGAATGCGTCGATGGGATTGGCAATCGCCTCTGCTGAATCCGGGCTCGGTGGCCGGGGACGTACTGGACGAACAAACGCCCAATGGCTCATCTCGGTCACTGAGGAGGCATCCTCCGGCCAAGCAGCACCAGCAGCGATCCACGCGCGGAGTGCCTCGATCTCAGCGGCCGTGAGGGGATCCCCTTCTGGGGGCATCCGCTCGGCGGGATTCGCAGAAACAACCCGACGCCAAATCTCACTTTCCTGCGGGCGGCCAGAAACAATCACAGGGCCCGAATCGCCCCCCAATTCAAAGGATTGTTTCCCATGAAGACGCAAACCACCTTCCTGCTTATTCGCACCATGACAAGCTTCACAATGGTCGCGAAAGATGGGGCGAATGGATGCTTCAAAATTGATCGTCTCCTCGGCACTGCAACAGAACGTTGTTAAATGCGCCAGGTGCAGCGCGAACGTTCCCATCCATCCGAGTCGCAAGAAGTTGCTACCCCAAGTCATGTGATTCCCTTTCCGTTTCATCCATTCTTCGTGGCTGGGTCGAACTGGTTCTTAAATCACCCTGCTGATTCGCTTGCCATATTTTTCCCGTATGGACATCCAAAGCGGTTAACCACCCAGATCCAAAGCAACACGTGTCAATACAAATGACATGCTCTAAGTCAAGGATGTCGCCCGCGACCTGCGGCGTGTGCCCTACCACCACAACCTTGCCGGAAATATGAGGTGGAGGAAAGGGCTCCACCAGATGTTTCCACAGTAATAACGTCTCCGGTTGGTCGCTTAACGGCAGGCGAGCATCATAATTCGCATGGAGGAAAATGTGTGTATCTGTCTCCCAGAAAGGAGAACAGCGGGAAAAAAAGTCGAGATGATCCTGAGGTATACCGTCCGGTGATCCCCCGTAACTATCCAATGTTTCCTGGCCGCCACAACTCAGCCAAAAACCTCTCTCAATATCCGAATTCACCGCACTTAAGAGCATTACTTCATGATTTCCAATCAGTGGCACCAGGTTCGACCGATCCTGCAACTGAAACAGCAATTCAACCACACCACGGGAATCCGGTCCGCGGTCAACATAATCGCCTAAAGTGATCATCAGATCGTCGATTTGTGGGTCGATTGCACTGAAGAGCGTCTGCAAAGCAGACGAGCAGCCGTGGATATCTCCAATAGCGATTGTTCTGCGAGGCTGATTGCGCGACATGAAGACTCTCGGTGGGGGTTGAAGCCCCAAATTTAATGGCTCACTTTACAATACCAAACTGGACGATAGCATTGGTTTTTCTTTAAGAAGTCTGGTCAGCATACCCTTTTTCGTCAAACCGCTGGTACCGAGGAACTTGCTATGGACGTTTTTGCTGTCGATATTTCCGCTGCTCGTCACAGGCAACAGCGTTTGCTAGACGTCATGTCCCAACAGCAACTGGACTTAGTGATTTTGGCACACCGTGAAAATGTTCAATGGTTAACCGGAGCGTATTTTTCCTACCATTTCCAGCCGGCAGCCGCGCTTCGAGCGGATGGGTTCGTGACACTCGTCGCACCCCAAAAGCCTCCTTGCGAAGCCGCGGTCGACGACTTATTGCGGTACGAGGCCCAGTCACATTCCACCCTACGCAATGACCAGCGTCAGCTTTGCACGGATGTGCTCGTCACCGCTCTGAAGGCAAACACTCCACCCCAACGGGTAGGCGTCGAATTCTCTTCATGCGGCATGATGATCCACAAAACTCTCGGCACGGGCACCGCAATCGATCTTGAGCCGGACATTTACCATCTCCGCCGTCACAAAGATGCTGCTGAACTGGCGCGGATTAAAAAAGCCATCTCTGCGACAGAAAAAATGTATGAACGCGCCCGTGCACTGATCAAACCTGGAATTACTGAAATTGAGGTCTTTAATGCATTACAGGCGGCGGCGGTTGAAGAGTGTGGTGAAATATTGACCGGGACCGGCAACGACTACCAGTGCGGCTCGCGGGGCGGTCCACCGCGCAACCACCGACCAGCCGAAGCGGGAGAGCTCTACATCCTCGACCTTGGCCCCGCGTTCCGGGGCTATTTCGCAGACAACGCCCGCACCATTGCCGTCACCACACCCACCGCGCAGCAACAGCAAGCCTGGGAGTGCATTCAAAAGGTTTTTGATCACGTGGAAACCCACGTCCGTCCTGGCAAGAACGCCCAGGAACTTTTCCATGAGGTCCAGGGACTCTTGGACCAGGCTCCGCTAGGCCAGTTCAATCACCACCTCGGCCACGGGATCGGTCTCTTTCCACACGAAGCGCCTCACTTGAATCCCCATTGGAACGATACTTTTGAAACCGGTGATGTCTTTACTGCCGAGCCTGGACTCTACGCACCGGAATTGCGTGCCGGCATGCGCATTGAGAACAATTACCTCGTCACCGAGGATGGCGTTGAGTGCCTCACGCAATT
>JAKVBY010000118.1:6314-8086 GCA_022446825.1 Pirellulaceae bacterium
ACAGTCCGTCACGATTAATTCAGCAACGGATTCGCCACGACGGCACGCTTGCCAACTGTCGAAGAGAGAACTTCCAAGCCAATCGATTCCGTAACACGTTTCCAGAGTTCTTCGGGATTCGAAAAAACAAGTTCTTCATTGGCCGGGGCCGTTAACCATCCCCCCGCTTTCATCTCGTCGGCTAACTGGCCGCTATCCCAGCCGGAATACCCACTAAAGATTCGAAAAGTTCCGCTGGACTGGACTAATTGATTCAGTCGCTCTTTCTCAGTAGCAAGAAACAGACCTGGCAAGATTTCTGTTTCCGACAAATCTGCCTCTGTGTGCAGCGCCAGAAGCGGCCCCTGCACGGGCCCACCTACATGAATCGGATCCTGACAATCGCACTCCAAATCGACCACCAAATCCCACACATCGCCCACCGTATTCTTCATCGGCCGATTGACAATCACACCCAAAGCGCCATCGGCGTCATCCTGAATCATCAACACAACAGCACGCGAGAAATTCACATCGGGAAGATGTCGCGAGGCAATCAAGAATCGACCACGTAACGAATCCATAAGACAGCACTTCGAGGTTTGACGACTGGGCAAACACAGCTTGGCCTAGCACCGGTCACCAGACACAGCACCGATCACCAGACACAACATTGATGTCTATTCTAGACAAGAACGTCCGGGAATGTCGACTAGCACCCGATTTTACTGCAGACTCGATGCTGACTGCAGACCCTATATTTTCTGTAGACCCTACGCCTGCAACGCTTGCTTTAGATCTTCCTGTAAATCTTCGTACGCTTCCAAACCAACCGAGAGGCGAATTAATTCATCACGAATCCCATGCGCCTTACGGTCGCAGGCGTCGTAACTGGCGTGTGACATCGATGCCGGTTGCTCAATAAGCGACTCGACAGCGCCCAAACTAACCGCGAGTTGAAACAACTCTGTCTGGTCAACGACACGTTTGGCCGTCTCAAAGTTCCCTTCGACTTCAAAGCTGAGCATGGCCCCAAAGCCGCTGTCCATTTGTCGACGCGCAACGTCGTGGCCGTCATGGAGAGCCAAACCGGGATACAAAACCCGTGTTACCCGGGGTTGCTCATCCAGCCAAGTAGCTAATTGCTGCGCCGTCTCACATTGCGCACGCACGCGCAATTCAAGCGTTTTGATACCGCGACTAACAAGGAATGCATCCTGCGGGCTGAGTGTGGCGCCTGTCGCGTTCTGAATGAAATACAGTCGCTCTAGCACTTCGGGTTCTTTGGCCACGAGGATGCCTCCCAAGACATCGCTATGCCCACCCAGATATTTCGTCGCAGAGTGCATCACAATGTCCGCACCTAACTCCAAAGGTCGCGTTAAAACCGGACTGGCAAACGTGTTGTCAACGGCCAGCAAGACACCATGCCGCTGAGCAATTTTTGCACAAGCGGCTATGTCCGTTATCGACATCAACGGATTCCCGGGGCTTTCGATCCAAATCAATTTCGTCTGCGGAGTAATGGCGTTCTCAAACGTAGCCAAATCGACACTACTAGCTAAAGAAACGTTCACCCCACTTCGATTGAGGATTTTGTGAAGCAAACGATAGGTTCCGCCATAAATATCGGATCCAGCCAAGATGTGATCACCAGACTCGAGTAACATGGTCGCACAATGTGTTGCCGCCATCCCACTGGCAAATGCCAACGCACCACAACCGCCTTCCAAAGAAGCAACGGTGGTCTCCACATTTTTCCGTGTCGGGTTTCCGCTTCGTGAGTAATCAAA
>JAKVBY010000118.1:8186-9417 GCA_022446825.1 Pirellulaceae bacterium
CTCGGTCCAATACGAGGAATTTTCGCAGCATCGACAATTGCCGCCGTTGCTTTCCAATCTGCATCTTTTACTAAGAAAGTCACCAAACCACCAAAACCGTTCATCGTACGGCAGGCAATATCATAGTAGGGATGTGACTCCAAGCCAGGATAATAGACTTTTTCAATCCGGGGATGACTTGATAAAAATTCGGCAACAGCCAGGCCATTTTCATTGTGACGTTGCATACGCAGCTCGAATGTTTTTAAACCGCGTTGAAGCAAATAAATATTATGCGGTGAATTGACCGCTCCCATGATACCTCTGAGATATCGCACAGGTTCTAGCTTTTTTTCCGCACCAATAACAACACCCGCTAATAAGTCATTATGCCCCCCCAGATATTTCGTGGCGGAATGCAGAACAAGATCAACTCCCGCTTCAAGTGGCTTGGCATTGAAGGGCGTCGCCAAAGTCGCATCAATCAGAGTATCGATGTGGTATTTTTTACCGATCTCCGCAAAACGCTGTAGATCCACAACACTTAAATGCGGATTGGTGGGTGATTCACTCACCAACATCTTGGTTTTCGGAGTAATGGCTTCTTCCATCGCCACGTAGTCGCAAGCTTTAACCTGCCGTGTGACAACTCCAAAGCGGGAAAGATGCTTCGAACAAAACTCGCGACTGCGGTGATAACACTCATCAAAAAAAATGATCTCGTCACCAGCACTAAGCTTGGCCATAAAGACCCCGACAATCGCAGCCATCCCCGTCGAGTACAACAAAGCCGATTCCCCGCCTTCAAGAATCGCAAGCTTGCGTTCCACCACGCGTTCTCCCGGATTACCATAGCGACCATACTCCTCGCGGGGTTGCTTCTGTTCGATATAGTCGATAACCGATTGCGTGTCCGAAAATGTGAAGGTCGACGCCGCCACGATCGGATCCGTGATTGAATCACCAAGTTTATGGTGTTTTTCACCGGCGTGTACAGAAAGAGTGGATACACCAGTAGATTTGATAGGAGGTGTACGAGTCATAGTTCGTCGGCTCCGAAACGGTGACGAGGGTCAGGGTCGGGAGTCGCGACGCCGCTGCATCAAAAACACTGCGTTGCCGAAGGTCCGCTGATAAGCACAGGAACTTCGATTCAAGCTTAATCGGCCGTCCGAACCTGAGTCTTGGGATTCCCGTCGGACAGGCGATGGCTCTTTAGCAGAAAAGGCTGCAAGCGGCCGCAAATCCCTAA
>JAKVBY010000119.1:0-5454 GCA_022446825.1 Pirellulaceae bacterium
GAAAACTTCGCTGCCACCGCGTGATTAGCTGGAACCGGGCGACCGCTCCCCCTTGAACGGAACCAATGATCATTCTTCGCGATCGCTCGTCACTCCTTTTTCGATGCAATAAATACGAGCTGCGGTTCGAATCAACAACCGTTGACCGACAATCGCCGGTGTCGCCATCGCCATGTCGTCTTCCGCAAGTTCATTCGCATGGAGAATTTCCAAGTCCTCTCCAACCTTGATTACATAGGTCACCCCGTCTTCATTCAAACAGAACACCAGACCGCCATAGGCCCAAGGAGAAGAAGTAAAAGCACGACCGTTGGGAATGCGTTGTCGTTTAAAAATCGGCGCACCATCAGCTGTGTCAAAGCAAGCCATGAAACCAAAATCGTACAAAACAAACAGTCGCTCATCATAAATAAGAGTGGAGGGATTGTACGGTCCGGCCATCTTTTGGCACCAGGCAATCCATTCGTTGGCATCTTCATTATCTGCCAACGAAATATCCCCGCTGGCGCCTGGTTTGATTGCATAAATAGGCCGATGTCTGCGATCTCCAACATATCCAGAACTGATGTACAGCAAACCATCATGTTCGTAAGGCGTGGCAATCGTAATCGTGGACATGCCTGTGAGCTCCCAGAGTAATTTTCCGGAGAGATCATAGGACCGCACTTTGCCCGTTCCAGGTGTGACAATTTCGGTGCGCTGATCATGAACCCAAACATATGGTGTGGACCAGTTACTTTTTTCATCTCGCTTGATGCGCCAAATTTCTTCACCTGTATTTTTATCGAGAGCCAATAGATAAGAGTCGTCCTCGTTATCATTGACCAAATAAACACGATTCTTGTGGAGCACGGGCGACGCGGCAGTTCCCCAACCATTGCGGGTTTTCTGTGGCGTCAGGAACTTCTCCCAAATCAATTCGCCCTGCAAATCAAAACAGAACAAACCGATATTGCCAAAATACGCATAAACTCGCACCCCGTCAGTAACAGGCGTCTCAGAGGCAAAGCTACTTTTCAAATGGATCGCGGTCGTCGGCTTGCCAGCATGCACTTGCCGTTTCCACAACACATCTCCTGTTTCCAGATCCAGGCAAAACACCATCCATTGATGCAAACTATCTGGAGGAGTTGGCCGATCACCGCCAAAATAGAGCCCCTTCTTGGGATCTTCGGATTCACCTTGGTTAATCACCGAAGTCAAAAACACACGGTTTCCCGCAACGATTGGCGACGACCACCCACGCCCGGGCAAATCCGTCTTCCAGGCAACATTTTCCGTCGCCGACCAATGTACTGGCAATCGCTCATTCTCTGAAATTCCTCGCGCACCTGGTCCACGAAACTGTGACCAACCGACGTCCTCCGCAAGCAGTCGTTCAGCCAAGAAAAAAGTCAACAAACAGGCAAATACCGTTTTAACATTCATCTCTTAGCTTTCTCTTTCCAACAAGAATTATCCGACAAGAATCAAAAGGTCCGGCAACCACGCAGGTGAAGGTCACGGTAGTGCATGCACTGAGTCCGCACGTAAGGATGGTCCAAACTTAGAAATATCTTGCTCACGCAACAAGAGCTACTCGAGAGCTCCCCAGAGAATCCATTACTGCTCGTCAGAAATCGGTACCATTATGTCTCCGCTTGTGTCCAACGGTCATCTGCACAGTAATCTTACCGGTACAAATCTTACCGGAACATTTTTTGGAAGTTCTACAGATGTTAACATTCATGACCGGGGGTTACACTAGCTAAAAGCCGCCTGGTACCGCTTACTGCACAGATGTTTCATGAATGCTTTTAATGTCCCACAGATGGCTATCCGCATCTTGCATCTTTGATATTTAGGGTTTGTCGACGAGGAATTTGCGAACTGCCATGGATATCCACATTACCGATGCCCATACCACCATACGCCACCACGATGGCTCGATCCACGACGTCGCAAAGCACCTGAGTACAAACATCTAGATATCGAATTTGGCCAGCCAATCAGTGAAATCATTGCTTAATCCATTTCGAGAGTACACGCTTGGATTGGACATCGACTGCACAAGGAAACGCTACTTTGAACTGTTTTGAAACACCACTTGCGCAATGCCAATTTGGCGTTCACCGCTGCGACATCACACTTCCTGAAAACATTTACCACCACATGTGGGGAGCAGCGACACACGACCAGGCCGAAGGCATACACCAACCACTCACTGCCACGGCCGTGGTTTTACAATCTCACGGAACAGATTCGCTACCTCTGGTACTCGTCGCTTTAGATCATTGCATTCTGCTCGCGCCGGAGATGTCGGCACTCACCGAGCGAATTTGCAATGACCACCAGCTTACACCAGACCAACTCGTGATTAATTTTTCTCATACACATGCCGCAGGCTTGCTAGACCCTGATTTTTCAGAGCAACCTGGCGGAGAACTGATCCTTCCTTACCTCGAAAGAATGTATTCCAAGATCAGTGCTGCCGTCGAGAAAGCTTACCAGAACACCTCCACAGCAAATCTCACCTACGGTACCGGTCATTGCTCCCTGGCTACCAATCGTGATTTCTGGGACGAAAAGCACAAAATCTTTGTCTGTGGCTTCAATCCCACCGGTTCCGCAGACAAAACAGTGCTCGTAATCCGAGTCTCCAATCCACAAGGAGAACCGATCGCGACATTGGTTAATTACGCGTGTCATCCGACATCGCTCGCCTGGGACAATCGCCTCATCAGCCCAGACTATCCTGGAATGATGCGCACCGTCGTTGAAAAGGAAACCGGGGTGCCATGTATTTTTTTACAGGGCGCCTCTGGGGACGTCGGACCGCAGCGCGGATATTCGGGCGACACCCAAGTCGCAGAAAAAAACGGTCGGCAACTTGGCTTCGCCGTACTAGAAACCTGGGAATCGTTGCCACCCCCTGCCACACAAATGCTCTATGCCGGTCCGGTCGTCTCCGGCGCGACGCTGGGTACATGGGAAGACGTCCCGTTAACCAAAACAGAACTCGACGGAAAATCACACTGGAGCTCATGGCACAAGACGCTTGAACTGCCCTACCTGCCGAGCCTGCCTACCCTTGATTCACTCGCCAGGGACGTGAAAAAGTGGCAAGAACTCCGACGCGCAGCTTTGGAACAAGGGCGCGACCTCGAAGCACGCGATGCACATGCCGAGTTGGAACGGTCCAGACGTTGGCTGAGTCGCCTCAGCACACTTCCTACAGGTGATTGCTATCCGTACCAAATCCATTTGTGGCGAATTGGTGACGGGGTCTGGATTGCCCTACAGGGTGAGCCGTACAACGTTCTGCAGACGACATTGAGAGAACGCTTTCCAGAAACCCCACTGATTGTATCCACGTTGTCAGCCGGTAGCTTTCCTGTTTACCTGCCCGCTCGCGACACATACGGTCAAGGAATTTACCAAGAATCGATTGCTTTACTCGACGCCGGTTGCCTCGAAACTGTCATCGACGCTGTCGGTGACGGCATTGGCGAGTTAATGAGCCAATCAACTTAACTGACGTAAACTTTCGTCGTCGATTGCTACCAATGGTGTAAAGTCGCGATGATTTTGGAACCATGGTCGATCTGCATTGGTACAAGCATTGCTGATGGCATTGTAAATTAAATACATGATCGCTCTCCGCCAAGGAGAGACGTTGTTCGCAGAACCGTGAACCACAATGCTGTGACAAAAACAAACTGACCCGGCCGGACCAATCAAGGGCTCGATACCATACTGATCTGCAAGTCGCTCAAACGTCTGACGGTCAATGTGGTACAAGGAGTAGCCGTCAGCGTCGTTATGTAATTGTATAGAATCCAGAAAACCATCTCGATGAGAACGCGGAATAACCAACAAGGGTGATTTCGCTGCTGTACAATCGTCGATAAAAACAGCCACCATTACACAGCGAGGCTCGGGCATCCCATCCACAACGCGCCAGGCGCTGTAATCCTGATGCCATTCCCACGACTCACCACTACCAAACCCCTCCTTCGGGTTCATGCGACTTTGATGCAAATAGACGTCCTCGCCCAACAACTGTTGCAGCGGCTGGATGATCCGTGGCAGCAACGACAAACGGCGAAAAGGTTCGGAGTAAAGATGCGCACCAAAAGCCAGTCGAGCCGCCGTCGAATCTTCTTTTTCACGAATAATCTCATCTCCGGGACGTGCTAGAATGGAGGGCAACTCTTCCTGCAAAACGGCGACCTCCTGGCTGTCCAATAAACCAGGACAGAACAGGAACCCCTCCTCTTCATATTGGGCAATTTGGTTGGCGCTTAGTTGCATATTAATTCGCTCCCACAGTTGTATCCCATAGACCGTTAATGCGACACTTCCACCGGCCGCTGACTTTCAGCTGATTCCAAGACCGCAAGTGCGACTGCGAGCGACCGCATACCATCGCCTGCATCAACGAGCGATCGTTGCTCATTACGGACCACCTGACAAAAGTGTTTCAGTTGTGACTCCAACGGGTCTTGGGGAATTACTTTTCGAGTGACTCTTTCCAAAGGATGCTGCCACCCCCCGGGAACTCCTGGAGCATATTTCCAAACCTCCATTGCCGGAAGTGACAACGCTCCGCGGGTACCAAAAAAATGGTAACAATTTTCTGCAGCATGAAAATAATGAGGATTCTCACCGGTGGTGGCTTCATAGGACCAAGGGGAAGGCGCGGTATCGGACGCCAAAATCGACCCCAGTGCTCCATTCTCAAACAAAAGTGAGAGACTTAGCGAATCCTCAACTTCAAAATTCCTGCTGGCCGAACTTGCCTGCGCATAAACTTGCCGAATCTCACCGCAAATAAATCTCAGACTATCGAGTTCATGAATCAAATTAATCAGCGTCGGCCCCCCACCGGGACGTTGCCGTCGCCAAGGCAGTTCAAAATAGTCCATCGGCTTCATCAACGCCCACAGCATCGACGCACCCACAAGCGAACCCAGTTCGCCGTCCCGTACAATCGACCGGGCTGTTTGGATAAACGGACTGTGTCGACGATGGTGTCCGACAACAACACGTATACCACTTGTTTCCGCCACATCAACGACCCGCCGCGCTTCAGACAACGTGTTTGCAAGCGGCTTTTCAATCAAGACATGTACCTTCTGACGTGCGCAGAGTTCGGCCACCGAAGCATGGCAACCATTCGGTGTAGCAATGATCGCACCGTCTGGGGCCTCTGATTCAAGAAGTTCTTCAACTTCGCTGTAGAAAGGCGCATTTATCTGAGCAGCAAACGAAGCATGTTGCGCATCGACATCACCGACACCCACCAAGGTGCATTGAGAATGGGCGTCAATTAACTCCGCATGCTTTCTTCCAATCCAACCGAGCCCGATCACTACAAGTTTTACCGGTGCTGTCATTTCTTCCGTTTTTTGTAACGTTGCCATTCTTACATTCAAACACTTTTGTCAGCAGAAAACGCCGCTAGTTTATCGA
>JAKVBY010000119.1:5554-9592 GCA_022446825.1 Pirellulaceae bacterium
CAAATATTAATGGGCCAGAGCATTTAGTTTTTCCATCCAACTTTGCACTTGCAACGCATCGGCATACGTCGCACCCATAGGCACCTCCTGTACACCTCTTACGACATTACCAAAACATCGCAACTCTTCGGCCATCATACCACTAGGGGGATCGACCCGAATCTCTAATGGCATGGGCCAGGAAGCCCGATCGTCCCAAACGTCAATGGGCCTGGGATTCGGAGAGATCCTTGCGGACCAACCGTCACCAAAGACTTCTGTCCGGTCAAATCCTCGCGGTGGCATTCCAGCAGGAGTCAAATATGAAGCGGCAAAGGAAGCGACCGTCCCATTTTCCCATTTGAGTTGAGCGAGCGCCAAATCAACCGCATTCATATTCGTGCGATGAAATTGGGCACTGAAATGAGTCGGCTCGGCTCTGTTGAGCAGGACTTGCGTCGCATAAAGATCGTGAACCATGGCTGCATGCAAAGGATTCTCTTCTGGAAAATCCGCCACAATGCTGGCCGGGCGATGACGGACGCAATTAATATATGAAATCGGGCCACGCTGACTGGCAACTTCCCGCAAGTTCTGATACTCACTATTGAACAGTACAATGTGTCCAATCATGAGGTTGCTTGAATCGGACTTTACCCAAGGCTGCAAGCTCTCTGCTTCGCGAAGATCGTCAGAAATTGGTTTTTCCAGTAGCACGGTTTTTCCCTGCTCGAGAAGCAGTTTGGCCACCGACACGTGTGATGAAGTCGTACAAGCAACCACCCACGCTTCCGCATCAGACTCAACCATGGCTTCTGCTAAGCATGTCCATCCGAGCACGCTGGGAATCTCTTGTGCAATCGCATCCAGACTTTCTTGACGACGGGCAACAACGGCGACAAGTTCAAATTCAGCCAATTTCATCAGTGTCAGTGAGTGCAACCGACCAAACCGCCCAAGTCCAACGACACCAATTTTTATGGGACGGGGGTTATACTCTGCAGGCATTGTCAGCTTTCGAAAAGACTTGTTCGTTTACCTAGCGTACAAATTTCAAGTGACGCCCAGATCGACCCTAAATTGAGCGGTCTGTTAAGCGTCTACGAAAAATCAAAGTCGATCCAACTTGCTCCGCCAAGAGACTCTAACGCAGAGCTTTTCCGAGTGTGTCCAAACAAAGCGAGTTCGGCACCGAATTACCAAAGACCTCAAATTGATCAAATGTCCAGATAACCTGCTTTGTCTTAGGATCAACTTCGATCACTAACGGGTTCTGAGGACCAGCATGACAATTGCCGATCAGATAATTTCCATTGGGGAGAACCTCAATCGTCGTCACCCAAGCGAGTGTGATTCCGGCCAAATCATTTTGTTCAATTTTCCAGACAATTTCCTGTTGGGGAGTCACTTCCAGAACGCTATGCCCATTGCCTGTCGTGATCAACGTATTTTCGTTGTGCAAGCGCACAGCGCCGAACACTTGATTGCCAAACGCATCGGGACCATGCCCTCCTTGACGTGACTTGCCAAATAATGGCACTTCGTATTCCCAGATTACATCACCGGTCTTCTCATCATACTCACGAACAGTGCCATCCCGTTCATGACACACTAAATAATTTCCATTGTCTAGCTTACGCGCTAAACGGGTGTCATGATGCGGGTGAGGCTTGTCCACTTTGAGTAAAAATGTTTTCTGCAAATTACCATCGCGGTCAATTTCAATGATTCGTGCCGGGCCCGACTCAACGATCATGACGCGTCCGTTGGTTAACGGCTGAAAGGNATGAACTTCAACGCGTTTGCCTTCATTTCCGTTCTGCTGCGCTGCGTCATAGGACCACACCACTTCTTTGCTTTGCGGATCAATCTCCACAACGGCTGCCGGTCCACGCTGGACCATGANATGCCCGTTGTCGAGCACGTGGANGTCATGAATGCCACCCCAGGGCATTTCCCATTCGATNGCACCTGCCGTGTCGACAATCGCCANCCGAGCCTTGCCTTGCAATAGCAGGCGATGCGATTCTGCTGGNAGGACCTGACAAATCAATAAGCAACACAACAAAGTCACNCNAGAACGAAAGAGACGAGACATTAACAATTCCCCATAACAACCACTNNNTAAGTTGTGCCAAGCCCTGCCCTTCTTGCGNACANAACTCNGCCAAGACNCTGCATCATAATCATGGGNCCTCTCTCATCTCAAGCGTCAACAAGGCCAAGGACTTTATGATTTCTCCATACGGCACCCAACTTGAGCCAGGATCTTCGCCTGGATTTTGCTCGTCAAGTTGGCGGATTCCGTTAAAAAGATGGAAAAGGCCTGATCGGCTCTCAATTCTTCTTCCGTAAATTCTCGCAACGCCTGCAACTTAATCCGTGTCACTTCGGCGAGGTAATCGTAAAGTTTCTCTTCATCGGTACAGCCGATCTGGGCTTCTTCGATACGCAATGTACTGACGAGAAATTTGTCGAGATGATCTTTCTGAGTCTGCAAGACTTGGCGCTGCTCCCTTTCCTGCAAAACTTTCCAACGTCGCCACAGTAGAAATAATCCGGCACCCAGCGTAAACAACAATTCTTTCGTAGCTGCCAACGACTCCATGACAGCCGAAATCCATCCGAGTTGATCAATCGGATGAAAATAATCATGGGCAGCCGAATGAAAGGCCATCGGAGTCCAATCCAAAACCTCATTACGCGCTAGCATCACCGGATACTGCAACTGCAAGCCCTCATCAAAAAATGCCGCCAGAATTTGCTTAATGGCGGTATCCGAAGTTCCACGCCGTGTAGCCACAATGGCAGTCGTCGCGAGTGCTGGCGTCACTGTGGTAGGCACCGGTGGGGCACCGCCGTAAAGTCCCGCAGGGATGTCAAAAGCTCGCAGCAAAGAGGTTTGAAATGCTAAACCGTGAGACTCTGTAATCGGCACAAGCATGAACTCACCACTACCTAAGATTTCGGTCAACGCTGGATTTTGTGCGCCGGTCGTAATGATCGCTGCATCAACAGATTCCTTGAGCATGACGTTGGAAAAAGCTGTGGCACCCTTAGACGCAACAAATTCCTGGACCGTCACATCAAAGTAAGCCAACAGATGCTGAGCCGTGAGACGCGATCCCGATCCATGCATCCCCAAGTAGACCATTCGTCCGTCAAGATCTCGGATACTCTGAATTCCTCGATCAGAGCGCGCAATCAAATGCACAATTTCAGGAAACAAAGGTGCTACAAGAGTCACATCATCAACATCCGACCTGGCCTTCTGGCGAGCGAATAAGTCTCCCTGAATCAGAGCCATATCCGCTTCGTTGGCCAACAAATGCTGGTGATTTGCAACCGCGCCGCTCGTCTCCATCACTTCCACAACTCGTCCTGTACGCCGCTGAATTGCAGGCTGAGCTGCTTTTAAGAACTCAAAATAGAAACTATCGCGAGGACCTGCCGCGATGCGCAGTGGTTCACGATTAGCTACCGTGAACCAGGCCACACTTGCCACAAGAACACACGCAATAACACCCCCTGCCATCCATCGCTGCACTCTCTTTGTGAGGGTGGTCATAAGTAATTACATTTGGGGGCTGAAACTGCACTGACCAAAATAGTAACCCTCGGCGAATCAGGAGAAAATAGGTCAAGTAGGACAAAATTAGAAAACCACTGTGTAAAAACAATTAAACCTCGAATAGTTTCTGTGCCGTTAGGCCAGCATCCCTCCCACAAGAGTAGCCGCATCGACCGTCGAACACTTGACGGCCTCTTCAAATTTCTCCAAGTTTTCTGCCATACTATATTGACCTTTATGAACAGGCCTTGCTCAGCAGGGCACAAACTAGGCAATGCATTGGAAACACACAGAGTCATGTTCCACTACCGACTCCTTTGGTTCACCACTCTCATCACGTTCTTGGTAAATTCTCTCAGCGCGCGTTTCACGAGCGGAGATGAAGTCCTCACAGATATCAGGATTGCCCGCATCTGTGTGACGGGCGCAGATCACAATCGCCCCGCCCCGTTTCCTGGACTCGGCGACTTCATCGGCTGGCCTGGTGG
>JAKVBY010000012.1:0-5978 GCA_022446825.1 Pirellulaceae bacterium
GCCCCTTTCCTAGACTTCACCAATTCTGGAACTCACCGAACAGGCGAAATGAAAACTCTGAGAATAAGGTAGCCAAGCATTGCTGACAGGCGTTGCCACCAACACTCAAAGAAGCTCTGCCAGCAAAAAAACTCTGCGCAATGCCCCCAAACCCACTAACAGTTCAGCCTAACGCACCAGACCCGCAACAACCTCATCTAACAGCAAATCTACCTCCCGTTGCAAGTCTGCCAACAATTCATCGATCAGACCTGACCTAGTATCCGCTGAGGTTAGTTGATTCCGTTCAACTGCTATAGCAAGATCGTCGTATGCCGTTCTCTCATTCCCTGTCACGGTCAATGGCTCCGTGCCGCCATTCTCGGTCGCAGCGGCAAGATTGTTTCCGTCGGCGTAACCGGAGTACCTTTGCTCGTCTGAAATCATCTGCTGTTCCAAAATCACAGCACCCAACCCAGTAGGTTCGGGCGCAACGATCAAATTGGCTTCCAAGTGAGACCCAGCCGACGATTCAGGCAAACCATTTGCCGTCATCTCAACTACCTGCATACCCCCGATGTCGTTTCCGAAACCGAAAGCACTCCCATCGAAATACAAGGTTGATCGAAAGGTTCCCGTTGTATTGGAACCTAAAGTGGTGGCATCAAAGATAGCGACATCTTCGTCCTTGCCACTGACAGCATCCACATCCAGATTCCCAGTAGTGGACACATAGACCGTCCCATCCGAGGTCACAGAAACCGCATCTACATCTTCCCTCGAACTACTGAGCCCGATATCGCTACCATCCAAATAAAGCGACCAACTGCCTGAGGTGTTACTGCCCAGCGAAGTCGCCGCAAAGGCGAGCAGATCTTCGTCAGCAGCACGAACTCCACTGACCCTCGCACTGCCTACTGTCGAAACGAGTAAACGACCGTCTGGAGCAAAGGCAATTCCATCAATGTCTTCCCCACCTCGTGTGAGTCCAACTTGACTACCGTCGAAATAAAGTTCCCACATATTGCTAGTTGGATCGTAACGAACGATGTCCGAATCATCGATCGATCCCACATCCGGTACCTCACCCGCAGCACTGAATGACATCAAGATCGCTCCGTTCTCTTCGATCGCAAAGGCGCTGATTGTGAGATCACTCACCCAGGGAGTACCGTCGAACAACAGGCGGAATTCTTCGCCATCAAAAGCGACAATGTCTTCCGATTGGAAGTTCAGCTTTGTGCCACTCGCGCCGGTCACCGTGCCAGAATTCTTGCGTGAAAAGTAAAACTGATCGCTCGTTGGAGCGGCCACATCAACTTCAAAAGTCCTGGAACTCTGATTCACTCCCCCGTTGTCGGTGCCGCCATCATCGAACACCGTCACGGTAATGGTCACCGTCCCCGTCACACCCGGACGCGGTGTGAAATGCAACGAACCATTCGCATCGGACGATTGGTAGTTCACCGTCGGGTTGTCAACGACCGCAGGATCACTGCTGATGGCCGTAATTGTAAATGATTGTTCCTCATTCTCCGCACCACTACCAATACCCAGTAACTGCACGGTTTGTTGCGGCGCGTCCTGTGCCACGCGAAGGTCGGCAATGGCATTGAGTGTCGGAGCATCATTGACGGATTCAACTGTAATAAAGACCGTTGCCGTATCGGTGTCGCCTTCAACGTCTGCAACTTGGTAGACAAAACTATCGCTACCGTAGAAATCCGCCTCTGGAATATAGGTAAAGCTGCCATCCGCATTCAAACTCAAGCTACCATGGGCAACATCGGTTACCGGTGTCGTCTCGACCGTGAGCTCGTCTTCTTCTGGATCACTGTCGTTTGCCAACACGTTACCTTGCGCCGTACCATCTTCGTCTAATGAAATGTCATCATTCACGGCGACCGGAGGCTGATTCACCGGAGTCACTGTGAGGAAAACTTTTGCACTCGCCTCTCCACCAACTCCGTCGGTCACCGTGTATTGAAAACTATCATCTCCGGAGAAATTCAAATTAGGTTCATAAGTGAAATTACCATTGGCGTTCAAAGTCAAGGTGCCGTTGCTCGGCGCAACGGTCAATCCCGAGACAATCGTCAGAGGGTCGCCATCAACATCGAAATCGTTGGCTAAGACATTTCCCGCGGCCGTCGTGTTGGCTGCTGTTTCGACTTCGTCGTCTTTGGCAACCGGCGCATCGTTGACCGAGACCACCGCAATTTCAACTAATGCCTCGTCTGCACCGCCCTGGGCATCGGTGACCCGGTAGACGAAACTGTCACTGCCATGATAGTTCTCATCTGGTGTGTAACTGAATTGTCCGTTTGGTTGTAACACAAGAGCACCATGCAGTGGTGCTACCACTGCAGTCGTATCCACGGCCAAAGGATCACCATCAGGGTCCGTGTCCGGTTCGTCATCAGTAATCACATTTCCGAAATTTAGTACCGCATCTTCGAAAACGGAGTAACTATTATTGGTCGCAACCGGTGGAGTGTTGTTACCCGAGAAGAATTCCATGATCCGACCCATCACGGTCGTTTGATTGTCAGGTTCTGCGGCGCTGGTACTGATGCCTTCAAAAGGCGCGGCCATGAAAACCACCTTAAAATCATTGCCGCGATAACTGACGGTATTGAATGGCTGGGAGTCGGTATTTACCGCATTGCGATAAAAGACACCTTCTGCTCCCGCGGTGGGTGACAGGGTGTCACTCCAGTCGGTGGAAAAATCGCTGGGTAAGTCGAAAGCCAGATCCATGCCGTCACCAATAGCACTTCCCGCCACACCGACGAACGTATTCAGACCGCGCACGTCATTGGTGTAGTTCTCCACATGCAGGTAATCGGTACGAAAAGTACTGCTCACGCCACTATAAAGCACATCTTGCCCAACCAGAAACAGATTGCCCCCCCCATTCAGATAGAGCATCAAGGTCGTTTGTTCCACATCCGACAGACCGGCATCGCTAGCACTGTAATCGTCGCCTGTGTTCCAGACGAGAGTTTCATAAGCGGCCAAATCCGCATTGGCAGGGAGACCATTCGTTGCTACCTCCCAAACATCGTAGAGAAGGTTATTACCCGCCAACGCTGCCGTATAAAACCTCTCAAAGTCCTCTCCCTGGTCGTCGTCGACAAAAAGGATCGATGGAGCCGCCGGTAGAACAATGACCGTTACCGTCGCAGAGGCAGTATCTCCCTGATCGTCGGTAATCGTATAGCCAAAGGAATCACTACCGCTGAAACCGGCGTTTGGTATGTAAGTGACGACTCCTACCAACTCTGTTACTTGACCGTTTTGCGGCACACCAAGTGACGTGATTTCAAAACTACCACCCTGAGGGTCTGTGTCGTTGCCCAAAACATTGATGGAAACCGGGGTGTCCGCACTCGTTTCGCCGCTATCATTCCGGGCAATCAAACCAGTCTGGGAACCCACGATCGTCCCGCGGATGGCATATTGTCCTCGACTCACCGATTGGTCATAACCGGTCGGAGAACTGTCGGTCCAGTCACCGACCCCCACCCCATCAATTGCTAAATAATAGGTACCTGCCGCGACATTCAGATCGGCAAAGAGGGCGTTCAAATTGGCCGACGGGTTGGATGTAGCCACGACTGCAAGGTTGCTGTCGTAGAGGGTCGCCAAAACATCAAGATTGGAGCCTTGGTTGTTGAAGGGTGTCGACTCAACGGTGCGTTGAAATCCACTGCCATCATGTACAAACGTTTCCTGTTGATAGGAGTCAATGGTCAAATTGATCGCGCCGGAATCGGTCTGAAATCGGAACCAGTCCGTGTCTGAATCAAGTTCAATCACGCCAAATCCACCCACGTCCTGCAAGGCCGGATCACTATTATTCGTGCCAAGATTATCTAGTTCTGTGGCGGCCGCACTTGTATCTCCGTGATCATCATTACGAAAACCGAATCCATTCTGCGTAGTAATGATCTGCCAATCATCTTGGGAGTTATTGGCACGGTAATAATCGCCAGCGTCCCAAGTGGTCATATTGGAATAGTAGCCGCTCCCCATAATGGGACCCCAGCCGATTTCTCCAGAACCATGGCCGTTGTAGTAACCCACACCGTCCGTAGTACCATCATGAGATAAACCGAGCGCATGGCCTACCTCGTGCGTAGTGGCAGCCGAAACACCAATCTCCCCAGCATTGAAAACGAATACCGGCTCATCCGTGGAATCATTAAAACTACCAACATAGGCAAAGCCCCCACAGCCGCAATTATCCCAATCCTCCGTGATGACAACCCGCGTACCCCACTGGTTGTCTGCGTTACTTGTCTTGCTGAGTGCCGCAGCACCAGGATCTTCGGTGGTCACGTTGACTTCAAAAGGAGCAAAGTCTTCGGCAACACGTTGCCAGATGCGCTGAATGCGCGCCAATTCGTTGTCCGAAAAACTTTCCCCATCCCCTTCAAAAGAATAGGCCGGTGAAGCAATGCTGGCTTGACCGCTGGCTGAATTCCAAGTCGTACCTTCGGTCACATGGCCATCAAAATCCAAATAAATAGTTTGGCTGGCACCGGGTAAACTATGGAGCCTGAATGTATCGGCTAAAGGCGCCATACCGACAGCTTCCGCAACCTCGTTAGCTAAACCTAGTACCGGCTCAGGTGGCTCTACGAACAACTGGTTGCCCTGTTCATCATAGACCGCAGGATGCTGATGCGTCATCGATTCAGTAACACTACACACAGGACAACCAGCCCCTCCGCAAAAACCACAATAGCCATGATCATGATCATGGTCATGGTCATGGTCATGGTGGTGGTGCTGGTCGTCGTCGTGGCCTACCAATGCGTTTTGAGCGAACGCCGAACCATGATCGTGTGTATGTTCGGCCCACAAGGATTCCATTTCGCCATACGCCATTTCCCAGCCATGATGCCAGTGATCGCCCCCCATCCAACTAAGAAATTGGCTGGCGGATAATAAGTTGCGGTCTTCTAGCGGTTCAAAAAATCGTCCTCGAGAGACCTTGCGATTACGGACGACCAGACGCTTGCGTGTTTGTCCCTTCATTCTCTGTTCCTTGTGAGAAGATGAGAGGATGTGAAACCCCGGTCAGTCAGGATTGCTCGTGCTGAGCCTAGCAATAGAGCGGAATTTCTGTAATTTCATTGCGCCGAAAGGCGGTGACGAGAACTCGTCGTACGGCCTATTGGACGCAATTACCATGATTTGTCAAGCAAAAAATGTCGAAAAGCGATGTTTAGGGTTGGCCTATCTATTTCCAGCTCAGAAATAAAAAAAGGCTTCTCAACGTCCGTTAAGAGCGTTGAGAAGCCACAAAATCGATTGTCAGGAAGGCTTGGTTCCTAACCTAGTCAGCCGATCCACCTACCATGGCACCAGCACTAACGCTGACGGAACCCGCAAAGTCGAACATATTGTCGGTGTCAAATTCACTTTGAGAGAAGTCAACTGTAATGCTGTTGGAAGCACCAACAACACCTTCCAGATTCGACAAGCCTTGGAGATAAAGTTCCATGTAGGAATCTCCACTGGCGTCCTGAAAAATGTCGAATTTATTGAAGGGATCCAGATCAATGAAAGTCTCTGCGTCACCAGTAGCATAGACGTAACCCAAACCACGAACTTCTGTGGCTTCTTCTTGGGAAACGACTTGCAGGTCTTGGAGACCCAATTGCGACAACAGACCTTCGTCTGCAACCGCCGGACTTGCAAAAGCTGTTAAAGCCAAAATCACAAGTGCATTCTTCATTAAATTGCTTTCTCAAAGAAATGATGAAGAAGAACAACGATCGGTTTTACACCATGAAAAACCCGACAAACAAAACACTAAACTTAACTAGTTGGCCGATCCACCAACGACGGCACCAGAGCTGACGCCCAGGGAACCTGCAAAGTCAAACATGCTTTGGGTGTCAAACTCGCTTTGCGAGAAGTCAACCGTAACGCTGTTGGAAGCACCAACAACACCTTCCAGATTCGACAAGCCTTGGAGATAAAGT
>JAKVBY010000012.1:6078-22077 GCA_022446825.1 Pirellulaceae bacterium
CAACCGCAGGACTAGCAAAAACTACCAAAGCCAAAATCACAAGTGCATTCTTCATAAGTTGATTTCTCTCTATGTGATGAAGAACAAATCAAACAATTGGTTTTCCCACATGAAAAACCCACAAAGTAAAAAACAAAACTAGTTGGCCGATCCGCTTACAAATGCACTAGAGGTCACTGTGATCGTACCGGCATAATGGAAAACTCCTTGAAAACCACCGCCTGAGGGTGCCTGAGGTGGACCCCCTGCCGGTGGCGCATGCGGATCCGGGACATAGCCCGAATCTCCAACTTGCGAATAGTCCACTGTGATCGTGGCGGTTGTGCCGACAACACCTTCCAAATTCGAGAGTCCCTGGAGGTAAAGTTCCATGTAGGAATCTCCAGTAGCGTCAGCAAAGACTTCGTATTCAGCAAAAACATCCAGATCGACTGAACTCAATGCTGAGCCGTAGGCATAGACGTAACCCCGACCGCGAACCTCGCGCGCTTCTTTAGACGCGACAACCTGGAGATCCGCTAACCCCAAGTCAACAAACCATCCCGGCGCGTCCTGTTCGGACGCATCAGCAGCGAGAGGAGCTAGACAGCCAACCAAAACCAAAATCGTTAACCTCCGTTTCATGTTTCCCTCCGTGAGTAGCTAACAAGTTGAGTTGTGTGCCAACCAAAACGTTCAAAACCGTCAAAATATCCGCACAATTGTTATATTAGGGAACTTAAGAATGATCAGGTTAAATGCGTTGCCTGACTAAATCAACTATGTTTTTTATTTTTTCACCGTATTTAATATATTTAATTCAATCATTACATCCATCTTATTTGATGCAATCTGTATATTCTTTACATTCAACGCGAGCAAACCTCGCCATTTTTCATTAGAGAACGCCAAAAATCAATTTAACGATTATAAAAATTGTGCGCATTTTGCTAAATATAGGCGACATACATCGCTCATTTAAATTAGGGTAGTAATAACAAAGCCGCCTCTACTATTTCTCATTTCGGAGGGTCCCTCCCGATGAAGTCCACATTGGTTTTTTGTGCCCTTTTCCTAGGCTCTCTACCGGCTCTGGCAGACGACCCCTGGCTAAGCCAATTTGGACTCGATGGTATGCAAGTTGTGTCGCCTGAAGTCGCCGCACAAGTGGTTGGGCGTGGATTTACAACGCTGAAACCGTTCTCAAGAGAGCGAAAATCCGCCGAAGCTCGTCAGGAAGCTCGTCAGGAAGCTCGTGACGCGCGAGGTCAGTTCCGACGTCGACCGCTGTGCTGTCTCATCGAGCGTTTAGTGACATTTTTCTGGGGACACTCTTGCTGNTGCGCCCCCGGCCAGACTCGCCAACCGGCACTTGAGCATTTGCCAGCTCCTCCAGGGGAAAATCAAACCTCCCGGGCGGACGCCGAAAATGTGGCACCCGAAGTCTAGACAGGCTATCGACATGCAATCTCCCACCTAAAACGGTGGGCCAGAAAATGGCGCAGCTCTTCCATCTCCAGTCTGGTAGCAAAACCTCCCAGCACGCGCAACGCGTCAAGCATCGAATGGAAGTAGCCGGCAAACAACGGCAACACTTCCTGGCGCCGCAAAAATCTTTTGGGGCTGCGTACTCACGCCGCGCTGGTCGAGGCGCATTTCCAGCCAGACGATCTCTTGGCTGAACAGACCTGCAACTTGACGCAACTCCAACTCATTCGAACTCTAAGGGCAAAAAACGTAACCCTCGCACCGCCACTCTCGCCCAAATATGGAAGTTATTATCGAGTCAGGCAACGACCGGCAATGGTACGTCCAGCGCAAACCCGTAAGGAAGTGCGTCTCAAAAAAGACTGTATGCCGTTGAGCCACCGTCGCTAAGACGTCAACTCCCAGATTATCGTGGAGAAGCAGCCGTTCAGTCACCAAGATGTTCTCGAGAAAAGTGCCAGATCTATTTTCTCCACTTCGTGAGAATTGGTCGCACAGACAGGGGCATCCCTGGACCCCAAAAAACCGCTCTCCAGCCGGACATACTCAACGCGTCATTAAAAAGCAGTTGACTTTCCAGGCACCGCCCTACGGTTGATTGGGCAAGTCTGGTTTTCCCGGCCGTCCCCAAATCTCAAGGTTTGGCTACAATCAGTCTCTATAGCAAGAAAGATAACCAAGCGCAAAGAACGGCCTGCCACATCCTTGTAAAGACCGCTGACAAATACCCTACCAACCTTCAACTCGTGACGTGCCTTTGGAATTGATGTTATTCCACCTCCTTTTCCAATTCTAAGACAAGTCGCAGCACGGGATTACCCTGATCGTCTATGGCAATGTAGACTTCATCGCCTCCGTCCGCGGGACCACCGGACTCCATCGTGATCGTATTACGTCCCTGGACCAGAAAATCCCGTGGGATCTCAAAGCATGAGAGACCATCCCATTCACAGATTTTCGCTTTGCCCAGCAAACTCATCTGGCGTGTCTGCGATTTGACAAAGACATGCTTCTTTCCGTTGACGATGACGCTGATGTCCTGTTGTAAGATTGCACCGGCGGCGTTGTAGGCGTTGATGTCAAGACAAACCTGCGCCAACTTGATGCGGCGCGTTTCATCCAAAACAAAGTCGACCTCAACTTTGGGGGCGACAACGTAGGTCCCTTGAAATCCCCGATCTTTCCCGAGCACAATCCGCTCGCCCTGATCGAATGCCTCCGCCGAGGCACGCGAGGTCACCACGCCACCATATCCCGCCCGCTGAGCCGACTCCTGGCCCACCGGCAGTGGATATTTCTCCCGAATCAGTGCTTCGGTCGCCATATCCTGAAACGCCGCGGGCGAAATATTCAGGTCATCCAACTGCCGAAGGGATGCGACGACCGCCGTGATGGTATCTCCGCGCCGAATGTCTTGGCGGGGCTGGTAATCTTCGCTGGTGAACTTCTGGTGCAAGGCAGCCAACTTGGGATAAAGCCGGGGTTCATCCGCGCACAAGGGTGGTTCAACCCATTGCAGGTCAGGATGATCGTCCCAATTCCTCGCTCCTCCAAAACGGACGAAGATCAACTCCTTTTCTTGGTTTTCCAATCGCTCCCGCAGATCTTCCAGGATGATCTTTAATTGCGGGCGGTAAAAATCGCGCATCACCTCATAACATTCGTTGAAGAATCCGGCACAATGGCCACGGATGCTTTTGGCCAACCCAGGCGCTGTGCCGGGAACCGAAGTCACCTGATTGATCATGTGATCCAGCGAGAGTTCCGGTTGAGTCTGCCAGATCCCTTCCAGAAGTTCCAGGATGGTGGTCATGGCAACCGCATCTTCGTCAAATTGCTTTAAATGCTCCTGCCACTCTTCGGACGCTGCGCCCGCTTGAAAGGCTTGTGTAGCTTGAGCATATGCGGAGTAACAGCGGACCGTAGAAAAAGCAAAGATCTTGGCTGCATAGGATTGAAAAAGACGTGCCAGATCCTGCGCATAAAGGAGATTGTCACGCTCACGTTGCTGACATTGCAAAGCGAATTCCAGCGCTGCGCGTAACTGTTCGAGATCGTCCCAGCGGGTGTAGAGCGGCCAGCCAACCGCGACCGCGCTATAATTGACCTGCCTTGCTTCGCGATAAATCGCACCGTCACTCCCCGAATAAGGAGCAGCGGTGCCTGGAATGCTGCGCGACAGGCAATCGACTAACAGGCCGTGGCTTTGCAACATGGCTGCCTGAGACTCAGCCCCATAGCGATGCGCCACATACTCGGCCAAGATCGTCTCGATCTCGGCGTATCGCAGCGGATCCCAGGCAAGTTTCATGTACAGGTAGCGCACAAACGGATCGTACCCAATCATTTCTGCCTGGGTCCCGTAACCAATGCAGTTGGAAAGCGGATTGCCGAGAATGTCGTGCGCAATTTCCAGCACCTTTTGGTAAGGAATAAAGCTGTGCAGGTAGTCACGGCCTCCAAACGAGTCAATTTCCCAATACATCCATGGCTGACCGCGGAAATGCTCCATTTGTTCGTGGTAGGGATCTGGTTCCAACCAGGGGTATTGAGAAGTCCAGACAACCGGGTACTCCATTCCTGCTACAAGTTGCTTCTGCCACTCGTCCGGATTTTTGTAACGCATGGCCAGCCCCCAGCCATCGATGAAAGACTTGGTCTCCGGTAGATGCTCATGGATCTGTTGCGACCCGAGATTAAAAAGCTGCGGGTCCCATTTGGTACCAAATTCGGCCGCACCCTCACGTTCAAACACGGGAAACTGAGTGGAGATGGCATCCGGTTTGCCATAGTACTTGAGCATCGACTGGATGTTCTTTTCCAGGTACGCCTGGATGCCCGGCGTATCAATAATGTAAGTCGTCATGCGGTAAGCCGGATCGGGGTCGCGAATGACGGCATCCGGAAACTCCTGCTGAATCGTTGCTCTGGCATACTCAGGTAAAAATTGGACCACAGGCGTGTACATAAATTTCATACCGATGCTGCGACCATAATCGAGCGACTGCTGTGTGGTCTGCAACACATATTCGGGAGGCCACCAGGCGCTGAGGACCCCCGTGTCAGGTGCTTGACCAATCTCCGGGTAGGTTGCGACAAACCAGCCATAGCCGATTCCCTGCATGTCGCAAACTTCATAGCGCGACCAGTTCTGTTTATTCTTGACGAGAAAGTCGAAGTAACACTTCCATTCTTCGGCGGTCCAAAACGTTCCACGAACACGTTTCAGGTCCCGAATCCAGGTCGTAAACGGGTTGTGTAGCCGAATGTCAAAACGGGGCCATTCGACGACGTGAATGTCATGCAGCGGAATTTCCGAACTGCGTGGGACGTATTCTCCATCTTCGAAGAATCCCACACCACAATAGGTTTCCAGATAATGGTAGACGGCATAGAGTGTTCCCAAGGGACTGCGACCAGCAAGAATGACATAGCTGGTCTCCTGATCCTGCACCGAGTGGATGATGAAACCGTCCGGATGCGCGGGCAAGAGTCGATCGAAAGAGAGCAGGCCACGCGTCTCTAAATCCGCTGCGAGGACATTCTCGGTCGCAGAACCAACAACCAGTAGTTGGCGCGGACGTGCTTCCGCTGCGTCGAGCGCACGCATCACTTGGATCTCCTGCTGAGAAATCTGCTGCAGGTAAGACGCCAATTCAGATGCCGCGTGGCTCCCTTTCTGGTTGAAAGCGGGCGCCGCAAAAATTGCCAGCTGCCGTGACGGTTGTAGGGCAGGGCCCGCTGATTCGTTGGTCGCCGCTGTGGGAACCTCGGCGCTGCCCTCACCCTCAGGTAACTGGGTCCCACTAGTCGAGCGCGCAGTTACCTCCGGCAGTTCTGTCCTCTTTAACCGCTTCGTGATCTCGGGACCCGAATCAGACTCAGGCCGCATCTCGGTGGCATCCAGCGTCTGGGAAGACTCGACAACCGGGCTGCCGACAGGCTCAGTTTCACACCCACTGTTTAGCAGCAGTAGCAGCCAACAAAATCCCCACTTTTTCATCACCATCACCTTACCAAGAGCTGGCACCAAATCCATTCTTATCACGCAGGTTTTGATCGTACTGGATACTCCTTACTCTGAACATTACCAGGTCTGCAGCCTGCAAAGTGCCTCCGTCTTCTTATCCGCATGGAATGAGTCGCATGCGGCGACAGCTGGAAGGATCACGGCGTTCGCCGGTTAGAACCAAACGGTCTGCAGGGAAACGGAGTTCTGCAGAACTGTTACAATCGTCAAGATCCGTTTGACGTTACAAAAATCTCCCGCCTTTTCCCTGCGCAGGTGTTCGCATGTCTGTCATCACCTTGGCTTTGCTGATCGCACCCTCCTATCCGACCAGCGACCTGTCCCAGAGCTTGCCGTTCGTGATGCCGGCAGACTTTGAAGATTTACAGGCAGTTGCTTGGCGTGTGGAACAGGGAGAACCCGATCCGGCCAACCCACTACTCGTGCCGGAGATGCCGTGGGATGCCGGTGGGGTCTTCAGCCACGGGACCGTGCTGCGCGACCCTCTCGACGGAATCTGGAAAGCCTGGCAGATTTCGACACCTATTTCGAAACCCCAAGGACCGGGCACTTGGACCCACGACCGCCGGCTGACCTACCTGGAAAGCTCCGATGGCGTCAACTGGCAGCGACCCTCCTTGTCATTGGTACGCTGGAACGACCACGAACAGACCAATATTTTGCTGGATCTGTGGTGTTCCTACGCGTCAGTCAATGTCGACCCCCAACGGGATTGGCCGTACGAAATGTTTATCTTCCGCTATCCAGGTTATCCTGGAGCAAGTGGCAAAATCGAGGAGCTGCCCCTACCGGCCAATCACGATACTCATCCGTATGGACTCTACCGCTATCGCTCGAAAGATGGCCGAGCCTGGCAAGCCATCGCCGGACCGTTGCAGTTAGCGACAAATGACAGCTGCTTCATCTATCGTTTTGGCAAGGGCGCGTACGTCTCCTATCACAAGACGGAGTTGCCGGCATTCCCTGGCGGGCTCGCCCCCTTTGATATTGCCGATGGCGGCGTCCGTCTGATCGGCCGTCGCACGAGTCCGGATGGTATCCATTGGAGCGACCCCACGCAGTTGGTTCTCACGCCCGACTGGCGGGACCCGGCGGACACCCAATTCATGGAACTCTGCCCACTGAAAGTCCCGGGCGGCTTGGTGGCCACAACGACCGTCTATCACAACCACACCCAAAACATCGACCTACAATGGGCCGCGTCACGCGATGGCATCCATTGGTGGCGAGCGGATCGACGTCCCGCGCTCCCCAATCCTCCCCTCGGCGATTACGGGGGCGGCATGATCTGGCCAATGCGAACTCCCGTACTCGACGGAGACAAACTGCATGTCTACTACAGCGGCACGCAAGGGCTCCATGGCGACATGTTCAACACCCAAGACTCAGGGCCGCGCCCCCTCACAGCACGAGGAGAAAAACTCAGTCGCCAGTCGAGTTCGACACCCGATTTTGGGGCCCTTTGCCGAGCGACCTGGAAGGTCGGCCGCTTATGGGCTTTGGCCCCATCCATTGGGGGCCCTCATCCTGGTACCGCGACAACCAAGCGACAAAATCTCTCGGGAAAGTCCCTGCTTGTTAACGTCGTCACCCAACCAGAAGGGGAACTGAGGCTGGCCTTGCTCAACGACACCGGCCAGGTCATACCCGGTTTTTCCACTCAAGATTGCCTCCCCATCCGTGGAGACCATCTGAGCAAAACAGTCCGCTGGACGGGTGGCATCACGGCTCCTGACGAGGCAACGCGGGTGCGATTCGTTATACAACGCGCATTCCTTTATGGCTTCGACATGGTAGAAAAAAGAAGGGGGGCGAAATCTTCCCCGCAGGATTGAACCCCTTTCTCTCCACAAGGGTTTTCCCAACCAGCAACAGCAGAGCCATGCTTTCTCCAGCCGCAGGCACGGAAATTTTCCTCTCTGTCTATCTAACTTCGCCGGTTGCCATTGAGAAAATCTTCAGACGCTGAGCTGGCATCCTCCCGTCAACGCAGCAGTATCAACAGACCCACCCCCCAGCGAAAATTACGACGTAGCGAAGACCTATGAAGGTTCCCGTAAGGTGGATTGCAACCCGGTCGCCTGAGCTCAAAACGGCTGGATCAATTTTGTGACCTTCTCCCGGTTTTTAGACGTCACATTCGACCTTCCTGTCGCACCGTGAAAAGAGTTAATGCAGGAGGTTCCTGTCTACGTCTGCATTGAAATCGTGGAGAAAGAGAAGGGGACGGCTCTGATACCGCAGCAATATCGCCGTGCGGCAGACCACCTCTGGAAAGAAAAAAAGACTGTAATTTACCTGTTCAATTTCTTCATTACACGGGAAGGTTCCACTAAGCCCGGCTTCCAGGTCCTCAGCCGATGGAAGGACACCGGCGTCGTGAAATAGACAATTGAAAGCAGATTTTCCTGGCCCTCAAAAGGGACGTCTCATCCTTTCTCGGAAGACAGTCTCTCCCTTGGAGATGGTCTCTCTCATTCTGTTGCGGTCGCTGTAACGTTGGCGGGTCGCCAACGCCCGTCTTCGGTTGACGGCAACGGGTCGATTGGAACGGGAAAACGATTTCGACTGCATCCCGTGGTTGCCTCTCGCATCAATCAGGCCTGCCCGAGATACTTGTCAGCCACTTGCTTGCCAAGTCCCTCAAACGCGTCTTCTCAATCTCTCTCATACCCGCAGCAAATGAGGTAAACTCACAGAACCTTAAGAGAAAAGGACGCAGCCGCCAAACAAGCGATGGCCCATTTCAAGTAAGATGAAAGATGAAAGATGAAAATCTAGGGAACGCGACGGTTATTAGAGCAACGGTTACCGAGGAATCGATGCCGTGGGTCAAGTCACAGAACGCTGTGGGAAAGCCGACCGTCCTGACAGCTCGACAAGCGCCCCATAAGATGGCACGACAAGATTCCATGAAAACAAAACTACCAATCGGTTTCTGGTTTCTGACCTTCAGCGGACTTGCCATGCTGGCATCGCAGGCTGATGGGTGGGAACAACCAGCTCTGGAGCCCGAGCTGAACTTCGCTCGTGACGTGCTGCCAATTCTCTCGAATCACTGCTGGAGCTGTCACGGTCCGGATGAAGCCAGCCGCCAAGCCGAACTGCGGCTGGACATTCGCGACCAAGCACTACAACCACATGACGGGGTGGTTCCAATCGTCCCCAGGCAGCCCCAGGCAAGCGAAGTGATCCGTCGTATCCAGGCAACCGACGAGGACGTCGTCATGCCACCTCCCGACGCACTTAAACCCCTCTCCGAAACCCAGAAAGCGATCCTCGAGCGCTGGATTGCCCGTGGCGCCGAATACACCCAACACTGGGCCTTTCGCCCCCCCCAGCGACCAACCTTACCCGAGGTTCGAGAGACAAACTGGCCCAACAACACCATCGATCGGTTTGTTTTAGCACGACTCGACGCTGTTGGTTTGTTGCCAGCTCGGCGTGCCTCGCGAGAAACGTGGCTCCGCCGTGTCACCCTCGATCTGACTGGCCTGCCTCCGACACTAGAAGAACTCAATGCTTTCCTAGCGGATCCTACTCCAGGCGCCGAGCATCGCGTTGTGGATCAGCTACTGAACTCGACGGCCCATGCCGAAAGGATGGCGATGCACTGGTTGGATGCCGCTCGGTATGCCGACACGAACGGTTACAATAATGACGAAACCCGCACGATGTGGCCCTGGAGAGACTGGGTCATTCAGGCGTTTCAAAACGCCCTACCCTACGATCAGTTTCTCATCGAACAACTCGCGGGTGATCTGCTCCCCCATCCTACACTCAGTCAGCGCGTGGCCACCGGATTCAATCGCAACCACGTCCTGACGACGGAAGGAGGAATTATTCCCGAGGAATACCAGGCAGAGTATGTGGCTGACCGTGTTCACACCGCCGCGACAGTGTTCATGGGAATCTCCTTGCAATGTAGCCGCTGCCATGACCACAAATTCGACCCTTTCACGCAACGGGACTTTTATCGCTTTGCTGCACTCTTCAATAACATTCAAGACACACTCGGGACTTACAACACAGCACGCATGGCGGATCCTGTTTTAAAGGTTCCCTCCTCGGAACAGCAACGAATCCTGACACAACTCAAGACCGACCAGAATAACCTGACCGAAGCACTGCAGAAACATACTGCGAACATTGACGATCGCCTAGCATTGTGGGAAGCCACCTTGACTCCTGCGGCCAGGAAGAAATTAGCCTCCCTCGGAATCCAGGCGGAATTCCGCTTTGATGAAGCGGACGGCGAAACGGTTGCGAATACCTTTCAGTTTGCTCCACATGGCATGATTCATGGCCCGGCGTTACGGGCCGCGGGTCTCTCGGGACGAGCACTGCAATTCACGGGCACAACCCATGTCGATGCGGGACAGGTCGGTAACTTTGATAGTGACGAATCGTTTTCACTGGCAGCTTGGTTTCGACCTGCAAAAAGTTCTGCCGGGGCCATCTGCTCAAAAATGGACGACGCCAATGCTTACCGGGGTTACGACTTACTTGTCGTCAATGGGAAGGTGGAGTGCCACTTCGTCCATCACTGGCCGGACAAAGCCTTTAAAGTAATTACGAAACAGCCCATCTCCTCCAAAGAATGGCACCATGTCGTCGTCACTTACGACGGTACGCGACAAGCCGACGGTGTCCGATTGTTCGTGGATGGAGACCTTCAAGCGGTCGAAGTGCCTACCCGCCATCGCCTCGACGGTCCCCTGACGACGGACAAGCCGTTCCACATCGGTCGGCGTCACGCTTCCGTTCCGTTTCACGGTCTGATTGATCATGTCCAGGTGTTTTCTCTTAAACTATCCGCCAGCGAAGTGGCCGAACTAGCGCAGGGCAAAGCACCTGAACGGCTTGACCAAATTCTGGCGGTTCCTCCCCCAGATCGTAGTCCCTCCCAAGCAACGCAGTTGAAGCAATTCTACATCGATCATGTCGACACCGATGTGCGCAGAATTCGTGAACAGTTGAAGGCCATTCCAAGTCAGCTGGAAGCCCTCGAACAAGCCATTCCCGTCACCATGGTCATGCAGGAAATGCCGACCCGACGTCCAACACATATCCTCCTGCGCGGCCAATATGATCAGCTTGGCGAGGAAGTTCTCCCTGGGTTACCGGTGGCTCTTGTGAAAGCCCCCTGGACGACTGAAGCAACGCGGCTCGATCTAGCACATTGGCTCACCCATCCTGACCATCCGTTGACGGCGCGTGTGGCCGTAAATCGTTGGTGGGAAATGCTGTTTGGTATCGGTTTGGTCGAAACGGCAGAAGATTTTGGAGTCCAGGGAGCGCATCCCAGTCATCCCCAACTTTTGGATTGGCTCGCCACCGAGTTGATTCAACAGCAGTGGAATCAACGCGCCCTGCTAAAAATGATCGTGCTCTCAAGTACGTACCGCCAGTCAGCCGACGTCTCTCCCCAGCAGCGCGCTGCCGATCCACAAAATCGCCTCCTTTCCCGAGGACCGCAGGGGCGTTTGCCAGCAGAAATGATCCGTGACAATGCGTTGGCGATCAGCGGATTGCTGCAGCAACGGGTCGGAGGGCCCAGCGTACGACCCTATCAGCCGGCCGGTTTGTGGGAAGATGTCTCGGTCGAGCGGCGAGACAAATATGTTGCCGACACTGGGCCGGGGCTCTATCGGCGGAGCATGTACACGTTCTGGAAACGCACCTGTCCGCCACCCAGCATGGCAGCGTTTGACGCACCCGATCGAGAAACTTGCACTATCCGCCGCGCTCGAACCAATACCCCGCTGCAAGCGCTGGTCCTTTTAAATGATCCCACCTACGTTGAGGCAGCACGGGTCTTGGCCGAGCGGATTGTCCAACAAGAGAGTGATGATCTTCGACGGATTGATTATGCCTTTCGCTGTGTCCTCGCCCGCCGGCCACGCGCGGCCGAGCGCAACGTCCTAAGCGCACTGCTGACGGACGCTCAAAAACGTTTTGTCGACCAGCCAAAAGCTGCCCAGCAGCTGATCTCCGTTGGCAACTCCAACATTACCTCACCCATTTCAACGGCTGAACTGGCAGCCTGGACATCGATAGCAAGCATTCTCCTCAACCTCAATGAAACCATCTCAAAACCATGACCACCATCTTGGACAACCAGCGTTTGCTCAATCGACGGCGTCTGTTACTACAAAGTGCGACGAGCAGTGTCGGAGTGGCTGCCCTATCCTCCTTGTTGGCGCGGGAAACCCGCAGCGGTCCAACGGACGATGCCCAAGTTGGCCTTCCGCACTGGATGCCCCGAGCCAAACGAGTGGTCTACCTGTTTCAATCTGGAGGTCCGTCACACCTCGAGTTGTTGGACTACAAGCCAAAATTGAAGGCTCTGCACGGCAGCGAGTTGCCGACTTCGATTCGTCGTGGACAACGTTTGACCGGCATGACGTCTGGACAAGCAAACTTCCCCGTGATTGCGCCCAAATTTAGCTTTCAACGGTGTGGCGAAGCGGGAACCTGGCTCAGCGAACTATTGCCCTACACCAGCCGTGTCATGGACGACATCTGTGTCATTCGTTCGCTGCACACCGAAGCCATTAACCATGATCCGGCGATTACCTTGATTCAAACCGGATCGCAACAGCCGGGACGCCCCGCGCTGGGGGCTTGGCTCAGTTATGGGCTGGGCAGCCCAGCCGAAGACTTACCAGCATTCACCGTGTTGATTTCCCACGGTTCGGGAAGTGATGCAAACCAAGGGCTGCTGGAAAGACTCTGGGGCGCCGGCTTCCTGCCTTCCAGCCACCAAGGAGTCAAGCTGCGCAGCAGCGGGGACCCGGTCCTCTATCTGACCAACCCCCCAGGAATCGATCGTGATTTTCGCCGCCGGATGCTCGACGGTCTGGCACAACTCAATGAGCAACAGTTTGCGGCATCTGGAAATCCTGAAATTACAGCCCGTATGGCTCAGTATGAAATGGCATTCCGCATGCAGCAGTCGGTGCCCGAGTTGACGGATCTCTCAGCAGAGCCGAGCAGCACCTTCGAGCTCTATGGAGAGGAGTCCAAAAAACCAGGAACCTTTGCTGCAAATTGCCTCTTGACGCGACGATTGCTGGAACGTGGTGTGCGCTTTGTCCAGCTTTTTCACCGCGGGTGGGATCAACATGGGGGCTTACCAAGCAACATTCCCAAACAGTGTCAAGACATCGATCAGCCTCAGGCGGCGTTGCTGCGGGATCTTAAACAACGCGGGATGCTCGACGACACACTGATTATCTGGGGTGGAGAATTTGGCCGAACGGTTTACGGGCAAGGTGGCGTCAAGGCCGACTACGGACGCGACCATCACGGTCGCTGCTATTCTATGTGGATGGCCGGAGGGGGCATCCGCGGAGGACACGTGCACGGTGAAACGGACGATTTTGGTTACAACATCGTTCGTGATCCAGTCCATATTCACGACCTGAACGCAACCGTCCTGCACTGCCTCGGCATCGATCATCGCCGCCTGACCTTTCGACAGCAGGGTCGGGACTACCGCCTCACCGACGTGCACGGCAACGTCATACACGATCTGCTCAGTTAATGAGACCGACAATCGTGGTTGAAACCATCTGCAGCGAGGAGGCCTCAATTTCCAGGGATCGACTCAGCACAAGTGGAAAAGAGCAGCGGTGGAAAAGCTCTGAGAAATCCAGACAGGCAGCCATCATGAATCACCTGCGCGGAAAAAACCCTGCCAGGAACGAGGGCATCGCTACCCTTTTTGAGCCTTGTTAACGAGGCCCACAGATCCTTATTTCAAGCAGCGCCCGACGGACAGCGGTCGTGACGCAGCGGCGAGTGGCGGAGCCATGACGTCAAAAACAGAACCCTTCCATCCCAAGGTTTTCACCGATCAAGGCGCCCTACCACAATGACGATATGGCTGGACGGCTGGCTCGGGCCGCACCGAAGTGATACTTTTGGGGACAACCTGTAACAAAAGTCGTCAGGACGTTGGGCATTTCGAGGGGTCAAAACTCCTGCCGCGTGTCGTGCTGCCGCGTTTTGTCCCCCGACTCCCAAAGATCATTCCCAGCGATCAGTGGTGCAACAACCCCATCCGCATTTCGACTTGATCATCCGCGCTGGTCGCATCGTCTGCGCAAGTTCCGGTATCGACGGCCCCGGACAGATCGCGGTTCGCGACGGCCGGATTGTTACGATCGAAACATCGGGCACCGCCCAAGTAGACCCCGCCACCGCAAATCGTTGCTACGACTTCCCGGACGGTATCTTGCTTGCCGGTCTCATCGACCTGCACGCACACCCGGCAAACTCAGCTGCCCTTTTTGGCGTTCGTCCGGACGATCATATACTGCCTGCGGGCACCACCACCGTGTTGTCCCAAGGTGACGCGGGCGCGTCCACGATCGCCCAGTACGTCGACGAAACGATTGCCACTTCCCAGACCCGAGTTTTGCTGGCCATCAATCTGTCCCGCATCGGTGAATCCGCACCACTCGGTTGCTTTGAGGACCTGGACAACGCCGACGTCGACGCTTGCGTCACGGCGATCGATCGATATCGGCGGTGGATTCCTGCCGTGGCCGTCAACGTGAGCCGCCGCGTCTGTGGCAATACCGACCCACGTGAAGTGTTGCGCCGCGGCGTGGAAGTCGCCCAACAAAGCGAACTCCCACTTCTGTTCGGCATGCGTCAGCCAGAGGACTGGCCGCTGGACCAGCAACTCGAGCTGCTCCGCCCCGGCGACATCGTTACCTACTGCTTTCGTAGCCAGCCACACTGCATCGTCGAGAAAGGTCGGGTGCTGCCGTGTATCCGGGCCGCACGCAGGCGGGGGATCCGCTTCGACGTCGGTCACGGCACAAGTGCCTTTTGCTTCGCAGTGGCCCGCGCGGCCTGCAAGGATGGCTTCCTCCCTGACACCGTCTCAACCGATCTACAACGATTCCATATCGATCAGGCAACGCGGCATGATCTACCGACGGTGATGTCCGAGCTGCGGGCCGCCAGCATGCCCGAGAACGAAGTCTTTGCCGCCGTCACCAGCAGACCGGCGTCGCTCTTACAACTCGACGACTTCGGGGTCCTCCGCGTCGATGCGGTGGCGGACCTCACCGTCCTCCAAGCCGGTCACCAAGAACCGTTCGCTGACGCCACAAGACCAGCCCACGTCGGGCCCGCCTGGACGGCCGCACTGGTGGTCAAAGGGGGACACGTCATCACAACCAAGTGATCTGTCCATCCGCATGTCGCAAACACCACGCAGCGTTCCAGCAACTGACAAGATCCCGGCAACTGAAAAGCCCCTGTAGGGAAAGCTCCCTGACGTGTGGTTGCTGGGGACACCCTGCAGATAGGCCACTAGGTCTTCTTAAGCAAACGAACAAACACAAAAACGTTAAACAGCAAGGAACAGAAAACGCTCATGGCCAAGATCTCTGTCCTCTGCTCCAGCGACAATGACTCTTTGTAAGAGTAAATAAAGTAAAAACACGTAGCGAATAACAGGAGGCCCCCTCCAAAAACAGTAAAATTCGAAACGATTTCCCGACGCCAGAAACTCACTTTATTTTCATTCATCAGAACCTTCCTCAATTCAAAAACGATTAACCGGCGAGCGACACTATCTCTCTTGATAGCTTGCTCAACTGCAGCAGACACGGTTCATCTGGATCACCTCAGGGAATCCGGCCTGGACGTAGCGGCAAGTAAAAGGAAGCAGTTTTCACTTCTGCGACCAGCAGCGTTTCCCAACACGTCAGAGCTACCAACGTTTCTGATTGGCTGCGAACAATTTCAGCGGGCTTTTAGGAATGATCGTTCGCATCTTCAATATTCTCAACCTCAATCAAGTCTTGCAGAATTTCAAGAATTGGTTTGACAAAGACCGCTTGAAGATTGACCGCTAAGAAGCCAACCGCAGACAGACTAGCCACGAAAGTAGCAGCAAGGCCGATGAGAATACTGCCATGGCTTTCCGTAGTGAGCATACAGCCCAAGCATACCAGTCCAACTCCAAGAATCCCCCAGCGACCATTTGATGGTTCAATTTTTTTTGTAGCCGCGAAACCTTTTGGTGGAGTGTCGAAATTGCTGCGTGTTTTTTGTTCATCTTCATCCTTTCAATTACGTCCGTTCTTTCAATTACAGGCTGAGACGAAAAGCTACTCTTCCGGCGCTCCCCTTCAGAATAACCGACGCAACCAATAGACACTCGCCACTTTTCCAGTAGGCTCGCTGACCATCACGATATGGCAACACATATTTTTTCGTCAGGAGCAATTGGTCAGCGGCAATGACCCGGTGACAATGACAGCGGCAAGGACATTGAACGCGGCTGGACCAGCAGCATATTGAAGTCCACTGAGTTTGGACATGGTTCAAAAAAAAGAAATTCTCGCACAAGGGTTGCGCACGGGACAACGATGCTCATCGACTGCAAGCGGACTTCGTCAGGGCTTGCCAGCCTGGAGCCAAGCTGCGCCGCCACACGGTACCACACAGCGCAGAAGTACACAGCGCAGAAGTAC
>JAKVBY010000012.1:22177-37926 GCA_022446825.1 Pirellulaceae bacterium
AGTGCCCCCTCAAGGACTTGAACCTTGGACCCGCTGATTAAGAGTCAGCTGCTCTGCCAACTGAGCTAAGAGGGCAATAGTAGACGTCGAATTTCGATTTATGGTAACCCGTTTTTCAGCGCTCGCAAAGGGGCCGTGCTTCCGCCCTGCCTCCTACTTGCCGCCCGCTTCAAATCACAATTCATGGACGTCCATGTCAAGTTGCCGCATCTTGCGATAAAGATTCGAACGATGAAGTCCCAGACGCTTTGCCACCTCGGTCATATTACCCCCGGCGCGGTCGATTTGCCGTTTAATAAAATCAACCTGAAACTCGCGCGTGGCATCGTTCAATTCCATCTCTAATGAAATGGCAGACGTTTCCTCACCAGCCGGTGAGAGGATGAATGCCAACTCATCTGCATTCACCCTGTCACCCGTCGATAAGTAAGCCAGCCGTTCCATCAAATTGCGGAGCTCCCGGACGTTGCCAGGCCAGGGGTGTCCCAACAATCGCTTTTCCGCTGCAGCTGAAAACTGTGGCATTTCGCGGCGTGCATTGGTGCAAAAGTCCTGTAAAAAGAATTCTGCCAACCGCAGGATATCTTCACCGCGGTCTCGCAAAGCAGGCAAGTCGATACTGACCACGTTCAAGCGAAAATAAAGGTCTTCTCGAAAACGACGGTCTCGGACGAGTTCTGCAAGGTTTTGATTTGTAGCCGCCACTACGCGCGCGTCCGTGTGAATCGGTTGTGATCCCCCCAC
Source organism: Pirellulaceae bacterium (assembly GCA_022446825.1). Lineage (GTDB taxonomy): Bacteria > Planctomycetota > Planctomycetia > Pirellulales > Pirellulaceae > JAKVBY01. Next base: position 22,922 of record JAKVBY010000012.1, read on the forward strand.
CCGTACCACAATTTTTTCTTCCAGCACCCGCAACAATTTTGCTTGGCCACCGAGGCTCATATCACCAATTTCGTCAAGAAATAATGTACCACCCGACGCCAATTCAAATTTACCCACGCGCGTATCGTAGGCATCCGTAAAAGCGCCTTTTTCGTGTCCGAACAATTCACTTTCCAACAGCGTTTCGCTCAGCGCCGCACAATTGATCGCTACAAAAGGCTCATTGCGACGTTTGCTGAGATAATGCATTTGCTGTGCCACGACCTCTTTGCCGGTGCCGTTTTCGCCCAGAATGAGGACGGCTAATTCCGTATCAGCAACCCGGGCAACCGTCGCACGCAGTCGTTCAATCTCGGCACACTGGCCGATCATCTTAATTCCCTCGGCAGCTTGATCGGCAACGCGATTTTTGGATTGCAGGAGGGTTGAAAACTGATGGGTTTTTTCTAACGCCACCGCCGCATGCGCTGCCATCTCCAGCAGGGTTTCTTCGTCATCTGGCGTAAAGTTACCATAGACTTTGTTAATCATCTCGAACGCGCCGAGGATCTTTCCGGAACTATTACGCAGGGGAGCACAGAGAAGTGAGCGTGTCTGAAACTCGAGCTGCGCATCGACACTTCGATCGATCTCACGTTGATCCTCGTCAGCATCCACTCGCCTCGTTTCCCCGCTTTGGACAACTTGGCCAACAATCCCTGTATCCTCAGGGATACGCAACTCACCACCTTCGACTCCCAAGGCCGGGCGTCCAACGAGGATTTTATTTCGTCTATCCCACAAAAAAATACTGGCGCGTTCCGCACCGAGCAGCTCGGTCGAAGCCTGCGCCATCTGATTCAATAATTCGTCCATTTCGCTCGCCTGCTGCCATTCGGCAGCGATCTGGACCAAAGCCTCAAGCCGTTGAATTCGTGAGGCCTGCCTCTGGCGATCACGAACGCTGGCAAGCCCGGAAAGAAAAACCTCCGCTAGTTGCTGGTGCCGCTCTTGGTCGACTTGACTGTTATAGGTTACCAACACGTGAACCGCTCCGATTTGGATTGGTAAAGGGACGGCCAGCCACTTGTCATGGACTACGGTTTGTTCACGATCTAGTGCCTCTGCCAAGAGTTCTTCGGGTAACGGAAACTCCGGGTTGCCACCCGCTCGCGTCCGCCACCGGCCTTTTTCCGCCACCGCAATCGTAGTGAATTCAGCATTTAATAAGTCGGAAAGGATCGGCATGGCGCTCTCAAGATAGGCTTGAACCTCTCTTTCAGGCAGCGAAATCCCTAACAGAGCGGCGGCAGCTCTGGCCAACTCAGCGTCACCTGCGATATCATCTAAGCCATACAAGTCAGGCATAAGAAGCGGGAAACTAGAAGATTTTGTGGGCGGTCCTGGGCGTTTGTGACTGTGCTGGCCGATTGTAAACCGATTGTGCTCAAATTGATACACTTCACCACCGTCAGGTATTTCGGCCCATCGACAGGGGATTAGGGATCGGGTAGATTTCCCGGCTCCACAAGATGAAAAAATGCGGGAGCTTAGTATGGGTATGTTTGCAGGTAAAAAAGGACTTATCCTCGGTGTTGCCAATGACCGTTCCATCGCTTGGGCAATTGCCAAACAAATCATGGATGAAGGGGGCTCGTGTGGATTTTCGCATTTGCCCGACAGGCCAGACGACGAACGCAAGAAAAACCGTCGCCGAGTTGCCAAATGCACGGACAATTATGAAGCGGCTCAATTCTTAGTGCCGGTGGATGTCACCAAAGACGAAGACATCGAAGCGTTTATCGATGAGGGCAAAAAGCACTTCGGTCAGATCGACTTTTTACTCCATTCGGTGGCCTTTGCAACTTTGGATGATTTAAAACGTGACACCATTGCAACCAGTCGTGATGGTTTCAAATTGGCAATGGAAATTAGCGCCTATAGCTTGATGGCGGTCGCGAATGCCGCCCGAGACATCTTAAGCGATCAATCCTCCATCCTGACCATGACCTATTTTGGTGGCGAGAAGTGTGTTCCTGGTTATAACGTCATGGGAATATGCAAAGCCGCGTTAGACGCTGCGGTGAAGTACATGGCGTTCGATCTTGGACCGCAGGGTACACGTGTCAATGCACTCAGTGCAGGACCGTTGAAAACGTTGGCTGCGCAAGCTGTTGGCGCCAAAGGAATGGAGAGCCTTTACGCGCAAGTCTCTCCCATGGGACGTAACATCACCCACGAAGAAGTTGGACGCAACGGAGCTTTTTTGCTGTCGGACATGTCAGATGGAATCACGGGTGAAATTGTACACGTCGATGCTGGCTACAACATTATGGGGTCGCCAGGACGGCTACTCGATACCATTCAATAAAACGACAGCTCCTGAGGTCTGGTACCTACTAACATTGTGGGTGGCGGGTACGACAACTCATCAGAGGATGAAGTTTCTGTGCATTGTCTGGAAATTGTCAAAATCCCAACTTCAGGAATTTGATTTTGCTTGTCTACATCTTGGGTGCTTTTCGTAATGACCGGTGTCAGCCGTTCCGCAACCTTGATTGCGATTTCTGTGATTGAACAAGACGGGCATTTCTTGGTGGGTCGACGTCCCCCAGGAGTGCCGTTGGCTGGCTTGTGGGAATTCCCTGGCGGAAAAATCGAAATCGGGGAATCCGCTGCCGCAGCTGCCCAGCGCGAGTGCCGCGAAGAATGCGGCCTGGAAATCGAAGTGGAACAAACGCTTTCAGTCGTTGAACACGCCTATGAACATGGCACGCTCAAGTTATTTTTCATGGCGGCCCATATTGTAGGACATCACCATTCCATTAAGTCACCGTTCCAGTGGGTCGAGCGCTGCGAACTGGCAAATCTCGAGTTTCCAGCTGCCAACGCTAGTCTGATTGCTATGCTGCTGCAGGCAGGCAGATAAGGAACTCCAGATTCCGTTGAAAATGTTCAACTTGGCGACGCGTCGAGACCTTCACGCGCCCTCGGACGTCATATTGGCCACTCAAAGTCGACCCCAAAACCTGGTCGATCGACCACTTGAACGCACCCGGCTTCGATCTGTGGCACACCCTTTAAACAGCTAAACCATGTTCTGGGCGATTCCGCGAGGGGTTGCGGATCGAATGCCGCAATGGCAGCCAGCGCGTAGGGTTCCACGCCTCGATGCGGGACGACACGAACGTTTGCTGTTTTCGCCATCTGATAAATCTCGATCATCGTCGTCATGCCACCACACCAGTTGATGTCGGGTTGTAACACGGCATGAAGTTCGTGATCGATGAGATTCTGAAACCCAGACGCTAGGTATTCATGCTCTCCGCCGGCAATGGCGACTGGTGAATGATCCCTTAAATAAGCGTAGCCGGAAAAATCACTAGGCCGCAGAGGTTCTTCCAACCAAGCAAGATTGAATCGCTCCACCGCTTCCGCCACGTGTTGGCTCGTCTTTACGTCCCAACGCGCAAAGGCATCTAGCATGAGCATGCCATCTTGCCCAAGCGCAGCGCGCACCTCTGCAACATGAGATGCTATTGCAGCAACTTCCGGTGGGTGGCCAAACCGTTCGACATGTAATTTGACCGCGCGATGTCCCCGCAGCAATGCGTCCTCCGTATCCGTGGGCCCAAAAACGGTTACGTAGGTTGGCAAGGCCGCTTGAAGATCAACCTCAGAATTGAGTAAACGTGCTATGGGCTGCTCGGCGGCTTTACCGCGGAGGTCCCAAAGCGCCAAATCCACCCCGCTGATCGCCATGACCACTAGACCACTGCGCCCGTAGAACTCGGTGTGATCGAGCATTTTTGCGTGCAATTGCTCAACCGCAGTTGCCTCCTCTCCCAGTAACAAATCGGACAGCACCGTTTCGACAATGTGAATGCCAGCCGCTCCGCCCCCTCCCACGCCAATTCCGCGCAGACCATCGTCAGTGCGAATTTCGACAACAATCTGACCGAGTTGTGTCCGCCAGTCGGGAGGGGAGCCTGGTGTGGGAGGTTGAATGGCACGAATGCTCGTAATTTTCATGGCAAAAATAACATTCAAATCAAGAAAACAGAGAAACCAATAAACCCACGGAAGTATGGGACATCCATTGATTTTAACGATTTTTTTGTGCTCCGAGCGGCAATTATTTGGCGGAGCGATCCATCTCTGCGCGTGCCTGCCTGACTCCCGCAGCAACCGCTACCACATCCCTGGCAGAGCAGATGCAAGTCAAAAAGATTTCAGCGCATCCCAAATCATGGCTGACAAATCGGGCAAGCTGATGAAAAGCAAAAAAACGTTGCCAACAGGATCACTTCTCGCCTCGGACAGAGCCAATATTTCAGCAGAGTAAAGCGACAGATTTTCCCAGGAGGCTCCCTCAGTCTCGATCCTTTACGAGCCAGCATGACGTCCGCCTGCGGCGTTTTAATCACTGGCCACTCCTGACGGAGCCCCTCGCCAAGGATTGGCCCAATCGCCCCAACGTTCCAAATAGGCTGCATACACCGGTTGCTCCTCGACGCGCGATTCGAGCCACAATTTTGTTGTGTCAACAACCTCCTTCTCCCGGTCTAATGTCAACTCACCGAGGAGTACCATCGTCCGCAAAAAAACAAAGTACGTGTCCAGGACATCGCAACGGCAATAATCGTTGATCGCCGCCGCTTGCCCCTGCAAGTACATGTCTTGCACCATATCTCCCTGAACATCCATTTTCCCAGGTTTTCCCAGTAAACTCGCCGCCAGATTCAAACCCCCGTTAAACCTTGAGGCACCGAAGTTCGTCAATACGTCGTGGAGGTCGAGATGGGCCGAAGTGTTGTAGCGATTTCGCGGTTGATCGTAGCTGCGGGCCGAGAAGTTGAACCACTGACCAATCGGTAAACCGAAACGAAAAGCTGCCAATTCCATTAACGGCATATCAAACGTCCGCCCATTGAAAGTGACAAAGGTGGGGAAATGATAGGCCTGCCACCCACGCCAAAAATTCTCGGTAATCACATTGGGACGGAATTCTGGATCATCGAGTGCGACCAGATCCATGAGCTCAAAGTCCTCATTGACTTTAGCAACAACCACAGACACGGGAAACTGAAACGTGTAGGGAATGAAGTCACTCCCAAATTGGTCCAGCAAAACTTGGCGGTAGTTTGCGATGGCTTCTTCCGGAGAAAACTTCTCCCCGGGATACCTGATCTTGGAAACTAACGCACCGTCTGCCACACTTTCGATGTCAAAAATCAAATACTTGACCGTCGGATTGTTCAAGCTGGTCCCCTTCCCAAGCAACAAACTGTCGGGCATGATTCCGATTAGCCTATCACATGCCAGCCCCATGAGCGATGCATCGCCACGGTGAGCATCGCTTAGTAACCGCGATTCAGCACATGATCCAGCACCAAAGCGATGTCGATCGCCAACGACTTTTACAGCGTTTTCTCTCCTATGTCCAAGTAGACACGACAGCCGTCGCTGGCCTGCAACAATACCCCAGCTCTGCAGGTCAAATTGATCTCGGCAAGCAACTTTGCCTGGAATTACGTGATGCAGGGATCCCAAACGTCACGCAGGATGAGCATGGAATCGTGCTGGCTACAATACCAGCGAATGTCGCTCATACAACGCCAATCATCGCCTTCAATTCACACCTTGACACCTCGCCAGAAACGACGGGTAAGGATGTACGACCGCAAGTCATTGAGGAGTATCAAGGTGGATCAATTGTTTTGCCGGGAGACAGACGTCGTGTCATTACCGTCGACGAAAACCCCGAATTAAACAACCTTCATGGTTGTTCATTGATTACCACGGATGGAACCACGTTACTCGGCGGTGACGACAAAGCCGGCATTGCGGAAATCATGGAGGCGGCCATCTACCTTGTCGAGCATCCCGAAATTAAACACGGCCCCATTCGTCTGCTTTTTACTTGTGACGAAGAAATAGGACATGGGATTGATTATGTCGATGTTGCCGGACTTGGTGCCAGTGCCTGCTACACCTTAGACGGTGGCGGAGCCGGAAACATCGACGTGGAAACGTTTTCTGCTGACGTGGCAACGATTATCTTTGAGGGGATCAACATCCATCCCTCGATAGCGAAGGGTCGAATGGTGAACGCGGTTCGTGCCGCTGGTGAATTCCTGGCCCGCTTGCCCCGTGACCGAATGGCACCGGAAAGCACTGCAGGGCGAGACGGATTTATTCATCCCTATGATATTCAGGGAGGTGTCGCCAACACCTCCCTGCAATTAATTTTGCGGGATTTCGACCTGGACGGCCTCAAAACACAAGCGCAACTGCTCCGCGACACGGCGGAAGACGTCCAGCGTGAATTGGACGGCATCAAGATTTCCGTGGAAACAACCAAGCAATACCGCAACATGCGCGAAGGATTATCGCAAGAACCGCGGGCGGTAGAATTTGCCGAAGAAGCACACCGTCGCCTCGGCTATCCTTGCCAGAAAACAATCGTCCGTGGTGGGACGGACGGTTCCCAACTTACAGAAAAAGGGCTTCCTACGCCCAATTTGTCATCGGGGCAACATAATCCTCATTCACCACTCGAATGGGCCTGCCTGGACGAAATGGTGCAAGCAGTTGATGTGCTAGTGCAGCTAGCTCAAATTTGGGGGGAACAACAACCAGCCTAGCTGGGCACCGATGCCTGCCGGGTTCGCTACCGAAGTTTTGTCCTCGCTGGATGAATTTGGGGACTTCAGCAAAGCTTTAACGCCAGTTCATACAACCACCCGCCTCACTCGATCGGTTCTGGTAAACTTTCGCCGTTCTACGAACCGAAAGCCTTCTAAGGAAGTCGTCGCAATTGATTTGGACAGGCGACTTCGTTTGTGTTGCCAGTTGCCATTCGGCGTGCTTCAAGGAACAGATCTGGTGTCTTCTCTCTCGATCGTTATTGCCTACAACAACCTGCCCGAACAACTTGAAACCACACTGGTTTCTTTGCTCGAAAATCGACCCGCTGATTGTGAAATCATTGTGGCTCATAGCGGTAACTACGCAGATCCCTATGACCTCACCGACGAGGTACGCTTTGTCGATCTTGCCAGCAACCAGAGATTAGCCGATCTCCTCAACGCAGGTGTTGCAGCAGCAAACAGCGACGTCGTCCATATCCTTGAATGTGGCATCGAAGCCACAGAAGGTTGGTGCTCTGAAGCACTTGAAGCCTTTGAAGATTCAGAGGTCGCCTCGGTCTCTCCGGTGATTTTCGATCGCCAGCGACCCGAGAGGATTCTCGCCACAGGGGTTGTTTATGGAACCTCTGGAACGTGCGGGGTTCGAGGCGGCGGCAGACGCTTGCGGCGTTCGCATGCCCGTATTGCGGGTCCGACCAAGCAAGCCGCCTTTTATCGCGCTGCGTCCCTCCGTGCGATCGGCGGATTCACAGGGGACGTAGGACCAGATCTATTGGCCGTTGACGTTGCTGTATCACTCCAGCAACTCGGGCTTCGTACCGTCTTTGAGCCCTCCTCGATTCTCCTCGGTGCAGCCGTCACAACTCCCATGTCGGCAATTTCTCGAGGCAAGTACGCAGAACGACTATTTGCTCGTCACGCCGCCAGCCACCGCTGGCTCCCATCCCTGTTGAGTCATCCATGGACGTTTCTCGTCGATGTGGTTCGCAGCTTTCCTTCACCCCAGGTCGCCGGAGTTATCCTGGGGCGTTTACTCGCCTGGTTCACAATGTCCGGCATTTTGAAGAACCGCATTTCGAGTGACGAAGCTCTGGAGTGGTTAGCTGACGAAGCAAACTCCGAACAACACGTATCGCTCAATCTGGAACTCTCAGTTACAGAATCGAGCGAAAAACAAACTGCAGATTTATTACCACTGCGAAGAGCCGGTTAAAAAATCCTCACGGACCGTGGGCTCCAACCGAATCATGGATGCGGAACCCGTCAACACGATCATTTGTCCGCATTGTGAAGCCCACTTAGACTCAAACGACGACCTCTGTACTCATTGCGGGTCCTCAACCTTCGTCGGCCAGCACCCTTACAGTCAAACGATGGCCACGACTCCAGCCGTGGATAGTCAGGGTGTGGACACCCAGACGCAATTCTTGAATCAAGCCTGGGTCCAAATTCTCTTGATTCTGCACCTCGGTATCCTCGGAAGTCACCTCTACTGGAAAACAAACTACTCCAGACCTGTGCGGGTCTTAATGATTGTGGTTGCGGCTCTTTACACACTCCTTGCTTTGTGGGTGTTTTATTATGCTTGGACCCAAATAAGATACGGGTGGCAAGCGGTCTTCGGTTAGCATCGCCCGAGATCTCAGACTTTGAGTTCCATACGGTCAAAGGTTAATTCCGTTTTCGCAAAGATGCTCTGCGCCGTTGCCAGACCAATCGGATCCTCGTCCGTCGAGAGAGGATTCATATGGACCAGGAAAAGCCGTCCCACACCAGCCTTCGCCGCAACTTTTGCTACTTCTGTGGTAACACTGTGCCCTGTTTTGTCGGCCAGCTCTTTTTGTTTATCTGAAAAATAACATTCGTGTAACAGCGTATCGACACCGGTGATATTACTGACATACTCTGCCTCCGTATTAGCGACGGTATCGGTGACATACGCCAGCGAACGGTCGGGCCAATCAAAACGATAACCAACGGATCCTCCGGGATGCTCCAAAGGAAAATTTCTGATGCAACCACCGTCTTCTAATTCGAACCGATCGACCAACTCGACAAATTCACAGGGCGGCTGGACGGGAAAAATCGCGGGCGCAAAAAGGTGATCACGGATCGCAGCAAGCTTTTCCGCAACGGCATGAACCCGCACGTGGCGAAGCGCGCGTTGAGCCAACACATCGTACAAAAACGTCAACCCGACAACATGGTCGAGGTGAGCATGTGTCAAAAAGATATCTAAAGTATCCGTCTCCAAATAATCGGTGACACGATACATGGCTGAACCGGCATCCAAAACAATCCCCAACTCGGGCAGCATCATGCAGGCCGTTTGGCGGTGATCGTTGGGATGATACCCCGTCGTTCCAAGCAGCACAAATCTTTGGGTCATCTCAGGGTAACCGACTTCTCTATAATCTGTGAAAAATTCAGTGCTCAGCATAGCACGTTTGAACAAATCCAAAACGTATTTTTCATGAGAGCAACGCCATTCCAATGATTTTCATCCGATAAGGTCAGGCCACAGACTGTCGCTGACTAATAAACCCTGCCGTGTCAACCGAATTCGATCAGCAACTTTTGTTAAAAGCCCGAGTTGCCTGAATTTCACCAGCGCCTCACCAGCCAACGCCTCGACATCGAATGCTGTTGCACGCTTGAATGCATGGCAATCGATTCCCTCTAACATTCTTAACCCCAAGACAAGTCGTTCGCGAGCGCGCGCCTCACGATCCAAGCGTTCTTGTTCGGCCACAGGGGATTTGCCACTCAATACCCGATTTAGATAGGTGGTCGTGCTGCGGTAATTCGTCGAGCGCACACCGTCGATATGACGAGCAGCACCGGGTCCCACAGCAAAGTACTCCTGCCCTCTCCAATACACTTGGTTGTGTCGACAGCGACGCTCTGGCTGAGCAAAATTTGACACCTCATAATGTTCAAAGCCGGCGGCCGTTAATTGATCGATCGCAGCAAGGTAGAACTCGCGTTCAACCTCTTCGCCAAGGGAGGCCAAATCACCTCGTTGCAACTGACGATAATACTTCGTTCCCGGCTCAAACGTTAAACCGTATGTCGAAATATGGTCCGGTTTCAAGGCAACGGCCGACTCCAAGTCGCGTTGCCAAACCGGGCGAGTTTCTCCCGGGACTCCGAAGATCAAATCGAGGGATACCTGCGGGATGCGTTCACGCGTGATCTCTAATGCCCTCCTCACGTCCTTTGCACTGTGATCCCGTTCGAGTAACGCCAATTTATCTTCGGCAAATGATTGCGCACCAAGACTGACACGCGTGACCCCCCAGTCTTGCAGCAGAGCTACTTTTTCTTTGGTAATGTCTGCGGGATTCGCCTCCATGCTGATCTCACTATCAACGCTTGGGAGAAACCATCGATAAACGGATTGAAAGAGACGTTTCAACTGATCACTGGATAGGTGCGTCGGTGTTCCTCCTCCAAAGAATAGGGTGGTTACCTCATGTGGCTCTTGGTGGGATGCCAACTCGATTTCGACCGCTTTCAGATACGAATTAATCAGGTCATCACGGCCTGCCACTAAGGTAAAGTTGCAGTAGCCACAGCGATGACGGCAAAACGGTACGTGAACGTAGGCAGCGCGAGGTGGCATGGAGTTATCTTTGTCGCCAAATTCCATAAAAAAGTGTGAGTGCCGGCGAGCGGCCGGGCCATTTCACTTATGATAAAGGTTGCTTAAACCATTTTGTATGAGGCCTTTGATGACCCAGCGAACTACTTTATGGGGCACGTTCCCAGACTCTTGCAGTACGCTTGCCTGCATATTTTCCATCCTCTGTGTAAGTATGTCTTGCCCTCCGCAGGCCAAGGCCTGGGAAGACCATCCCGCCCACTGGATTTGGCCTTCTCTGGAAAGGCACTCGAGCCAAATCGCAGTTCTCCACCACCATTTCGAGGTGGATGCCAAGACCTCTCAAGTCGAGCTACACGCCGTCGCTGACTTCGCCGATGCGCGGGTTTTCATCAATGGATCCGAGCTGCTGCAGCTGGAAAATTTCGGACCGGCAATATCCAAGAATCTATCGCAATACGTCAATAACGGAAAAAACTCTATCCATGTTTTGGCGCATGCCACCGATTCTACTCCCGCTGTCGCGGTGCGCATCCAGATAACTTCCAGCCTGCAGGCAACACGAACCATCCTATCCGATCATCACTGGCAAGGAACGCTTGTTGATACCTACGATCCTGCGCTGCTGAATAATTTGCCTCCGACCTCGAACGTCAATATTTTTGGTGATGTGTCGTCGGTATTCTGGTCACAACCAGAAGTCGATATCGCAATCGATGAGTTGGATAATTATGAACAATGGCGCCATGCGCTCGGCAAATCCACAGAGAAAACCTCCTTGGCCAAATATTTTGTCGCGGACGGTTTCGAACTCGAATTGTTGCGAGAAGCTCATGACGACCAAGGCTCCTGGATAAGCATGGCCTTTGATCCACATGGTCGATTGACCGTTTCTCGGGAAGATGCTGGTTTGTTAAGATTCTCGCAGCAGAATCAGGAGTCTTGGCAGCAGGCCCAAGTCACAACCATCAACAGTTCGCTCTTAGAATGCCGTGGGTTGGTTTATGTCGGTAAAACCCTTTATGCCAACGCCAACAACTCAAAAGGCCTCTATCGGCTCCAGGATACGACAGCCGACGAATATCTGGACAAAGTCGAACTAGTCTACGCCTCCTCAGGTGCCGTTGGGCACGGCCGTAACGATCTCACAGTGGGTCCCGACGGAAAGATTTATAGCATCCACGGCGATGATGTTAACCTACCTGTCGACGTCGCGGATCGCACCTCGCCATTGCGCCACCATGCTCTCGCTGCGCAGGCTGGAGAAGGACATGTGATTCGACTCAACCAACAAGAAGGTACCTCAGAGTTGCTACTAAGTGGTCTCCGTAACCCCTATGGCATTGCCTTTAATGCCGATGGCGAAATGTTCACTTACGATGCAGACGCAGAATTCGACATGGGGGCTTCCTGGTATCGACAAACCCGAGTGGTCCACCTGGTTTCTGGAGCCGACTACGGTTGGCGGGCGATCACCGGGCGCTGGCCCCCTTACTTTACAGATCATGCCGACAACGGTGGCTACAACATCAACATCGGCAAGGGATCGCCCACAGCCGTTCTTTTCGGCACTAAAAGCCGTTTTCCAGAACCCTACAAGAGCGCTCTGTTCATTTTAGATTGGGCCTATGGTCGAATTCTCGCTGTCCACATGGAAGCTCGCGGCGCGAGTTATGTCTGTCGTGCTGAAACCCTTGTGAAAGGCATGCCATTGAATGTCACCGACCTGGCGATAGGCCCGGAAGGAGACCTGTATTTTATCACCGGTGGGCGAGGTACCCAATCAGCCCTTTTTCGAATTCGCTCGATCGCCAAATCTACGACGCGTCCGTTTCACTCACCTCAACAAGTAGCGAGGCGAAAACATGCCGCCAAAGCCCGCACGTTACGCCGTGAGTTGGAGTCACTCCACCATTCGCAAAATCCAGATGCGGTTACTAGGGCTTGGCCACATTTGAATGCGGCTGATCCTTGGATCCGTCACGCCGCACGCATCGCAATCGAACATCAACCTCTGGAACATTGGCAAGAACAGGTCTTTCTGGAAACCCAAACACAGGCCCGCTTAACCGCTTTGATGATGCTGTCCCGAACAGAAACAGCTGAGCATGTCGGAGGCATTCTTTCTGCACTGGCACAACTTCCTCTTGCTGAATTGTCCATCAGTCAGCAATCAATAGCACTCTTTTGCTATACGTTGTGCCTGCAAGCAATCGATTCTCTTTCCACCGAGCAAATCCAAACTGCCCGCCAACAACTCAATGCCATTTACCCCGGGCCGTCATTTGAAATTAATCAGGAAACTAGTCAATTGCTCGTAAAATTAGGCGCTGCGGACATTATTCCCAAAACGCTTCGCTTGCTGGCAACGACAACGAACCCACTCGAACGATTTCATTGCTTATATGTTTTGCGCAACGTCCGCGAGGGTTGGACGCTCTCGGAGCGCCGCCAATTTTTTGACACTCTGGATCATGTGGAACTCTATCAAGGTGGACGGGGAATGCCAGGGTTTTTAACGACCATTCGAGACGATGCCATTGCCACATTAACGGACACCGAAAAAACATCCTTGGCGATCTCATCCGAAGACCTCATCACCGAAGAATTACCACCGCTGCCCAAAGAAAAGCCACGACCTTTCATTCAAAAATGGACCGTCCAAGACCTCATCGCGACAAAGACGACTGACGAGCCCGATCTGGAAAACGGCAAGCAATTGTTCACTACGGCTTTGTGTTCCCAGTGCCATCGCTTGGGAGCTTTGGGGTTTCCCATCGGACCCGACCTAACCCATGTTGCAAGACGGTTCAGTGAACCCGATCTACTGGAATCTATTTTGGCCCCATCGAAGATAGTCGCTGAAAACTACCGCAACGTTCGTGTCGTAACACTCGATGGAAAGGTAATCAGTGGCCGAGTCGTTCCAAATCGTGACTATCGCCTCCCCGTCTTGCGCATCAACACTAATTCGCTAGACCCTCATGCGATCGCAATCATTCCAAAGCTCGATATTGAAACCTTCGAAACGATTCCTACTTCACCCATGCCAGCCGGTTTACTCAACAGCTTTGCAGAGAAAGATATCCGGGATCTCATCGCCTTCATTCGTACTCCTGCCACGCAATGAAAACACTGGTCGAACGTTTGACGGAAAGGCGCCCGCTATTACTCGACGGAGCAACAGGAACTGAGTTGAACCGCCGTGGTATAGCAACCTCTTTGCCTCTGTGGTCCGCCACGGCCTTACTCACAGCCCGGGACACCTTGCGACAGATCCATGCAGAATACGTCGCTGCCGGTGCCGAATTGATCACGGCAAACACCTTTCGAACGCATGCGCGTAATCTGGCGGCTGGGGGATTGGATTCACGTGCTCAAGAGTTGACACGTATTGCGGTCGAAGAAGCCCAAGCAGCAGCTGGCTCCACAGTGTATGTCGCCGGTTCCATGGCCCCACTTGAAGATTGCTATTCACCGCAGCTCGTCCCCCCCAATCGAGAACTCGTGACCGAACATCGTGCAATGGCAGCAAACCTTACTGCCGCAGGAGTTGATTGCATCTTAGTCGAGACCATGAACACCATTAGAGAATCCCGGATCGCTACCCAGGCCGCCGTGGCCACGGGACTCCCGGTACTGACAAGTTTTGTTTGCGGAATGGATGGGCAACTACTGTCCGGAGAATCAATGCAGGCAGCCGCACAATCTTTATTACCCTGCCAGCCACAAGCGATTTTGATTAATTGTGGATCGGCACCTTCAATGCTCACACCACTGAAACAACTGGCGAACAGCGCAGGGAGCATTCCTCTGGGTGTTTATGCAAACATCGGCTCTCCGGACCCAGACCACGGTTGGCGCAACACCGATGCGTACCGGCCCATGACCTATGCACAATATGCCGCAATGTGGCTCAAAAGTGGTGCGACCATTCTCGGTGGTTGTTGCGGAACCACACCGGCACACATTCAGCAACTCGCCCAAGCTTTGTCCTGAATAGACAGAGCCAGTCGTCACCCACGGTACAAGCCATGGACGCGATCGGTAATCTGGGAATTTTCCACACAGCCCTTGGATGCTGTGAACTATCGAGAAGACCAACTAGCATTCATTGCCAGCAATGCGTTGCTGATCGCTTGCTCAGCATTAAACCGATCCTAGGCAAATATCAACTTGCCATGCTCTAAACAACAACGGGATTATCAAGCAATTCGCCGACAACCCTTGCATCTGTAACCGGCGAATCGGTCAGAGTTTCATCACGACCCGCATGACTAAAATAAAGTTCATCGTGGTTTAATCCCAGCTGATGCAAAACCGTTGCCAGAAAATCGGGGGCGCTGACCAGATCTTCCACTGACTTGTAACCAAAATCATCCGTGGCGCCATGGGTTAATCCTGCCTTAAAGCCGCCACCAGCCACCAGTGTTGTATAGGCAAAACGGTTGTGGTCTCGTCCCGTTCCACGCTGACCTGTAGGCAGCCTTCCAAATTCGCCAGTCCAGATAACCATCGTTTCATCTAACAGACCGCGTTGTTTTAAATCGGCAATGAGCGCTGCCGAGGGCTGATCGACCTGTCGAGAAATTTTGGGGATGTCACGATCGAGACTTCCGTGATGATCCCAAGGCATGCCACCATTTTGAATCGGGGCCGTTAACATCACAAAACGGACTCCCGATTCCACGAGCCGCCGCGCCATCAGGCAGCGACGCCCAAAACCTTCCGTTTCCGCTTGATCGAGACCATACATACTTTGGGTCGCG
>JAKVBY010000012.1:38026-85993 GCA_022446825.1 Pirellulaceae bacterium
CCAGCCGTTCGTCCAAAGTGTTGTCCCCCCATTATTGTATCCATCGGCATCGCGAAGGACGATGTAGGCAGGCAAGTTCTCATTTTCAGAACCCAACCCATAACTCACCCAGGCACCCAAAGTAGGTCGACCCAGGAAGATTTTTCCTGTCAGCATCGACCGGGTGCCTTGGGGATGATTATTGTTATCGCACCACATCGACCGAATCATGCAGAGATCGTCTGCGCGGCGGGCAAGGTGTGGTACCAACTCTGAAAAATCCATTGCGGAATCGCCATGTTTCGCAAATTTGAACGGCGAACCTTTAACAATGTCGCCTTCACTACCCGACTGGAAACTTTCGACGTCCTCGGGATGCTGTTTGCCATCGTAATGCCGCAGCGTCGGCTTGGGATCAAACATGTCCATCTGACTCGGGCCACCATTCTGAAACAACATGATGACCGACTTGGCGCGCCCCGGGAAATGAGTCGACCGCGAACGTGAACCGTGAACCTCACCACCTGCGGCGCATGCTTGTGGCAACATTCCATCCGTAGACAACAAACTTGCCAAAGCGGCACTACCAAGACCCACAGCAGGCCCTTGTAGCATGCAACGTCGAGAAATCGGTGAATGCGAGTTCAGTTTAGATTGCATTGCAGCGTACCTATTCGGCATAAAGAAATTCGCTCGTGTTCAAAATCGTCAGACAAATCTGTGTAAGTGCGTCGAGTTTTGCTTCTTCGCTCGGTTTTCCGTTTGCCTGAAAAGCAGCAACTTGTTGGCTGTAAGTCTCAGAGCACCACGTTACTTCGCTCGTATTGGGTAATCGTACCAGAGTCAATTGAAATGCCGTTGTAATCTGAGCTTCCTGAGCATCTCCTGCAAGGCGAATGGTACGTTCCGCCAGGCGCCGCGCGTGCTCAAAAAGAAACTTGTCGTTGAGCATCGTTAAGGATTGCGAGACAATTGCCGATGGCCTTCTGCGTGAACATGTCGTTGCAATCAAAGGCTGATCAAACGTCGCTAACATGGAAAGATTGTAGTTGCGACGGTGCACTAGATAGATACTGCGTCGCCATTTTTCTGAGGGGCGAGCCAATTTGCTCGCATCTACGACGACCATGCCGTTTGGCTGCGCACTGAGATGAACTGGGGGACCACCCATCGTACGATCCAACGAATCCGTGACGGCCAGAATTGAGTCGCGAATCACTTCGGCATCGAGACGCCTCAAACGCATTCGCCACAACAAATGGTCTTTCGCCTGCGGAATCGCCGAGCCCGCATTTTGTTGGGTAGCGGTTAGCTCAGATTGTTGTTGATAAGCAGCTGAACTAAGCAAACTACGAATCAGCCTTTTAATTTGCCAACCACTGGAGGCAAAGTCGTTGCTCAACCACTCGAGCAACTGGAGGTGCGAAGGAGCTTCTCCAGCGATCCCAAAATTTTCCGCAGTGGAAACGATTCCTTGGCCAAACAAATGCTGCCAAACTCGGTTGGTCATCACCCGCGCCAAGAGAGCACCGGATGGTCCAGTAGCATCTGTGGCCCAGTTGGCCAGTGCCGTTCGCCTTCCGCTGGTGAGCGAATCTTGCTGAAAGGAAATTTCTCGATTTTCATTAAGAACTTCAATAAACCCGGGTTCGATAGCCTCACCTGGCGACAAATAACTGCCACCCTCCAGAAAATGTGTTTCCGGTGGTTCTCCTACATCATAGAGTGCTTGAATCATGCCCCAGGTCTTGCGCGAATCTTCCCAGTTCTTTTTTTCTTCTCGCAATTTGCTGACGCCCTGGTCGGATGCGAGAGCCGTTTTCAAAGCTTCCTCGCTAATTTCAATCGAAGGTCCGTATTTGGCTGCCAGATACTGCTCGGTCGTTGTCAACTCATCCGCAGAGAGGGCGCGACGATAAACCAAAATCTCTGCAATATCTCCCGGAAAGAAAGCATTGCCCTGACCATCTGCACCGGTCCGTGCACCCACAATCAAATCCACGGCATCCTTGCTATTGAACGCCGGACTAGGAGGTCCCGTCCCTGCATGCTCGAGTGGCTCATCCTTACCACCGAAACGGATGGCAGTCTTTCCCTCGTCATAGACAAAAGTCAGCTGATGGGGAAATTGATCAGAAAGTCCTCGCGTGGTAGCAACACCACCACCATATTCATTGGGTTTTTTTGGATTGCCAAGATAGAGCCGTGGCCGATTCGGGTCTTTTCCCGCACTATGAAACAGGTCCACTCCCCAGTTGCCGTGACTCGTGCCGTCTTCGGCATACTTAGTCACAAGCTGGACGTCAGACGTGGCGACCTCATTGAGCTTGTAGGTGACAAAGATCGTCAGTCCGGTACCGTCTGTCCGCAATGTCGGATGGTCACTGGCCCGCAAATGATTCTGCTGAGAGCGATCAAAGCGAATCGCCCGCGAGTGGGAACCGCTGAACCCTTCTACCAAGATCGGCCGTTCGCTCGCTTTGGCTTGCCCTGCATCGTTTGCCGCTGAATTTTCTCCTGCCAGTTGATCTTTCCAGAGCGCCACCGAATCTCCTGGCTGCGCAACGGTTTTACCAGCACTGTCGACAAAAACATCTTGATCTGCTCGGAGCCACAAAGAGAGCCCCTGAACCACCGGCTGGAGCGTGCTGACTTGTTCGTCAGCTTGAGGAGCACGACTTCTCATCGCCCGTTTTTCTGCCAGTAACTTTTCACGAAGTGCTTGGCGAAGTCCATCCACTTCACGATCAATTCGTGCTACTTCGTTGTCCACACGCATGTTATGCGCTTGGTACTCCGCAAGCTCTTTTTCCGAAATGTCGAGCATCCCGCGTTCTTTAATTTTATCGTTCCATGGATAAACGGCGATCCACTTCTGCGGATTGTAGGCTGGTGTGAAACAAGCCATCATCCGGTAGTAGTCTGCTTGAGAGAGCGGGTCGAATTTGTGATCGTGGCAGCGCGAGCAATTCATCGTCAAGCCGAATAAGCTCGTATTGACGATCTCCATCGTGTCATGCAGGACCTCGAACATATTCAGCTCGATAAAACTCTCTGGCTCATGAGTAAAATCGGCCGCCGTCCGCAAGAATCCCGTGGCGATCAATTTTTCGCGGATGTCATCGTTATATACTTCTGCGTTTCGCCAGCCGGATATTTCATCACCGGCCAACTGTTCCTTCACGAACTGATCATAAGTCTTGTCTTTATTGAAAGCGTCGATCACATAGTGGCGATATTTCCATTTGCCTTTCGGGACGATCACCAAAGCAGCATCTTGATCAAAGCCAACCGTATCCATATAGCCAACAACGTCCAGCCAATGGCGTGCCCAGCGTTCACCAAACCTTGGAGAAGCCAACAAAGCGTCGATCGTTCTCTCCACAGCATCGGGTCGAACATCGACCATGAAGTCGTCAGCCTGTCCGATCGATGGTGGCAGGCCAATCGTGTCGAGAAAAACCCGCCGCAATAAGGTGACACGTTCTGCGGGTGCCGAAAATGTAAGGCCGTTACTTTCCAACTTCTTCAACAAAAAGCTGTCAATCGGAGTCCGTATTTTCCCCTTGGCTTGAACTTCGGGCTGGGCCGGACGGATTAAGTTACGAAAGGCCCAGTGCAAATCGCCTTGTGGCTCGTCGGCAATCAGAGAGGTCCCATGAAAACCGCAGGTGGCAAGCAGGATCAAAAATAAAATACGTGCCATGTTCAGATTTCAAACTTACTTGGTAGGTGCAGAAACTCTTCGAACCAGAACCGTGGAACCAGAACCCCGTACAGTTGCCGACCTAGCATCCGTAGGGAATACAAAATACCCGAAAATCAAGCGACTCTCAAATCCATTTTAATCCTGTGCCGTATCTCAGCACAATTCGACTGGCACCGCACAATTCAACTGGAAAACCCAGGCGTCGCACGACCCCGCCCACGTTCCTGATTCAGATCCATACTGCCAGTTTCTGCGGCACTTTCCATTGCATCGCTCCACAGATCCAACCCCAACAATTTGCGCCCCAAGGGGCTTAAGGCGGCCGTAGTACCGCAATGGCGCTCCCACCCGCGTGGATCGCCGGGAAAGGGATTTCCCTCCGGGGCTTTGCGGTGCAGCCAGGCATCAACTCGCCATTTTCGCGCCTTTTCATTCTGTTCTTGTGCAGGCGACATCGCGATGTATTGTGCCAGTCGCGGTCGGTCGGATTTATTGGGACTGACGCCGTGCGGTAATTGACTATTCCAAATCAACAAATCACCGGCACGTGTCTCAACGGTCGTCACTTCAAGATCGGTCATGTCCGGTTTGTGTGGATCACGATCCTGAGGTTGCGTTTGGATCCACTCCACTAACCGCTTCGGCATTCCGGCAACACATTGAAAGCCTCCCTGCCCCGGAACGGTATCCGTAAGGCTTAAGACACCTTGTACATCAAACGGGATTGGATCGAGCGAAGTATCGATGTCCCAATGCATGAATCCNTCNAATTCAAATCCTGGTCGGTTCGGNACATTGAGATTGGCNCGATCAATCGTGACCCAAAGTTGTTCCGTATCCCAAAGATCGGCAAANNCGCGNTGAATNCGNGGGAGCTGGCGATTCGCCCANAANGCCGGATGGTGATACATCTCGACCATGCCNGANCCNTTCAACTCNGGCATGCCNTTCAANCGNTCCGGCGGCCGATACCAGGTGGCGGGATTTGCAGGATCCATTTCCTGGAAATCCCAGATCGCATCAATGACTGCTTGCAAATTATCAGCCGGCGCAGCGTCATGGACAATGACATAACCNTTTTCATGCCAAAATTCGAGATCGTCGCTACTTAACCCACGCACTGTCATTAGTCCTTTAGGTAAGCCGGTGGCTTGGGGGAAAGCATTTCTACCAAACGATCTTTCATGGCCAATGCTTGAAACAAATTGCCGCCCGGATGATAGTGGCCAACGTAATAGCGTTTCAAATACTCTGCCATACTACACTGAAATTTCGTGTAATCCTCTGCGTGGGCCGTCATTAAGTCAACGTGAGGTAGCTGACGGTCCTTAAAATAGTCGGCGAGCGTCTGGTCAAACCGCCGGCCCGTCTCGATGAACTGCTGTACCGTGTAGCCACCATAGGAGAGCACGTATAACACTTTTTTGTTATGCTCCGCAGCAAATTTTTCGACCAATTCCACAATCCGCATCGTCGCCCAAATGCCCCGGCGGGTAAACTCTTCGTCATCATAATCCATCGTCGGAACGCGTTTCCCAGCCTTCCTGGCCAAAGCGCGATCCGTACGCCGGATCAGACTGTAATCGTCCTTAAAAAGTTGGTAAGCAGATTCCAGTTCACAAAGAGCGTACAGAGATTCTTCCGTCGGGCATGGATTGGAATGCTCAACAAATCGGTTCTCGTCCGGATCAACAGCTACGTGTGGAACCGGTCCATTGGCAGCGATTCCGCCAGCACCAAATTTAAACCGCCGCCAGCCATGAAGATTGCGATAGTGATCATCATCAAAAATATTAAAAATAATATACTCAGCGGAAAGCTTCGCTTCCTCGTATAGCATCCGTCGGTAGGCTTGATAGACCGAGTATCCCCCCACACCAAAATTACGGATCGGTTCGCCCAAATGTGCGGCCAAGTATTCTTGCCACGTCTCACCATCACTCACTTGCTCACAAGCAGTGAAGCTATTGCCATAGGTATTGATGCGGCATGCTTTGTCCGCATGCGCAATTAACTTCCGAGCGCCTGATTTTTCATATCGGTAATGACAAATAGCCCCATCCAAACCTTCCTGGACATCACGATCTGTGTGCACATAGCCAAGTTCCGCATCAAATCGGGCGAACGGAAAATCGCTCCGATCAAGCCACGCCTTCACTTCAGATCGTTTCATCAACAACGGTTTGATGACTTCCTTCAATTGTATTTCGGTGGGCTGCGTCCCGCTCCCATCAGTAGCTTCAAGCGAGGCTGGCAACCTAATCGCCTGAGCCGCAAGTGCTGCGGCTGCAGAGGTCTTTACAAATTGACGACGGGAAAGAATTTTCCGCTTCTGATTCTGAGGCGATATGACCTGAACATTCATTGAAATTTTTTTCATGGTCCACAATTTCCATTCGCGATGACGGTAGTTGCAATCTCTAGTCGTTTCGTTAGTTCGCCATAGTCTACCACTGAATTCAGGCCCATGCGAAGCGAGGTAGCTGCCGATGGATTGCGTAAGCGGCCTAAGAAAGTTAGCCTGGGGAACGAAACTCCTAAAAACTCGAGCTACCTCATTTCGATCGACCAAGGGAACTAATCGATGGCCAATTTGAAATACAGTCTCAATTCGAGCACCATTCGGCCGACACCGATCATGCGGAAAATCGAGATCGCAGCCGAAGTCGGATATGCCGCAATTGAATTGTGGCACGATGATATCGACCTTTATTTAAACGAAGGTGGATCATTAGACGACATCAAGCACTCGACTGACGACAAGGGGCTGGCGGTCCCGACAACAATCTATTTAGCAGGTTGGTTTGAAACTACGGGCGACGCACATCAACAAGCCATCGAAGAATGCAAGCGTCGAATGGATCAAGCGGTTCAATTGGGAGCGCCGTATATCATCGGTGGTCCACCGATGGGTCCAGCGGACTATGAATTGGGGGGACGTAACTACCGAGAGCTGCTGGAAATCGGCGCCTCGATGGGCGTCAAACCGGCCATGGAATTTCTTGGCTTCGTCGAGCAATTAAACACGATTGAGGACGCTTTAGAAGTCATCAAAAAATCGGAACATCCTGATGCCTCGACCGTTCTCGATCCGTTCCACATTTTCCGCGGGGGTGGGGACGTCGAATCCATTGCTAAATTGACCGACCAGCAAATTGCAGTGGCTCACTTCAACGACACCGTCAATAACCCTCCGCGGGAACAACAGCACGATCCCGATCGCGTGATGCCCGGTGATGGTATGTTTAACCTTAAACGGTACGTCGAACTGCTCGAACAAGTCGGTTATGAGCGTTTTCTATCGCTCGAACTCTTTCGCGAGGACCTCTGGGAACAAGACCCTAAAGAAGTTGCTATACAAGGGTTGGAGAAAATGCAGGCCGTCGTAGAAGCCTGAAACATCGCTACATAACCCGCAAACTAACTCCACTTGGTGCTACCACGTCTTTCTCACCGCCGTCGTTATCCCAAGACTCTGTAATTTCCTTCGTAATGCCGGTTTGTGAATTGTTCGGTACACCGGGTGTTTCTTCCAAATGCATGAGTATAATATGATGTCTTACGTGAACACTGCCTTGGTGCCGGTTGATTTAAACGCGAAATCAGGGGCGTGCTAGACAAATCACAATATTCTCTACCTGTCATTGTTAAGGAGCATTTGGAATGAAGATTTTAGGTAGCGTTTGCGCTGCGGCCCTTTTGGCCTGCGCAACCACCTCCTTCGCCGCCGACGTTGAGAGCGGCTTCGCGGTGGGTGATAAAGTAACGACGTATTCGTCGACAAAGTGTAGTGGTCCCAATGATGGCATTTTTGCCGGCGATTCACTTTGCTATACGTGACGACTTGGCAAGCGTCCGTACGTGTTTGTGTTCACAAACACGGCTGACGACTCCTTGGCCAGTTTGGCCAAACAACTCGACGAACTTGTTGCCGCTAACTCTGCGAAGCAACTTGCTGCTGTTGTCCACTTCACAGGTGACCCGACGGACGAGTTTTCTAAGAAAATTCAAGCCTTCGGCAAGAAGCATAAACTAAAGAATGTCACATTAGCGATCACTGCCGATCAAGATCGCTTCGATGTCAATGATGACGCAAAAGTAACGGTCATGGCGATTGATGCTCGACGTGTTGCTTACAATTTTGCGACAGATGACGAACTCAAAGAGGAAGACATTAAGTCGATCCTTAAAGGATCAAAGAAAGTCGTCAACTAAAGAAGTTGACCTTGTGTTCAAACCGATTTGATTGATTATCGAACCGGGGTGTTGTTGAATTAAACTACAACAACACTCCGGTTTTTTGTCTTTCCAGGTTCAAGCAGCTTTTATGTATCGCAATCAACAGTACGTCAGGCTGCATATCGCAGGTTTGAGTTTGATCGCTTCCCTCATGTTGGCTAGCTGTCGACCATCGGCGTCAGATCAATCCCAGGTGACGTCGACGAAAAGTGCACGTACCTCTTTGGCCACAAATGCCACCGTACACCACAGCAACGTCGACTTACAGATAAAGAGTTGGACCGAAATCGAACAACAGATTCTGGCACATCAAGGGAAGGTCGTGGTGGTCGATTTCTGGTCGACATGGTGTATTCCATGTATGCGGGAGTTTCCTAACTTAGTTGATCTGCAAAACACCTATGGCGATCAAGTGCATTGCATTTCCGTCTGCCTGGACTACGACGGGTTTGCAGAAGAGCCGCCCGAATCCAAACGAGAAAACGTGGAAACGTTCTTGAAAAAGGTCGATGGCACGACCCAGAACTTTCTTTCGTCAACCAAAGATTTGGATGTTTACCAGGCGATTAAGATTGGGGCCGTTCCGGCGGTGTTCGTTTATGACGAAAGGGGTCAGTTACACTCCCGTTTCACCGACAACACCGAAAATAAAACCGGCGAAAAGGGCTTTACCTATCAAACACACGTCACACCGTTGGTAAAAAAATTGCTTGGCAAGTCGGTACAGACTACCGTTCCCGAGAGTTAAATCAGTTCCCGAGATTGTAAACCTCAGCAGATTACAGCACGCTAAAATCTCTTTGCCTGACGTCGATCGGTTTCGTCGCTTTATGGCCAAGAGGATATAATTCTCAGGTCTCACCAGGTGTCAGGGCCTAGATGATGAGCGAACGGCGATCAATCAGGCTACCTATTTTCCTTGGTGTGACGATGATTGTCCTACTCATTGTCCTCACCATCGGCTGGATTCTATTGAATGCGTTTGCTGCTGGTGACAACAGTGAACGAGCTCCGTTATTTTGGACACTCCTTTCCGTGGGCACCTCTTTTCTTGTCTTTGTGCTGGTCGGCGTCGTGATGTACCTCACCCTGTCGATCAAGGCGATTAATTTAACACGCAGGCAATCCAATTTCATTGACAGTGTTTCCCACGAATTGAAATCTCCAATCGCCGCATTAAAACTCTATCTACAAACACTTAACCGACGTCAAGTTACAGAACGCGAGCGGCAGAATTTTCATCGCTTCATGCTGGAAGATGTCGAAAGGTTGGATCAACTCATCAATCACCTGCTTGATGCTGGTCGCATAGAAAAGAAAACTACAGACGACGAGCTCGAAAACATCGAACTGGCAAGCCTCTTGCAAGATTGCGCTGAAGCCGTAGCGATCCGTTACGACGTTGACCGATCGGCGATGACGATCGATACCGTACACTGCAAGGTAAGAGCAAGACGCGTGGATTTACAGATCATTTTTCGAAATCTGATCGACAACGCTGTAAAATATACGGCGGACGATCTGGAAATAAACATCGAGTCGCGGATGCTGGGGGAAAATAAAGTCATGGTGCGGATCATTGACAACGGTCGCGGAATCCCGATAAGCCAACGCCGCAGCATCTTTGGTCGCTTTGTTCGCT
Source organism: Pirellulaceae bacterium (assembly GCA_022446825.1). Lineage (GTDB taxonomy): Bacteria > Planctomycetota > Planctomycetia > Pirellulales > Pirellulaceae > JAKVBY01. The sequence goes on from JAKVBY010000012.1 coordinate 47,596, forward strand.
TGGGCCTGGAACTCGAACGTGACAAACCTGGTACAGGGCTTGGGCTTTACATCGTGCACAACTTAGTAAGACGATTGCGAGGTGCCGTGCGTGTCCAGGGACGAGCACCAAAGCGTGGCACCATTTTTGAGGTTGAATTGCCAGCGGTCGTTTGCCTTCGCGACAATGCCAGTGACAGTTTGTCTGATCCAACTAAACACGTTGATGTTGTCTGAGAGGATGATGAGTAAGGAAAAATCCATATTGATCGTTGAAGACGAGAAGCACTTGGCGGTAGGGATCAAGTACAACCTGGAAGCCGAAGGGTACGATGTCACAACCGTCGTGGACGGACCAGCCGCTCTGAAATACATCAATAAACTCGGGAACTCACTAAATCTCGTCATTCTCGATATTATGTTACCGGGAATGAGTGGTTATACAATTTGCGAAACCATTCGCGACACGGGCAATGAAGTCCCTGTGCTCATGCTCAGTGCTCGCACGCTTCCAGAGGACCGTGCGCGAGGATTTGACGTCGGTGCAAATCAGTATTTGACCAAACCATTTGAATTGGAAGAGTTGCTAAGTCGCGTCAAGAATTTACTCAAGCATCAACAACGTAACGCCAACCGCTTACACGCCTCAAAATCAACCGTTCAGGAAATTCAGTTTGGTCATGCTCACATCAATTTTCAGACGCAGGAAGCAGTCATCAATGAAAAGAAGGTTCGTTTAACGCATCAAGAGTTCAAACTCATGCGGTACTTCGTAGAAAACGAGGGGCGAATTATCCCCAGAGCAGAATTGCTGGAGAGTATTTGGGGGCTGCCTGGGCACATCAGCACACGGGCACCAGACCAATTTATTCGCCGACTGCGGAAAATTTTCGAAGAAAATCCATCTAACCCAAAACACTTTATAACCGTTCGTGACTCAGGGTATCGGTTCACGCAACAATTAGAGTCCCCGACATAACGATTGCCGGGCTGCCATAAGAAGCCTGTTCTTCTCGGCCAGTAGACACCGTCCTCAGCAAGATACCACTTCAGTAATCAAGTATCTTTCGATGCGTGTCATGAGAGCCGTTAAGTCCGTTAGCTTTTCGAGTTCGCGAGCGCAGCCACTGAGAAAAATTTGTGACGAACATCAATGCTGTCTTTTTGCTGAGACATTCACTTGACGTTGCGTCAATATTTTTCAGATTTCCCTCCACTGGCAAGGTGCTATACATCTCGAAACGGCAGTCAGGCAATGCCGCAAACACTGCTTGAGTGAACAGGCAAATTACAGCTCTCCACCAAGCTACTAAGCCAGTGAAATTGTCGTCCCGTGAAACCATGAGCCAAGTCATATCTTCATGGANCACGACAAACACNGGTCATGGNAACCCATGGTTCTTGGACACGGTAAGATCAATCCTCTTCCGAGCCAGAATGCGTCTTCTTATGAGATGCTTTGCGCCGAGGTAGATTTACGATATCGGCATGTGGCTCAGGAGCGAATCGCTTTTGCTTGCTGCGCGTGCTTGCTCGGCAAACGTACGTTCCAGGCAAGATGGCAGATTTGCATCATGCGAATAACGAGCCAGCTAAGATCAAATTGCCACCAACGCAAACCGTGTCGCGCAGAAGAAGGAAACGCATGATGCGTGTTGTGCCAACCTTCACCATGACCAAGAATCCCAAAGACCAGATTATTCCGCGAACCGTCAGCCGACTCAAAGTCGCGACTCCCCCAAACGTGGCAAACGGAGTTAATCGACCAAGTAATGTGGTGTGTCACAAAGATCCGCATCAAACCACCCCACAATAAGCCGAGCAGTGCACCTTCCCATGTCTGCTCCACAAGGCCTCCAATCAGTGCCGGAATTGCCAAGGTCGCGATGACCCACAGGTAATAAGCGCGGTCAACCGCAACCAACATAGGTTCCGCTAACAAGTCTGGTACATATTTATCTAAATGCTTACGATTCCAAGGCTTCTTGAATAACCATCCCATATGCGCGTGGATCAGGCCCCGCAAGACGTTGAAGAATCCTTTACCCTCCAGAAGAGGCGAATGAGGATCTCCATCTTTATCACTATTTTGGTGGTGCTTACGATGGGTCGCACACCAAATCAAGGGCGAACCTTCGATTGCCAACGCTCCCATCGCCATCCAAAATGCACGTACCCCGAGATAAGTATCAAAGGAACGATGCGTTAACAAACGGTGAAAACCAACCGTGATTCCAAGTCCCGTCAAAATCCAGCCACCAAGCATCATTCCCAAATGCAACCAACCGACCGAACCGGCAAACCACATCCAAACAAAGGCCGCAATGGTTCCAAGAAACGGTAATACGACTGCGGTTCCCATGGCAATGTGCTCGCCCCAGGACATTTCAGGCTGGGGATCATTCGAATCCGGTTCAACCGACCGTGACCCGGCTTCATCGGCATCCAAATGGGGGCGCGTCAGCGACTGAGATTTATGAGAGTCCTCTAGAATCGTCGACATAATTTGGGGTTCTTTTCTCGAAAAAGAGCTAAGGCAGCCTCTTCCGCAGCGCCTATGCGTATAACCAAGTACCTAGTTCAACCACGTCAGTATAGGAAATATCCCGGCCTCCGGCGTTACCAAATAGGTGACCTTTGTGTAATAGTTATGTAAAAATCTTTAATCTTGCCTTCGTTCATATAGGCGCAAATCCCACTACTTTCATGCTTGTCACACCGTCCACAGTTCCCCCAAATCTCGTTTTCTTGCGGCTTTGCGATTTTAAGGAATACTTCATGCTCCAACATTGCTTCTTATTCTGCTTCTTATTCTGCGTTGTGCTATCAAACACAACTTCAGCCTTCGAAGGCGAACAAGAACATCCAACGATTAATACGGTGGCAGGCACAGGCATTCCACAAAACAACGGCCACCAAGGAAAACCATTGGATTTGAACATTGGCGATCCCTTCGGCGTGGAAGTCGGCCCGGACCAAGCTTTGTATATCACAGAAGTCCGTCATCACCGTATCTGGCGACTGAATCGACAAACCAGCACATTAGCCGTCATCGTTGGCAACGGTACGGCAGGATACTCTGGAGATGGCGGAGCGGCAACTGCCGCACAATTAAATGAACCCTATGAAATCCGCTTTGATACAGCAGGCAACATGTTTTTCGTCGAAATGATGAATCACATTGTCCGCCGTGTGGACGCCAAGAGTGGCGTGATCTCGACGATTGCCGGAACCGGAAAACGTGGCTTTAGTGGGGATGGTGGACTCGCTACCGAGGCCACGTTTAATCGCCCACACAGTATCGCCATCGATGAAAAAAATAGCTTGTATATTGCCGACATAGGCAATCACCGTATTCGTCGAGTTGATTTAACGACCGGTAACGTAGAGACCGTGGCCGGAAATGCTCAACAAAAACTACCCGAGGATGGACAACGAGCACGAGGAAATTCCATTCTCGGGCCGCGCGCATTATTCATCGCGGAAACAACCATGTGGATTGCTTTACGGGAAGGTCACAGCGTATGGCGGATGGACCTGGTCACTGGAATTTTACATCATGTTGCCGGAACCGGTGTTCCAGGGTTTAGTGGGGATGGAGGCAAGGCAAAAAAAGCCACCTTCCATGGCCCCAAAGGGATTGCTCTAGGACCGGCTGGAAATGTATTTGTCGTCGATACAGAAAATCATGCCGTTCGCAAGATCGACAAGCATCACACAAACATCTCGACGGTTGCCGGAATTGGACCGCAGCATGGAGGTGGAAAAGGCGATGGGTCCAGCGCGACCGCAGCAGAACTCAACCGGCCTCATGGAATCTGTGTCGACCGTAACGGTACGATCTATATTGGTGACACCTTAAATCATCGAATTCGTGTTGTTGAGTATCGCCACAAGGAAAACTGATCCATTGCCAACTCTTTCTAGCAAAACCTGAAAAGCTGGTAACGTCAATGTTGTTGGTTGATGAGGAACGACTATACTCGGCAGTACACAGACCCTCAAACAAAACATCTCGCTTTCAATCTCTCTGCCGCTCAACCTCTCTGAAGCTCAAGGAGTTTTAGTATGAAATGCCACTTCCTTTTATTTCTGTTCATAAGCTTGCTGGCCAGCACTTTGGACAGGATCCGAGCCGAGGAGCCCACTACAGCAAATCAAATTCGCGTGGGGATTATTGGATTGGATACATCCCATGCGATTGCCTTCACTAAAATTCTCAATGAAGAAAATGCGCCGGCAGACGTGGCAAATTGTCGTGTTGTCGCGGCCTACCCCAAAGGAAGTCCCGACATTGAGTCAAGTGTCAGCCGAGTACCTCAATACACACAGGACATCCAAGCGATGGGGGTTGAGATCGTTGACTCCATCGACGCCTTACTTACGAAAGTGGATGCCGTCTTACTCGAAACAAACGACGGTCGTCCTCATCTAGATCAAATCATTCCCTGCTTTCAAGCCGGAAAACGTGTTTTCATTGACAAACCGATCGCCGGCTCGCTCGTCGACGCAGTGGCAATCTTTGCAGCTTCTGCAGAATACGGTGTGCCAACATTTTCTGCATCGTCTCTACGTTACGGGACCAAAACACTAGAAGCTCGCAGTGGATCCCTCGGCACCATTGAATATTGCCAAACACAGAGCCCAGCCACGATTGAATCAACGCATCCAGATCTTTTCTGGTATGGCATTCATGGCGTGGAGTCTCTGTTCACAGTAATGGGGGCTGGATGCCTTTCTGCCATCCGCCGTACGACAGAAGACAACAAAATTGAGGTCGTTGGTAAGTGGACAAATAACCGTACAGGTGTTTTTCGAGAAGGGAGTGGCTACAGCGGCACGGCGAAAGGAAGTAATGGCGAAGGGCCCGTCGGCGCCTACGACGGGTATCGTCCGCTGGTGGTAGAAATCGTGAAATTCTTTCGTACCGGGACCGTTCCCATTGATCCGGAAGAAACGTTAGAGATCTATGCCTTCATGGAAGCCGCCGACGAGAGCAAAAGGCAAAACGGAGCTGAAATTACCTTAGCAAGCGTTTTAGCAAAAGCACGTCTAGCAGCAGAATCGAAAGGCCGTAAATAAACAGGGAACTTTACTCGCTACCCGCGACAGCCTATGCGAGCGGTGCAGCTTCGTATTCATTGTCAACTTAGACAGCGCGCAGTAAATCATGAAATCAATCGTTTTGGTCACCTGCTTGTTGATTTTTACTATGGACATGACGGCGGCCGCTCAAGATCCGATCTTGTTTCAACCAGAGATCGCCAATATTTTTGAGCAGCACTGTGTCCGTTGTCACAACAACCAGACCCGCGAAGGAGGGTTGTCACTGCAGTCACGCGCCACAGCGATGGCAGGTGGCGAGAGCGGAAAACTCTTCGAAATCAGTGCAGACACACCAAGTTTATTGCTGGAGTTGATCTCTGGAAGCAATCCGGCAATGCCCAAAGACGCCAAGCCGTTGCCTGCAAAAAAAGTTGCTGCAATTCGCACCTGGATTGATGCCGGAGCAGATTGGCCTGCAGAAATCGAACTAACCGATCGTTACCTGGCCGATCGTGACTGGTGGTCGATGCAACCGATCAAGAAAGCCAACATCCCGAACTTGACCACGCTGGAAAAACCATTGCAAGCGTGGGCTCGTACCCCGATTGATCATTTCATTCTCAATAAGCAAGCAGAATTTGGCTTGCTACCGTCGACAGAAGCCACTCGTCAAACCTTGATGCGCCGACTTTATTTCGACCTACTCGGTTTACCGCCAACTCCTGAAGAAGTCCATGCGTTCCTGAACGATGACTCTCCAACTGCTTACGAAAAGCTGGTTGATCGCTTGCTGGCCTCACCACAACATGGCGAACGCTGGGCAAGGCACTGGTTGGACGTCGTAAAATATGCCGACACCTGTGGATACGACAAAGATAAACTGCGCCCAAATGCGTGGCCCTATCGAGATTATGTCATTGATTCTTTTAACGAGGATAAACCTTATTCCAGATTTGTTGAGGAACAAATTGCCGGAGATGTCCTTTTCCCAAACACTCGTGACGGGATTCTGGGACTTGGCTTCGTGGCTGCAGGACCATGGGACTTTATCGGCCACGTCGAAGTATCGGAAGAAAAAATTGATGGCAAAATCGCAAGGCATATTGATCGTGACGAAATGGTGACCAACACATTGAACACTTTTTGTAGTCTCACTATCCAGTGTGCGCGGTGTCACAATCACAAGTTTGACCCCTTCACACAGCAACACTACTACAGTCTGCAGGCAGTCTTCGCCGCGGTGGATAAGGCCGAACGGCCGTACGATCTAGATCCGGAAACCCAATTAAAACAAACGCGACTCACGCAGCAACTGGCCGAGATCGACAGCCGGCAAGCAGAATTAACTCAAGAAATTATTCGTGCTGGTCCGGAGTTAGTGGCTCTCGATGCGAAGATCGCCGAACTGAAACCCAAAATAGAACCCACGGACAAACCGCCAGAATATGGGTACCACAGCTATATCGTTCCCTCTTCCCTGACAGAAAAGTGGGTCCAAATCGATCTCGGACGGGAAGTCGCTGTCGATCGAATCATCCTTAACCCCTGTCACGATGAATTTAACGCCATTGGATCCGGGTTCGGATTTCCCTTGCGTTTCCGACTTGAGGGGGCATTGGACAAGGAACACTTTCGCGTAACCGATGAAAACATACTTTTCGCCGACATGACCACAACGAACTTTCCCAATCCACGCATCGCGCCTGTTGAGTTCGAGGGGCGGGGCGAAACAACCAGATATTTACGGCTGACGGCAACCCATCTCGCACCTCGGCAAAATGACTACATGTTGGCCATTTCTGAAATTCAGATTCTGGACTCTGAGGGAACAAACGTGGCTTTGGGAGCTCAAGTATCGGCGCTGGATTCGATTGAAAACCCAGTCCGTTGGCGCAAAAGCAATCTGGTAGATGGAAAATGGCCCCAGGCCACCCATGAAGATGCGTCCGCAGAGCTACTTGCAGTGACTCGCGAACGCACCGCCCTCTACACGCGAGTCCTGACGCCAGAGCGGCGAAAACGCCAGGAAACGATTCTTGCAGAGAAAAAGGCTACCGAAACCGCCATGGCGGCCTTGCCAAAAGCGCACGTGGTCTATGCCGCTGCCACCGATTTCAGCCCCCAAGCGAACTTCAAACCGACGAAAGGGAAACCACGCACCATCCATGTGCTGCATCGAGGAAATATCAACCAACCCGGTCCAGAAGTACAAGCTGGAACAGTCCCCCTGTTCGACAACCAATTTGAATTTGATTTACCCCCAGAACAAACAGAAGGCGACCGCCGAGCCGCCTTAGCGCGCTGGATAACGCGACCCGATCATCCGCTCACATGGCGTTCTATTATAAATCGACTTTGGCTGTATCATTTTGGCCGCGGCATTGTCGCTTCCCCCAACGATTTCGGACGGATGGGTCAGAAACCAACCCATCCACTCTTGCTAGATTGGATGGCCAGTCAATTCCGTGACCATGGACAGTCGCTGAAACAACTGCACCGGCTGATTGTCAACAGCGCAACCTATCGTCAGACCAGCGATCAGGATTCCATTCTTGCCGATCTCCCCAAAACACAAAATGCCTCACTTTCCGTTGATCAGGAAAATCACTATCTCTGGAGAGCACGTCGTCGACGTTTGGAAGCGGAAGAGATTCGCGACTCGATCTTGACCGTGAGCGGACGCATGGATCACACGATGGGTGGTCCTGGTTACTACCTTTTCGAACTCGAACGACCAGAACACTCACCCCACTACGAGTACTATAAGTTCGATCCAACAGACAGTCGCTCGCATCGTCGATCGGTTTATCGATTTATTGTACGCTCACAACCAGATCCCTACATGACAACGCTGGATTGTGCAGATTCCTCTCAAAGCACACCCCAACGTGGCGAAACATTAACCTCCTTACAAGCACTCTCTCTTCTGAACAATCGTTTTAATCTAACCATGTCCCAATATTTTGCCGAGCGGGCCGCAGGGGACTACGATTCACTAAAACAGCAGGTAAAAGGGGCTTTCGAGCTCGCGCTCAATCGCAAAATAACCGAGCTGGAACATCAACAACTCATGACGTATGCCGAGAAACATGGCTTAGAGAACACCTGCCGCTTGTTATTTAACTTAAGCGAATTTGTGTTTATTGATTAAGTGCCTCCTCATCGGCCGCAACCAATCACAAAGACCGATTCCATCTGGCCCCCCCCCATGAAGACTGCTTTCCACCACCGCTACCCACAAGAGCTTCCATCGCGACGCCAGTTTCTCCAGCAATCTGGTAGTGGTTTTGGAGCATTGGCCTGCATGGCCATGTTAGCGCGTGAAAAGGAAACATTGGCTGCAATATCGAACACGACGCGGGGAAGCTTGCAGGTTTTGCACCACCCCCCTAAGGCAACTCGCGTAGTGCAACTTTTCATGGGCGGGGCCGCCAGTCACCTGGACATGTTCGATCATAAACCTGCGCTCGAACAACATCATGGGGAACCTTCTGATTTTGGTGAACCTATCGAACTCTTTCAAAACGGTCTGGGACCCTGGATGAAATCCCCCTGGAAATTCGCAGCGCATGGCGAGTCCGGTAAGATGCTCAGCGAAGTCGTTGCCCCGCTTGGTGCCTGCGTCGATGACATGGCGTTCATTCACAACGTGACCGGAAAAACCGGTGTCCATAGCCAGGCGACCTACCTCCAAGCGACCGGTTTTCAAGATCCTGGATTTCCTGGAATGGGCTCTTGGATCAGTTATGCTTTGGGCTCGCTCAACGATAATTTACCGACATTTGTGGTCCTGCCGGATCATCGCGGCTATGCCTCCAATGGCCCCAAGAATTGGGCTTCTGCATTCCTGCCAGCGCATAGCCAAGGCACCACTATTTTTCCCCAACGATCCAACCCTATCGACGACCTACAAGCGTTGGCAAAGTTTGTAACTGCCGAAAGCGATCGGGATGGATTTGCTCTATTGAAAAAACTCAATGGTGATTATCAAATCGCACGACCTGACGATTCACGTTTGGAGTCGCGGATTCGTTCCTACGAATTGGCCGCAAAAATGCAATTAGCAGCCCCCACAGCGCTCGACATTTCCGAGGAACCTGAGCATATTTTAAAAATGTACGGGCTCGATAAATTAGGAGCGACATACCCTGCGGAAATCAATGCGCCCGAAGAGATTGAATATTTTGGACGCAAGTGTTTGATCGCTCGACGGCTATTGGAACGTGATGTCCGCTTTGTCCAGATCTGGTCTGGTAATGACAATTCCTTTCCCCGTCGAAATTGGGATAGTCACGAAAACATCGCTCGCGATCACGGCCCCTTGGCAACCGGCATGGCGGTCGGGGCCGCAGCGCTGATTCAAGATCTCAAACAACGTGGTTTGCTGAACGAAACACTTGTCCTCTGGACAACCGAGTTTGGTCGGATGCCATCCTCTCAAGGGGGAACGGGGCGTGACCACAATCCTTTCGTGTTTACCAACTGGCTCTGTGGAGGTGGTATCCAAGGTGGCACAACCCATGGACTTTCCGATCAGTGGGGTTACAAACCGCTGGACCGCGACAATCCAACCCAAGTTTATGACATTCACGCGACGATGTTGCATCTCCTGGGAATCGATCATGAAAAACTCACCGTCCGACACAATGGCATCGATCGCCGCTTGACAGACGTGCACGGTCACCTCATCCAGGAAATCCTCACCTAGTTGTGATAAAAATTTCCCCCGTCATCTTTACACAAACGTTTTTTAACCTCAGAGCATGGGAGTGTGTCTTGTGGCAGAACCGCTGCTAATTGCTGGTGTCCAGATGGATGTCCGCTTGATGGATTGCGAGGCAAATCTCCAACGCATGCTTTCTGCGCTGGAAGAAACTGCCGCCAAGGGTGCCGCCTTGACAGTTTTCCCCGAATGCTCCTTGACGGGTTACTGTTTTGAGAGTTTGGCAGAAGCCCGACCATTCGCCGAAACCATTCCTGGCCCGAGCACCGAGCGTTTCGTAGAAGCATGCCGGCGATTAAACACCATGGCCATTTACGGATTGTTGGAACCAGAAGGGGACGCTTTGTTCAACGCCTGCGTTCTCGTCGGGCCCAACGGGATCGTCGGCAGTTATCGTAAAATTCATCTGCCTTACCTCGGAATCGATCGTTTTACCTCAGCAGGACAACAACCCTTCTCGGTTCACGAGACCGACTCTGTACAGATTGGAATGAACATCTGCTACGACAGCGCGTTTCCAGAATCCGCCCGGGTGATGTCCTTAGCAGGAGCAGATTTAATCGCCTTGCCGACGAACTTTCCTCCCGGTTCCGAATGCATGGTAGGCCATGTAATCAATGCACGTGCAATGGAAAATGCCGTCTACTACATCGCGGTGAATCGCGCTGGTAACGAACGAGGATTTCGCTTCATCGGTGGCAGCAAAATCTGTGATACCAACGGCAATATTCTTGACCAGGCAGACCATGACGGTGAAGCGATTATTTATGGAGAAATTGATGTCGACATGGCGCGCAACAAGCAACGCGTCCGTGTCCCAGACAAGCATGTCATTCATCGGTTTCAAGATCGCCGACCGGAAATGTACAAAACAATCGCCGAAACAGACACGCACACGCGTTGATTGTGACACTCCACAAACCGAACTAACCTTACACCCGACATGGGCCCTTTTCCGGACACAAACAGAGCCCGCAAAAATCCTCTCTTTTGCTGTAGACCCTTGCTGCGAAGCAAAACAAGCTTATTTCTCGCCAGCTTAAAGGGGGTGACAAACAGTCATCCATTCAGTCACCTTAGTGGGAACGTCGAATCTTTCCGGCTGAATTAAGTGCGCCAGAATTTCTAGAGAGTCTACAATCCGTGGACCACTGCGATTTAAATAAGCATTCCCGTCCAAAGCAAACACGCGTTTATTTTGGACCGCTGAAATGGTTGACCAACCTCGCTGTTGAAACAACACCTGCGCTTCTGTGATAGTGCGCGACAAATCGAATCCACAGGGTGATACAATTAATATTTCGGGGTCGTAACGGAGCAAAGCCTCCCAGCCAACATAGGCGCTATGACGCCCTCCTTGCGTTAAGCCGTGATCTCCCCCAGCCATAGAGACTAACTCGGGAACCCAATTGGCTGCCAGCATCATCGGCTCAATCCATTCGATACAGGCAACCCGCGGACGGTCTTCTGCTGGTATGTCGACGGTCAAAGAAGAAACTCTGGTAATGCGTGCTTGCAGCGACTTGATGTAAGCGCTGGCAACCTCCGCACAACGTGCGGCCCGTCCCACTTCAGCAATATCGGCAAGGATCTCTCCAAGAGAAATTGGATTGAGTGCAATAATTTGCGTGTCCGCAAGTGACTCATGGGACCGCACCACTTCAAGAACGTCCTCGTATTTTACGGCACAAACATCGCATTGTTGCTGCGTCACAATCAAGTCGGGCTGTAAAGCAATTAACTTCTCGCGGTCAATCTCATAGAGTGCGTTCCCCTGTTGGGTCAGCTGGCGTACTTGAGAGTCAATGCCAACGCTTGATCGGTCGTCCGCAATGTTTGAAAACGTCACACTTGGCTTGTGCTTCGCCTGTTCCGGAAAATCGGATTCGTGACTTACTGCAACGATCTGTGTTTCCAGGCCTAGGCCATAGAGAATCTCGGTAGCACTCGAGAAAAGCGCTGCGATTCGTGGCGTGTCTTCTTTCATGCGATGCGAAAATGCTCAATTGCCCGCGGAGAAAACTCTAACCCTAAACCGGGCGCGGTCGGTGCCAGCATCTGGCCGTCTTTCACTTGCGGAGGATCCGTAAATGCCTTGGTCAACCACGGCATATATTCCAAGCCCGTAACACCAGGAAGGCCACAAGCCAAATGGACCGATGCCTCCATCATTAAATGCGGCTCCACCGTCCGATGTGCCGCTCCGGCCATCGCAATGACCTTCAAGATTTCCGTCATACCCCCAACGCGTGTTATATCAGGTTGCACAATATCCACAGCATTGGCCTGCAAAAATGATCCGATTTCATGTCGTGAACCAAGTGTTTCGCCAAGAGCAATGGGTACATCGAGTTTTTCCGCCAGTCGGGCATGTCCCACAACATTCTCGCAGATCATAGGCTCTTCGTACCAAGCAATACCTAATTGCTCTAACTCCCGACCCACTTGAATCGCGGTTGTATAGTCCCATTTCTGGTTTGCGTCGACAGAAATCCAAACATCACTTCCCAAGGCCAAGCGAATATCTCTCAAGCGATGTACATCCACCATGGGATCCGCGTGTCCAATTTTCAACTTGATGCCATACATTCCTTCTGCCAAATAATTGGCTGCTGCGACCAAAATATCCTCGACACTCATATTGAGCCAACCACCATCGGAACCGTATAAAGGCGCACGATCGCGCATGCCTCCAAACAACTTATGTAATGGCATCTCAGCCGCTTTCCCTTTGATGTCCCACAACGCCAGATCGATCGCGGATTGCGCTTGCATCACTAATCCATGTCGACCAGTCGGCTGCGTTGCCCAATAAAGCTTTTCCCAAAGTCGTTCGTGGTCCAGGGCGTTCTCACCAAGCAGTAAGGGGGACATGTCGTCACAGAGAACACGGTTCATTGCCTTCCCGCCGCCACCAATGCACCAAGCGTACCCGATGCCTTCGATGCCTTCGTCCGTCACGACTTTAACGCACGGCATGAAAACCGAGCCACATGGTGAACCACGATCTCCCGTGGAAACCGCCGCAACGATCGGTCGAGTAAGTGGCAACTCCAGCACAAAGGTCTCGATCGATTCGATGTTCATCGCCAGCATCCCTATTTGTTGTAGCAAACCAATATCGCGGCCGATCCTCGCACATTCAAACGCTACGTCAAGTGGAGTGCGAGTCTCGCTTAAGTATCGTCACCAAACTCTGGCGGAACGTTAGCTTGAGTATTCGGTCGCGTTTCGATTGACGGCTGCTGTCTCCACCATAATCGATTCGACTGCGTGCGCTGCCAACATCGACTCGTTGATTAAGGTGGGACGCTGTTTCCACCGCACCAGATCACGGGCATCGTAGGGAAACCAATGATCGGCTCGATTGTCTGCAATTAAGTCACGGTTGGAATCGAGAACCCAGACTCGATCTTCAACCTCGTCCAAGGTTAAGGCCGCTGCCACGTGATCAAAGCAGTCGTACAGGTAAATACGAGTCGGCGAGTCATTAAAATCCGGATCCACTTTTTCAAAGATTACAGCGTATTTTCCTGGCTGGATCTGGACATCCTTGACGATCTGTCGCACTCGCTCTTGCTGCTTCGCAAAGGCTGCGGCACCTCGATCCATTTCTTTTTCTTGTCGCTCACAGAGGCGACTGTACGCCTGCAGTGCGGAGGCAGCAACGATTCCTAGAAGAAAACCGCAAATACCAATTGCAAACATCGCTCAACCAAGTTGATTACGGTACAAGAGTAGATATCCTGAAGCTAAAAGCTCTGTAGCTAATATATCGTCTGGAACGCTTTTTGCAGATGCGAATACAGTCCTGCCACTTGTCCGCCGGCACTGCGACGACTACCTTCAGGGCAACGAAGAACGGTTCTTTTTCGAAAACTTCCGCCATTCCGTGAGGCTCCGAATGCGTCATCTCACACTGTTTGCGATGTTGTGTATCCCCTTGCATCTTGCCGCCGCTCAACCGTACTGGAATCAGTTTCGTGGTCCCAACGGGGATGGCGTTTCTGAGGCAAACGATTTGCCTGTCAGGTGGACCGAAACAGAAAACGTTGCCTGGAAAACGCCGATTCACGGCTTGGCTTGGTCCTCTCCCGTGGTTTGGGAAGACGAGATTTGGATGACCACCGCAACCGAAGATGGTCACAAGCTATCTGCTGTCTGCATTGAATTGAAATCAGGAAAGATTATCCATGACATGCTGATTTTCGAAGTCGCAGAGCCTCAATATCGCCATCCAACAAATACACACGCCTCCTCGACACCCATCATCGAAGAAGGGCGCATCTACCTCCACTATGGGAGTCACGGTACCGCCTGCCTCGATACAACCTCACAAAAAAAACTCTGGGAACGTCGCGACCTTCCTTGTAATCATTGGCGAGGTGCCGGCTCGTCCCCCATTGTCCATGACGACCTGCTCATCGTTGCCTATGACGGCTACGACTTTCAATATGTTGTTGCACTCGACAAAAATACCGGCGAAACCGTTTGGAACAAAGATCGTAATATTGACTATGGGACAGACAATGGTGACGCCATGAAGGCTTATTCCACGGCGACGGTTATTGAGGCCAATGGTCGCCAAGAATTGATCAGCCCCAGTGCCATGTCAACCATTGCCTACAACCCTGCCACGGGCGACGAGTTCTGGCGCGTCAATCACGGCGGTATGAACGCAGCAATTCGGCCACTGTTTAGCAACGGTTTGATTTATGTATGTGCGGGAGACGGGCCAGAAGCGCTCGTGGCAATTAAACCGGGTGGTAATGGTGATGTAACCAACAGTCACGTCGAATGGCGCACCGGAAAAAGTACGCCCAAGAGACCGTCTCAAATTGTCTTCAAAGATTTGTTCTTCATGATCGAAGACGAAGGTGTCGCTTCCTGTCTAGACGCCAACACCGGTGAATTAATTTGGAAGAAACGCGTAGGTGGAAAACATTGGGCCTCTCCGATTTATGCCAACGGTCGCATCTATTGCTTCAGTAAGGATGGCAAAGCTGTCGTCTTTGCCGCCCAGCGTGAATTTGAACTTTTGGCTGAAAATGAATTTGAAGAAGGTGTCTGGGCCGCTCCGGCAGTGGCTGGAAACGCCCTGCTGGTACGCAGCAAAAACCATTTGTATTGCCTAAAAAAATGACGTCGGCTTGCTAGAAAAACACCGTAATGCGGGATCGCACCCCAATAACGGTTGACCGCCTGGAGCACAGAGCTTAATCAACCAGTGTCAGAATTCGGTCACCAGAAATCCATTCAATAAATTGATTTCGTGGTGATTTGAATCCTCTCAATACCGACACATGCCGACATACAAAGTAGGTCTATCTACTTTGTTCACGGCATTTTGTCTCGCATGCACCACGCAGCACAACGCAGCACAACGCACGGTGTCTCAACGCGGTGAAAACCGTGTTCAACCGAGTTTGAAAATGCGTCGACCTGAGGTTAAAATACGCCCATCATGAACAGAAGCACGCCCCAAAAACAAGCTTGCGCTGGCCCCATCTCGAGGCGTGATTCCCTCCAAATCGGAGGTGGCATGATTGGTGGCTTAGGACTCTCCCGGCTGCTGGAAGCGCGCGCCTTGTCAGCACCCACCGAGAAAAGCGACCAAGAAGCCTCGGTTATTTTAGTTTGGCTTCCCGGTGGTCCCCCCCACATGGAGACGTACGACCTGAAACCAGACGCTCCGGACGTCTACCGTGGAGAATTTCGTCCAATTCCCACAAAGGTACCAGGTTTAGACGTTTGCGAATTGTTACCGCAGCACGCAAAGTGTGCCGACAAGTTCAATTTGATCCGTTCCTGTCATCATGGATTTGCCAATCACGATGGTGGACACAAACGCTTTTTAACAGGCCGGATTCCTCTCAAACCTGGTGGATTCGTCAACGACCACCCTATGGTTGGATCGATCGTCTCGAAGATGTTTCAGCAGCGGCCCAATCCGAATGGTCTCAGTAATTACATTGTCATGGGCGATGGGCGAGTAAACAATGTCGACACATTTAGCTTTGGCTCGGCTTATTTGGGAACCGAAACTCATCCCTTTCGGATTTCAGCCGACCCCAATGAGGACAACTTCAAAGTTGAAAATCTAACCCTCGTGAATGGCCTGGGAGAAAATCGACTCGGGCAACGCTTGGAGCTACTTCAAGGTCTCGATCAGATTCGTCGCGATCTGGATGCGAGCGAACTTATGAATACAACCGATGTATTCAACCAACGGGCCATGTCGATGATCACTTCGAAACAAGCCCGCGAAGCATTTGACCTGAGTAAAGAATCTGTGGAGACACGTGAGCGTTTTGGCCGCCACGGCTGGGGGCAAAGAGCGTTGCTCGCTCGACGTTTGGTCGAGGCGGGAGTGCCATGGGTAACAGTCGTGATGGAAAACCCATTTGTTTCGGGTGTCGATTTTCCGATCTACGGCACCTACAACTGGGACAGTCATGCTGTCAACGCACATATTTTTAATGATGCGAAGATTCGTCTGCCCATATACGACCAGGTAATTAGCGCCATGATTGAGGATCTTTATGCGCGCGACTTAGACCGCAGAGTCTTGTTGATCGTCACCGGCGAATTCGGACGTACTCCGAAGATCAATTATCAAATCGGAACAAATACCGGCATCCAACAACCAGGGCGAGACCACTGGCCAAACTCAATGAGTATGCTGGTCAGTGGTGGAGGCATGCGAACGGGCCAAGTTATTGGTGCTACGAACACGAAGGGAGAAGAGCCGATACAGCGACCGCTTTCTCCGAATGACTTGTGGGCTTCCGTCTATGAACATCTAGGCATCGATCCGGAGGTCACCTTTCCTAACCATAGCGGTCGGCCCATGCCAATTTTGCCCTTCGGGGAACCAATCCACGAATTGGATCCCGTGTCTTAGGCAAACCGTCTTTGGAAACCGCCAGAGGCAATGCAGAAATCCTGTTGAGCTGAGCAGCCATTGGCCATGTCCATCAGACGGCGTTCATTTTGATCGCTGGTGGAGGTTTTGGTCTCTGAGAGACACCAGCTTACCATCGTCAGCTGCTCCCGACATTTTGATGGTCTAATTTTCTGAGGCCAGGACCTGGCTAAATTTTTTTTCAGATTTACCTGGGCGCACATCTCACGAAGACGACGCAAAGGATTATCATTTCTTATTGATTTCACCTCTCGATTCACTGCCGGAACAACCAGAGAACAATACCCATGCCGAATGCTTCAGCAAAGCCGAATATTGTTGTCGACAGTCCACTTTCCGATTCCTTGCGCCGCATGCTGTCCGAGCGGTGTGAGTTGCTTCCGTGGAGCGCCACAGAACAAGGGACACACGAATCCGTCACGGGCATCTACACTTTTGGACATCCTCATCTGGACGGTTCCATGATGGACCATTTTCCGGAACTCAAAGTCATTAGTAACTTCGGCGTCGGTGTCGACCATATTAATGTTGCGGATGCTATCTCACGCGACATACCCGTCGGAAACACACCTGGTGTTCTTGATGGAGCGACTGCCGACATGGCCTTCGCCCTCTTGATGGCTGCCGGGCGAAAAGTTGTCGCAGGTGATCGATATGCCCGCAGCCGTGAATTTACAGTATACGATCCAGGCTACATGCTGGGTCGAGAGATCCACAGCCAAACCTTGGGCATCATCGGACTAGGACGCATTGGGTATCAGATTGCACGGCGAGCAATTGGTTTTGACATGCGTGTGATGTATCACAACCGTCACCGCCACGAAAACGCAGAGCAACAGATCGGCGTTCAGTACGCCACGTTTGATGAATTATTACAGCAATCCGATTATGTCGTGATTAGTGTACCGCTCAATGACGAAACCCGAGGCATGATCGATGCAATCGCCCTAAATCAAATGAAATCGACCGCAATTCTCATCAATATTGGACGCGGGCCGCTCGTGGACACCGAGGCAATTACTACAGCCCTGCAGCAAAAAAGGATTTACGCAGCGGCGTTGGATGTTACAGACCCAGAACCACTACCACGAGATCATCCACTTTTAGCGTTAGACAATGTAACGCTAACTCCTCATCTGGGCAGCGCCACGGAACAAACTCGCCATCGGATGGCCGAGCTTTCTATCGAGAATTTGATGTGTGGTCTGACAGACAAAGCGCTGATTCACGAAGTCACACCATGAAAAACAGTCGCTCATACTGTTTGTTCCAACAACCAATCTTCGAGAATGACATGTTGCACGTTTGGGGCATTCATGAGTGCCGTTCGCGCAGGCAGTAACGCCTTAAGCCAGGGACGGCTTATCGCTACCGAGAGGGCTCGCATGCCGATACTACCGCGGGTTTGCGCTTCGACATTATCGTGGAGCCTCTTAAAAGTAGCAGGGATAATATTTGGCTGAGGGCCGACATGCACGATCGTTTTGACGCCCATCGCTAACGACTGGTATACCCCATCCCACAAGCGTTGTGGATGATCGCACCAACGATGGAGCATGGCTCGCACGTTGGTTTCTGTGTAACCAACATCTCCGCTTACCAGTGAGAGAATCGGCGGCGATGGCCTTTTGAATTCCGCGGGCATCGTATGCAACATCTCTGCAGAACGATTGGGGATCGATCTTTGCCATACTATTGGAGAATGCAATGGAGGCCAATGGCTATCATTCTTCCGCAAATACACTGGACACGAAAGCTGCTCCTTCATGCGTTTCTTAAAACACTCAACCGTATTCTGTTGACCTAACAAAAGTAATGAATTTGGTGAAAGCAAAGCTGAAATCCCTATCACCCCATTTCCCGCGCAATTAATTTCCTGGCAGAGTTGCTCGACTTCGTCGAGCGCAACCGAGCCTTCGCGTGAGAACAGGACTCCCATAGAAACTTCTGCAGCCAGATCCACACAGTCAGCGGCCAACTTTAGAGGGGGAACCAGAGCGTGTTCCATGGTGACAACACCACCGGCAATCAAAGCACTGATTTCGCCAAGACTATAACCCATACTTAATTTTGCCGAGCGATAGTCGATCTGAAAACACTCTTGCAGCAAACGCAACTGAGCGAGTTCCACCGCCACGATCATCGTTACATCGTCTGCATAAGAATCGAGATCCGTTTTCTTTTTTTCGCGAACATGATTGACCAGGTCGACTTGTCGACCCAGGATCTCTCCGGCAATTTTCGATGCCTCAGTCAATGCTGCTATGACAATCGGACTGTAGGCCGGGTGCTGAAGCAATTCCGGAGTCCGACCAAAATTCGCAACGTTGTAACCACGGAATGCTAGAATCGTGTGGGGGAATTGTTCGACAAGCTCGCGAGGTTTCATACGGCAGGAATCAAATCGCGGTCAAGATAAAAGAAGGATAACAGAAGCATAACAGAAGGTCACAACGACCTGCGCGACATGATATCTAATCGCTGCAATCAGGGCAGCGCGAGTCTGCTCTGCTAAGATTTACTTGGGGCCGAAAGCGCACCAGATGGCGAGATTACGGCGTTGCCGCCTGAGCGTAGCAAGCACGATGACACGAACACAACCCACTATGTAAAAATGGGGTTTTCAAACATTTTTCTTTTTTCTTGCCTTCAGACAACCTGATTCACTGCAATCGGGTTACCCTTCCGGTGGCGGCATTCTTGCTGACACATGGCATCAGAGCTAAAACGAAATACTGACAATCTTGCTTAATTATATGAAATCGAGGCATTCGTTTGACCCGCCAACCCGAAAATCTGATGCTCCAAGGCAAAACCGCGTTGGTGACGGGGTCCTCTCAAGGAATCGGTCGCCAGATCGCCTTAGGATTGGCTGCTGTCGGGGCCAACGTCATCGTCCACGGCAGATCAGAAAAACGCTGCCATGAGGTCGCCACAACAATTCGTAGCGGGGGTCAGAAAGCACTGGTGCTGGCCAAAGATCTTGCCAAAGCGAAGGATCGTGAAGAACTCGTTGAAGATTCTTGGCAATGGCAAGGAATGGTCGACATCTGGGTTAACAATGCCGGTGCCGATGTATTGACCGGTGAAGTAGCAGCATGGCCGTTCGAAAAAAAATTGCAGCGACTCTGGGAAGTCGACGTCTTGTCCACAATCTTTCTTGGAAGAAGTGTTGGCGATCGCATGAAGGCAACTCATCACCAGACCAAGGATGCTGTCATCATCAACGTCGGATGGGATCAAGCGGACACCGGGATGGCCGGAGATAGTGGTGCCATGTTCGGAACGATCAAAGGCGCCATTATGGCTTTTTCAAAAAGCCTTGCCAAATCACTTGCACCGGAGGTGCGTGTAAACTGCGTTGCTCCTGGCTGGATCAAAACATCCTGGGGAGAAGACGCCTCAGATTATTGGCAGCAACGTGCCCAAAAGGAATCGTTGGTCGGTCGCTGGGGAACACCAAACGATGTCGCCCGCGTCGTGCGGTTTTTGGTTTCACCTGCTGCAACTTTCATTAGTGGTCAAACCATCGCAGTCAACGGCGGCTTTCGTACAGAAGGGGATGGATGAGCTCAGATCACATCCATTTTGTTACGGGCCGTTTAGCCGAACATGCCTTAAAGGCGATTCTGGTTGACCTCTCGCAAGCTGCAGGGTTTCGTTATTCCGTCGATGTCTTACCGATCACCGTTGCAGCCTTAATGACTCCCGAGTGGATCGCTCGCCACATTTCGATTCCCAAGCAAGCAACGAAAGTTGTGATTCCAGGATATTGTTCAGGTGACCTCACTCCGTTGACCTGCCGTGTTACAACCCAAGTCGTTTGTGGTCCACGTGATCTACGACGTTTGCCAGAAATGTTCGGCCACGAAGATCCTCACAAAAAGGACTATGGTCAATACGACATCGAGATCATCGCAGAAATAAATCATGCACCTCGACTGACACTGGCCGAGATCCTCGCAGAGGCCCGTCGGTTGTCAGACGCCGGAGCCGATGTGATTGATGTCGGCTGTGAACCGGGATTTGCTTGGGCCGGAGTTGCCGATTGCGTGCGAGCGCTGTGCGATGAAGGACACCGCGTTTCTATTGACAGTCTACAACCGGCGGAAATTGGTCCTGCAGTGCGAGCCGGTGCAGAACTCGTCCTGTCGGTGAATTCCTCGAATCGAGATGCGGCCGCGGATTGGGGCTGCGAAGTGGTGGCGATTCCCGATGACCCGAAAACTCTTCGTGGACTCGATCAAACGATCGAGAAACTATCGATTTCGAGAGTGCCGCTACGCATCGATCCTATTTTGGAACCGATTGGCTGTGGTTTCGCAGACAGCTTGCGACGCTATTCCGAAACACGTCATCAGTATGTCGATGCGGAAATGATGATGGGTATTGGAAATCTCACGGAGCTAACAGACGCGGATTCCGCTGGTGTCAACGTCTTATTGTTGGGAATCTGTCAGGAACTCGGTATTCGAAGCGTGCTGACAACGCAAGTCATTAATTGGGCTAGGACAAGTGTGCAAGAATGCGACTTAGCCCGCCGACTCGTGCACTTCGCAATCAAACATGGCATTCCACCAAAGCATCTGGAACCGAAACTGGTAGCGTTACGAGATGATCGTGTACTTGCTCAGGAAAGCGCTACACTTGCACGTTTACACGAACAAATTAAAGACAACAACTTCCGGATTTTCTCTGAGGAAGATGGCCTGCATCTGATCAGTGCGGCCGTGCATCTTACAAACAACGATCCATTTCTGTTGTTTGAACAACTCTTGCAAACGTCACCTAAGAACATCGATGTGACGCACGCTTTCTATCTAGGCTACGAGATGGCAAAAGCTACGATAGCGAAGACCCTGGGTAAACAATACCAACAGGACGAAGCGCTTGATTGGGGATTCTTGACCGTTGAAGAAAAGAACCATCGATTGAAACACTTTCAGAACAACTCTGATCCACCGCGCAAGTAACAAAAAAGAACGTATTTCTTGGCTTCCGAAACCTATGCATCCCCAACCTTTTACACCTTTGATCAAGGAACTTTTGCCAGCGCCCGATCCAATGGATGTCTTTCAACGTCTTAGTGCTCGTTCGCATTGCCTTTTTTTGGATAGCGCGCTGAGACATAATGAGCTTGGTCGGTTTTCTTTTGTCACGGCTGACCCGTTCGATTTCCTGACATTTCCCAGTGATTCTCATGACAGCTTGAAACATTTGGAAGATCGGTTAAACCTGTTACCAGCAAACCATCTGGATCATCTTCCACCGTTTCAAGGCGGCGCCGCCGGCCTTCTGAGTTACGACCTCGGGCAAAGTTTAGAGCGACTTCCCGCCACGCGACATGACGAATTTTCCGTGCCCGCACTTGCCGTCGGACTGTACGATGTCGTGGTTGCTTTTGACCATCAGGTCGAAAGAGCTTGGATTATTTCCCAAGGACTACCTGCCTTAAAGAAGGACGAACGGGCACGACGGGCAGCAGGGCGTCTTAGCGACTTTCTGCGTTGGCTTCACGCCCCCATCATGACTCCGAAATCAGCTGCTGCGAAGCCAGTGCCAACGTCGGCCCTCGCACCGCAGTTTGCCGCGGGTGAATTCAATGGACTGACGAGTACTTTTTCAGCCAACACCTACCGTCGTGCAGTGGAACAAATCGTCGAATACATCCACGCTGGCGATCTGTTTCAGGCCAATTTTGCACAACGTCTACTGTTTCCAGCTCACGATGCGTCACTGGATTTGTATATACGATTGCGAGAGCGAAATCCGTCAACTTTTGCCGCTTTTTTTGATCTGGGCGATTTTCAGATCGTAAGTGCTTCGCCCGAAAGATTTATAAGAATCCGCGACCGTCAGGTAGAAACTCGTCCAATCAAAGGGACTCGTGGACGCTCTCAACACCCAGTTGCGGATCTTTTTGTCGCTGATGATTTGCGTCAAAGCGAAAAAGACCGCGCTGAAAATGTGATGATTGTTGATCTCATGCGCAACGATCTATCACGCGTCTGTGACCCAGAAAGCGTCCAAGTAAGCCAACTTTGCGACATCGAGGTTTATGAGTATGTACAACACCTGGTCTCTGCCATCCGTGCGAACTTACGCCCGGAGGCCACACCCATCGATTTAATTCGGGCAACGTTTCCAGGCGGTTCCATTACCGGAGCACCCAAGGTGCGGGCCATGGAAATCATCGCTGAATTAGAACCAACAGCCCGCGGACCATATTGCGGTTCCTTGGGTTACATCGGGTTTGATGGCACGCTCGACCTGAGTATCCTGATTAGGACGATCACCGCAGGCAAAGGCTGGTGGCAATTCCCTGTCGGTGGAGGCATAGTCGCACAATCCGATCCCCAAGACGAATACAAAGAAACATGGCACAAAGCCGAGGGTATGTTACGCTCGATCCTTTGATTCTCTGATCCCAGTATCTCCTTTTCATGATCCTGTTAATCGACAACTACGACAGCTTCGTTCACAACCTGGCACGCTATTTTCAGCGACTCGGTCAGGAAACCCGAGTTGTGCGCAATGATGAGATTGACGTGGCGAGTGTGCGTCGTTTAAATCCGCAGGCAATTGTCTTGTCGCCTGGACCCTGCACACCCGATCTAGCTGGGACTTCGCTCGACATTGTACGATCCTTGGCCTACGAAAAACCAATGCTCGGAGTATGCCTGGGCCATCAAATCATGGCCGCCGCCTTTGGTGCCCAAATCATTCGTAGTGCCGAACCCATGCATGGCCGAACGAGCAAGGTTGAGCACCAGCAGACGGGACTTTTTGCTGGCTTACCGAATCCTATGATTGCCTGTCGCTACCATTCCCTCACGATTGATGAAAACTCTTTGAACCGAGGATTCGACGTGTCTGCCCGTGTTGCAGACGGAAGCATTATGAGTATTGCACATCGCGAGCTGCCTCTATTTGGCGTACAGTTTCATCCCGAATCAATTTTGACGATCGGTGGTTTCCGCATCTTGGAGAACTTTTTGCGATCTGCCAAAATTGAATGCCAGAGGGCAGTCGATGTGCTTGATAGAGAATTATTATCGCGGCATAAGCTACCCACACCTCTACCAAATACACCGGTAACTTTTTGAGCAACGTGGATAAAAACGTGATCCTGGAAGGCATCGTTACAACGAAAAATCTCGACGGAACCCCCAACGTATCGCCCATGGGTCCCCTCGTCGATGAAGAGATGCGAGAAATATCTTTGCGTCCTTATCAAACGTCAGTGACTTTCCACAATCTCGCGAGGACAGGCCAAGGCGTGTTCCACGTCATTGATGACGTGGAATTACTGGCTCGAGCCGCGATTAATGTTTGGCAAGAGATGCCAGCAACCACACCATGTCGGGCCTGCGATGGATTCATTCTTGACGTTGCATGTCGTTGGTACGCTTTGCAGGTGATTGACTTGGATGATAGCGAAGAACGAACAAACATTCTCTGTAAAGTTGTGGATCAAGAACGTCTCAAAGATTTTTTTGGGTTCAATCGTGCCAAGCATGCCGTCATCGAAGCCGCGATTCTTGCCACACGCATCAACTTCTTGCCCCGCCATGAGATTCAACGCGATTTTGCGAGGCTATCGACATTGGTCGAAAAGACGGCTGGACAACAAGAACGTCGGGCATTTGCGATTCTGAGTCACTATCTTGATGACCACTTACCGACGGCAATTTCATGAAGCATCGTAGTATTGAAATCGTTGCGCCCAGTCGGCTACACTTCGGTTTAATGTCATTGGGGCACGGTCCGCGAAAGTTCGGAGGTGTGGGTGTCATGATTGATGCGCCAGCGTTAAGGCTGTGCGCTCACACGGCGTCCTCTTTCTCAGTAGACGGCACCAATTCAACCCGTGTCGAAGAATTTGCTCGACGTTGGGCCGCTTTTCATCAACGACAAGAACTTCCCGCGTGTCGCATTGAAGTCATCAATACTCCGGTCAGCCACGTCGGACTAGGAAGCGGTACCCAATTAGCTCTCTCCGTAGCGGCGATCTTACACGTCATGACAGAAACTCCGTTCCCTAAACCGGCCGAGCTATCTCTGAGTGTGGGTCGTGGACAACGCTCGGCGGTGGGCACTTACGGCTTTAGCCTTGGCGGATTAATTGTCGAACGAGGCAAGTCAACTGGTGAACTAATTTCACCGCTGGACTGTCACATGTCCATTCCTGCTGACTGGCGGTTTGTACTATTTCGCCCCAAGGACATGTTGGGGCTCTCAGGAAGAACTGAACAGTTTGCCTTTGATCATTTACCTTCCATGACATCCGACAAGGCAGTGCAACTTGCTGAAGAAGTTCGCCTCCACATGCTGGCGGCTCTGGCAGAAGAAAACTTTGCCGAATTTGGAGAAAGTGTGTTTCGCTACGGTTTTGGGTCAGGAACGTGTTTTGCGGACTTTCAGGACGGCGAGGCGTACAATGGAATTCGTTTAAAACAACTTGTTGATGCCGCTCGGTCATTGGGTGTACACGGTGTGGGGCAAAGTTCTTGGGGACCGACGTTATTTGCCATCATGCCGGACAAGGGTGCGGCCTTGGAGTTTGTGGAAGGAATCCGTAAAACCACTTTCGAAGCAGACCTGGAAATCACTCTGGCTAGTGGTAGTTCCCACGGTGCCAGGATTTGTGAACTGACACCCGCAGTGGAGTAATTGACGTGAGTCGCTGTTTGAAGTGTTTCCACGAATTCAAATCTGGTGCTCTGGTTCCTCATCTCTGTCCACAATGCGGTTGTGATCTTAGAAACGATCAAGAGAGGCTCCAATGGCGGCCGATTGCAAACATCTCAAACATGTCGGAAGTCGGCTTCCTAGCCGACCTGTTGCACGCGAAGGATATTCCAACCGATATTCAACAACACGATGAATTCAGTGCAGAAGCGGGAGGTTGGAAATCGATGTTTGTCTTGCGAGTCGAGCAAACGCAGGCAGTGGCGGCAATTGATTTATTAAAAAAAGAAATGGCTCGAGAAGTTGGTAACACACAAACAGATAGAAATATCACAGCGTCTCCAAGCAACTCGGATCCTCAACGTTCTTCCAAAATATCGTTAGTCACGATCGTAATCATTGCAAGTTTAGCCTACTCTTTTGGACGTGGTGCTGCATTTGCACCTCGACAGGCGCCCGAGCCTGGACGTGATCTATGGAATTCTCTTTCCGAATCCAACGAACCGCTACGAACGTCGTCAACGGTCAGGAAACCTTTTCGGCAATTGCGTTTTGACCCCCTTTTGGAATGCTTATTGTTAGAAGAAGACTTTGATGGAGACGGAAACATTGACTTAACTCGACGATTCACCGCCCCTCGTTGATGTCCCGCCACTACGTCCGCTATTCACACGGGGCTTTGCGCCATAAGATTTTCCTTCCTCAAACAAGGCCCCTTTAAGACATTCCCGCTGTAACCAAGGATTAAATCGTGTGTGAATTAGGAGTAAATATTGACCACGTCGCAACTGTTCGGCAAGCACGTAAAACTTTCGAACCCGACCCGGTTTGGGCGGCAACCCTGGCAGAACTGGGAGGTGCGGATGGTATTACTGTGCACCTCCGCGAAGATCGCCGCCACATTCAAGTTCGTGATCTGGAAATATTGCATGCGACGGTTACTGCAAAATTGAACTTAGAGCTGGCCTGTGACAACGATGTTCTCGATATCGCCTGCACGATACAGCCCGAGCAAGCGACGCTCGTACCAGAAAAACGCGAAGAAGTGACCACTGAGGGTGGCTTAGATGCAGTTGGTTCCAAGGCAATGGTTTCTACCGCAATCACTCGTTTACAAGATGCCGGCATTAAAGTCAGTCTGTTTCTCGATCCCGATCCTGAGCAAATCGAATTTGCCGCAACGCTGGGAGTTTCCGCTGTCGAATTACATACCGGCCAATATGCACTCGCCAAAGGTCAGCAGCAGGACGAAGAGTTAGCAAAACTAACAAATTCTGGAAAACAAGTTAGACAACTTGGAATGGCGTTACATGCGGGACATGGGCTGACCTATAAAAACGTACAACCTGTGGCCAACATCGCGGGGATGCACGAATTAAACATCGGCCACAGCATTGTAGCGCGCGCAATCATGGTCGGTATGGAACGTGCTGTACGAGACATGAAAAAAGCCATCCATGAGACTCCATAAATCGAGCTAGTTCCCCCATCTCCGACCTAGCCCATTTGATCGCTCATTGCACCCGGCGTATCATGTGGGGCAGTCCGCGTGAAAAAGACGCGACATCGACCCCTTCAGCAAAATAATGTGGTCAATACCATGAGTCGAAAAGGTTCTGATTTTTCCGGTGTTTCTGTCGCTCTCGTCACACCCTTTCAAGACGGCGAAGTCGATTACGTCACACTCCGTTCACAGGTTGAATTTCAGATTGCTGCCGGTACAGCTTGCCTTTGTCCGACAGGTACAACGGGTGAGTCTCCAACGTTAACACACGAAGAACACGAACGCGTGATCGCGGAAGTCGTTCAAGTCTCTGCGGGCCGCATTAAAGTGATGGCGGGAACCGGTTCCAATAGCACGGCCGAGGCTCTGCGTTTGACAAAATGGGCTGCCAAAGAAGGTGCGGACGCGTCACTCATGGTCGCCCCTTATTACAACAAGCCTACCCAGGAAGGTTTTTATCAGCATTACAAAACCGTCGCCGAAGAGGTGGGAATTCCCCTTTGTGTCTACAACATTCCTGGACGTACAGCGAAAAACATCGAACCTGAAACGATCATCCGCTTAGCGGATTTGCCCAATATTACAATGGTCAAGGAAGCAACCGGATCTCTCGATCAGGCTTCCCAGATTATTTCGGCCACAGATCTGACCGTTCTCAGCGGGGACGACAGCCTCACGTTACCCTTGTTGTCAATCGGCGGTGAAGGGGTTATTTCGGTCGTTGCTAACATCATCCCCACGGACATGATCAAACTGGTAAATGCTTTCACAACTGGTGAAACGGATCAGGCAACCCAATGGCATCATCAACTCTTCCCGCTTTGCCGCGACATGTTGGGATTGGCAACCAACCCGATCCCGATCAAAGTAGCCATGCAAATGCTGGGTCGGGATTCCGGTGAACTGCGCTTGCCAATGACGCAACCCACGGCTACTCAAACCGAAGCACTCGCACAGACCCTACAGCGCTACGGTTTACTCTAAAACAAACGCTTGCATGTACCGTGTCCTGATCCTTTGCGAATACACCGAGTTAAATGGGGCCGAGAATTCGTTGCTCGCCGCAATCGATGCTGGGCTACAGCGATCTTTTAAACTCACTGTCATGGCACCTGAACAGGGACCCCTTGTGCACGAGTTGCAGGAACGGCAACTCGCCCATTTGCCCTTTCTAACACACGATCCCACTGGAAAACGTTGGCCACAAGTTGAATTACGAAACTCACTGCAGCGTGCAATTGCCATACTGAAACCCGATTTAATCCATGCGAACAGTTTGTCAATGGCTCGCTTGGTGGGTCCTGTGGCACACAAACTGGGTGTACCCAGTATCGCCCATCTGAGAGATATCGTGCGTTGCAGTGCTCAGGCTATCGCAGACCTCAACCATAATTCTCTGATTTTGGCAGTTTCACAGGCGACCAAAGACTGGCATCTGGCAGCCGGAATTCACGCTGCAAAAACCAAGGTGCTCCATAACGGCGTCGATCTTGATAGCTTTACGCCTCGCGAGTCAACGGGAGCCCTCAAAAAATCATTGTCGCTTTCCCGTGAATGTCGCCTGGTCGGCCACATCGGTCAAATTGGGATGCGCAAAGGGACCGATATATTCGTCGCTGCCGCCTGTCAGGTCGCATTACAAAACCCAACAGTTCATTTCATCATCGTGGGCAAACGTCATTCCAAAAAACACGAAGCGATCGCATTTGAACAGGGACTCCATGAATCCGTACGGGCTGCCGGGGTCGACTCAAATTTTCACTGGCTGGGAGTTCGCTCTGACATACCACACTTATTGAACGAGTTTGATTTATTAGTGCACACCGCGCGACAGGAACCGCTGGGACGTGTGCTGCTGGAAGCGGCCGCGTCGGGTACCCCTATCATTGCCACCAATGTTGGTGGAACGGCTGAAATTTTCACGAAAGCATCACGTGCCGGACTCCTCGTGAGTGACGAATCATCAACTGAAACCACCCTTGCCATCGAAGCGCTGCTGGCAGACAACACCAGTCGGAAACGCCTTAGCGCGTCTGCACGCAAACGTGCCGTAACCGCCTTCGACATCCACAAATCGGCTTTAAATTTAGCGGAGCAATATCGAGCTGTACTCTCACTGCCAAAATTTCCAGCATCATCACACCCATCTGTGTAGTTCTTTCTGTAGCACAATCCAACGCAAATCGGTTGAGGACGCGTGAGAAAACGGCTGACGTTTGTTGCGATCTGATCGAGCATTCCGCGTGCAATCGCAGAATCGTCTTCTCTCATCTGCGCGTCGTAATTTTCTCGGTCTAAATTTTGACCTCTATCAAGTCGGGTCAGCATTCAGTCCTGGTCGAACAAGTCCATTCGGCAACGTCAGTCGGTGGTCCAGTTAAACGGCATCACTTGGTGTTTCCCGGGGCGCTCTAGTTTGCCAGAGGTACGCTGATTTGAACGGGCAGCACTGATCTGCTCCAGTCACGGATTCTTCGAAGGTTGCCCTACCTGAAATGCCTGCATCGGTTTCATTGCTTACGAACAGGGTGTGGATCATCTTTGGACTCATGTCTAAAAACCAGACTAGTCAGGCCCCTGGAAGCGACAAATATCCAACACCTCGCAGGACACGAAGCCCCATTTTTTGAGTCGAATCCAGCTTAAAGTTGAATTTGAGCGATCACCTTAAGCGATAGATTTCAGGATACTACGCAGAAAGCGAACCTGCGATCACCTCACAATGGCAAAAACTCATCGTCACAACCAGTCGTTACAACCAACCGCGTGGGACCTTCATTGGTCACGAAGACCCTCATCCGTCACTCCGTTTACAAAGCCAAGCACCTTCTTAGAGCATCCATCGTGCTACTTGCATGAACACAATAATACCCAAAATGTCGATAATCCCTGCCACAAAGGGATTACTCATCATCGCTGGATCAAGTCGAAGGCGGTGGAAAAGAAGGGGTAGAGTCGAACCCAACAACGTGCCACAAACGACGACCAGCATGAGTGTCACCGGAATTATAAGCGATGCTTGAAAATCGGGAGCTAAATGCAATAAGAATGCAGCCAGGAAACCCAATAAGCCTAACAATGCCCCCAAAACAATTCCCTGAATCAGTTCACGAAGGACGACACGTATCCAATCTCCGAGCTTGATATCACCGGTTGCTAATGCGGTGATAATCAACGTTGCAGACTGACTGCCGGTGTTACCGCCACTCGAGATTACTAACGGAATAAAGACAACCAGCCATGTTATTTCATCAAGGTCATTTTCATATTGCTGTAACGCAAACGCTGTCAGCAAAGCCCCAAAAAACAAGACTCCCAGCCAAATCCCCCGTTTCCAGCTAAGCGTCAGCAACGGTGTCCGCATATAACTTTCTTCTAAGGGGTTCACTGCGGCAATCCGATGTGCATCCTCTGTCGCTTCTTCGCGCAGGACGTCCAAGACATCATCATGAGTGATAATGCCGACCAAGACGCGTTCTGCGTCAACAACTGGAACCGCCAGCAGATCATAATGGGCAACGGTTTTTGCGACATCTTCCTGATCGTCCACCGCGTTCACAGTGACAACGTCCGCTTCCATTAAGTCACCCAATGTTGTGGTTGACTTCCCCATAGCCGAAACGAGCTGCCGTGTGGAAACCACACCACGCAGGTGATCTGTATCATCAACAATATAAAGATAATAGATAGTCTCTAATTGACCGGCTTGCTTACCAAGTTCTTCTAAGGCCTCCCGCGCGGAAAGGGCCTCACTGAGCTTGGCAAACTCAGTGGTCATCACTGCCCCAGCTGTGTCCTCCGGATAAGCTCGCAGCCGTAAATAATCACGGCGTTCTTCCATTGGCAAAAGAGGTAATAATTCATTAACGACATGGGCTTTCACATCCTGCAAAAGGTCAACACGATCATCCGGAGGCAAATCTGCTACCAGTTCAGCCACTCGAAGACGATCGTCACTTTCCACTATCGCGACTTGCTTATCGTGGTCGAAGTAGCTGAACAACTCCTCACGAACAAGCGGTTCGGCATGCTGCAAGACGACGAACGCTTCCTCGGCACTTAATCCCTCCATGAATTCAGCGGTTCGGGCCGGATGCAGCGCTGTACAGAACTCCCGTAATCCGGCTTCGTCGTTTAAAGCCAACATCTCGCGAATTTCGGGCAAATAAAGCGTGTTGATCATAGCAAGGCATCTCAGGCTCTAATCGAGAAACGGAGGCCACTCGTAAAACAAAAGAGAGGGGAAGGACTGTAAGCTCTTAAATCCAGGCGCAATTTCAAATAATCCAGTACGCCAACTCCATTACCTGTCATGATACGTCTACCAAGACCTGGGCGGATAGGGGCAAACTCGACAGGTGATTAAATTCTGTCGTTTTGCATCCAGGTAGCGCGAATCCTTGGCAAGTCACATGGTCTGCTCAGACTCAGTCCTCCCAATCCCTTACTCAAAGAAAAGCTCGCTCAAATCATTAGGAATAAGATGCTCGAACGGAATCCATCTTCATTCCATCTGTTTTCGGAACACATCCTGCCTTTCCCTGATTATTAAATGCCGCAAAAATCCACCGAATTTCGCCTGCGAAAGAATTGCCAGAGGGTGTTCTACTTATCGACGGCCCAGCCAAACGACACGGTGCGGACTTATCTGAGTTGGCCTGATCTCAGAACTCCCTTGCTACTGCAACAGGCCACAATGCGTCGTTTCTTAGCACTATCGTTTCTCCTACGTTGCCTGACGGCAAGGCGGTCGCGGTTGTGACCTTTACTCAGTCAATCCGATGACATATTTCCAAGGTGGCCTTGAAAATCCTTATGCTAACCTGCTTGTTTGCCAATGAGCGACCAGACACAATCGAAGGGTTGTCCCGCATCACTCAGCAATTCTATAGCAAGTTCCGTTTGTCATTAGAGCAATCTGTTGAAATGCCCTGACCCTACTTGGCACCTTTTCTGGAAACCTTTTGCCACTCAAACGCTCTTGTTATTTGCCACGACACCGAACACCAGCAATACTTTTTAGCAACCACATTTTCAACACCTTTCTGGTAGACAAAGCACCATGGGACAGGTCGTCGCTCTAGGAAACGATCAACGTGACGCTGTGGGCGACGCATCCACTTGGCCAACAACAGGAGACCTATCTCGCCCACAAAAGTTTGCTTTGTGTTTCATACTCCTCCTCGCAAGTTGGCTACGATGCGAAGGGGTAACTAGTATCTCCATCTGCCATTACGACGAAGGAGTTTATGTTGCTAGTGGAATGTCCATGGCATTCGATGGAATTGAATCGCCTCAATTGCCCATTCACGCACCGCCTCTTTTCCCAGCATTAATCGCTAGCGTGATGAAGGTCGCAAATGTTTCTCTACCACTGATCGGGGTACTGGTCTCCATTTTGATCGGAATATTAACAGTACCCATGTTTTTTTTCTTGGTTCGTCACAAACTTGGAAACAATTTCGCCTTAGTCGCCTCGGTCATATTAGCGACCAGTGATTTCCATATTGCTTATTCCAGAATGGCTTTAACGGACGTGCCCATCACATTCTGTTTCATCCTAGCGATGTATTGCGTAATACGACTGCACGAACACTGGAAATCCCAGACCAGTCTCTGTCGACACTCCTTACTTCTGACAATGGTCTGCGGTGCGGTCATCGCGCTGGGCTGGTACACAAAATACATTGGCTGGATGACCTTCGCAATCGCTCTCACAGCTGTCTCTTTATACGCGTTAAGACGGTATCTTCTTCCATTTTATGGCTCACCGAATTCACTTTACACGAAATGGATGCTCGTCAGTTTAATCATCGCAGGTGGATTGGCCGCGTTGGTTTATAGTTTGTGGTATCAACACGTTGATGCAACGTTCCCTGGCGGATACAAGGCTGTTTCTAACCAGCACAAAACTTACTTCGGAGGATTCGCTACCTGGCCTCATCGTGCCATGAGATTAATCACTTCCCTGCCGGCACTGAGACACTACGGATGGGTCGTGATGTTGTTAGCTGGATTGTCGGTGACAAGTATCTTGGTCCGCCAGCTTTTCGCAAGGATGAAACACCCACTGCAACAAACTCGTTCGCACACTTGGCTTCTTTTTTTGCTGCTGCCAGCATTAGCTGTAAGCACTGCGAATGGCTGGGACCTGCTCATCTTACTGGCGGGAGGATCCTGTATTTTCGCAGCCTTGATTTGGGGACGATTTGAAGAGATTCTGGCTGCCGTCTGGCTGGGTGCGTTTCTTGTCCTCGTCCCTTTCTATCATCCTTATCCTCGACTCCTACTGCCTTCAGTGCCAGCAGCCATTTACTTGGTCGTCTGGAGCGGAGGTTTTCTATTAAAACATCCAATCCTGGAACAAGCGACCATCTGGGACAACACCCACAAGAACGCCATGTTCCACGCACTTTCTCAACGTTCTGTCTCAGTCATCTTCTCGCTTTTGATGCTTGGGATTGGTGGTAGCGTTGCCGTTGCTGCGACACATCCATTCGGATTTTTACCAACAAAAGAACTCTGGAGGCGTTGGTCTTCCCAGGAAAGTTACCTAGCTTTCAACCGGTTGGCAGATACTGTCTTGCCGCCTGATGCGGCTGTGATTTGTCAGGGACAACCACCATTGGGCATTTATTGTCCCCGCGCGTGGTTTGCAATTGATGATCAAGATTTTCGCACCGCTCTTGGTAAGATTCCTCCCCAAAGGCCAACCTATTGGGCGATGGACTTTCTCAGCATTTTTCATGAAAACACTGCAAATTCTCGTTTGCTGCTGGAAAATGGTGCGCCGGGTCTGGAACTCATTGCTACCGTCCCTAACGATCTCAACATCATCAAACTGCTGAATTTAATGAGTCCCGAAGAGGTCGCTCAAAAGGTTGCTGCAGGAACTCATACCGATTTCAAGCGACGTCTACCTCCACGTGTCGAATCACCGGAGCCAGACGTCATCCTGATCTATCGCGTCAACCGAAGAATAATGCTCACCCCGGCCCCACAAAACCGCTAGCACTGCATGCTTTTTGTCGCACACGGATATGCCAAATCGCCGTAGGCTCAACCATCTCCCAGCGGTACACTAGCCGCTTCCTTATCGGGCACCGTGGTGCGCCGATGACATCGCAACTCCAAGCTGGATGTTGGTATCCGGAGGTATTGATGGCTGTTTCTCCATTGCGATTTTTGCACAGCAGCG
The DNA here is from genome assembly GCA_022446825.1 of Pirellulaceae bacterium. GTDB lineage: Bacteria > Planctomycetota > Planctomycetia > Pirellulales > Pirellulaceae > JAKVBY01. Next base: position 81,661 of record JAKVBY010000012.1, read on the forward strand.
ACTTTCGACTAGACACAATACCTGTCGGAATCGGTGAGGTACCAGAAGCGTTAGCCAAAAAATTGATCGACGCCCCGCTGAAAGCCGCCGAGCGTGTTTTCGAAACCGCAATTCTGGAAGAAGTCGACTTCATCGCGCTTGCCGGCAAGATAATCAACCCAACAAAGGCCAGCGCCCGCGAGATTATGTTCCTGCTCGAACAACTGGAAACCGTGCATGAACACGGCATTACCGTTTATTGGAGCGCCCATCCGAGTGATTGCCTCGAAGCATGGCCCACATCCATCAGACTTCCCGATAATGTGCATCTTTTCTCCTCTGAAAAATTAGAGCAAGTTGCACATTTTCGCGCGGGAGAAGTGGTGGCAACCATTCTCGGGCAAAGCGCCCACAGCGGCGCCTCCATCGGTTCTGACTTCTACACAAAGAATACCAACAACATTACGGTTGCCATCACCGCTGGAAAACCCGACGTCTCATCACTCACGGACTCCAAGGTTGCCTACTGGGCCCTGGGAGGACAAACCAAGCGAGAAACTCTTTCCGACTCGGCAAGTGTCGCTCATTATTCCGGTACGATCCAGGGACGTCATCCTAGTGAAAATGGGCCATGTGGCTGCACTTTGGTGAGTATCGGGACAACCCAAAAAGTGCAAACAGAGTTCATCTCTACTGACGATGTCCGTTTTCTGAACGAACAACTTTTCTTGTCTGAGGAAAACACATTAGCTGACATAGAGCACTCTGCCATTGCCCAATTAGAACAACTCCGTTCAGAAGCCAGCGGTTTACCACTGATCGTAACCTGGCAATTGACGCAGACCGAAAACAGTGCAACCGCGATGAGGACTGCTCTCCAATCGGACCAATTCCTCGCACGCTTGCAGCAACAGTTCGGCAAAGGAACATCGCCAGTATGGAGCGATTCGATCACTCCAAATGTGGTCAGTAACGAGACCAAATCTACTTTTGACGAAGATACGATTCTTGGAGATTTCCTACGGGAACTAACAGATTTTCAACAGCACAACAAAACATCACTTGATCTGTCCGCCTTAATTCCAGCGGCATACCGATCGGGAGAATTAGCGACGATCGCCACGACTACCGACGATCAGCAAATTCACAACATCCTGCGCGATGCCGCAGATCTGGGTGCCAATCTCTTAAGTGGAGATGCAGCGTAATGTCAAGGAAGGAACTCTGGCGTGAAAATTACTGATATCGAAGTTGACGGGTTTGGCGTCTGGAGTGAATTAACCGTCAACGATTTGCCAGCCGATCTCGCTGTTTTTTTTGGACCCAACGAGGCTGGTAAAACAACCTTGATGCAGTTCATAAGAACCATGTTTTACGGTTTCACAGCCGACCGTCGCAGCCGCTATCTGCCTCCACTAAATGGCACAGGTGTCGGAGGATCTCTTAACATTACGAGCCGTCGCGGCAAGCATACTATTCAACGTCAGCCAAGTACTCCCGATTCCATGGATCGCATTCGCGTTGAGGGGCCCAATGGATCACGTCGCGGTCCACAACCTCTTGCTGGGCTTCTCGCCGGAATCGACGAATCAATCTTTTCGAATGTTTTTGCATTCGGGCTGCGCGACTTACAAGAGCTTGGAACTCTGAATGATACGGATGCGGCAGAACATCTGTATGCGTTGGCCAGTGGTATGGATCGCATTTCGTTGGTTCAGGTGATGCGTGAACTTACCACAAAACAGCAGCAACTTCTGGATGAGGGTGATGCTTCGTTGATCGCAACTTTACTTTCCCAGCGAGAAGGGCTACAAGAAAAGGTTGATCAGCAGTCCCAAAACAACCGTCGTTGGACTGATCTACACACACAGCTTTCAGAAATAGAAACGAGTATCATCGCACAACAGGCAACAAATCGTCACCTCGCAGAAGAGGCGCGCACGCTTGAAGTTGCCGCTCAAGTTTACGATCTATGGTCCGCTCGGTCAGACGTTATTGAGCAAATCAAAGTCCTCGGCCACGTTCCAGCGCTTGCCGACAACACCATGGCAAGGTTAGAAAGCGTCGCCCAACAGCTTGCGCAACTTCGTGGCGAAGTTCAAACCGTAAAACGTCAGGCGGCCGAAATCAAACAACAAGCTACCATTCTACCTATCAATCGCGTGCTCTGTTCAAATGCCTGCCGCATCGACGCCTTAGCGGAACATGAGCCATGGATCTCCTCACTGGAAAAACAAATCGCGCGACTTAAAAGTCATTCTCGCGAATTATCCATGGAAACCACATGTCCATCTCGCGACATAGCTTCCACAATTCAACTTGGCGGCTTCGTGATTGATAATATTTCCCGTCCAGCCCTAACGGAATTGAAAAAACCCGGTGAACGACTCCAGCAAACCACACACGAATTAGAACAATTACGCGCCGAAGTAAGCCAAGTCCGCCAAGAATCCGATGAAGCTGCGCAAAAGATTGAAAGTCAACTTGGTCCTGTGACTGGAGCAAAGCTAACAGATTCTGTTCACGCACATAGCGACATCGTTGCGCAGATGAAACAACGTATTCACCTTGAGTCGCGCATAGAAAAGCTCACGCGACATCAAACCGAATTGCAGGAGGATCGTCGAGAAATGATGGACGAGCAATTCCTGCCTTGGTCTCGCGTGCAGTTGCTGGGAATACCCTTTGTGATCGGCTTAACACTCTTATTAGGAGGAGTATTTTGGAGTTCTGTACTGCCTTTCGCCTGGTTCATTATCGTGTTAGGTGGCGCAGGCCTAGCCATTACGATCTTTGTGAAACTTACTATGGAACGCCGCGCAGAAGATGAATTGGATGACTGCGAACGGCAGTTGGAACAGCTTGCAAAGCAACTCACAAAAGCCTGCGGAGAACGAGATCAAATCGATCATCAATTGCCTCGACGTGCAGGGCAGTTAGATGGTCGACTCAAAGACGCAGAAGCGGAATTAGCTAAATTGGAAGACTTAATGCCCCTGGAAACCGAACGTCAACAAGCAAACGATCGGCTTCAAGCTTCCGAATCTCGTCTCACTCAAGCCGAAACCTTTTGTCAAGAAGCTCGCTGCCAATGGGATGCAGCCTTGCAAAGGTACCGTCTACCAGCCCAATTAACTCCAGCACAGGTGAGCCAATTTACCTTGGACTTTGACAACATTTCCAACAAAGACTCTGAACGGAAATCAACGCGTGACGAAATGGAAGAACGTCAGGCCGAACTGCAAAACCTCAAGGACCGCATCACTCGACTCTTTCTTGAAATCGAAATGGAACCCTTTAGCGAGGACGTTCGGACTCAGTTAAGGCAGTTACAAGATGCCCATACCGAACAACAGAAACTGCTGAAAAGACGTCGTGAGATGAAACTTCAATACCGGAACCTGAGTCGCAAATGTTGTCAGCTGAATGAGCATGGACGAGAGTTAATTGCACAACGCCAAGCCATTTTCTCTCAGCTCGGTGTTTCCAATACAACGGAACTGCACCAGGTCATCGAAAAAAACCAGGAATTAGACCTCCTCCATCAACAACATGGTGACTTGAGTCAACAAATCACAGCGGCCTTGGGGGATTCTGTCGCCGAGGAAACCATCGTTCAAATCTTCGAGTCGGACTCGGTAACATCCGTGGAGCAGGAGCGAGACGAAGCCTGTGGAAACTTAGAAAAAGCTCACTCGGAATTGAATGCCCTCAACCAACAATTCGGTGAACTGAAGCAAGAGATTAAATCTTTAGCCGGTGACGATCGTTTTGCCAGGGCACAATTTGAACTCGGATGTATTGACCAAGAATTGCGGCAGGCGATTCATCGTTGGCGAGTTACCTCGGTCGTGATCTTGCTACTGGACCGAATTCGTAAAGTCTACGAAACAGAACGCCAACCTGAAACATTGAACGCGGCCTCACAATTTCTAGCCGAGATGACAAATCGTCGGTATACGCGCATTTGGACACCTTTTGATGAAGATGCTCTACGGGTTGACGATGCGAACGGAGAGTCTTTGCCTCTCGATGTGCTGAGCTGTGGAACGCGCGAGATTATTTTTATCGCCATTCGCCTCGCATTGGTTGAGATGTATGCTGATCGCGGCGTTGAATTACCCCTAGTTCTCGACGACGTATTGGTGAACCTTGATACACAGCGTGCCACCGCAACAGCGAGGGTCCTGCACCAATTTGCCGCACGCGGTCACCAGGTACTCCTCTTCACATGCCACGAACACATTTGCCGAATGTTTCAAACCGCAGGTGTCGAAGTCCGACTTCTTTCGGGGATGTATGACTCAATTGAACCGATGATGCCGACAACCAATCAGGCTCATCTTGAACCTCC